>CALZZE010000003.1 GCA_945830575.1 uncultured Subdoligranulum sp. | reverse complement strand
CGATGCGGTTTGTCTTCATGTAAGAAGAGGCGCGTTCCCGCAGCGCGTCCGGCGTTGGGGCCACCTGCCATTCTCCGGACAAATCCAGCGGAAGGATTTTCACAAAGTCATAGCTGCCCTCTGCAGAAAGAATTTTTTCTGGCAGCGTCACCAAATCGCCGTCCTGCCCGGCCCAGTAGGGATAACAGCCGGTGTACACAGACTGACAGTTTTCCTCCTGCGTCAGATCGGTGAGATTTTTGCCGTAGCGGATGGACACGCCCCGGTTGGCTCCGCGTTGGCCGTACAGGCGGACGGTGAAACGGTCAAAGGCGTACTCGCCGCCGTAGACGTCCAGCAGACTGCCCTCGCTGCCTCCCAGAAGGCTGCGGATACTGGATGGCACTGAGACCGTCATGGCGGCGGAGGCGGTCTTATCCGTCCAAAACGAAAATGGGCAGTCCGTGGCCGCATTGGACGCCAGCGCCGCCATGGCAGCAGGGGCGCTGGCAGCGGTGAACGGGGACACCGGGATGCCGGATAGGTCGTAGCTAATGTGCGCGGCATAGACCGTCACCACGCCGCCCATGGGGCGCGTGATGCGGTAGATTCGGAAAGGCTGCGCGTCGCTGACAGGGTTTGGCTTTGCCAACAGCAGACAGCGCCGCGCGATGTGTCCATAGTGGACACCCGTGACAGGGTACTGCATTTCCAGCTCAAACGCGCCGTTGCGTTCCTCGGTGACGATGCAAGAAACGGCATCGGACAGAACGCCGATGCCGTTGGTATTGAAGTTTGTCTCTATTGGTGCAAACAAAATCGGATTCATAGTGTCCACCACCTTGGTGTAATCTCCACGCCGGTGACGCCGCCCGTCCAGCTAATTTGGTTTTCACCGGGCGACAGCACCGGGAATACCGGCGCAGAGATCGTGTTATTTTTGTTTTGGTTCCCTTTGTAGGCGTTCTGGGTGTCGCAGTCCAGCGTGAGGGAGCCGTCCAGAGACAGGATGCCCACTGTCACGTCGTTCACGGTCAGACTGCCAGCGCCGCTGCCAGTCACCGCAATCAGCGGCTTGGAGGCAAAAGCTGTGCTATTGTACAGCACACCAGGTTCGGAAAAAATCACCGGATATTCTCCGGATTTTAGATACCTCTGCGGTGCGCAGTCGAATTTCAGCGGAAAGGTGCCGGTTTTCAGAAATCGGTATAATTCCGGCTCGATTCCGTCCAGACAGGCGCCCATGCGGTACTCCTCCGGGTGCATGGTATCCTCCAGACGCCGATAGCCCGACTTGGACAGTAGTAGCGCACGCAATGCCGCGAATTTCTCGGAAAACTCCCGCAGAATGGCAAAGGAGTATTCCACTTTTACGTTTTCAAAGCGGCCGCGGTCGATGTGCAGTGCGCCGCTGCGCCCCGGAATGGCGATGCGCTCCACCACGCGGACAGGCGCGGCCTCGGTGCGCACATTGGTAAGCACAAGGCCGTAGTCCGCAAGGCAGACGCCGTCCACAAACAGGGTATCACGCAAAGGCGGCCTCCTTTCTGTCGATGGCCCATTGCAGGCGCTCCATGACCGCGTCGGCCACCTCCCGGACGCTCTGTCCATCGGCGGCGTTGACAGTCATCTGGATGGTATAGCTGTTGGTCTGCGGCATCACGGTCCCGCCGAAGGACCAGCCGCGCATGGCGTTCTGAACGGTGCCAAAGGCGGTGCCGTTCATGTCGGACAGCGCGCCGTCCACAAGGCCCATGTTCTTCTCGATGCCAAGCGCCATACCGGCGGGAATCTGACGGCCGATTTCGTCCCGGAACAGGGCGGACGGGCTGTGGATGCCAAGCGCGTTTTTGGCGGCGCTGATGGCGGAATCCGCCACATCACGGATCGCGCCGCCCAGCGCGCCCATGGCGTTCCGGATTCCGGCAATGATTCCGTCAATGATGTTCCTGCCAAGGCTGAGCCAGTCGGTCTGGCTGAATTTGTTTTTGAAATCGGAAATAATTTGACCGGCTGCTGACACCACCGTTGGAATTGCGCGAATGAGTCCTGCCGCAAGCTCCCCGATGAGGGTGATGCCGGATTGCAGGATGTCCGGCGCTCGCGAAAGCAGCGAGGCCGCCAGCTTGGCGATGGTGGTGAATGCCGCGCTGGCCACATGCGGCAAGGATTGCAGAACACCGTCTACAAGGCTAAGAATCAGCTTCACGCCGCTTTGCAGCAGCTGGGGCAGGCAGTCCAGAAACACGCCCACCAGCTGACCAATGAGCACAAGCGCGGAGGAAACAAGGGCGGGAAGATTCTGCAAAATGCCGTTGACAAGATTCTGCAGCATCTGCGACCCGGCTTCCAGAATCTGTGGAAATCGTTCCGAAATCGTCTTCCGGTATCCGGCAATCATGTCCGCGCCGCTCTGTAAAAGTTGTGGAAGTCCTGTCACAATGCCGTTCACAATGTTTTGCAGCAGTTCCACGCCGCTTTGCAAAAGCCCCGGTGCCTGCGCCTGCAATGACGCGGCCAGCGAGGTGACAAGGGTCACGGCGGTATCTGGCAGAGCCGACAGAATGTTTCCGATGGCTGGCATCAGGTTGCCAACAAGGAAGGTCACGGCAGTGTCGGCAAGGCCGTTCAGGGAATTCTTGAGCATTTCGCCATCCCCGATGGTCAGTGCGCCCAGCACGTTGCTGGCAGCGGATTTCATGGCCGCAAAGGAGCCGGTCAGCGTGGTGGCGGCCTCTTTGGCGGTGGTGCCTGTAATGCCAAGCTCGGTCTGCACCACATGGATGGCGCTGTATACGTCCGCCAGATTTCTGATGTCGTACTTCATGCCGGTGAGCTTCTGCGCGTCAGCCAGAAGGCGTTTCATTTCGCTCTGCGTGCCGCCGTAGCCCAGCTTGAGGTTGTCCAGCATGGTGTAGTTGCCTTTGGCAAACCCCTGATAAGCGTTCTGGATATCCGCCATATCGGTGCCCATCTTGTTGGCGTTGTCCGCCATGTCGGTGAGGGCAGTGTTGGCTGCCTCGGCCGCCGCGGCGGTATCGCCGGACAGGCTGGACACCAGCGCCGCCGCAAAGCTGGTGGACTGCTCCATGTAGTCGTTGGCGGACAGACCCGCCGTGCGAAAAGCGTCTTTTGCGTAGGTTTTTATGGTTTCGGCGGCATTGCCGTACAGCGTCTCCACGCCGCCGATGGCCTGCTCTAATGCCGCGCCCTCGGTCAGCGCAAGGGAGAGCGCCTTGCCGATTCCAGCCGCGGCCAGCGCTTTTTTGGCAACGCCGATGAGGTTTTGCGTCCAGCTTTCTCCCGCCGAGCGTCCCGCACTGGCGGATTCTCCGCCAAGGGCTTCGGTGATTTTGCCGGAAATGCCCTGCGCAGATGGGATGATCTGCACATAAGCTTTACCCAGCTCCGTGTTCGCTGCCATGTTCCGCCTCCTTCAAAATTTGTTCCCGTGCCGCAAAAAAATCCTCTCCGCTGTCAAAGGTCCTCAGCGGGCCTTCCGGCGCGCTGCCTCCAGTGAGCGCCTGTACCACGGACGCCGCGGGCTTGACGCCTGTGAGCGCCCCAAGGATGCCCGCCAGACTGTCCACAATGGCGGCCAGCAGCAGCGTGTTGGCGGCCACCGGCGTGCCGGACAGCGCCCGCCGGGAGCGGGAATCCTCGCCCAGACCAGCCGCCAGTGTGGCCAGCAGCGGCACCGGCAGCGCGGCCATGTCCAGCACACCGTAGGTCTCGGCCATGTCGCAGACCAGCGCGCCCCGGTCGGACGCCACAAACGCGGAGAGGGTCATCAGTTTTTTCCGGCTTGCCCCAGCGCGGCGAAGATGTCGGAAATTTCGGCGGTCACCGCCTCGATGGGCACGCGGCCATCCACCCGCAGGTGGTCGTACAGCGCCTTGCGGTTGTCATTGCCCAGCAGCAGCCGCAGCACGCGGGACACCGCCAGCGTATCGCTGTCGCTTTGCATTTCGGCCAGCGCGTCCACCAGCTCCATGTTGTCGAGGGCGGCGTCGGGAAGGTCACAGGAAAATCCGCTCCGGGTGGTGATTTTCACAGGTCACGCCCCCTTCACGATGTACTCATAGTGCGTCTGACCGTCATCATCGGGCTTGGCGGTGATGGTGGTGTCATAGCCCACCGGGTCCTTGTCGTTGTAGACGATTTCGCCAACGTCTGTGACTGACGCACAGGGTACCACGATGCGCTTGAGCACGCCGTTCCGAAGGATCATGTCAAACACCCAGCAGCAGTCCTTCTGCTCCTCGCTGTTGGCCTTGATGGTGATGCCGGCGTCCAGCGTGCCGGACACGTTGCTGTCCCCGTACACCGCCTTGAGCGCGTCCGCATTGAGGGCCTCCAGCAGCTTGAACTTCATGGTGTCCGCTTTCTCGGTCTGGGGCGTGGCCACGGTATCCCCACCCCACGCCTTGATGGTTTCTGTGGTGGGGGAGTTCTCATTTGTAAGGCCATCCTCGCCCAGATAGCCAAGGCACTTGAACGCCTCGTTCAGCGTGACTTTCGCATCGGTGGGCAGTTCGGTGCCCAGCGGAGCACGGAAAACCGCGCCGGATTTCTTGGGCTTGGCCAGCGTAACATTGCTTACTTTGTTTGCCATAAGTTGTTCACCTCTCGATATAAAACGTGACCGCCGCCACCAGCTGGTAGCGATACCGTTTGGTGGCAGGGTCAGTAAAGTTGTAATCGGTCTGAATATCCACGGCGGCGATGTCGTCCAGCTCCTCCAGCGTTTGCAGGGCATCTTTCACCCGCTCATTGAGTGCGGCGGCATGGTACAGCGTATCCGCCCAGCTCTGCACCGCAAAGGTGGCGGTTCCGTAGCCGATGGCTGTGGTGGAGCCTGTTTTGTCCAGTAGGACAAATGGCTGCTCCGGAAGCGGACTGGGCAACTCCAGCACAACGGGAACGCCCAGCGATGCGGAAAGACGCTCTATGAGGATTTCCTCAATCAAGGCTGCTCACCGCCTTTAAGATGGTGTTGTTTTTGAGGTTGTCCTTCCTTGCCTCCTGCGTCACGGCAGAGATTTCAGCGTTTGCGCGGTTTTTGCCGTGTCGCGTGGAAACGGCATAGCCGTCCCCCAGATGATGCTTGGCTCTGTATGCCTGACTGGCCAGCGCTTTTTGCATCTCCTCACTGCGCATCAGCTTGCGGACGCCGGAGCGGTTCAGCTTGAATTTCAGGTTACTCAATGCGTTCCACCTTGACCTTTCTGTTCCACGCCAGCGGCACAAGTCGGTCGATGCCCTGCGTCACGCCGCCATAGGTTCGGAATTTCTGCCCGAAAAACGACACCGTCACATCGTTCCAGTCGTGGTCATCACCCTTTGGCAGTGCCAGCGTGTAGGCCAGACGCCTGCCAAATAGCTGGATGTCGCTGACCATGTCCTCGGTGGACGGTTCGCCCACAAGGACGTTTTGGACGGTCACCGGCGTTTCGGAAACCTCCGGTGCGCCGAACGGGTCAGCGCCGGTTTGCTTTTTTTCGTACAGGGTCACCTCGATGCCGTGGATCATAGGCACAATTCCTCCGCAGGGCTGTGCGCCCCCACACGACCGCAATAACCGAGGAGCTTTTTCTCCAGCTTGGAGAGATACAACTCCCCGGCAGAGCCGCCGCTCATGGTCCAGCTTTGACTGTACCCCAACGCGGACGCCGACCCCTGCGATGCCCCCATGGGGTACAGAGCGGCGGCATCGGAGCCGTCGCCAAGCAGGCGGCGCACCATCCGGCAGGATACCAGCTTCTTTGACGCGGGATATGCATCTGCATTGTGCGCGTCAATGATAACGGCCGCCTCCCGCAGCAGCGCATCACAGCGGGAAATCTCCTCGCCGGTCAGTTCCCGGAAACCGTCCGCCACATCATCGGCGGTTGCGTAAACCAGCATGGGATCACCTCATCAGGATGCAGCGCGGGTCAGCTTGTTGAATACGGTGGTGTCGCAGCGGAAACCGACCTCGATCTCTGCCCGAACGGCGAACATATTCTGCTCAAACAGGTTGATGGTGGTGCCGCCGTCGGTGAGGGTGGCCTGGTCAGAGATGGCCACCTTGACGCCCTCCACAGTGCCATAGACGGCCTGCGTCCAGTCACCGGCAAAGCCGACCACCTCAGGAGAGCCGGACACATACGCGCCCTTGCTGTACACGGCGCGGGAGCCGAGGATCATGGGAACGGCGCCCTCCGCCGCGGAGTTGATGAACAGCGGACGCTTGTTGCCGTCCACGGCGCTTAGCAGGATGCTCTTGCCCTTGGGGGACAGCACCCAGCCGTTCAGAATGCCGTTGTGCTCGGCAATGTCGGTGTCGGCGGACACCAGGCCGGCGTAGGCATCGGTGCCGATCTCCTGCGCGGTGCAGTTCTTGAGGGTATCGAAGTTGGAGCCGGGAACGGTGGTGGCGCCAAAAACTGTGGCGTCAAACTGCTTGGCCAGCGCACCGGGCAGGCGGGCTACCAGCGCGTCATACAGAGCGGGCAGATCGCGCCGGAACTGGTTGGAGAAGGGAACGATGACCGCCAGCGTATAGGGGGTCATCTGCTTGGTGGCGAGGGTGCCGCGCTTGACAGGCTTTTTGGCGGTCTCGCCGACCCAGCCGGCCTCCGGATCGCCGGTAATGACGGGGATGGTCACGCCAAGGCCAGGCAGCGTGATGCGCCGTGCCAGCGACATGACAGCGGAAGTGTCCTGCGCCTTTTGCCAGATTTCGGTGGAAACTGCGGAAGGAAGATTGATGGAATCAGTACGATTGATTGCAATTGCCATAAGTAAACTCCTTTATTTGAAATACTGCTGTGCCCAGCCCGCAAACTGTTCGCGGGCGGAGCCTGTGGGTCTTGCGGCGGGTTCACCGCCGTCCCTCACGTTGGGATAGCCGCCTGGATTTGCAAACTGCAAAATTGCCTGCGCCTGTGCGTTGCATTCCTCTTCGGTTGCGCCGCTGAGCAGTGCCGCCGGGACGCCTGTTTTTCGAGAGATGTTCTCCCGCACCTGACGCACTTCATCGGCCTGCGTCATGGCGTCCAGCTGGGCCTGCAAGCGGCTGACCTTTTCGGTGGCCTTCTGCAGCTCGGTTTTTCCGGCTTCCTGCGCGGCGTCAAACTGCGCAGCTTTCTCCTTGAGGGCTTCGTAGTCCGCGTACTTGCCGCGCTCCCTGTTCAGCCTGTCCTGAATGATGGCGTTCATCTCGGACTGGGTGAAGGTGCGCTCCTCCTGCGGCTGTGCCGCCGTGGTGCTGGGTTCCTGATGTACAGTTTCTGCCATGGTTGGCTCCTTTCCGGCTTTTCCGCAGCCGTTGCGTAATGTTGTTCTGCCTGTGGGGGCATAAAAATTGCCCGCCTGCCCCTCATGCAGGGCAAACAGGCATGAAAAAAACCACGGTGGAGAGTGCATCGTGGTTTTTAATTTTGGACTGTAATCACTCGATGCTTTTTGCCAAATACAGCTTTCTCGCATCTTCTTTTCTGGCCGCATACGCTGCCCGTTTCTGGGCGTTGATTTTCACCCGGTTTCTGGCGTACTGCCTTCGGCGCATTTCGTTCAGGTCTCCGTCGACATCCAGATACTGCGCAAGATACTTCTCTGGGTCATACCCGGCCACAGTTGTGCGGCTATCAAACCGGATGGCGTATTCACAGTTGCAGTTGGCGTGGATGTGCTTTGCATGGCTGCCGTCCAGCGTCTTTTCCCCGGCCTTTTGCCAGCCGTTGCTGGCCAGCATGATACAGAACGGACAGGTGTCCCCATGCGGCACCCAGGCCCACTCGGCTCCGTCTCGGATGGCGTTTTTCAGCGTGGTGTCGGCGGCGGCCTGCTTGACCAGACGGGAAACGCCGCTTTGCAGGTTGGGCGGGCTGTTCCGGTTCCCGTTCACCATTCTGGCGACTTCCTCCCGACTTGCGGTTTCCGCAGGCTCTGCCGGGGGAAGTGTCACGCCGGACGCCTCGGCGGCAGCATCATACATCTGGCAGGCCAGCTCGGCGCTGCCCTCGCCGTATTTTGTTACCAGCGCATGGGCGTACCGGATGAGCGCCTCGGAATCCTCCGTGCCGTGTTTCTCGATATACTCGCGCATCAGATCACCGGCCTTTGCGTTGATGCGCGACAGGCGGTCAATATAATCAATCCATGATTTCTCCGGTATCCTCACGTTCCACCTCTGTCAGCACCGCCTGCCCCCGCACCCGCTGCTCCTGCACCCGGATGCGGCGGATGTCCGCCTGATCGAAGCCGATCATCTCCAAGAAAGTATCCGTCGCGGCAAATTCCTGCCGGACAGACGCGATCTTAATGGCCGCATCCGCCGTCACCGCCACAGACGGCATGGCCGGGTTTTTGAAGTGCGGCACCACATCCAACTCTTCCCGCGTCAGTTCCTGCGGCGGCACGTTTCTGGCAATAGCCTGCGCCATGCGGGCGATGGTTTTCAGTGCATCCCCGTTGCCGGTGTTCAGCTGCTGAGCCATCAGCACCAACGTCTGGCTCTGGGCGAGAATGGCATCGCTGCTGGTGGGGTTGGCATCATTCACCACGCCAACGTCCGTCACGGTCAGGCCGGTGGCCGCCGCAAACTGGGTGGCGATCATCCGCATTTTGTCCACATGGGGCGCAAGACTGCCCTGCGCCAGCTGTCCGAACACAGGGTTTTCGCCTGTCTCCGGGTTGGTGGTCGCCGCCAGAATGCTTCCCATGTACTGCTTGAACTTGTCCGACACAATGGCATCGTACTGCTCATCAGTCACTCCGAGGATGTATTTCTGCGGAGCAGTGTCAAATTCCAGCGCCACGGTGGCATTGGCGGCGGTGCGCACATAATCGTCAATCAGCGCCCGGATGGGCTGCTTCAGCCTGCTGCGCCCGAAGGGCTTTCCGCTGGTGGCGTTCCAGATCATTGGCTCCATCAGAGGGCGGCCCATGCGGTGGGGGTGGCGCTGCGCCGTCCAGAGGTTCCCGCTGCGCCGAAGCACCAGCACCGAGTCATCTGTGTACAGGTTGACGGCGGACGGCCTCCAAAGGTCGGAATACACCTCATCGCGCACGGTGTCCACAATGGCCATGCCGCACCCGATGCGTCCTTTCTCCCCATCCCACAGCGCGGCGGCGGTGGCCGGGGAGTGGAACCGGATGCGGCATTGCAGGACAGGGTCGGCGGATAGCGTGGCGAACACGCAGCCGTATTTCAGCTCGTCCCGGCAGGCGCGTTCATACTGCGCCACAAGGCGGTTGTCCTCCACGATGCGCGTCACGGTGTCGGCGGCGGTGCCGTCCGCTCCCACAAAGCCGTCGAACATGCTGCGGGCGGCCAGAACGTCCACCGCCTTTTTGCCCCAGCTGCACCCAACGCTCAGATTACGGATTCCGCCGGGCAGCGCAATGCCGATGTTCACATCCGCCATCGAGAGGTGGCCCTCGTAGTATTTGTCCTTGACGGCGTTTCGGCTCTGGTGGTAGTTGTAGGCCTCCGCCAGCGCCTGCAAATCCTCATTTTCTTTTTCCGAAAGGCCGTTCACATGGCCAAAGGTCAGGTCGTTCACAGTTTTCACCTCATCCAATGCGCATTTTTCGGTTCGGGTCGCGCTTGCTTGTCTTTGCACCCCAGAGGGCAAGTGCGCAGGCCTCCACCGGCAGGCTGTTGTCCCCGCCGAAGGCAAACCCGCCCGCCAGAGGCCGCTTGACGGCGGTCTCGGCACTTTCTTTCAAGACCGTCTGCGGCTCGTACCAGCTGAGTGCGCCCTCGTTGATGGCGTTGCAGAATGCACCGGCAGCAGCCACCACCTCCCTGGCTGATGGACGTACAACGGCGTTTTTCGCCTTCCAGCTTTCTCGGATTCGCTCCACAAGAACATCCGCGCCGCCGCGCCCGTCAATGACCACACAGCTTGCACGGCCGCTTCTTTCGTTCAGCCAGTCGGCCAGCCAGCCAAGTCCGCGCCCTGACGGGTTCATCTCCAAAAGCGATACCCGCGCAGGGCCGTCTTTCGGAACCACCGCACCGCACAGGCACACCGCGCTGCCGTCCGGCGCAAATTTGACGCCGTAGGCTGTCTTTCCGTCCGGTTTCGGCTCATTGCTGGCGCATTTCTGCCACGCGGTGCGGTCGATGGCATAGTCGATTTTCTCATCGGAAACGGGGCTCCACCAGCCAAGACGCTCCCGTGCAAAGGTGTCGGGGTCAAGCTGTTCCGCCTCGCCCTCGATGGTGGAGAGCAGGATACGTCTCCCCAGCGCAGGATTGGCCTGCGCCCAGCGGGACCGATCCTTGACGTCTCCGATTTCCGGGACTGAAAACTCAAACCATGCGGTTTTGGAGGATTCACCATCCAGCGCCCTCTTGCGCAGGCTGCGGAACACGGTTCCGTGCACATCCGGCCCGGGCGGTGTGCCCACATAGATCGTTTGCGGGTTCAGACTGGCGGAGATGGCCGGAAGGAAGGAGCCCTGGGCGGTCTCATCCAGCTCCTGGGCCTCGTCAAAAATCAGAAGGTCACCGTGCTGGCCGCGTCCGCCGTTGCGGGTGCGGGCAAGAAACTTGATGCGTGCCCCGCTTTTCAGGATGATCTGCTCCCGGCCAAGGGCGGTCTTGATCTCTGCCACATAGCCGCGCAGCGCCCGTTGCTCAAAAAAAGACCGCATCTCCTCGAACGTCTCTGTGGCAGTCTTTTGCAGATGTGCCGTGTAAATGACCTGCTCGTTGAACAGGATCATTCCAGCGCAGGCCCTGCTCTGGATCAGCAGCGTTTTCCCGTTCTGCCGCGGCACGCTGCCTCCGCAGGTGGGGGCTGACCATTTACCGGACGGCGCACGACCCATCCAGTCGCACAGGACGTCGCTCTGCCAAGGATCCAACGTAACGTTTCCGGCGCGCAGGAGCTTGTCTGCATCCATTCCGTCCGAGGATAGATAGTCAGGCGTGATTCTTGCGGACGGCGCCTGGCTTCCCATCAGCTGCGCGCTGCGCGAGGATCGCGCCGATCTCGTCCCCATCCTGATCTCCTCCTCCAACCTCTTCGATTTCCCGGATGGTGTCCCGGTATTGTCTGGCAAGCTGCGGCAGGGCGCACGCATTCTCGCACAGGTCGATTTCCTCCGCAAGCACCTTTGCCAGCGCTTTCAGTTGGTCAAGACGGCTGCCCCGTGCCGTCACGGTTTTCATTTTCGGCACCGCTCCGCCCTCCTTTGAAATTTCCCTGTGTGTAAATCGGCGCTGGACGGCGCAGAGATCGCCTACCCATAGGCAGGGGGTACCCTCCCACGGGGTTCTGTCACCAGTCGCCGTCTTTGATTTTCGGTGCTTTTCTTATGATTTTTTGCCGAAAATCCTCTGTTTTGTTGCTTTTCTGCGCGTTGCAAAAGTAATGTGCTGCTTGCAGATTGTTCCAATCCTCTGCCGCCTGACGCGGGGAATCGTAGCCAAACTCCCGCCATCTGGAAACCGGGTGAATCTCATCTACCACAAAAGACAGCGGATGTGCCGAATCGGATGGCTCGTCGTAATGGATTGGCCCGAAGCGCCCCTTGCAGATGCCGCATTCGCACCCCATGGCCCGCAGCCGCGCCCTGTGCTTTCTGCGCAGTGCGCCGTTGGCATATCGGGGGTTTGTCATGACAGCACCTTCCCCTGATTTTTTGTACAAAAATAAGGCACCCGGATGGATGCCTTATAAAAGCGGATTCGCACCGCCAGTGGCCCATATACACGCTACGCCTTGCGGCGCTGGAGCCATGCGCTGAAAGAGGAAGAAAAGGAGGAATCGAAATGAATCCAAAAGGGCGTTTTACAAAATCCATTACTACCATTTTACAACTGAACGTTGTGAAATACAATGAAATTTATGGAAATCTTTTTACAGGTCCAGCCCGTTGACGGCGAGGCGGTGCAGCTGATAGACCCGGCGGGTGACGATGCCCATGCCCTCGGCGATGGTTTCAAATCTCTGGCCCAGAATGTAACGGCGGCGCAGCACCTCCCGCTGCATTTCGTCCTGCACCGCGCTGACGGCAAGGATAGCCTGACTGCGCAGCACAAGGCAGGCTTCGATCTGTTCTTCCAGCTTATTCTGCGCGTCAAGGATCCTCTCCACCGCTCTGCCCATGGAGTTGCCATCGGAAGGCGTGCCGGGGATCCCGTTGAGCGCCCGTGTCAGGCCTTCGGCGCGGGAACGCAGTTCTGCCAGTTCCTCCATCAGCAGCGTTTCCCGGCGCAGGCTGTCCTGGTACTGCCGCAGGAACGCGACCTTTTCTTTGTAGTCCATCAAAGTTCCTCCACACGAATGAAGATGCCCGGCGTGTCCGCCCAGAATTTCTCGCAGATCTCGCTGGTGACCTGAGCGTCATCCTTCCAGAAGTGCAGCGCCGTCATCTGGTCCTTGAGCGCCTTCTGCAGGTTGTCGGTGTCCGGTTTGGTGGTTTTCCACTCGCCGTCCCGGTGGCGGCCGTCCGATGGGAACAGCCACTTGACCAGCAGCCGCACCGGGCCGGTGTACGGCGCAGCGGGCGCGTGGGGAGCCAGCGCCGCGTGCAGCTTGGCGCGGGCGTCCTTCAGTTCCGGGCTGTCGTGGAGCACGGCGCGTGGCCGGCCGTCCTTCAGGTAGGCGCGGAGCTGCTTGTCGTGGTGGGTGACGGTGGGTGGATGCATCGGCAGGAAAAATTGCATATCCTTTTCCCTCCTTTTCTCATGCCAACGTGTTTGGGGAGGGGCCCCGTAAAATGGGGGCTGTGTACGCCCCATTTTGCGGGGTACCCAAACACAACGCGTTTTTTTGCTTATATATAAGGCTATTTTGCATGCAGAAAATAGCGGTCATAGCGGCTATTTTGCGAATTTCGCAAATTTTTCGTTTTGCAAAATAGCGGCTATTTTGCAGAAATGATACGGTTTGTAAATCGTAATAATACAGTTTGTAAATATTACCCTCTGTATCCCGGTTCCTTGCGGCCCACCACCTCGCCGTCGATCCAGTAGCCGCCGTCCGCCTTCAGACGCTTTTTGACGGTCTCTGGTTTCAGGTCCATGTACTCCGCCATGGCGTAGATGGTGACCTTGCCGTCCATGGTGCAGGTCTCGAAAGCGTCGGACAGCTTTTTGGCGGACTGTTTTGCCTTGTCCTCCCTGCCGCCCCAGCGTTTGGCGGCCCCTCTGGCGCCCAGCGCTTTGTAGTCAGACTCCGGGTTCAGGTCGCTGAGCAGGCCGGTGTCCTGCCTGTGGACGGGGTGATCAAACCACAGGTCCAGCGGCGCAAAGCTGGCAAATTCCCGCAGCGTGCCCTCGATGCGCCACGCCGTCATGGATAGGGCGCGGGTCTCGGCTTTGGCAATTTCGGCGTCCAGCATCCGCAGGTCGGCGGCGCCCAGATGCTCCCTGCACAGCTCCAGCATACGGGTGCGGCTGAGGGCATCGTCCTGGCTGTACTCCTCCCCGTGGCCGCGCTTGTCCATCAGGGCGCAGGCGGCGGCACAGGCGGCCTTGTTTTTCAGCTGGGTGCGGATGGCTTCGGTGGGCTCCAGACCGGTCATGTCCAGCATGGCGTCGGGGTCGCGGGCGAACACGCCGGAGCCGCTGGCACGGTCCATGCTCTTTTTGCCGCCCTGAGCGCCCTTGGAATGGTGGTGGCAGTAGATGACCGCACAGCCCAGCTCCCGGCAGACAAGGTCGAACTGGTTGCAGAATCTGGCCATCTGGTCGGCGCTGTTTTCGTCGCCGGTGATGACCTTATAAATAGGGTCCAGCACCACCGCCATCAGGCCCAGCTTTTTCGCCCGGCGGATGAGCTTGGGGGCCAGCTTGTCCATGGGCACCGACGCGCCGCGCAGGTTCCAGATAACGAGGTTGCCCAGATGCGCCGGCGGGATGCCCAGCGCGGTGTAGACGTCCTTGAAGCGGTGCAGGCAGCTGGCCCGGTCCAATTCCAGATTGATGTACAGCACCCGCCCCTGTGCGCAGGGGAAGTGCCCCAGCCAGCGGGCGCCCTCGGCAATGGCGATGCACAGCTCGATGAGGGCGAAACTCTTGCCCGCCTTGCTGGGGCCTGCCAGCAGCAGTTTGTGGCCCTGCCGCAGCACGCCGTCAATGAGGGTCGGCGCCAGCTGGGGCAGGTCGTCCCACAGCGCGGCCAGTTCCTCGGTTTCCGGCAGGTCATCGGTGGCGGATTCGATGAAGTCCACCCACTCCTGCCAGCAGGATTTGCCGGTGTTGGTTTCCAGCAGCTGCTGCCGCCTGCCGCTGCGCAGGATGCCCGGCATCCGGGACAAGCGGCTGGGATTGCGGTTCTGCTGGTCGATTTCCAGTCCGTTTTTCTTGCAGACGCTGTACAGGTAGTCGACACGCTTTCGGTACTCGGCATAATCCGGCGCATCCACCTTAACGATGGCATGGACGCTCTTGCCGCCGGAGTAGACCAGCGCGGCCAGCGGGAGCTCCAGCTGGTGGATGATGGCTGCCTGACGGTCAAGGTCTTGTTCATCGCTCTCCACAAGGGCGTAGCGGTATTCCGTGATGTTGGCATCCCGGCGGCCTGTACCGTCCACCGGGTTGAAACAGATCCATGCACCCACTTCCGGGTCGTAGTCGCCCAGCACTGCGCCAACATCATCGCCGCAGGTCTCCAGCTCGGCAAGGAGCTTTTCGGCGGTGCGGTCCCAGCAGCCCTTGGTGGGGCGGCGCTTGTCCTTGTCCAGAAAACTCTCGGTCACGTAGGCCACATGGTCGGACGGCTCGAACAGGGCGCGGAGATAGGCCGCCAGCTGTTGGGCAGGGTGCCACGGTGCGCTGTCGTCATGGATGCCCAGCTCCGGCACGTCCAGCCAGCGGGGGTCCACCACGCGGCCGTCTGCGTTTTCGTGGTCGTAGTGTATCTCATCGTCCCAGTCCAGCTCCCGGTCGGAAGGGCGTGCCCAGCCGCGCTCCATGGCCATCCTGAAGATGCTGTTCTGCGTCACGGGGGCGGGACTGCCACGGAAACTCTCCCACTTCCGGGCGCACTCGCCCTTGTGGTAGCGGCCGCCGTCACGGGCGCTCCATTGCTCCCAGGAGGTCACCGACATCCCGGCCTCCTTGAGCCCCATGCCCACGGCCAGCCATTCCTGATAGGTACAGCCCGCCGGGCTGATGGCGTCCAGCGCCTGCTCTAATTCTGTCAATCGATCCCCTCCTTATGGTGTGTAGCTTGCCGCATCCATGCCGGAAGGCAGACGCCAGCCGTTGGCGGCGATGCGGTCAATGAGATTGCGGGCGGCTTCAAATTTCCATGTTCCCACATTACGGAAGCCCTTTTGTTCCAGAAAACGGATCTGCTTGGGTGTGGTCATGCCCTCCTCCCGGCGCTTGTGCAGGCGGTCCAGCAGCAGGCTGGCCTTTCCGGCGCTCTCGATCTCATCCGGCAGAATGCCCAGTCTTTCCAGCGCTGACTTCTGTTCTGCCGTGGGCGGGGCCATCTCCCAGCCGAAGGCAGGCACATAGCCGGACAGATCCTCGGCCTGAATGGACATCTCGTATTGCAGCGGGTCCACCAGACGGCGCTTGCGGTGGCGCATCTCGGCCAGCTGCTTTGCCAGCGACGCCTCACGCTGGGCCACCACATCGGCGCTTGCCCTGTCGGCGGCGTCCACCAGTTCCTCCGGTGCGCCGCTGGCCGCAAGGTTTTCCGTCATCTGCACCGCAACATCATGGTCCTCGCAAATGAGGTCGGCGGGACGGCACAGTTCGTGGCGCTCGGTGTGCCAGAGAAAGTCCAGAAGCAGCAGGTCGGTCTTGCCCGGGAACAGCCGGGTGCCTCGCCCCACCATCTGGCTGTACAGGCTGCGCACCTTGGTGGGGCGCAGCACCACCACACAGTCTACAGACGGGCAGTCCCACCCTTCGGTGAGCAGCATGGAGTTGCACAGGACGTTGTATTTTCCCTCGGCAAAGTCTGCCAGAATCTGTTTGCGGTCGGGGCTTTCGCCGTTGACCTCCGCCGCGGAAAATCCGTGCGCATTGAGGATGTCCCGGAATTTCTGCGAGGTGCGCACCAGCGGCAGGAACACCACGGTTTTGCGGTTTCGGCAGGCGCTGGCCATCTCGGCGGCGATCTGTTCCAGATACGGTTCCAGCGCATCGCCCAGCTCCCCGGTGGCGAAGTCCCCGGCGGACAGGCCAACACCCGCAATGTCCAGCTTCAGCGGGATGGTCTGGGCCGCAATGCGGCAGAGGTACCCTTCTTTGATGGCGTCGGTGAGTTTGTACTCGAATGCAAGGCTGTCGAACACCTCGCCCAGATTGCGCTTGTCGCCCCGGTCCGGCGTGGCGGTGACGCCCAGCACGTTGGCGGCCGGGAAATGCTCCATCACACGGTGGTAGCCGTCGGTGACGGCGTGGTGCGCTTCATCAATGATGATGGTGCCAAACCAGTCGGGCGCAAACTGGTCAAGGCGCTTTTGCCGCTGCAGTGTCTGCACGCTGCCAACGGTGATGCGGTACCAGCTGTCAATGCTGGTCTGTTCGGCCTTTTCGGTGGCGCAGACAAGGCCGGTGGTGGATTTGATTTTTTCGGCGGCCTGTTCCAGCAGTTCGCCCCGGTGGGCAAGGATCAGGACACGCTGCCCGGCGAGCACCTGATCCTCTGCCACCTTTGCAAAAACGATGGTTTTGCCGCACCCGGTGGGCAGGACCACCAGCGTTTTGCTGTGGCCCTTGTCCCACTCTGCGTGGATGGCGGTCTTGGCCTGCTGCTGGTAGGGGCGCAGTTGTGATGGCAAGATGGTATTCTCCTTTCATTGCACACGTTCGTGTGCGCCCTATTGCGGAACCAACGCGCTGCGTTGGTTTGACGCATCACGCTGGCGCGTGATTCCGCGGCATAGCCGCGCAAGCGTCAAAAGCTACCCTGCGTCCAGGCAGGCGCAGGCGCCGCCTTGGGTTCCGGCGGCGGCAGGAACCGGGTGATTTCGTTGGTCCGGCGGGTCTCGCCGTTCTTGTTGGTGTACTCACGGATGCCCACGCGGCACAGGCCGGTCGCGCCGGTCACCTCGTTCCAGCGGGGGCGCAGCGCCTCGCCGCGCCTACGCTGGCCGATGCTCTCGAAGAAAGCGCAGAGCAGTCCCTCCGTGCGGGAATGCAGGTACAGACGGTTGGTGACGAAGGAATTGCCCTTGTCGCCGCCGTTGATGGTGATGGACAGCTTGGCCATGGCGCAGGGCGGCAGATTGGAGGAGCCTTCATGCCGGGCGCGCTCCATTTTGGTGACGGTGAAGGGATAGTCCCCCTCCGGGAGAAGGACGTAGTCGGGGCCATCGTTTTTGATCTCGCTGTCCCAGGTAAATTCGCGGTCCATGTTGTTGTCGTATGCCATTGTCAAATCCTCCTTAAATTAGAACGGTACATCGTTGTAATCCTGAATCATTTCGTACACGGCGGGCCACGCCGCCACAAGGCAGCCCTGCACAAAGTCGGCGGGATAATCCCGGATGGGCATGTCCTCCGGGAAATAGCCCTTCTGGGCCACAGCGTGACGGACGGCTGCCTCTTCAACCTTGTTGGCCACCATCAGCTGGCGCAGCTCCGCCGGAACGCCCGCCTGATACAGCGCATCGTCCAGACGGGCCTTGTACTCCGCTTCGGTCTTTGCATCGGCGGCACTGGCGGCGGCGCGGTCGATGGGCGCGGGCTTGGGGACCGGCGCGGGCGCGGGGGCAAGGTCGGCATCCGTCAGGATGGGGTCCGGCTTTGCCGTTTTCCGGGGTGCCTCGGTCTGGAACAGATGCGCGATTTGGGAATAGTCAAATGGCAGCTCGTCCGCCAGCCCGAAACGGTTCTTTGCGTCCCAGCAGGGGTGATGGGTGGTGTACATCACCCGCTTGCCGCCCTGTGCCTTGTTTTTGGCGTTGGCGCCGCTGCCGTTTTTCTCAGTCCAGGTCTTGTAGTTGGCGAACAGCAGCATATCCGGCCATTCCCGCAAAAGCGGCGCCACCTGTTTGGTGGTTTTCATGGCCCAGCGGTCATAGCTGCCCATCTCGTCCGGCTGGTCAAAGTGGACGATGGCCGCGTGGGCCGTCACCACCACATGGCGGCCGGAGTCAATGACCTCCTCCAGCGCGTCCAGCAGCTTGGCGAACTCCTCCTTTAAGTAGGTGTAGCCCTTGCCGTAGCCGAAGTCCTCGATGCCCATGACCTTGCCGCGTGCGCAGACAGCGCTGGCGCATAGGCGCTCGGCCCAGTCGGCGGTGTCCACCACCAGCGTCTTACAGGGCAGCGTTTTGGCCTCGGCCACCTCGTCCAGCAGCATGGCCCAGCTGTTGGGCGGCGGCAGACGGCGCACATCCATGCGGCGGGTGCTGCCCTCTGTGTCGATGAACAACGGGTCGGGGAACTGCGCCGCAAAGGTGGATTTGCCGATGCCCTCCACCCCGTACAGCACCGTCTTGATGGGCGCGGCCTGCACGCCGCCGGTGATTTCGTACTTGTTCATTTCAGAAAACTCCTTTCTGCCATTGCGCGGGCTTTGTCTGCACCTGCCCGTCCTCGATGATGATCTGGCACTCCCCGCCGGTGGACACCCGCGTGGCGATGGCCTGCAATCCCTGCTCCCGCAGCCAGACGCCGAACTCCGCCAGCGTCTGCAGGTCCATCTGTTCCAGCTTGTCCAGCAGCACAAACCCGCACCGGGGATTCAGCCGCCGCACGATGGCGGTGGCCACACGCAGCTGCTCACTGCCGGACATATCCCGCCAGGTGTGGCCGTTGTAGGTCAGGCGGCCGTCCTCCACGCCAAGCCCGGCCAGCGGCAGGTTGGCGCCGTTCAAAAGGTCGGTGCGGCGCTGACGCAGGTTAGTGAGTCTGGCGGTCATCTCATCATACTGGCGGCGGTAGGCGTCCGCGTCATCGGCGGCGCGGGATTTTTCCAGGTTGGCACGCACCTTTCGGTTGGTCTCCTCCACATCGGACAGGGCAGCCTCCAGCGCGGCGGTGGGTTCTTCCTGCAATCCGTCCGCCTGATGCTCCGCAATTTCCAGTTCCTGCATCGTTTCTAAATACGAATCGTGCAGTTCCCGCAGCTGCTCCTGCAAAGCATCCATGCGCTCCTTCAGACGGCAGGCCCGGTCGCGGAGCCGGTCCCGCTCGCCGCGCAGGCGCTGGTTTTCGGCGTTGCGGGCCAGAATGTCCTGCTGACGGCGGATGAGGTCGGCGGCGCTCACAAGCTCGGCGGGCGCGTCCGGGTATTCCTCCAGACTGTCGGCGTGGGCCTTCTTCTGGTCGGCGATCTGCCCCACGGCGGTGCGCTTGTCGTACAGGCTTTTGATTTGGGCGTCCAGCATATGCAGCTGGTCGCCCACGCCGATGATGCGCAGAAGAATGTCCGCCTTCTCCCGGTCGCTGGACTCCATGAACCGGGGCAGGTCCAGCGCCAACTGCTCCACGAACTCGTTGAGAATCTGCTGGCCGCCCCGCCGCCCGGTGGGGTCGGTGACGGTCAGCGCGCTGTTCTTGCCGCGCCGCTCCACCACAAGGCCGTTGGACAGCTGCACCCGCAGGTGCGGCGGAGCCAGTGCGCCGTCCCGGGCCGCGCCGTCCGGCCGGAACCGCTCGCCTCCCAGCGCCCACGCGATGGCGTCCAGCACGCTGGTCTTGCCCTGGTTGTTGCCGCCGCCCAGCACCGTCAGGCCGGTGGCGGCGGGCGCAAACTGCACCGCCTTGATGCGCTTGACGTTCTCCACCTCCAGCGAAGCGATGGTGACGGGTGCGCTCAGTTTTTCAGACATTTTACCAATCCTCCGTTCAGTTCTGAGGTGGCCCGCGAGATGGTTTCGCAGGCCTCCATGATTTGGTCGTTGTCCAGAACGCCCATGTGCGGCATGAGCAGCTGGGAAATGCTGTCGATGATGCGCACCGCCAGAATGACCGCGTCCTGTGCGTTGTGGAGCGCGTCCTCTCCGGGGGCCAGCTCCGCAAGGCGCTTTTCCACGATGGCATCTGCCTTTTCTGCGGCCATGCGGTCCAGCTCTTCGGCGTCCACCACAGGGGCCTCGATGGGCTTGGATTTCAGGTCGGCCAGCTGGGAGCGAAGGTCTTCGATTTCGGAACGTGCCTTTTCGTCACGGCGCTTGGACGCGTCAATTACGTGACGGGCGCCTTCAAGGGATTTCTCAGCTTCAGAGGCACGCTTTTCGGCGGCAATGCGCGCCTCATCGGCTTTCTGTCGGCGCTGCTGCTCATCGGCCAGCAGAGCACTGGCCCCGGCACTGGAGGCGCGCTCCTCCTCCAGCTCGCGCTGAAGGTCCTTGCGCTTTTGTCCTTCCTTCTCCGTCCTGCGGTCTGCCTCCTCGCTGTAGGCAATCAGGTTGTTGATTTTTGCATCCCGGCTGTTGATCTCCTCCACCATGCCGTCGGCGCGGGCCTTTTCGGCGTTCAGCTGGGCCAGCAGTTCCTTGTACTGCTTGTGGCTGGTGATGTCGCCGTCCTTGACCCCCTGCACCAGCTCGGCCGGTGCGCTGGGCTTGGCTGCGGCGTAGAGGAGAGTGGGCCCAAGCGTTTCCAGTACCTGCTGCTCTTTCGGGCTGCTGGCATCGAACAGGCGGGCCACGTTCAACAGACGCTCGGCGGCTTTTCTGTTCAGACCGACGCTCTCGCACCAGGCGCCGAAGGTGTTCTCGCTGTGCTGGTTGTTATGAGCTTGCGACATAATGTCGCAAGCTCCACACAGCGCCTCGTGGGCAATGGCCACGCCGTCCGCCATACGGCGCAGACCGATTTCGGCCATCTTTTTGCCGCTGGCCACCTCCCGTTCAGCCAGGTGCAGATCGTTCACCGTCGCCGCATCCAGCCCGCTGTAGTCAAACGCCGGCAGACCTGACGGCGTAGTCGCAGGTGATGCAGCGGGTCTTGCCACGGATTCGGCATCGCCAGTTTCCGCAGGGCATCCGGGGCCCGGCAACGAACTGAGGCCAGAAATCCCAGATTCTTGCGATGTCGATGTGCTTGCATCCGCCCCGCTCGCCGAGGTGGTCGTAGTTTCCGCCGACGTCGATTGCATCGGCGCAGCACTCCCGGCCGTAGTCGCAGCAGCAGCCACAGTCGGGGCAGGCGTTTTTGTGGTGCATGGTTCATCCTCCTTTTCCGTTGCGGAGTATTCAGGACAGGTGGCCGTCAGGCAGGATTCCTCTGCGTTGGCGGGGCACTCTTTAGCGCAGCCGTGGGCGATGCAGCTATCGTGCTTACAAGTCCTACACAAGCACCCCGCCGTGGATGGCGTGTCCTCATCGTCATCCTCCGGCTGGGGCTCTCTTTCCTGCCGATCCAGATACCAGCCACAACTGAGGTACGACTTATTGCAGATTTCCCGGTTCACGAACCTTTCCCCGCAGATGGAACACCGGCAGCTATACTTCTTACTGTTTTCCACTGGTTCCAGATAGGGGCATCCATCCTCCTCCCCGCTGCCATTGTCCACGCTTTCGGGCGGTTCGCTGCTGGCGGATGGAGCAGAGGCGGCGTCACTGTACTCGGCCCACCCCTTGCGCTGCGCCTCGGCGTCCAACACCTCCTGCAGCGATTCCGCGCACCCGCAGGGAGCGCTAAGCTTCGGGTCGGTTGCCTTTGTCCATTCCCCCTGGCCGAAGCGGCACATGATCCGGTACTCACCGGACGGCAGCTGCCGCACGGCATAAACGGTATCAAACTCGGTCTTGTATTGCTTTGCTTCCAAAGTGGCATCCTCCTTTTTGTGCGCGGCGGCTTTTCCGGCGGCAATCTTATCCAGGATCATGCGTTCTTCCGTGGCCGGATCAATGTCTTTGCGGTGGCGCTGCCCATCAAAAAATCGTTCAATCAACTCGCTCTTGGCCTTCATTCCCTTACGGTTTTGCGCACAGGAGATCGACCAGGAAAAGCGGCCATTGTGCGAATAGTCTGTGGGGCGTATGCTGCCAGGTGAAAAGCCGCCGGACAGATCTCCATCGTGAATGTTTTCGTCAATCCACGCTTGCACTTCACCAAGGAAGTCCAGATCCAGCGACACGATCCGCAAGGTGCATTTGTCGTTGGCATTTCCCATATAGGTGGTATGATAATCAATCACGGGAGACATCCGGCACTCCTGCCCTTGGACATCCCTCTGGAAGCCCTTGCCCTCTATGTAACGATACGGGCCGTAGTCCATCAGATAAGGGCAGCCTTCGCAGCCGTCGACGTCGCGGTTGCCTGTGTTGTCGGCGTCAACAGATTTCTGGAGTACGCGGCCGCATTTGCAGTAATACGTCGTCATCCTTCAATCACCTCACGAAAGGCCTCCCACCGGTCTGTCTTTCCGGCGGCCACGGCGGCTGCCAGGTGACGCGCAATGCGTCCCAGTATCCGGTCGTCCGTAAAGCGCCCGGCAGCCTCACACAGCGCCTGCTCCAGCAGCAGATGCGCGTCAGAGTTCCCATAGGCATAGCTGCTCTGAATCTTGGTGTAATTTGTCACGCCGATCTTCCTCCATTCTCTTCTTCTTGTAGTCGTTGTACTGCTGCCTGTACGAATAGCTTTTGCCAAAGATGTTGTACGCCGCCTTGACAACGTTCGGCTCATAGGGTCGAATCTTCTCTAAATCTTCCACGGCCTTGTAGGAGATCGGGCAGCCACAGCATCCTGTACGGGTCAATCCGTACACCTCGTAGGCGTCGGAATATCGAATCCCGTAGTAATCCTTGTACCACGCTTTGTCCTCGTCTGTGACGTAGTACAAGGGCCGGAGCCGGTACTGTCCGCTGCCGGTCTCTGTGAAGCACAGGGAGGTATTATCCTTTCTCGGTACAGAGCGCATCCCGCCCTCTGCCCGGCGTTCACCAGTGATAATCATATCAAAGCCCTTTTGCACGCTGTGAGCCAGCTGCTTTTTGCAGTAATCACAGCATTTCGCGCTGATTGAAAAATCCGGCGGATACTCGGCGATAAAGTCCCTCATGTACTTGGAAGAATTGATGACCAGCTGGATGTTCGGCCTCGGCTCACCAGCCGAATTACAACAACACAGAAAATTGATGACGCTCTCGCAATTTGGGAAACGTTCTTTCAACTCTTTCCGTTTAGCGGCCTTGTCCATCGACTGCTCGTACTCTTCCGCAATGGAGAGAGGCACTCCCTTTTTCTGCCACTCGGACAGGCCGGCGGACATGATCTTGGAAACAAAGGGGATTCCGTATTTCCGGGAAGCTGTAACGATATTCACTTTCGGGCGGAAGGTTTCAATTTCAACGCCGTACTTTTGCGCCGTGTCCTGAACGTGATTTTTGATCGCCGCCATTTCCAGCCCTGTATTGAAGAATGCGTACTTGATTGGTGGGAGAGAAAAGACTTTCCTTGTGTTCTCAATGACATCAATCATGATGTCACTATCAGAACCTCCGGAATAGGAGCAGATCGCATTGGGATGCTCCTTTAATCGCCTGGCCACGATGGACTGAATCGCCTGAAATTTTCTCGGCGGGTCATAGTCGGCATAGGCTGGCCGATCTGTATACACCCGGCTTTTGTATGTTTCTGCCATCTTACTTCTCCCGTTGCGCCATTTCCGCCGCGGGAAGAAGCAGCCCGCAGCAGAAGTTGCAGCTCACCACGCACAGCGCGAAAATCAGCCAGCAGATCACGCTGCCTGCCAGCGCCTCGCACAGCGCAGCCACTGCCAGAAACCCCAGCATCGCCGCCGCGCCCTTGACGAACTCGCGTAAAAGATGTACAATAATACAAAAGCAGGTTTTCGAGAGTTCCCGCTTTTTTCCCGCCGCCGTGGTGTTCCAGCACCGGGGCGGCATTTTGTTTGCCTTAACCATAATTCATATCCTCCTCTCAAATCGGCCCGGGGTCTGGTCGGCTGCTGGCCCGGCGCGGTGCGCGGCGCTCCTTGCGGGTATAGCCGGGGCCTGTGTGGGTGCGCTCGAACTCCCGCAGCCCCTCTGCCGTCACCAGCTGGGTGCGCTCTCCCACGTTGAGTGTCTCGCCAAACTCCCCGGCCCGGATCATGCGGTGGATGCTGGCGGTGCTGGTGCCGTAACGCTCGGCCAGCTGGGCGGCGGTGTACGTCTGCTGGTCGGCATCCATCCGCGCTGCCAGACGGTCGCACAGAGCGTCGGCCAGAGCATCCAGAAATGCGTTCAAAATGTCGTCAGTCATTGGAACCTCCTTGTTCTTGTCCCATGCGTTTCTCCATGGTATACTTGCGTTGAAAGGGTGTGTTGTCATGAATCGAAAAGCGGAATGTGAAAGTGTAGTCCTTACGAAGGATGAAAAGCGCCTTTTGAAAAAGATACATAAGAATCCGCACATCAATCTGAAGTGGGAAGAAGTCGAAAGCCTTGCGGATATGGGGCTTATAGAAGAAGATGATTCACCTCTTCCAAAACATGGCCTTTATTCCGCGGACATCATGTCTGGAACATACTGCACGACAGAGTTTTACGATGTGTACATGGCGTATACTCATTGGGAATTCAACTTACTCGTTCTGAAATCCCTGTGGTTTCCGATTCTGGTCAGCCTAATAACATCGCTAATAATAAACGGAATAGTACAGTTGTTACTGCTGCTGTAATCGCGCTGGCCACAAGAGAAATCCAGTTTTCCTTGATGTACTCCACGAATTCATCCCACATTTTTATCACCTCCGTTCAAAGTCCAAACTATGGTATGGGTCAGGTGGTAGAATGGGATCATTCCCTCAGAAGTTTTTCATGCGCCAAAACTTCTGAAAGTTCCATGCTGAAAATCGCGGAAATCTTTGCAGCCAGAACGAGGTCCATTTTTTCTTGGCGTTTTCCGTTTTCAATCAGGCTGTAATAGCTTTCCGAAATGTCAAGTTTTCTCGCCAGTTCTGCCGCTGTCATTCCATGTTCATCGCGGAGTTTCTTCAAGTAGTCTCTCATTTATTCACCTTCTTTCTTGACGAATTGTCAAGCGACATGATTATAATACACCGTTCTTTGCAGTTTGTCAAGGTTTTTCTTGACATTTTGCAAAGATGTATTTACTTTGCAAATTGTAAAGCGTATAATTGCAATAAGGACGGTGATATTATGAAATTGCGCGAACTGAGAAAAGAAAAAGGAATGTCTATGAAGGAACTCGGCGAAGCGCTTGGATGTTCAGAAAGCACTATTTCTTTATACGAAAATGGAAAAAGAGAACCAAGCTTTGAAACGCTCCTTAAGATGGGTGAGTTTTTTGGAGTAACGGTTGGTTATCTTTTAGGCAACGAAGAAAAAGACCCCAGCCAGAAGGCCGAGGTCAGCGATGACGATATCAAGTTTGCCCTGTTCGGTGGGGCAAAGGTGACTGACGCGCAATATGAGGAAGTGAAACGCTTTGCAAGATATATTGCCGAAAACAACATCAAACCGCGTGATTGACTTTTTCAGTATGGCAGAGGATGCCGGTGTGCCTGTTGTGCGCCTTCCGCTGCCGGAAACTGGCAGCCTTTCCATTCAGGCGGGCAAGACCGGCGTTATTGGGCTGGACGATTCCCGCCCCATGACCGCCGCAGAGGAACAGGCCTGTGTGGGCCATGAGCTTGGCCACTGCCTGTACGGCGGATTCTATACCCGCGCCACGCCCTTTGACCTTGCCGAGCGTCACGAAGTCCGTGCAGACAAGTGGTATATTCTCAACGCCATACCGCGAAGCACTCTGTTCTCCCTTTTGCGCCGTGGGTACGATGCCTGGGAGATCGCGGAACAGCTCAACACCACCGAGGAATACGTCCGCCGGGCGTACTACTATTACATGGAAAACGCATAAGGAGTTGAAAACCATGGGCCTGTCTGATTTTTTCAAGAGGCTGTTTTATTCACCTTCTCCCGTGAGAGAGGTTCACGAAACGGTGTACAGCGTCATAGACGTGGAAACTCCAACCAGCCGGAATGACAGGGTTTTATCCATTGCATTCACCAGAATGCAGGGTGACAGGATACTCTGGACGAAAACCGCGCTTGTGAATCCAGAACGCCGCATCAACTCCAGAAACGCCGAGCTGACAGGCATCACGCAGGAGGATATCGCGGACGCACCAACCTTTCCGCAAATATGGGCCGAATGGCACAAAGAGGTTCTGGACGGCATATTTGTGGCGCATAACGCATCATTTGACCTGTCTGTTATTTATAAATGCTGCGATGCCTATGGAATCAAGGTTCCGCCCATTCAATACATTGATACGCTCACCATTGCAAGAAACACTATGAAAAGCCTGTCAAAATATGGATTGGGCGATATATGCAGGGAGTTAAGAATCCCGCTGAACCACCACCGGGCAGACAGCGATTGCAGAGCGTGCGCGGCGTTGTTACGTTGGTTCATGTGTAATGGCATCAGCGTAGATGACTACGCTTGTGTTTACACGCAAGATGATATTAAATCCAGCGCATCAAATCGTTCTGTTTCGCATTATATAAATAGACCGTCTGTAAACCTAAATGAAAAATCCAAAAGCATCAACGAACTGCTTGCGCTGTTGGATGAGGTTTCCTCCGATGGGGAGGTCACCGAAGAGGAAGTACACAAGATTCAGCGCTGGATGGCAGACCACATGGAGTTGAAGGGAAATTTCCCATTTGACCAAATCTACACCTGTGTGGAAACCGCCATGCAAGACGGAAAACTGGATCCTGAGGAATTGCAGGGAATTCTGGAAACCTGCCTGTATCTGATCGACCCGGTGCACTGCGAAGCCTGCCATAATGACATCGATATAGACGGGAAAGCAGTCTGCATTTCAGGCATTTTCGATTATGGTTCAGACGTTGACGTAACTGAGCTATTGACAAGCAACGGTGCTATTGTGAAACCGCGCGTTGTCTCTACTCTGGATTATCTCATTGTTGGAAACTGCGGCTGTAAAGCGTGGACAACTGGAAATTACGGAACAAAAGTCAAAAAGGTAATTGAGTGGAGATTCAAGGGGAAGGACATTAAGATTGTCCGAGAAGATGACCTGATGGAAGCACTTCATAAATAAAAAAACGCCCCGGCGCGCCAACACCGAGAGCGTTTTGAATAGATCGGCTTGCCCGAAGGGCAATTACACGACCCAACATCTGTAATTGTACCACCTCCGGGCAGGCTTTGCAAGTCATACCCATTTTTCGGAGGTGCATTTTTTATGGCAAAACTGAAAAAGCGCAAGGATGGCCGCTACCAGCGCAAAATCACGCTGTCCACCGGCAAGGTGCGCATCGTGTACGGCAAAACGATTGCCGAGCTGAACGCCGCCGAGGACGCTGTCCGAAACGAGGACAGTCAGGGTCTTACCGTCGGCGACCATACGCTGGTGGGAGAGTGGGCAAAAGTCTGGATGGACAGCTACAAACAGGGCCTGCGGGCGTCCACCGTGCGGATGTACAGGGATGCCTATAACCTGCACATCATGTCCTATCTGGGCCGGATGGAGCTGCGGGACGTGAAGCCGGTGCACGTGCGGGCGGTCATGTCCGGTGTGTCGGAAATGTCGGACAGCCTGCAGCACAAAGTATTGCTGACCATGCGGCAGATGTTCCAGACGGCACGCCTCAACGGGCTTGTGCTGAACGACCCGACAGATGGCATCAAGCAGACAAAGCACGCCAGACCGGAAAAGAAAAAGTACCTGACCGATGATGAAGCCGCACTGCTGATGCAGAACGTGACCGAACCTCGCGCCCGTGCATTCTGCGGCCTGTGCCTGTACTGCGGCCTGCGGAAAGAAGAAGCTCTTGGGCTTCGCTGGTCCGACATTAAAAATGGGAAACTTACCGTAAACCGCGCCATTACATTCTGTGGAAACAGACAGGACGAAAACCACGAATTAAAAACACGCGCATCGCACAGAACCATTCCAGTCCCGCAACGACTTCAAGATATTCTGGATGTAACACCAAGGTTGTCTGCTTACGTTGTACCAGCCGCAGACGGCTCGGACATGACGACAACTGCCCTGTCACGCCTTTGGAGCAGTCACATTCAATCTGTCGTACCGTTCCACGTTCACCCCCACATGCTGCGCCACACCTACGCCACCACGCTGTACCGTGCCGGCGTAGACCTGCGCACCGCCCAAAAGCTGCTTGGACACTCTTCTATTCAGATGACTGCGGACATCTATACGCATCTGGAAGCAGAGGATTCCATGGCCGTTTCGGACAAACTGGACGAATACCTCAATACATGCTCTGAAACGAAAAGTAGTCAAAAAGTAGTCAAACTTGCATAAAGCAAAAAAAGAAACCGCACTGCTTACCAAAATTTGGCGTTGCAATGCGGTTTCTTTGGTGCGCTGAAAGGGACTCGAACCCCTGGCCTTCTGATTCGTAGTCAGACACTCTATCCAGCTGAGCTACCAGCGCAGGAACAGTTAGTATAATACCACTGACAGCGGGATTTGTCAACCCCTTTTTTCAAATTTTCTCTGCATTTTTTCAGTCCTATCAAAAATACGCGCCGCTCCGGGCACAAGGCTCCGGGGCGGCGCACATTCTTCACGATAAATCGTTGGGCTTACAGGCTGTTCAGCTCGTTGGCCACCATCAGCTCATCGAGAGACATCTCGGACTTCTTCATAAAAAAGAACAGCATGGTTGTTTCTCCTTTCCATCAGGATTCTATTTCCATCGTTTTGTTTGTCAAACGCATCGCCGGCGTTATCCGCTCGGCATGGTCTTATTATACCCACTTTCTGAAAAAATGCGATTGCAATTCGCACACTCTCTATTGCAATTCGCACCCGGTTGCGGTAATATACTCTTAACATTTTGCAACGGGAGGCATCCTCATGCGCAGCATCCGGGAAATCAACACTCTCTGGGCACGGCTGGAGTGGAACGAGACAGACGAACCGCAAACGGTTTTCACGCCCCACTGCCACGACAAATACGAAATCTACTGCTTTGTGTCCGGCGCGGCCCAGTTCCGTGTGGAGGGCGAACTGTACCCGTTGGAGCCGGGCAGTATCCTGCTTTTGGACCGCCAGCGTTTCCACAGCGTGCAGGCGGCGGCGCAGGAAGGGCAGCCTTACAGCCGCCTGATCCTGCACTTGTCCCCTGAGCTGTTTCACCCGGACGAAACGGTGCTGCTGGAGCTGTTCCGCCGCCCGGAAATTCTCTATCCCGGTGCGTGGCAGCAGCGTATTCAGCGCCGTGCGCAGACGCTGGAACAGGCTGCCACTCTGCCGGACGCGGTGCAGGATATTGCAATTCGCACCGAGATCATCGCCCTTTTGGTGGAGCTTTTTGCAATATCCGACACTGCCATCGGCCCCACGCCGGAGCAAGGGCCTGTGCGGGATGTACTGACTTACATCAACGCCAACCTCACCGAGCCTTTGACGCTGGAGAGTCTGGCGGAGCGGTTCTACCTCAGCCGAAACACGCTGGCAAGAGCCTTCAAGAGAGCCACCGGCTCCACCCTGCCGGACTACATATTATATAAGCGCATGGCGCTGGCACAGATTTTGTTGCAGGCGGGGCATCCCATCGGCGTTGCCGCACGGGAGTGCGGTTACAGCGACTATTCCACCTTCTACCGCGCCTATCGAAGGGTGTACGGTCACAGTCCCAGCGCACCCGGCCCTGCCGCCCCGGAAACCGCGCCCATTGCGCTTGCGCCGGACCCGCAGGCGTTATGACCTGCCCCCTGTAGCAGTGCCAACATTGATAATTTTTTGTTAATTTCACCCTTTCATGGATTGCCTTTTCCCTGGGAATAGGGTATAATAAGATCATTCCCTTATAGTGGAGTACAAGGAGGTTTTATAAAGTATGGAGACTTATGGCATCGAGAAGCTCGGTATCATTGGCCCCAAGGCCGTATACCGCAACCTGACCCCTGCCCAGCTGACCGAGGCCGCGCTGCGCCGCGGCGAGGGCACCCTGAGCAATACCGGTGCGCTGGTGGTCACCACCGGCAAGTACACCGGCCGTTCGCCCAACGACAAATTCATCGTGGACACCGAGGGCGTTCACAATGAGATCGCCTGGGGCAAGGTCAACCGTCCCATCTCCCGCGAGAAGTTTGACGCCATCAAGGGCAAGGTGGCCGCCTACCTGCAGGGCCGCGAAGTGTTCATTTTTGACGGCTTCGCCGGCGCCGACAAGAAGTACACCCAGAAATTCCGCGTGGTGAACGAGCTGGCCTCCCAGAACATGTTCATCCATCAGCTGCTCATCCGTCCCACCGCCGAGGAGCTGGCCGCTTACGGCGAGCCGGATTACACCATCCTGTGCGCGCCCGGCTTCAAGTGCGATCCCTCTGTGGACGGCGTGAACTCCGAGGCCGCCATCATGATCGACTATGAGGCCCACCTCATCGTCATCTGCGGCAGCCAGTACGCCGGCGAGATCAAGAAGAGCGTCTTCTCCACCATGAACTACGTCATGACCAAGATGAACGTTCTGCCCATGCACTGCTCCGCCAACATGGACCCCGAGACCCATGAGACCGCCGTGTTCTTCGGCCTGTCCGGCACCGGCAAGACCACCCTGTCCGCTGACCCCGCCCGCAAGCTCATCGGTGACGACGAGCACGGCTGGAGCCCCGACGGCGTGTTCAACTTTGAGGGCGGCTGCTACGCCAAGTGCATCAACCTGTCCGCCGAGAACGAGCCGGACATCTACAACGCCATCAAGTTCGGTTCTCTGGTGGAGAACGTGGTCATGGACCCCGAAACCCGCGAGTTCGACTTCAATGACGGTTCTCTCACCGAGAACACCCGCGTTGGCTACCCCGTCAACTACATCAACAACGCGGCCATCCCCGGCGAGGGCGGCATCCCCAAGGTGGTCATTTTCCTGACCGCCGATGCCTTCGGCGTGCTGCCTCCCATCAGCCGTCTGGACAAGAACGCTGCCATGTATCACTTCGTGACCGGCTTCACCTCCAAGCTGGCCGGCACCGAGCGCGGCGTCACCGAGCCGCAGCCCACCTTCTCCACCCTGTTCGGCGAGCCCTTCATGCCGATGGATCCCTCCGTCTACGCGGAGATGCTGGGCGAGAAGCTGGACAAGTACGGCACCAAGGTTTATCTGGTCAACACCGGCTGGGCCGGCGGTTCCGCCGCTTCCGGTGCCAAGCGCATGAAGCTGAGCTACACCCGCGCCATGGTCACCGCCGCTCTGAACGGCAGCTTTGACAATGTGGAGTTCAAGCATCACGATGTGTTCAACGTGGACTACCCCACCACCTGCCCCAACGTCCCCGACGAGAAGCTGGACGCCCGCGGCATGTGGGAGGACAAGGCCGCCTACGACGAGCAGGCCAACAAGCTGGCCCAGCTGTTTGCGGACAACTTCGCCAAGAAGTATCCCAACATGCCCGCCGAGATTGCCAACGCCGGCCCCAAGCCCGTTGTCTGATTTTCCATTTGGAAACCTGCCCCTGCGCCCTGCGCAGGGGCTTTTTTGTTGCTAATGCGGTTGCGCCCCACCGTCAAACATGGTATACTGAAAGCATCTATATGATAGGAGAGGTGTGCCCCATGACCCCTGTGCGTGTTTTGCAGGTCATGCCCGCCATGGACGCGGGCGGTATGGAAACCTTTGTGATGAACATTTACCGAACCATCGACCGGGACAAGGTGCAGTTTGATTTTTTGTACCATTATGACAAGCCCTGCTTTTTTGACCGCGAGATCACCGCGCTGGGCGGACGCATCACCAAGCTGACGGTGCGGCAGGACAACAATGTTCCCCGCTATCTTTCCGCGCTGGACCGTCTGTTTCTGGAGCATCCCGAATACAAAATCCTTCACGGCCATTACAGCGGCTTCGGCATGTTTTACAACGCCGCCGCAAAGCGCCGGGGCGTACCCGTGCGTGCCGGGCACAGCCACAACACCGCCTATGAAAAAAATCTGGTGGGCACGCTGGACAAGGTGATGAGCAGCCGCTTTGACGCGCTGCTCACCGATCGGTTCGCGTGCAGTCAGAAAGCCGGGGAGCAGCTGTTCCACGGCCACCCCTTCACGGTGCTGCCCAACGGCATTGATCTGGAAAAATTCTGCCGCCGGGATCCTTCCCGCCGGGCCATCCTGCGCGGCGAGCTGAACGTACAGGACGATGAGGTGCTGCTGGGACATGTGGGACGGTTCTCCGCCCAGAAAAACCACCCCGGCCTGTTGAAAATTTTTGCGGCGCTGCATGAAAAAATGCCAAATGCCCGGCTGCTTTTGCTGGGCACCGGCCCGCAGGGCTACGTGGACGAAATGAAGGCGCTGGCGGCCGCGCTGGGCGTGGCGGACAGCGTGATTTTTGCGGGAGTGCGCACCAACATCCAAAGCTTTTATGACGCTATGGACGCATTTTTGCTGCCCAGCCTGTTTGAAGGGCTGCCGGTGGTTCTGGTGGAGGCGCAGGCTGCGGGTCTGCCCTGCTTTGTGGCGGATACCGTGGACCCCGGCGCGGCGTTTGCCAAAAACACACGGTTCCTGCCGCTGTCCGACACCGATGCCTGGGTGCGGGCCATTCGCGGCTCCTCGCTGAAACGCAACCCGGACGCCCGCAAAAACGCTGCCGATGCGGGGTATGACATCCGCACCAGCGCGGGCATGTTACAGGAATTTTATCTGCGCAAGGCCAGCGAGGTGGGGCTGTGAGCGCCCCCCGTGTGGCCGTGGTGGTGCCGGTATACAATGCGGGCAGCTACTTAACGCCCTGTCTGGACGCCATCGCCGCCCAGACCCTCCCGGACTTTGTCTGCGTGCTGGTGGATGACGGCTCCACCGACGGTTCCGGCGCGGTGTGCGACGCCCGCAGCGCCGTCGACCCCCGGTTTTTGACGCTGCATCAGAAAAACGCGGGTGTTTCCGCTGCCCGGGCCGCCGGGGTGCGCTGCGCGCTGGCGCAGGGCGCGGCGTGGCTGGCCTTTTGTGACGGGGATGACCTCTACCATCCGGCGATTTTGCAGACGCTGCTAGCGGCGGCGGAATCCACCCGCCTGTCGGTGGCCTGCTGCCGGTATGACACCTTTACCGGCACGCCGCCTGCCGGGCAGCCCGCCGGAAACGCGCGGCCGCTGCGCCATCCAGCCCATCTGAAAGCGCTGCTCCACGACCATGGGGTGGATTTCAGCCTGTGCAACAAGCTGTTTGCCGCTCCCCTGCTGACACCGGAGCTGCTGGACAACGGCTTTTCCTATAACGAAGATCTGGTGACCAACTGGCAGGTCTTTTGCGGCGTAGAGGGGCTGGCCTTCTGCGACTGGGTGGGCTACCATTACCGTCAGAACGCCCAGTCCGCCAGCCATCGGGCGCTGGCTCCCCAGAGCATTGACGAGCAGCGCCGGGCGGCCTTGTTCGTGCGGCGCACCGCACCGCCTGACCTGCAAACCGATGCGGATGCGTTCTATTATGAAAAACTGGTGTACCTTGCCAGCATGATTTTGCGCCGGGACAACGCGGCGGACTACCGCGTGCAGCTGCATGAGCTGTATGCGGGCATCCGGGCGGGGCTGTGGGACAAGCGGCTGGGCCGCAGCCCGGCGCTGCCGGGATTCATCCGCATTTCCGCCCTCGCCACCGCGCTGTGCCCCCGCCTGTGGCGGCAGGTCTGCCGGGCGCTCTTAAAGGACAGACGATGATGCGTATTTTATTGATTTTGGACAGCGTGGAATTTCCCGCCGCGGCCAATCCCCAGCTGGGGCGGCGGCTGGCGGAAACGCTGGCGGAGATGGGCCATGAGGTGCATCTTCTGGAGCTGTGGGACGGCCAGACGCCGCCCCCCGCCGCCGCGGGCGTACCCCAGCACGCACTGGCCTTCCCCGATGAGCGGCTGATGAATCAGGCACTGGAAAACGGTGCCCGGCAGGGCAGCCCGCTGCCGCTGCGTCTGGCGCGGCTGGCGGCGCACCCCACTGCAGCGGCGGCGGCATTCCGGCAGCTGGTGCTGAAACGTCCCCGCCGCACCGTGGACACCGCGAAAGAGCTGTCCCGGCTGGACGGGCAGTTCCATTTTGACGCCATCTGCGCCGTGGCCGCCCCCTACCGAAGCGCCTTTGCGCTGAAGCATCTGACCACCCCCGCCAAAAAGCTGCTGTGGCAGATGGACCCCTACACCGCCAACCGCACTTATCAGGCGCCGGGCAGCTGGCAGCGGGAGAGTGAACTGTTAGAACAAATGGACCGGGTGTTCATCATGCCGCAGGCAGAGGCGGACTTTGCCCCCGGCGCACCGCTGGCGGCCCATCGGGACAAAATGCGGGTGCTGGGCCTGCCCTGCCTGCTGCCCGCGCCGGAGGTGCCGCCCCACGAGGGACTGCGCTGCACCTTTGTGGGCACCATGGCCCCCGGCATCCGCAGTCCCGAGACCGCGCTGGCGTTGTTTGCCGCGCTGGATGACCCCGCTGTGACGCTGACGCTGGCAGGCCCCGGACTGGACAAATTCCCCGCCGACAACGCCCGCCGAGTGCTGGGCAGTCGTCTGGTGACCCCCGGCGCAGTTCCCACGACTGAGGGCCGCCGCCTGCAAAATGAGGCGGATGTTCTTGTCAATCTGGGCAACCAGATGGCCAATCAGCTGCCCAGCAAGGTGTATGAGTATCTGGGCAGCGGCAAGCCCATCCTGCATCTGGCCGCAAACCGGGAGGATCCGGTTCTGCCGCTGCTGGAACGTTATCCGCTGGCGCTGGTGCGTTTTGACGCTGACCCGGCCCCGGTGGCCAAGTGGCTTAGGGAGGTGCAGGGCCGCCGCCTGCCCTATGAGAAGGCTGCGGCGCTGTACCCCGAGGCCGCGCCCCGCCGTGTGGCGGAGGATTTTTTGAACGGTATTTCGTGAAAGGAGACCCCCATGCGCAAAGTGCTTTGGCTGGTGAGCATGACGCTGCCGCAGGCCGCCGCGGCCTGCGGGCTGGACGGTGCCGGCGATGTGAGCGGCGGCTGGCTGACCGGCCAGCTGACCGCCCTGCAAAGCAGGGCGGCGCTGACGGTGTGCAGTCTGGACCGGCGTGTCAGCCAGATGACCCGGGGCGAGGCGCAGGGTGTGACCTATCTGCTGCTGCCGGACGCCTCCGGGTTTGACGCGCTTCTGGCCCAGCAGCGCCCCGACTTAGTTCACATCTGGGGCACCGAGTACGCCGCCGCCGCGGACATGCAGCGGGCGGCGGAACAAGCCGGGCTGCCGGTGCTCATCGGCATTCAGGGGGTCATGGCGGAGTGTGCCCGCCACCTGTGTGACGGCGTGCCGCCGGAGTATCTTGGTTCCTGCGCGGTGCAGCGGGCCATTGACCGGGTTGTGCCGGGGGCGCTGCTGGACAAAAGTCAGGCGCAGTTTGACGCGCTGGCCGCCAGCGAGGCCAAGGTGCTGGCCCACGCCCGCCATGTGACCGGCCGCACCGCCTTTGACCGGGCCTTTGTGGCCGCCGCCGCCCCCCGCGCCGCCTACTATCCCTGCAACGAAACACTGCGTCCCGTCTTTTACACCGGCCCGCTATGGCACCCGCGGGAGTTCGGCGCCGCGCCGGTTCTGCTGCTCAGTCAGGGCAACTACCCCCTCAAAAATCTGCACACCGTATTGCAGGCCCTTCCCGCCCTGCTGCGGCGCTGGCCGGGTCTGGTGCTGCGGGTGGCGGGCTGGCCGCCGCTGGACAAAGGCCCGCTGCTGCGCCCTGTCATCGACTGGATGTTCCCCTACCAGCGGTACTGCAAAAAGCTCATCACATCGCTGCATTTGGAGGGTCACGTGCAGTACACCGGCCCGCTCCCCGCCGCCGCCATGCGGCAGGCGTATCTGGACTGCGATGTGTTCCTGCTGCCCAGCAGCTGCGAAAACAGCCCCAACAGTCTGGGCGAGGCCATGCTGCTGGGGGTGCCCTGTGTCGGCTCCAACGCGGGGGGCATCCCGGAATTTCTGCCAGACGCCCCCTATGGCGACGCGCTGGACGCGGAGGGTCTTGCGGCGGCGCTGGCCCGGGTGCTGGCGTCCCCGGACGGCGGCGCGGCGCTGGGCGCGGAGGGACGCCGCCGGGCGCTGGTCACCCACGACCCCGCCCGCAACGCCGAGACGCTTTCAGGCATTTATGAAACGCTGGGAGGCGGCCAATGAACAACGCCATTTCGGTCATCATTCCCTGCTACAACGCCGCCGACACGCTGCGCCGCGCCGTGGACAGCGTGCTGGACGGTGCGCCCGCCTATTTGCAGCTGATTCTGGTGGAGGACGGCAGCCCCGATGAAACCGGGGCACTGTGCGACACGCTGGCCGCCGGGGACGCCCGCATCACCGCGCTGCACCGGCATAATGGCGGGGCCTCCGCCGCCCGCAACACCGGGCTGGACGCCGCCGACGGGGACTGGGTGCTGTTCGTGGACGCGGACGACACGCTACTGCCGGGGCTGTGGCAGGCGTTGGAGGAATCCGGCGCTTTGCACAAGGATGCGGGCATGATTTTGTTCGGAATGACCCGGCAGAGCGGCCCCGCCCCCTGTCCGCTGGCGCCGGGTCTGTACCCCACCCTGCCTGCGCTGGGCGATGCGCTGGATCCGCTGCTGTTTGAGAGCGGGTATCTGGCCGCCCCCTACCCCAAGCTGTACCGCAAAACCGGGCTGCGCTTTGACGAAAGCCTGAAAATCAATGAAGATATTTTATTTAATTTGCATTTTTTGCAAAAAAACCCTGCCATTTTTTGTCTGAGTGGTGTATACTATAAACAATATGATGGGCGTACTGGCAGCCTTTCCCGCCGGCTTCGGGGAGACCTGCTGGACGCGGAGCAGATCACCCGCCCCGCACTGGCGGCACTGCTGGCCCAGAACGACCTGCCCGCCGAAGCGCTTTTGCAAAAAAGCCGGGTGCGCGCCGCGCTGAACCAGTATGGGCTGCTCACCGGCTGCAAAGGACAGATGCCCTTTGCCACGCGCCGGGCGCTGTTTGCCCGCATTCTTGCGGACCGTGAGGCCCGCGCCGCCCTCACCGCCCGTCTGCGGGCGGACCCTAACCGCCTGCTGGCGCTGCCCTACCGTTTCGGTGTGGCGCTGCGTCTGCCCGGCTGGCTGGCCCTGTATACCCTTGTCAAAAACCGCTTTTTATAGGAGTTTTCTATGCCCAACCCCACCATCAGCATCATCACCAGCGTGTACAACGCCAAAGACTACCTGCCCCGCACGGTGGCCAGCATCCTTGCGCAGACCTTCACGGATTTTGAGTTGCTGCTGGTGGAGGACGGCAGCCCCAACGGCTGCGGCGAGCTGTGCGATGAACTTGCCAAAACTGACCCCCGCATCCGGGTATTCCACAAACCCAACGGCGGCCCTGCGTCCGCCTCCAACATGGGTCTGGACAACGCCCGGGGCGACTACGTGGGCTTTGTGGACTCCGACGACCTCATCGAACCCACCATGTACGAAACGCTGCTGAACGCCATCCGGGACAGCGGCGCGGCCATTGCCGCCTGCGCCGGGGACGCCATCGACGAGCAGGACGCCCTCATCCCCGGCCAGACCGTGGCCCTGCGGCAGTACGGAAAAATTGACGCCATGGCGCTGATTCTGGAAACCTTCCAGACCGGCAGCTTTTACGGGCCGCTGTCCTGGAACAAGCTGTTCGACATCCGGCTGTTCCGGGAGCGGAAGATCCACTACGACGAAACCTTGCTGTTCGGGGACGATGCCAGCGTGCTGCATCTGGTGTTTGAGGGCCAGCAGGCCATCTGCCTGCCGGATACCCTGTACCATTACCGCACGCGGCGGGGGTCCATCACGGCGGCGGCGTTCCCGCCCCGCAAGCTGGACGATCTGCGCATGTACTGGGACTGGCTGCAATACTTTGCCGCACAGCCTCAGCGGCAGGACTATTACCGCTGGGCGCAGGTGTGGTACTGGCGCACCTTTTACCAGTTCTGGGTGCTGGCCGGGGAGGCGGGCAACCAGAAGGAACTGAAAGAGGGCTTTTTCGCCCATAAAAAGCATTTGGATTCCCTGCTGCCGGATCTGTTGCGGTCTGGGCAGCTTTCCGCAGGCGAAAAGCTGCGGGCGGTTCTGTTCTGCATCAGTCCCACGCTGACCTACGGCGCGGCACGGTGCTGGGGCAGACTGTGTGAACATAGAAAGGGGTAATGGAATATGGAACGTATCGCGGTGAGCGTCATCGTACCGATTTACAACACCAGACCGTTTTTGGAGGAATGTGTACACAGCATTCTGAACCAGCAGTTCAGCGAGCCGTTTGAGGTACTTTTGGTGGATGACGGCGCCACCGACGGCTGCGATGTACTGTGTGACGAGCTGGCAGCGCAGGACAGGCGCATCCGGGTGTTCCATCAGGAAAATCAGGGGCTTTCCGGTGCGCGCAACACCGGCATCGATGCCGCCCGGGGCCGCTACTACGCCTTTGTGGACGCCGATGACGTGGTACGTCCCGGCTACTTACAGGCGCTGTACGATGCCTGCGAGACCCACGACGCCTACATGGCCATCTGCGCGGTGGAGGACGTGAACGAGGACGGCACCAGCCAGGACCCGCCGGAGTACACGCCGCCCGCCGAGACCGGCGTATTTGTGGGCAAGGATTTGCTGAACCGATTCTATGCCCCCAACGGCACCTATTACACGGTGGCGTGGAACAAGCTGTACCGGGCCGAGGTGTGGAAGCTGCTGCATTACCCGGAGGGCCGTCTGCACGAGGACGATTTTGTGGCCCACCGGCTGTTCTGGCGCTGTGACAAGGTGGTGTGTCTGGACGCGCCGCTGTACAACTACCGTCTGCGCAAGGGCAGCATCTGCCGCACCGAGATGAAGCCCGAGGCCTTTGACGCGGTGGACGGCCTTGCCGACCGATACCGTTTTCTGGTGGAGAACAGCGCCCCCCGGGAAACCGTTGACGCGGCCTACGCGGCCTGCTGGCGGCGGTATCTGTTCCTGTGCGCCAAGGTGCGCCAGAACCCCAGCCCCAAGCTGGTGAAGGCCATCAGCAAGGAACAGTTCCTGATGCAGAGTCTCATTGGCTATCTGCCCAACTGCCGCACCCTCAAAATGACCGAAAAGCTCTCCGCCGCCCGCTGGGCCATGATGAGCGCGGAAAGCCTTTGCCCGATGAAATAAGGAGATACCGTTGTTCCACACATCCTCACGCCCCAAAGTGCTGCTGATCCCGCCGCCGGAGCTGCCGGTGCCCGCCGTGCAGGGCGGCGCGGTGGAAACGCTGCTGACCCACCTCATCCGCGAAAATGAGCGGCAGGGCCGGCTGGAGCTTTTGTGCGCCAGCATCCCCAGCCCGGACGCCGCAAAACAGGCCGAGCAGTTCCGGCACACCAAAATGCTGTATGTGGCGCGGCCCAAGGGGCATCGCCGCTACTGGCCCATGGTGTTCATTGAGCGGTGTTTCGGCGTGGCGGCCCCCTATGACCCCTGGTACCAGAAGGTGCAGCTGGCGCTGGCGCTGGAGCTGCCTCCCCCCGACCTCATTGTGGCGGAGGGCGGCAACCTGACCCAGTGCAGCGCCATCAGCCGGATGTTCGGGCGCAAACGGTGTCTGGCCCATCTGCACGGGCAGACCACCTGCACCCCCGTGATGGATGACATCTACGGCGGCGTGCTGGCGCTGAGCGAGTTCATCCGGGAGGATTACCTGAAAACCAGCGCGCTGGACCGGCGCTACGCGTACATCCTGCACAACTGTGTGGACACCGACATGTTCCACCCCGGCGAGCCTTCCCACGCCCTGCGGGCAGACTTGGGCTTTGCCCCCGAGGATTTTGTGGTGCTGTTCTGCGGCCGTCTGGAGCCTGACAAGGGCATCCACAAGCTGCTGGAGGCGCTGGGCGCGGTGGAAAATCCCCGCATCAAGCTGCTCATTGTGGGCAGTCCTTTCTTTGGCCGCACCCAGCAGAGCAGCTTTTTGCGCAAACTGGAACAGCAGGCCCGCGGACTGGAAGGCCGGGTACAGTTCACCGGCTACATTCCCAACGAGGCGCTGCCCGCCTACTATCATCTGGCGGATGTGGTCTGCGTGCCCACGCTGGTGGAGGAGGCCGCCGGTCTGGTGGCGGTGGAGGCGATGGCCTGCGGCCGTCCCGTGCTGGCCACCCGCAGCGGCGGCATGCCGGAGTATCTGGCGGGCAGTCAGGCGGTTCTGGTGGATCGCGGCCCCGACATTGTGGGCCAGCTGGCCTGGGCGCTGCAAATGCTCTACGAGCATCCCAACCTGTGCCGGGAGATGGGCGCTGCCGGCGCGCAGCGGGCCAGGGACTTCTCCGTCACCGCCTTTTACGAGCATTTTGTGCGCATTGTGGATGAATTCGGAGGCCGGTCATGAGCCGCCCGGCTGTCTGCGTGGTGGTGCCGGTGTACCGGGCCGAGGCCACGCTGGACCGCTGCGTAGCCAGCATCCTGCGCCAGCGGGTGACAGGCGGCGTCTGCTGCGTGCTGGTGGATGACGGCAGCCCCGATGCCAGCGGCGCGCTGTGCGACGCCTGGGCCGCCCGTGACCCCCGGGTACAGGTCATTCACAAGGAGGACGGCGGCGTTTCCAGCGCCCGCAACGCGGGGCTTGCCGCCGCCGACGCGGACTATATTGTGTTTCTGGATTCCGACGACGCACTGCGTCCCGGCGCCTTGCAGGCAGCGCTGGAGGTCCAGCAGGCCGACCCGGACGCCTTTGTTTTGTGGCATTATACCGACGATGAGGCCGACCCTGCTCCCGTGACTGCCGCCGCCAGTCCCCGCCCCCAAAGCGCACTGGCGCGGCTGTATCTGGACTGCCTCATCGCCATGCCCTGGAACAAACTGTACCGGGCGGAGCTTGCCAAATCGCTGCGGTTCGACACCCGGTTCACGCTGGGAGAAGACCTGCAATACGTGCTGGATTATCTGGCGCTGCTGGGGCAGACCGTCCCCGGTTTTCATTACACCGTGCTGGACAGCGCGCTGACCTTCTACGATTGCAGCCGCACCGGCACACTGTCCACCCGGTATCACGGGGACTACTGTGACATCTGGCCCCAGCATTTCACAAAGCTGAACATCGCCTGCACCACCGCAGCCTGCCCCGCCGCCGACATCATCCCCCTGCACCGCGCCCAGCTGCGGGTGTACGCCGAGGGCGCGGCGGACATTCTGAACCGGGACCCGCTTCCCAAACCCCAGCGCCGCCGTAAGGCCGCTGCGGCGCTGGCGCATCCCTGGCTGCGGGGGCTGCTGACTCAAATGAAAACCGAGCGCAGCGTCAGCCCCTATTACCTGCCCTGTCTGTGGCGCAGCCTGCCGCTGCTGCGGATGGCTGCCGGCAATGACGCCGCCCGCGCCAAGCTGGACTGGCTGACCTATTATCTGTATCTGGGCCGCCGATGCCGCGAATAATTTTTTGGAAAATCCGTTCTAAAACCTTTCCCCGCTGCATATATTGGAAAGAACGACCATGTATGGAGAGGGGGAAGGTCAATGCGTGTGCAGTCCCGGGGCGGCATCGCCGCGCAGGACTGGGAGGACGAACCATTTGTCCCCGAAAAAATCACACATATCTTGTCAAACAAACAGAGAACGACACAAAGCAAGGAAAAGAACTGTTCGGTTTCTCTGTACATCCTGTATCATGGAAAGCAGAAGGAAGTGGTGATGGTGTCAAAAGAAAAAGCCGGGCTGAAAAAGCGGCTCGCTGCCGCCGCGGCTCTGGTGCTGGCGGTGGTTGCCATCGTTGCCTTTGCCTTGTACGATTTCAACACCCGCATCTATTATCGGCAGTACAACAGCCAGAAGGAAAATGTGGCCGAGCTTGCCAAGCAGGGCCGCCTGATGGTGGAACAGCGTTTGCAGGGATATCTGGACACGCTGAACGCGCTGGCGGAAATGCTGCCCGAGGGAGAGCTGGTCACCGAGGAAAATCTGAAGCATCTGCGCAACGTGGTCGGCCCCATGGACTTTGACCGGCTGGCGCTGTCCGGGCCGGACGGCCGGATGTACACCACCGCCAGCATCAACGCCGATGTGGCGGACCGCCCCTATTTCCAGCAGGCCATGCAGGGACAGGGAACCATCTCCGGCGTGGAACATTCCCGCATTTCCGCCAACCGGGTTTTCGTGGTGGCTGTGCCCGTGTGGGACGACAGCGGCCATGTGCGCGGCATGCTGCAGGGTGCACTGTCGCTGGACAACTGGTTTGACCCCTACGCCGGTACCCGGCTGGAAAATTCCAGCCACGTGCGGGTGGTGGACCAGGACGGCAACTACCTGATCGGCACCCGCGGCGTCAGCGAGGACGGGTTCCTCGCCGGGGACAATCTGATGACTGATCTGGCTGCTATGAACCTGTCCCGCACGCTGGAGGACATTTCGGCGGAACTGGCTCTGGACGGCGGGGTGCAGTTCCACGCCGGCGAACACGAAATTTACATGGAACGCACCGATGTGAACGGCTGGATGGTGGTCACGGCGGTCTGCCAGTCCGAGGTGCAGACCTCGGTGCAGACGCTGCTCGGCTCCGACCTGAAGCTGCTCATGCTGAAATGCGGCGCGGCCGTGGTGGTGCTGTTTCTGGGTCTCATCGGCTGGATCCTCAGCGCCCAGACCAGTCTGGTGCGCTCCGAGAAGGAGCTGCGCAGCCGGCTGATGGCGGACACTCTGGGATTTCTGGTGGTGGATCTGCAAGCCAACCGGATGGTGCGCGGCACCGAGAGCATCATCGCCCCCTGCACCTTCGACATGTCTTTTGACCGGGTGATGGCAGACATCGTCCACAAGGTCGTCACACCCCAATACCGGCAGCAGCTTCTGGATTGCTTCAACAGCAAACACCTGATGCAGCATTTCCGGGACGGGCAGCGGGAATTCGTGCTGGAGTATCAGGTGAAGGGCCGGGACGGCAAGCTGGACTGGCGCCAGTGCAGCCTGCACATGGATGAGGATGAAAACGGCCGGCAGATGGCGTATCTGACCTTCCGCAACATCACCGAGACCAAGCGCAGCGAGCTGGAGCTGCGGGACCGGGCGGAGAAGGACTTCCTCACCGGGCTGGACAACCGCAGCTATGGCCGGGAAAAAATCATTGCCCGGCTGCAGAAGCTGGAACCGGGCCAGCAGCTCGCCTTCATGGTGCTGGATCTGGACAATTTCAAAAACCTCAACGATACGCTGGGTCATCAGTCTGGCGACCGGGCTCTGCGGGAGGTGGCACAGATTTTGCGGCATCACTTCCGGGAGGAGGATGTGGTGGCCCGTCTGGGCGGCGACGAATTCATGGTGCTGTTCCGCGCCCCGGATTCCCGGGAGCGGCTGGAAAACCGGCTGCAGCAGCTGATGGATAAACTGCATCTGCAATACGAGGGCAGCGATAAGACGGTGTGCATCACCGGTTCCGCCGGCGTGGCGGTGGCCCCCGATGCGGGCACCGCGCTGGATGTGCTGTACAAAAAGGCCGACGCGGCCCTGTATCAGGTCAAGCAGAGCAAGAAAGGCGGGTTCCGCATCTGTGAAAACTGAGCGGCTGACCAACGGCGCGGGGTACTTCGCCAACCGGGACTGCCCCTATTTCCCCTGCCATGCCGGGGCGGACCCGGCGGCCTTCAACTGCCTGTTCTGCTACTGCCCGCTGTATGCGCTGGGCGAGGGCTGCGGCGGGGATTTCCGTTACACTGAGAAAGAGATCAAGGATTGCAGCGGCTGCCTGTTCCCCCATGACCCGGATCATTACGCCGCTGTGCTGGCCCGGTTCCCGGAGCTGGCGGACTTGGCAAAACGAAAGGATGTCTCATGAATTTTCAAGCTGTTCTCGGCGTCTGCATCCCCTTTGTGGGCACGGCCGCAGGCGCGGGTTGCGTGTTGTTTTTGAAGAATGATTTGAAGGACTGGGTACAGCGCCTTCTCTCCGGCTTTGCGGCGGGCGTGATGGTGGCGGCCTCGGTGTGGAGCCTGCTCATCCCCGCGATGGACCAGTGCGAGGGGCTGGGCCGCTGGGCCTTTGCCCCTGCGGCGGCGGGCTTCTGGCTGGGCATCCTGTTCCTGCTGGCGCTGGATACCCTCATCCCCCACCTGCACGTGAGCAGCAATGAGCCGGAAGGCCCCCACAGCAGGCTGCGGCGCAGCACCATGCTGGTGCTGGCCGTGACGCTGCACAACATTCCCGAGGGTATGGCCGTGGGCGTGGTGTTTGCGGGATGGCTGTCCGGCAGCAGCCAGATGACGGCGGCCGCCGCCATGGCGCTGGCGCTGGGCATTGCCATCCAGAACTTCCCCGAGGGGGCCATCATCTCGATGCCCCTGAAAGCAGAGGGCATGAGCCGCCGCAAAGCCTTCGGTTACGGGGCGCTCTCCGGCATCGTGGAGCCTGTCGGCGCGCTGCTCACCATTCTGGCGGCCTCCTGGGTGCTGCCCGCCCTGCCGGTGCTGCTGGCCTTTGCGGCGGGCGCCATGATGTACGTGGTGGTGGAGGAGCTGATCCCGGAAATGTCCGCCGGGGAGCACTCCAACATTGGCACGCTGGCCTTTGCGGCAGGCTTCACCATCATGATGGCGCTGGACGTAGCGCTGGGATAACGACCGGATACACTAAGCGGGCGGCCCCCTAAGGGAGCCGCCCGCTTGTTGCTTTTATTCTTCGCCCTCGCCGCAGCCGTCGCAGTCGCTCTCAAAATGCACCGCGTTGGCGGCCAGCGCCGGGTCCAACTGCTCGGCCACCTTCATCATCACGGCGCACTCGATGCGCTTGCGGAAAATTTCGCAGCCCTGCTCATACACGCCGTGGATGTCCCCGGTGGCGTGCAGCGCGTTGGCGGCGCAGCCGCCGGCACAGTACAGCCGCGCCCAGCAGTCCTTGCAGCCGGGACGGGCGTAGACGTTGCACAGCTTGAACTCGTCCCGCAGCGCCGTGTTGGTCACGCCGTTCCACACATCGCCCAGCTTGTAGGCCGGGTCGCCCACAAACTGGTGGCAGGGGTACAGGTCGCCCCACGGGGTCACCGCCATGTACTCGGTGCCGGAACCGCAGCCGGAAATGCGCTTGTAAATGCACGGCCCATGCTTCAGGTCCAGAATGTAGTGGTAGAAGGTGATGGGTCTGCCCTCCCGCTGGCGGCGCAGCATATCCTTTGCCAGAATCTCGTACTGCTCAAACAGCTTGGGCAGATCCTCGGCGGTGAGGGCCTCGGGGGAATCCGGCGGGGCCACCACCGGCTCCATGGACAGCTCGGTAAAGCCCAGATCGTCCGCCATGTGGAACAGATCGTTTGTAAAATCCACGTTATGATGCGTAAAAGTGCCGCGCATGTAGTAGCCCTGCCCGCCGCGGGCGGCCACGAATTTCTGGAATTTGGGCACGATGCGGTCATAGCTGCCGTTGCCCGCCAAGTCCACCCGGAACCGGTCGTTGACCTCCTTGCGGCCATCCAGCGACAGCACCACGTTATGGCACTCCTGATTGGCCCACTCGATGACCTCATCGGTGATGCCAATGCCGTTGGTGGTGAGGGTGAACCGGAAATTTTTGTCGTACTGCTGTTCGATGCTGCGGGCGTAGGCCACCAGCTGCTTGCAGACCTCAAAATTCATCAGCGGCTCGCCGCCGAAGAAGTCCACCTCCAGATTGTGCCGGGTGCCGGAGTGTTCCACCAGAAAATCCAGCGCCCGCTTGCCGGTCTCAAAGCTCATCAGGCCGGTCTCACCGTGGAATTTGCCCTGCGCCGCAAAGCAGTAGGAGCAGTTCAGATTGCAGGTGTGCGCCACGTGCAGGCACAGCGCCTTGACCACGTTGGAGCGGTTCTTGAAGTCAAAGGCGTGGCCGGCGTAGGTGTCCGGGGCAAAGAGTTTCCCCTGCGCCGTCAGCTCGTCGATATCCTCAAACACGTCCGCCGCATCCTGCGGGGAGACGGCGTATTTCTCGCACAGCTGCGCGGAAATTTCCTGACGTGGGATGCCTGCGTCCAGCAGGCGGATGGCGTCATAGGCCAGCTCGTCCACCGCGTGGACGCTGCCGCTGTACACGTCCAGCACAATGTTGTAGCCGTTTAATTGGTAAGCATGGATCATAGTATCCCTCTATTCACAAAAAAGGCCGGAGCGCTTTGCAGCGTCCGGCGCAGGCCAGTGGCGAACAATTATTTCTCGTTCTTCTCGCAAGGCTGGTTGGCAATGCCGCAGCTGGTCTTGCAGGCACTCTGGCAGGAGGTCTGGCACTCGCCGCAACCGCCGTTCTGCAGGCTCTTCGCCATATCGCGGGTCTCGAGAGTCTGGATGTGCTTCATAAAACAGTCACCCCTTTTAATAGTATGGTTCTATTGTACACGGAACCGGTGGAAATGTCAAGGGAGTGCCTTGACATTCTGCCCCTGCCCGCCGTACAATAGAAGAAGAGTTTACAAGGGGGCTGTTATTATGGCACATATTGAGACTACACTGGATTCCACCACGATTTTTGAGGGCAAGGTCATCCGCGTCACGGTGGACACCGTGGAGCTGGAGGACGGCTCCGCCGGCTATCGGGAGATCGTGCATCACCACGGCGGCGCCTGCGTGCTGGCCGTCACCGACAGCGACGAGGTGTATCTGGTGCGCCAGTACCGCTACGCGCTGGAGGAGGAGATCTGGGAGCTGCCTGCCGGCAAGCTGGAGGCCGGGGAGGACCCCTTCGAGGCCGCCAAGCGGGAGCTTAGCGAGGAATGCGGCGTCACCGCCGATGAGTTCATCGATCTGGGCGTGCTGTATCCCACAGTGGGCTACGACAGCGAAAAAATTTACATGTATGCCGCCCGCGGCCTGCACGCGGTGCCCCAGCATCTGGACCAGGGGGAGTTTCTCGATGTGGTGAAGCTGCCCTTTGCCAAGGCGCTGGACATGGTAATGAAGGACGAGATCCGGGACAGCAAAACGGCGGCGGCGCTGCTGAAGTACGCCCGTCTGCGGGAGGCGTAACGCCATGCCCACCGTCAAGCTGCGCTTTTGCGACCTTGCCCCCGACTGGGACGCCCGCGACAACTACTTTACCCGGGCGCTGGAACGGCGGGGCTGGCAGATCGACCAGTCCTCCGCCCCGGATTTTGTTGTGTGCGGCACCTTCGGCCATACGTTTTTGCAGTATGACTGTGTGCGCATCCAGTTTTCCGGCGAGGACAGCTGGCCCGACCTGAACCTGTACGATTACGCCATGGGGTTCCCGCTGCTGGACTACGACGGGCGCTATCTGCGCCTGCCGCTGTACGCCATGCGGGACACCTGGGCTCCGGCGCTGCAAAAGCACACGCTGCCGGAATCCGCCTTTACCGAACGGCCGCAGTTTTGCAGCTTTGTGGTGAGCAACGATTTTTCCCAGCGGCGCAACGCCTTTTTTGAGGCGCTGAACCGTCACCGTCCGGTGGCCAGCGGCGGGCAGTACCGCAACAATGTGGGCGGCCCGGTGGCGGACAAGCAGGCGTTTCTGGCCCAAAGCCGGTTCAACATCGCCTTTGAAAACAGTTCTACCCCCGGCTACTGCACCGAAAAAATCGTGGACGCCTTTGCCGCCGGGTGTGTGCCGGTGTACTGGGGCGACCCGGCGATTCTTGGGGAGTTCAACCCGGACGCCTTCGTGTGGGCGGACGCCTACCCGGATGACGCGGCCCTCATCGCCGCGCTGGACGCGCTGGACGCTGACCGGGATCGGTATCTTGCCATCTGCCGCGCCCCCATCCTGCGCCCCGGCTGCCGGGCGGAGCAGTATGTGGATGACAGTCTGTGCGCGGACTTTCTGGAAAGCATTTTCCAAAATCCTGCGCTGCGCCGCAACCGAAGCTGCTGGGGCACCAACTACGAGAACGATTTGAAATACTATCTGTCGCAGGCCAGCAAGCCCAAGGGACTGCTGGCCCGGCTGGGGCTGCGCTGATGGGCGTGGAGATTCTGGGCGGCGGTACCGCCGTGTACACCGCACTCGGCGCGTCCTTTGGCAGCGACGCGCTGCTGCTGGCCCGGTTTGCCCGGCCCAAGCCCATGGACCGGGCGCTTGACCTGTGCAGCGGCTGCGGCATTGTGGCGCTGGTCTGGCATGACGAGGGTCACCGCGGCCCCTGCACAGCGCTGGAAATTGACCCCGCCGCCAGTGCGCTGTGCGCCAAAACAGAGATCACGCACATTCAGGCGGTATGCGGCGATGTGCGGCAGTTCTGCCTGTCGGGGCCGGAGCGGGCGCAGTATGATTTTGCCGCCTGCAATCCGCCCTATTTTACCGGCGGTCTGGCCAGCCCCGACCCGCGCCGCGCCGCCGCCCGCCATACCGGCAGCTGCACGCTGGAGGATGTGGCCGCCTGTGCCGCCCGCGCACTGCGGGACGGGGGCAAGCTGGTGCTGTGCCACCGCCCCGACCAGATGGCGGAAGTGTTCTGCACGCTGCGGGCGCACCGGCTGGAACCCAAGCGGGCCGCCATGGTGAAAAACCGCCCGGACGCTGCCCCTTGGCTGTTTCTGGTGGAGGCGCAGAAGGCCCGCCGTCCCGGCCTGCGGTGGGAGCCGGACATTCTGCCGGATTCCGGTCTGGCACAATATGGCCCTGATACAACAAGCAACGGCGCTCCCTGACGGAGCGCCGTTTTGGTTGTTAGTGATTTCGGGTCTTGGCGGGAAGTTCCGCGGGAGCCTCCCGCATGCTCACCTCCAGAACGCGGCGGTGGGCGGTCTTGGTGACAACGCCCTCGTAGCGTCCCAGCGTGAAATGGTCGCCCACCTTGGGCAGGCGGCAGATACGCTCCTGCACCATACCGCTGACGGTGATGGAGTCGATCTCCCCGTCCTCCGGCAGCGACAATTTTTCATACAGATCATTCATGTTGGCGGAGCCGGAAATGAGCCAGCTGCCATTGGACTGCGGCCGGAATTCCTCCACCGCCTCGTCGTGTTCGTCCCAGATCTCGCCCACCAGTTCCTCGATGATGTCCTCCAGCGTCACGATGCCCTCGGTGCCGCCGTATTCGTCCACCACCACCGCCAGATGATGCTGCTGTTCCCGCAAGGTGCGCAGCAGCGCGGAAATTTGTGTAGAGCCTGTGGTGTACATGGTGGAGCCGATGAGGTCCTCCATTCGGGCGTCCCCCTTGCGCATGGCGGCGTACAAGTCCTTCTCATGCACCACGCCGATGATGTTGTCGATTGTCTCGTGATACACCGGCAGGCGGGAGTAGCCGCTCTCGGCAAAGGCGTTGGCCAGTTCGTCCAGCGAAATGTCGTCGGCCACCGCCACCACATCCACACGGGGGGTCAGCACTTCCTCCACTTCCACATCATCAAATTCGATGGCGGAGCGGATCAGCTCGCTTTCCCGGTCGGTGAGTTCGCCGTCATTTTCCGCCTCGCCCACCATGGTGAGCAGCTCGGCGTCGGTGACCACATCGTTCTCGCTGCTGTGGAAGAAGCGGCTGAGCAGCTTTTTCCAGCAGCTGAACAGGAAGTTCAGCGGAGTGAACAGGGTGATGAGTACATTGAGGATGGGCGCGCTGATAACCGCGAATTTTTCCGGCATTTCCTTGGCGAGGCTCTTGGGGGTGATCTCGCCAAAAATCAGCACCAGCACCGTGATGACCACAGTGGACACCGTGGGGCCATACTGCCCGCCGCACAGCCGGATAAACAGCACCGTGCTGAGAGAGGACATGGAAATGTTGACAATGTTGTTGCCGATAAGGATGGTGGACAACAGGTTGTCGTAGCGCTTGGAGAGCGCCAACACCTGTTTGGCCTCCTCGTCGCCGGAATCCGCCCGGCTTTTCAGGCGGATCTGGTTGAGAGAGGAATAGGCGGTTTCTGATGCGGAGAAAAAGGCGGACAAAGCCACCAAAATCACCAGCATCACGATCATAAAGGTACTACTGCCGTCGTCCATGAAGGAGTGAATCAACTCAGCTTTCTATATGGTATTTTATGCCGGCTCGCGCTCGGCTATAATACCAATTATGATACCATATTTTTGCGCCGGATGCAAGGGCGTGGAGCTGTTTGCCTCAAAAAAGCACACCGGCCATGGGGCCGGTGTACCAATGGTTATCCCTGATGCGTTTCCAGACAGCCGCCGGGGCAGCGTGTACAGCTGCACAGGGCCACCCGCTGGCCGTTGGCGTGTTCCCGCACCCGCAGGCTCAGGTGAATGTCCTGCGGGCCGCCCGGGTCATTTTCCACGTGCAGGCAGGTGGTGAAGTCCTTCATTTCCTTCACAGCGCCAAGCATCTGCTCCACCAGAGCGTCCCGCTGCTGTTGGCCGATATGGTTTTTGTACTGGCCGCTTTGCAGCATGCTGCGCATTTTCTGGTTGTCCTCGCTCTGGCTGTTGCCATGCAGACCGGTGGCCAGCACCTGCACCCGCGGCGTGGCGTCAGGCGCGTCAAAGGTGAACATGATAAGGTCCATGGGCAGGCAGTCCCGCAGCTCGGTGAACCAGTCCGGCGCATCTCCCTGCGCCGAGGCCGGCCGGGTCTCCTCCTCCTCGATGGGCGGCGGCTGCACCGGCGGCAGCTGCTGCGGCGGCTGCGGGATGGGCATGGTGCGGTTGCGGTCGATGACACCGTACAGGATATCGTCCCCGTCCTGGTTGCGCAGGAAAAACACCCGCAGATGCAGATACCGCCACTGTCCGTCCGCCCCCATCCGGCGGAAATCCAGCTCAGCGCCCCGGGTCGGCTCCTGACAGGCCTGCCGCATGGCGGCCAGAAAGGCGCCCCGCTCCTCCTCGGGAATGTTGATGGTGGCGTCCTTGCGGAGCCGTTCCACCTCGCCCATATCGGTGGCAGTGACACAGAAATAGTTGTCGTTCACCTGCTCGATGGTGACGGTGTCGCCGTGCAGACGATACAGAACCAGCGCACCCACCACGTTGTTGAGCATGGTGCCGCCGCTGTCCCGCTCCTTGAGCAGCGCATGGATGTCCAGACGCTGGATAGCGTAGCCCTGAATGCCCCGCAGGTCCAGCAGCTCCGGCTGGGCAATGATTTTCTGCATCTCGGTTACCGGCATGGGACGGTAAAAATAGTAGCCCTGTGCGTACTGGCAGTTCATCTCCAGCAGCAGCCGTTTCTGTTCGGCGGTCTCCACACCCTCGGCGATGAGACTGATGCCCAGCATGTGGGCCATGTTGACAATGGATTCCAGAATCCCCACGCCGCGGCGGCGGGTTCCCTGGCTCATCTGCAAGAACTTCATGTCCAGCTTGATGATGTCCACGGGGATTTCCCGCAGCATGTTCAGGCTGGAATAGCCGCTGCCGAAATCATCCATCAGGATGGTCAGGCCCAGCCGGTGCAGGCCATCGATGGTCTCGGCCATGCGGTCCGCATCGCACATGTAGGCGGTCTCGGTGATCTCCACCTCCAGCAGGCGGGGCGGCAGGTCGTAGGTTTTGAGAAGATTTTCAAAAAATCCCACCACATCGATGGAATACATATCCATGCGGGACACGTTCACCGAGATGGGAAGGGGCTGCCGGCCCATGTCCAGCGCCAGACGCAGCCCTTTGGCCACATGGTTCCAGATGTAGGCGTCCAGCTTGGTGATAAAGCCGTTGCGTTCCAGCAGCGGGATGAACTCTCCCGGCGAGACGATGCCCCGGGTGGGATGCCGCCAGCGGACAAGCGCCTCACAGCCCACCAGCTTGCCGGTGAGCATGTTGACCTGCGGCTGCACATAGACACAGAACTCGTTGTTTTCCAGACCATGCTGCACCTCGGAGAGCAGCACGTGGTCTGCCTCCGCCTGATGCACCTTGGCGGAGTCATACCAGCCCACACGGTTCATGTAGTTGTTTTTGACGGTGCGCATCGCCTCCAGCGCGCAGTCATACATGGTGCGGATGGGGACGGTGCGGTCTGTGATGGGGAAAATGCCGAAGGTGGGCGCAAAGCCCACGTCCTCGCTGAACCGGCGCACACAGGCGGTGAGCCGTCTCTGGGCATCCTCCACCGTTTCCGGGCTGCCGGGCAGCAGCAGCGCAAAGTCATCGTTGCCAAAATAGCCCGCCACCGCGTCATATTCGTGAACCAGCTCCATGAGCGTATCGGCGTAGGTGCGCAGGAACCGATCCCCTTCCTCTGCGCCGAACCACTGGTTGAACAGCTTGAAATGCTCTATGTCGCTGACCATAACGACCCAGTTTCCCTGAATGGTCTTGATCCTGCCGGCCACGGTGCGCAGAAACATGGTCTCGGTGTACAGGCCCGTGACATGGTTGATGATTTCCCGGGTCTTGGGATCCATTGCCTCCAGCACCGCCCGGTCCTCCTCCGCCGCCTTGGGCAGCAGCATGTTGCAGGGGCCGATCTGGGGCCATTCAATGCGCACGGCATCCACCTGCACCCAGCCGTTCCGGCGGGAGCGGAACACCGAGCTGCCCCGGGTGTTGAACATGGGACAGGTCACACAAGGCTCGTTTTGCCCGTGCAGCGCCTGATAGCACACATCCCCCAGCCGCATCTCCGGGCTGTATTTCAGCAGCGCCTCACTAAATTGCAGAATATGATATTCGTCATCCACAAGGTAATACGGATTTTGCGTTTGCATCATCAGAACACCTACCGCATTCAAGTTCTGTCACAGAGGGAACAAATCTTTTCTCTTATGATGATTTTACAACATTATATGCAAAAAGGCAAGACTCTTTTCGCCGTTATGCAAAAAATAAACTGTTATATCAAACAACTTTTTGTCGGTTTTGCGTAGTTTTCGCGCCATGGAGTATCTTTTTGCTGTCAATAGCCATTTGCACACAAAATGCCCGCCCCGGAAGGCTCCGGGGCGGGCAGCTTGCACACATCAGCCGAGAATGACAAAGCTTTGGGCGCCCAGATACAGCGTGCCGTCCTTGATGCCGCCGCCCCCCAGCGCAAACAGGGGCTTCAGTCCCTTGCGCAGGTTCAGCGGCAGAGCGGCCTCGTCCAGCGCCGGGTTCACCGCGCAGACCAGCTTGCCCCGCTTGTAGGCAAAGGGACGCTGGCCGTCGGTTTCCGGGTCGGCGGCATACAGTACCTTAAAAGGCGCGTCGGCGTGCAGGTCGGCGCGGGCATGGCGCAGCGCCAGCAGCGATTTGACGGTGTTCAAAAGGCTGTCCGGGTCCTTCTCCTGCGCGGCCACGGTGGGGGCGTCCGGCGCGGGGTCCACCGGCAGGTACAGCTTGTCCGCCTTTGCTTTGGAAAAGCCCAGATTTTTTCCCTTCTTCCACTGCATGGGCGTGCGGGAGCCGGTGCGGAAGTAGCCGCCCTCCTTGGTGGGCAGCGGCAGGTAGCGCATGCCGATCTCGTCACCGTAATACAGGAACGGCGCGCCGGGCAGCGTGAACAGCATGGCGTAGGCCAGCTTCAGTTCGTCCACCGTCAGGCCCGCGGAAGGCCGGATGGTGTCATGGTTGCAGGTGATGGGGCAGTACAGGCCGTCCTTGCGGGTGGCCTTGTAGAGCGGCAGCCAGTGGTCCAGAAATTTGGCAATGCCCACATCGGAATCGGCGCAGAAATAGCAGTTGCCGATGTTGTGGGGGTCGGAATCGGTGGCGCCGTCATAGTTGCGCATCAGCCAGCTGTAGCCGGAATTGGGATGCTCCAGCATAAAGTCCATGTCAAAGCCGTTTTTCAGGCTCAGCTTCGGCTCGTTCCACTCCGAGACCATGGCGGCTTCGGGGTATTCCTCGGCCAGCATGGCGGCGATTTCCCGCCAGATGGCGCAGGTGTATTTTTTGTCCTTGGTATCGTTTTTCACAAGGCTGGCCGCCATATCCACCCGGAAACCATCGCAGCCTTTGTCCAGCCAGAACCGCATCACATCCTTGATGGCCTCCACGGTGGCGCGGGGGCCGGGGGCATCAGTGGGCTGCTGCCAGGGTTCCCGGCAGGTGCCGTAGCCGTAGTTCAGCGCGGGCTGGCATTTGAAAAAGTTCAGAATGTAGGTGCCGTTGCGCTCGGTCTCACCGCCAATGAAGGGCATCCCGCCCCCCCAAGTAAAGCAGGAGTTGGTCCAGATAAACCGATCGGAATACTCGTTGTGCTCCGGCTGGCAGCTGGCCTTGAACCACTCATGCTCCTCGCTGGTGTGGCCGGGCACCAGATCCAGCAGCACCCGGATGCCCTTTTCATGCGCCGTGTCAAACAGGCGGACCAGATCCTCGTTGGTGCCGTAGCGGGGCGCCACCTTTTTGTAGTCCCGCACATCGTAGCCCGCATCCTTGAAGGGGGAATCAAAGCAGGGGTTGATCCACAGTGCGTTGCAGCCCAGCTCCTTGATATAGTCCAGCTTTTCAATGATGCCGGGGATGTCACCGATGCCATCGCCGTTGGTATCGTAAAAGGATTGAGGATAAATTTCGTAGAAAACTGCGTCTTTCAGCCACTCTTTCATGAAGTACACTCCTTTGTCCTATGGTGAGCAAATGTCCTGTCATCAGAATACACGTTTGACAAAGCATTGTCAAGCTAAAGAAGCAAAACACCCCTTCCCGCCGAAGCGGAAAGGGGTGTGGTTCAGCCTATGGCAAGACTACGCGGCAAATCAAGCGGCAGTCTTGGTGCAGTACATGAAGTACTTGTAGCCGAAGGTATTCCAGTACATACCTTCCACATTGGACTTCTGCATATAGATGTCGGTGTAGTTGTAAAGGGGCACAACAGCACCGGTCTCCATCAGCATGTCCTCAGCCTGATGCATCATGTCGGCACGCTTGGCCAGATCAGTCTCAGCCTTGATGGCATCGATCATGGCATCGTACTCGTCCCAGTTCTGGGGAGCGTAGGAGGGGATAGCGCCGTCCACCTTCACGCCCAGCTGCATGTCATTGTTGCCGGAGGTGGAGTAGAAGATCTCCAGCATATTGATGGGATCATCGAAGTCCATCAGCCAGCCTTCGCGGGCAACGTCAAAGTTGCCGGCCTTACGGTCATCCAGGAACACGTTCCATTCCTCGCTGGACAGCTGCACATCAATGCCCAGAGCGGCCATATCCTGCTGGAAGGCCTCGCCGACCTTCTGGTGGCCGGTGCCGGTGTTGAACATATAGTTGATGGTCAGCGGGGTAGCATCGCTCAGGGTGCCGTCCTCGTCGAACTCATAGCCAGCGCTCTTCAGCAGCTCGGTGGCCTCGGCGACATTGGCATCGTAGTCATCCATGCTGGTGGAGTAGTAGCCAACGTTGGCCTCATCGGGGTAGGTGTAGGTGGCGGTGTTCTGACGGAACTCGCCGCCGTTGCTGTCGGAAACACCGGTGGGGATGAAGGTGTTGGCGGGCTCCTGACCAGCCTGGCCGATGTTCTCCACGATGTACTCGCGGTCGATCAGCAGGATGACGGCCTTACGGACGGCGGCAGCCTGCTCGGGGGTCTTGCCCTCGAACATCTTGGAGTTCACGTTGAAGCCAACGTAGTAGGTGCCCAGGTTGGGGATGACGTAGAACTCGGGATCGATGCCGTTCAGGTTGGAGATCTCGTCAGTGGGGATGGTGTCGATGAAGTCCAGGTCGCCGGCGTTGTAGGCGGCGAAGATGGCGTTGTCCTCGGCGCTGAGCATGAACTGCAGCTTCTCGATGGACACGTTGGCGGCATCCCAGTAGTTCTCGTTCTTGGTGTAGGTCATGCTCTCGTCATGCTTCCACTCGGTGCAGGTGAAGGCACCGTTGGAAACAAAGCCGGCATCGGCGCACCAGGCACCGGGGTTGGTGCCATCGGGATTGGCGGCCTCGACCTCAGCCTGATACACCGGGAAGAAGGTGGGGAAGGCAGCCAGACCCAGGAAGTAGGGGCAGGGAGCGACCAGCTGCACCTTCAGGGTGTAGTCGTCCACAGCCTCCACGCCGACCAGAATGTCGTTGGCTTCCATGGCGGCGGTGGCGGCAGCCTCGTCCACATAGTTGCCCTCGTCATCGGAGGCCAGAGCCTCGTTGAAGCCGATCAGGCCGTTGTAGAGATAGCCGTAGTCAGAGGCGGTCAGGGGGTTGGCGGCACGGTTCCAGCTGTAAACGAAATCGTTGGCGGTCAGAGCCTCGCCGTTGCTCCACTTGGTCTCCTTCAGCTTGAAGGTGTAGGTCAGGCCGTCCTCGGACACTTCAGGCATCTCGGCGGCCACATCAGGCTCCAGCTGGCCCTCGGCGTTGTAGCGCAGCAGGCCGGCGAAGGAGTTGACCGCCAGGCAGGCGCCGTCAACGGTGGAGTTGAGGGCGGGGTCCAGGTAGTCAGGCTCGGAAGCCAGATTGATGTACAGGGTGGTGGTGTCAGTGTTGAGCGTTGCAGCGGAAGTGCCGGTGGCCTCGCCGGAAGCGCTCTCGGAAGTGGCCTCAGAGGCGGCAGTGCTGCTGGTGCTGGCGGTGGAACCGCAGGCAGCCAGAGACAGCACCATCGCAGCGGCCAGAACCGATGCCATGAGCTTTTTCATGTGTTTTCCCTCCATAGAGATTTTTATGCCTATCATTTTCACGCACCGACGCAATTTTTGTACCGGTGCGCAAAAACAGGATAGCCCTATTATACGTTGCTCTCCTCCCCTTTTGCAATGGTGAAGGACAGGTTGTAGCTTTTCAGTTACTATTTTTGTCGCTTGCGACAAAAAATTTACCATGGCAAATTGGCATTTTGTGAAAAACCGAAAAGCCGTTTATTTGTTCCAGCAGGCCACATAATGCTCGCCGCCGCGGTCGGTGAGGGGCGGCATCTCCTTGGCGCACTGCTCGGTGGCGTAGCGGCAGCGGGTGCGGAAGGGGCAGCCGCTGGGCATGTTCATGGGACTGGGCACATCCCCCTCCAGCACGATACGCTGGCTCTTGCGGGCGGTCTCCGGGTCGGGGACCGGCACGGCGGAGAGCAGGCTCTGGGTGTAGGGATGGATGGGCACCGCGTTCAGCTCATCGGCGGTGGCCATCTCCATCAAATGGCCCAGATACATGACCGCGATGCGGTCGGAAATATGATGCACCACCAGCAGGTCATGGGCGATGAACAAATAGGCCACGCCCAGCTTTTCCTGCAGGTCCTCGAACATGTTGACCACCTGCGCCTGAATGGACACGTCCAGCGCGGAGACCGGCTCGTCACAGACGATAAACTTGGGGTTCACCGCCAGTGCACGGGCAATGCCGATGCGCTGACGCTGGCCGCCGGAAAACTCATGGGGATAGCGCATGGCGTGCTCGGCGTTGAGGCCGACGGTCTCCATCAGCTCCATGACCCGCTCGCGGCGCTCCTTTTTGTTGGCGCACAGCTTGTGGATGTCCAGAGGCTCGCCGATGATGTCCTCCACCGTCATGCGGGGGTTCAGCGAGGAGTAGGGGTCCTGAAACACCATCTGCATCTGCTTGCGGTAGGGCAGCATGTTTTTCTTCACCTTGGGGCCCAGCACCGGCTTGCCGTTGGCGTCCACCTTCAGGCGGCCGTTCTCGTCATACTGTTCGCCGCTGTCAAACAGCACCTCGCCGTCAAAAGTGATTCTGCCGGCAGTGGGATTGTACAGCTGGAGCAGCGTGCGACCCACGGTGGTCTTGCCGCAGCCGGACTCGCCCACCAGACCCAGCGTTTCGCCGGGACGGATGGCAAAGGAAACATCATCCACGGCCTTCAGCGGCGTGGTGCCGAACAGGCCGGTCTTGATGGGGAAATACTGTTTGAGGTGCTCGACTTTTAACAGGTACTCGGAATTTGCCATGTTACTGCGCCTCCTTCATCTTTTTCACGTTCATCCAGCAGGCGGCGTGGTGGGTGTCGGAGACCTGCAGTTCCTCCGGCTGCTCCCGCAGGCAAATCTTCATGGCGGCATCGCACCGGGGGCAGAACGCGCAGCCCTTGGGCAGATCCAGCATGTTGATGGGGGTGCCGCCGATGGGGATGAGCCGCTCGTTCATGTTGGCGGCGGAGGGGATGGAGCGCAGCAGGCCCTTGGTGTACTCGTGGGCGGGACGGTAGAAAATATCGTCCGCAGTGCCCCGCTCACAGACGCGGCCGCCGTACATGACCATGATCTCATCGCACATGGAGGCAATGACGCCCAAGTCGTGGGTGACCATGATGATAGCCATGCCCAGCTTTTTCTGCAGATCCTGCATCAGCTCGAGGATCTGCGCCTGAATGGTCACGTCCAGCGCGGTGGTGGGTTCGTCGGCAATGAGGATGTCAGGCTCGCAGGCCAGCGCCATGGCGATCATGACGCGCTGACGCATACCGCCGGACAGCTCGTGGGGATACTGCTTGAGACGCTTTTCCGGCTCGTTGATGCCCACCAGCGTGAGCATCTCCACGGCGCGGGCTTTGGCCTGCTCCTTGTTGCGGTCGGTGTGCAGCGTGATGGCCTCCATCAGCTGGCTGCCGATGGTGAACACCGGGTTCAGGCTGGTCATGGGGTCCTGAAAAATGATGGAACAGCATTTGCCGCGGAAGTTTTCCAGCTGCTTTTCACTCCATTTTGTAATATCTTCCCCTTTGTAAAGAACCTGTCCTCCGGTGATGCCGCCGTTGTCCGCCAGAATCTGCATGATGGAATAGGCGGTGACGGATTTGCCGGAGCCGGATTCCCCCACGATGCCGAGAATTTTGCCCGGTTCCAGACGGAAGGACACGCCGTTGACCGCGTGAACCTCGCCGCCCTTGTCGGTGGAGAAGGTGGTGTGCAGATCCTGCACATCCAGAATATACTTCCAGTCTTTCGTTTCGCTCATGGTCGTCCCCTCCTCAGCGTTTCAGTTTCGGGTCAAAGGCATCCCGCAGACCATCGCCCAGCAGGTTGAAGGCCAGCACGATGATGCAGATGACCAGTGCGGGGAACACCAGCTTGTAGGGATAGCTGGTCAGGCCCTCACGGGCCTCGTTGGCCAGAGAGCCAAGGGACGGCATGGGCGCCTTGACGCCCAGACCCAGGAAGGAGAGGTAGCTCTCGGTGAAGATAGCGGAGGGAATCTGCAATGCAGTGGTGATGATGATGACGGACAGGCAGTTTGGCAGAATGTGTTTGCGCAGGATGCGCCCGCCGGGGGTGCCGATGGTGCGCGCCGCCAGCACATACTCGTTCTGCTTGATACCCAGAATCTGGCCGCGCACCAGACGGGCCATGCCCACCCAGTACAACAGGCCGAACACAAGGAACAGCGCAATCATGTTGGAGCCGATGAGCTTGAGGGCGGGAACCCCGTCAATGATTGCACCAAGGCGCTCGTTGAGTACCACGGACAACAGAATGATCATCAGCATATCCGGCAGCGAATAGATGATGTCCACAATACGCATCATGATGATGTCCACGATGCCGCCGCACCACGCCGAGATGGAACCGTACAGCAAGCCAATGATAAGCACCATGATGGAGGCCACCAAACCGACGGCCAGCGACACACGGGTGCCGTAAATCACGCGGACAAAGTAGTCACGACCCAGACTGTCGGTGCCCATGACATGGGGGAACAGCTTTTCGCCGGTCTGTTCCATATACTGCTGCTCCATCTTGGAGTAGGTGAAGGGAGCCATGTTGGTAGCGGTCTTGTCGCGCTTGCCGCCCACCGTGTTGATGCCGGAGTAGCTGTACGGGATGAAGGCCGGCAGCACCAGAATGGAGATGAGCAGCAGCACCAGCACAATGAGGCTGGCCATGGCCAGCTTGTTTTTGGAAAGGCGGCGGCAGCCGTCCTTGAAGAAGGTCACGCTTTCGCCCATGACCTCCTGCTGTGCTTTTTCCTCGTCGGTGGCCGGAGCAAAATCGTCGGTGCTGAACTTGGACAGATCGATCTGAGCGGACAGCGGGTTCTTTTTCGGCATGCCGTTTTCGGTATATTGCATCGTTGTCCCCTCCTTCTTATTCCAATTCAATGCGCGGGTCGACCGCTTTATAGACAAGGTCGGTGATCAGGTTGGCCGTCACCATCAGAGCTCCCAGGAACAGGGTGGTCGCCATGATCATGGGGTAGTCACGGTTGGTGATGCCGGTGACGAACTTGCTGCCCAGACCGCCGATGGTGAAGATGTTCTCCACCACCATGGAGCCTGTGATGATGTAGGCGATCATGGGGCCCACATAGGTGATGACCGGGATGAGCGCATTGCGCAGCGCGTGCTTGAAGATGATCTTGACCTTGGGCACGCCCTTGGCGCGGGCGGTGCGCACATAGTCCTGGCTGAGAGAATCCAGCATGCTGGTCTTGGTCAGGCGGGTGATGTAGGCCATGGGATAGGCCGCCAGCGCGATGATGGGCAGAATGATGTTGTCATTCTCGGCGCTCCATGCGGGAACCCATTTCAGCTTGACACAGAATACCAGCAGCAGCAGCGACGCCAGCACGAAGGAGGGCATGGAGGTCGCCAGTGTGGTGAAGAAAATAATCAGTCTGTCCGGCAGCTTGTTGCGGTTGAGCGCCGCGATACTGCCCAGCACCAGCCCGCACACGATGGCTACGCCGGCCGCAATGAGGCCCAGCTTGGCGGAGACCTTGAAGCTGCTGGAAAGGGTGGTCCAGATGTCACGGCCGGTCTTGGTGGAAATGCCCCAGTCACCGTGGAAGATGCCCTTCATGTACAGGACATACTGCTCCCCGAGAGGCTTGTCCAGATTGTAGCGTTTCTCCAGCATGGCCTGAACCTCTTTACTGGAGGCTTTTTCCTTATTAAAAGGACCGCCGGGAATGGCGTTCATGGCGAAAAAGGTGATGAGGCTCAGTGCGAACACCGTAACGAACGCCAGAAACACGCGCTTGATGACATATCGTGTCAAGTTGGGTCACTCTCCTTACCAGTTGGTCATTGTTTTTGGCCGTGCCGTGTGGGGGATACGGTTGTGCTCCTTGGGCGGACAGCGCCAATAATAAAAACGGACGATGACTTTTGTCCTCCGCCATCGTCCGCAATGGGTTATCAGCCTTCGGTACACGGAAACCGCCGCCCCGCGCCATGGCACGACTCTGGGCCAACAGATTCCTCGTATAAATATACTTCATTTTGCATGATTTGTCAATTCCCGCGGCAAGGAAAAGTCCCCCAGCGTCGGATTTTGGGAACAATTCGTGAGAAATGCCAAAAACAGGTGCCTTTTTTCGCGCGTTTTTTCTCCTATACAGGGACAATCGTCCGCATTTTGCGAACAGGCAGGCCCGCGACAGGCGAAGAATCAGAGCCAATACAAAGTTCCTACATTATTATATTATATACCGTTTGATGGCTGCGCCTTTGCATTTTCTCCCCTTTGCACAAAAATGCGGCCCTGTATTTGTCAGTATCACGAATTGCCAGCACGGCGTCGATATGTTATAATTTTAACAATAATGTTAGGAGGTTGATACCCGTGGGAAAATTTACCGATAAGACTGTGATCATCACCGGCGGCAACTCCGGCGTTGGCGCTGCCACCGCCATGGCCTTTGCGAAGGATGGCGCCAACGTCATCATCAGTGCCCGCCGTCAAGCCGCGCTGGACGATGTGGCCGCCAAGATCACCGAGGCCGGCGGCAGCGTTGTCACTGTCTCCGCGGACATTTCCAAGGACGAGGACTGCAAGCATCTGGCAGAGGTGGCGCTGGAGAAATTCGGCCGCATCGATGTGCTGGTGAACAACGCCGGCGTGCTGGACACCGGCCTTGCCCCCGTGGACAAGTTCGATGATGTCGAGACCGCCAAGGTCATCGCCATCAATCAGGTGGGCACCATGCAGTGCATCCGTGCCATTCTCCCCCATCTGCAGGCGGGCGCAGCCATCGTCAACGTGGCGTCCGTGGCCGGCGTGAACGGCGGCGGCGGTGCGGCCTACGTGTCCACCAAGAGCGCCATCATCGGCATCACCAAGCACACCGCCCTGCTCTGCGCTGACAAGTACATCCGCTGCAACGCGGTCTGCCCCGGCACCATCGTCACCCCCATGACCATGAACATGAAACCGGAGCAGCTGGACATGCGCATGATGGGCGCCATGAGCAAGCATGCCGATCTGAAGATCAAGCCCTGCATGGCCGAGGATGTGGCCAATGTCATCGAGTTCCTCGCCTCCGATGAGGCCAAGGCGCTGACCGGCCAGATTCTGGTCAGCGATTTCGGCGCGTCCCTGTAAGCTTCTGGCAGCAAAGCGGCCCCTCCCTGCGGAGGGGCCGCCTTTATTTCACCCAATATTGTACGCCCCAGCGTTCAAAGCTCCACTGGTCCATGTAGTCGTTGCACTCATAATCCACATAGTATAATTGTTCATTTTGTAATATAAAGTTGGTGGGATACCAGTCAATGTTCATTCCCTGCGCCCGCAGCTGCTCGCTCAGTGCCCGCACCTGTGCGAGACAGGCATCGGGCAGGGCGTTCTGCTCCACCAGCTGTGCCACGGTGGGGCCGTCCACATATTCCTTCAGCAGGCGTTCCTGCTGTTCGTCCACCGCCAGCAGCTCTGGCACCGGCACCCCCGCCGCCACAAGGCGGGCATAGTCCTGCCGCTCGCTGGCCAGCTTGTTCCCGAACTGGTAATAGTCGCAGGGTTCGTGGTGGATCTGCTTGAGCACGTACTCCCCCGCCGCGTCCCGCACCAGATAGCTGTACCCGCCCTTGCCGTGGCCCAAAAGCCGCTCCACCGTATAGGGCACACCGTTGAAATCCATGGTTTCCATCGCCATTCCCCCATAAAAACTTTTTTCTTATTGTAACACCGCTTGCATATTTCCTGCAAGGGCTTTATAATAGAAGGATATAAGGAGGTGTGTGCCATGACGGAAAAACCTGTGCTGGGTATTCTGGGCGGCCTTGGCCCGGCAGCCAGCTGCTATCTGTACCAGATGCTCATTGACCACACCCCCGCCGTGCGGGATCAGGATCACATCGACATTGTGATCTCCTCCCGCGCCTCCACGCCGGACCGCACCGCCTTTGTGCTGGGCCAGAGTGAGGAGGATCCCTTTGCAGTGATGCAGCAGGACGGCGAAAGTCTTGTGCATTACGGGGCCACGGTGCTGGCCATTCCCTGCAACACGGCCCACTATTTCTATGACCGTCTGGCGGCGGCGCTGCCGGTGCCGGTGCTGAACATGCCCCGGCTGACGGTGGCGGAGGCCAAGGCGGCAGGCTGCACCAAGCTGGGCATCCTTGCCACCGACGGCACCCTGCTGGCCGAGACCTACCAGCTGATGTGCCGCGAGGCGGGCATCGACTGGGCGGTGCCCCGGCCGGACTACCAGCGGGATGTAATGAGCGTCATCTATGACCAGATCAAGCAGGGGCACCGGGCGGACATGCGCATGTTCAACGCCGCAGCGGAAAACCTGCGCGCACAGGGCTGCGACCGGGCGGTGCTGGGCTGCACCGAGCTGAGTCTGGTCAAGCGTGACGAGGGGCTGGGCCCCTTCTTCATCGACAGCACCGAGGTGCTGTGCCGCCACGCGCTGGAGGCCTGCGGCGTCACCCCCATCGGCTTTTGAAATGTATCGTTTTGGGAAAGGAAGAAACCAATGGAAAATAAAAAATTCTACATCACCACGCCTATTTATTACCCCAGCGACAAGCTGCACATCGGCCACAGCTACACCACCGTGGCCTGCGACGCCCTCGCCCGCTACAAGCGCAAGCAAGGCTGTGACGTCATGTTCCTGACCGGTACCGACGAGCATGGTCAGAAAATTCAGGACAAGGCCGCCGCCAAGGGCGTGACCCCCAAGGCCTATGTGGACGAGATCGTGGCCACCGTCAAGGAACTGTGGCAGACCATGGACGTGAGCTACGACCGGTTCATCCGCACCACCGACGACTACCATGTTGAGAGCGTGCAGAAAATCTTCACCGACCTGTACAACAAGGGCGACATCTACAAATCCACCTACAAGGGCATGTACTGCAAGCCCTGCGAAAGCTTCTGGACCGAGGCCCAGCTGAAGGACGGCAAGTGCCCCGACTGCGGCGGCGAGGTCTATGAGGCTGAGGAGGAGGCATATTTCTTCCGCACCTCCAAGTACGCCGACCGGCTGCTGCAATACTACGAGGATCACCCGGATTTCATCCAGCCCGCCACCCGCAAAAATGAGATGATCTCCTTCATCAAGCAGGGTCTGCAGGACACCTGCGTTTCCCGCACCAGCGTTTCCTGGGGCATCCCGGTTCCCTTTGACCCCAAGCACACCATCTATGTGTGGATCGATGCCCTGTCCAACTACATCACCGCGCTGGGCTACGGCAACGACACCTACCACGATTATGACAAATTCTGGCCCGCCGATGTGCACATGGTGGGCAAGGAGATTCTGCGTTTCCACACCATCATCTGGCCCGCCATGCTGATGGCGATGGATCTGCCCCTGCCCAAAAAGGTGTTCGGCCACGGCTGGCTGCTGCTGGGCGGCGGCAAGATGAGCAAGTCCAAGGGCAACGTGGTGGACCCGGTCAAGCTGTGCGACCGCTACGGCGTGGACGCGGTGCGCTACTTCCTGCTGCGGGAGGTTCCATTCGGCAATGACGGCGCGTTCACCAACGAGGCGCTCATCGCCCGCATCAACACCGATCTGGCCAACGATTTAGGCAACCTGCTGTCCCGCACGGTAGCCATGTGCGAGAAATATTTCGGCGGCACCGTCACCAACGCCCCCGCCGCCGATGCGCTGGACGAAGAGCTGCTGAGCCTTGTGCGCGGCCTGCCCGCCAAAGTGGACGCCGCCATGGAGGCGCTGGACGTTCCCACCGCGCTCATTGCCATCTTTGAGGTGGTGCAGCGGGCTAACAAGTATATCGACGAGACCGCCCCCTGGGTGCTGGCCAAGAGCGCGGAGGGCAAGCCCCGCCTGAACACCGTGCTGTACAATCTGTGCACCGCGCTGCATGCGGTGGCGGCGTATTTGCAGCCCTACCTGCCCAGCACCGCCCCCAAAATGGCGGAGCAGCTGGGCCTTGCGGCGGAGGAACTGGACGTTCTGGTGCAGGAGGGCCGCGCCGACGCCGGCCGCGAAAGCTACACCGTCCACAAGGGAGATGCCATTTTCCCGCGCATTGACGTGAAAAAGGAGCTGGAGTATCTGGAGGCGGAGGACGCCAAACAGAAGGCAGCCGCACAGGCTGCCGCCGCTCCCGAGGAGAAGAAGGAGGAGCCTGCCGTAGTCATCGAGGACCATGAGCCGGAAATTTCCTTTGACGATTTCTGCAAGGTGGAGCTGCGCGTGGCCGAGGTTCGCGCCTGCGAGACCATGAAAGAGAGCAAAAAGCTGCTGCATCTGACCGTGTTTGACGGCGAGCGGGAGCGCTGCATCCTGTCCGGCATTGCCAAGTGGTACAAGCCGGAGGATCTGCTGGGCAAAAAGGTGGGCATCGTGGCCAACCTGGCCCCCCGTCCCATGATGAAGGGCAAGTACGTGAGCGAGGGCATGATCGTGGCGGCGGATACGCCGGACGGCGGCTGCGCCATCGCGTTCTACCCGGACACCGTTGCGGCGGGCATGAGAATTCACTAAAAGAAGGTATCGTTTTGCAAACCCAGGAAAAATCCAAGCTTGATTCCCTGTTTTCCAACCCTGCCGCGGCCGTTGTGCTGGCCGTGCTGTGCAATGTTCTGTGGGGCTCCGCGTTCCCCTTCATCAAGATGGGCTACCGGCTGTTCCAGATCGACTCCGCCGACACCGCCTCCATCATGTGCTTTGCCGGTGTGCGGTTTATGATGGGCGCACTGCTGGTGTACCTGTGCGGCTGCGCCCTGCAGCGCCGCCTGATGCCGCTGCCCACCGGCCGGGTTCTGGCGGAATGCTGCGGGCTGGGCCTGTGGCAGACCACCGCCCAATACTTTTTCTACTACACCGCCGTGGCCTACCTGACAGGGGCCATGGGCGGCATCCTGAACTCCACCCAAAGCTTTATGGGGGTCATTCTGGCGCACTTTTTGTACGGCGCGTCTGACCGCATGACCACCCGCAAGGCGCTGGGCTGTGTGCTGGGCTTTGCCGGCGTGCTGGTGGCCTTTCTGGGCACCGAGGGCGGCGGCAGTCCGTGGGGCATGGCCTGCATGCTCATTGCCTCTGCCATTTTTGCGGGGGCAGGCCCCATCAACAAGGCCGTCAACAAAAAGGCCGACAGCTTTGCCGTGTGTACGCTGAATCTGGGCGTGGGCGGTCTGGTGCTGCTGGTCATGGGCCTTGCGCAGGGCGGACGGCTGCGTCCCGAAAGCGCGGGCGCCGTGCCGGTGCTGCTGTTTCTGGCGTTTATTTCCGGCGCGGGCTACGTGCTGTGGGCGCTGCTGATGAAAAACAACCCGGTCTCCCGCATTGCGGTGTTCGGGCTGCTCATCCCCATCATCAATGTGCTGCTGTCGGCGGTGCTCAACGGCGAACCGCTGTTTGAGGTACAGTACATTGCCGCGCTGGCACTGGTCTGCCTCGGCATCTTCCTTGTGAACAAACCGAAAAAAGCATGAACAACATTTACGACACCCATGCCCATTACGGCTCCCATCAGTTTGACGCTGACCGGGACGAACTGCTGACGGCACTGCCTGCGGGCGGCGTGGCCGGTGTGTTGGAGTGCGCCACCCATTCCGGGGACGCGCCCGCCGCGGTGGCGCTGGCGCACCGCTACCCCTTTGTGCGGGCGGCGGTGGGCATCCATCCGGAAAGCCTCATCGAGGAGGACGCCGCCACAGTGGCGGTGTATCACGGCGACTGGCGGGCCGAGCTGGACGCGCTGCGCCCCCTGTTTGATGACCCCGCCGTGGCGGCGGTGGGCGAGATCGGGCTGGACAAGCACTGGCCGGTGCCCCTGCAGGCCCAGCTGGATCTGTTTGAAGCTCAGCTGCAGCTGGCGGCGGAATTGGGACTGCCCTGTTCCATCCATGACCGGGAGGCCCACGGGGAAATGTATGAACTGCTGCGGCACTACAAACCGAAAGGGGTGCTGCACTGTTACAGCGGCAGCGCCGAGGATGCGGTGCGGCTCACCGGGCAGGGGCTGGCGCTGGGCTTTGGCGGCGCGGTGACCTACAAGGGTGCCAAGCGGGCCGCCAAGGTGCTGCAGGCCATCCCCCGGGAGGCCGCCGTGCTGGAGACCGACTGCCCCTATATGTCCCCCACCCCGGTGCGGGGCCAGCGCAACGACAGCCGCAACATTGCCTTTGTGGCCGAGACCATCGCCGCGCTGTGGGACACCGACGCCCAGACCGTGCTGGACATCACCGCCGCCAACGCGCGGCGCATCTACTGCTTTTCCGATGTGAACGCATCGAAAAAATGATATAGAGGAGAAGTTTTTATGAAAGCAAGAATTCCCAAGCATCGTGAATTTATCATTGATTTCCCCCAGGACATGGACCAGGCCCGGGCCGATGAGGGCTGGGACAAGCTGAACCAGATCGTGGAGGATTACAAGAAGGCCCACAACGGCCAGAGCGTCTACTCCCCCACCTTCATCGAGGACTGCGAGCCGGCTGTCAAGGCTTTGCAGGAGGAGTATGGGTTCAAGTACACCGTTCAGGAGATCAAGTAAGCAGACAGGCGGGCGCAGTGCGTCCGCCTGTTTTGGATAAAGGGGGCTTTTGTATGCCGGAGATTCGGTTCCGCAACGCCGTGGAAAGCGACCTGCCGGACATTCTGGCGCTGTACCGCACGCTGGACGAAGCGATGGTGGAGCTGCAGCCGGAATTTTTCTGCGCCGCACCGCGCAGCGAGGCCGAGCTGCTCAAAACGCTGGCACGCACCGACGCCAGCTTTGTGCTGGCGCAGGCGGAGGGGCGCACCGTGGGCTTTGTGCTGGTGGCCTACGCCGGGTGGACGCCCTCCTTCAGTGCCCTGCTGCCTCACCGGTACGCCGAATTGTGCGACCTTGTGGTGGCTCCCGAATGGCGGGGGCAGGGCATCGGCAGTCAGTTGGTGGCCGCCGCCAAGCGCTGGGCCAGAGACCGGCGGCTGGAATATCTGGAACTGAATGTGCTGTCCCAGAACGACGCCGCCATCGCCCTGTACGAAAGCCACGATTTCGTGGAGGCCACCCGCACCATGCGCTGCATGCTGTGAAAAAGTTTACAAATTTCTTGCTAATTCGTGGTTCCCCCTTGACGGAACCGCAAAATCGTGCTACTATCAACGAGTATACAAGCATGATAGAGGTGCGGAAGTCATCAGTACCGCGGGGCACAAAGGCGTGCGACCGACCTGCGGGAAAGGGACTTTTGCCGAAGGGGACTCTGTCCGCACGGGCGGGTCTGCCTGGGCCAGCGGAAAACATCCGTTGGACTGTCACCTTGGTGTGGAGCGCTATCATGACACAAGGCGGTTTCTATTGTCCTTTTGCCATGAACGTACCCTGTGCCGGGTGGTTCATGGCTTTTATTTTGGGAAACGTAAAAAGAAAGGTGAAGTACAATGAAAAAATCCATCCCTGCCCTGCTGCTGTCCGCGGCCATGATGCTCTCTCTGGCCGGCTGCGGCGCCACCGCCTCCACCGCCCCCTCTGAGGCGGCCTCCACCGAGGCAACCTCCGGCGAAGCCGCCGCCGACGCCATCCCCGGCGTGGAGGACGGCGTGCTGACCGTTGGCATGGAGTGCGCCTACGCCCCCTACAACTGGACGCAGGCCGACGATTCCAACGGCGCGGTGCCCATCGTCAACAACCCCGGCTCCTACGCCAACGGCTACGACGTGATGGTCGCCAAGAAGATCTGCGAGACCTACGGCTGGGAGCTGGAAATCATGGCCATCGAGTGGGACGGCCTGACCCCCGCCCTGAACGCCGGCACCATTGACGCGGTCATCGCCGGTCAGTCCATGACTGAGGCGCGTCTGGCCGAGGTGGACATGGCCGGCCCCTACTTCTATGCCTCCATCGTCTGCGTCACCAAGGCGGACAGCGCGCAGGCCGCCGCCACCGGCATCTCCAACCTGACCGGCACCTGCACCGCCCAGACCGGCACCATCTGGTATGATTCCTGCCTGCCTCAGATCCCCGGCGCGGACATCCAGACTCAGGCCGAGACCGCTCCCGCCATGATCATGGCCGTGGAGAGCGGCACCGTGGACTTCATCTGCACCGATATGCCCACCGCCATGGGCGCCTGCGCCACCTACCCCGACCTGACCATTCTGGACTTCTCCGGCAGCGAGGATGACTTTCAGGTGGACGAGGGCGAGATCAACATCGGCATCTCTGTTGCCAAGGGCAACACCGCTTTGAAGGATGCCATGGACGGCGTTCTGTCCGGCATGACCGCTGACGACTTCAACGCCGTCATGGACGAGGCCATCTCTGTGCAGCCCTCTATCTGATGTTTGAAAGGAGCCCCGTATGGAACGGCTGATCTCTCTGGGCAGCGATATTGCGCGGCTGTGGGCCGCCTATGCGCCGTCCTACCTCAAAGGCGTGAGCAACACGCTGATTCTGGCGGTGGCCGCCACCTTTATCGGCTGTCTGATCGGCCTGCTGTGCGGCATTCTCAACACCATTCCCTACACCCCCCGGGACCCGCTGGCCAAGCGGCTGGTTCTCAAGCTGGTGCGGATCGTGGTGCGCATCTACGTGGAGGTGTTCCGCGGCACGCCCATGGTGCTGCAGGCGGTGTTCATCTTCTACGGAATTCCCTATTTCACCGGGGTCAACCCCTTCAAGGGCAACTCCGGCATCTGGCTGTGTGCGCTCATTGTAGTGTCCATCAACACCGGCGCCTACATGGCGGAGTCGGTGCGCGGCGGCATCATTTCCATTGACCCTGGCCAGACCGAGGGTGCCAAGGCCATCGGCATGAACCACGTGCAGACCATGACCAGCGTCATTCTGCCGCAGGCCATCCGCAACATCATTCCGCAGATCGGCAACAACTTCATCATCAACATCAAGGATACCTCGGTGATGTTCGTCATCGGGTTTATAGAATTTTTCGCGACCCACCGCAACATCGTGGGTGTCAATCTGATGTATTTTCCCTCCGCCACCATCGAGATGATCGGCTATCTGTGCATGACACTGGTTGCCTCCTTCCTGCTGCGGCGGCTGGAAAAGTTGATGGACGGCAGCGACAGCTATGAGCTGGTGCGCACCGACCCGCTGGCCACCACCGCAGGCACCTACAACCATCCCAAGCAGCCGGAGGACCTGCTGGAGCGGAATCTGGAGACCAAGGACGGAGGTATGACCCATGTCTGATTCGATTTTGGAGGTGCGTCACCTCTCCAAGGCCTTCGGCGCCAACGTGGTGCTGCGGGACATTGATTTCACGGTGCGTCCCGGCGATGTGACCAGCATTATCGGCGCGTCCGGTTCGGGAAAATCCACGCTTCTGCGCTGTATTAACCTGCTGGAAACGCCCACCTCCGGCGAGGTGCTGTTCCACGGCACCGACATCACCGCCCGCGGCTACGACGCCACCGCCTACCGGGCCAAGGTGGGCATGGTGTTCCAGTCCTTCAACCTATTCAACAACATGACGGTGCTGGAAAACTGCATGGTGGGCCAGATCAAGGTGCTGAAAAAGCACAAGGAGGACGCCCGCGCCAACGCTATGCGGTATCTGGAGCAGGTGGGCATGGCCCCCTACATCAACGCCCGGCCCCGGCAGCTCTCCGGCGGCCAGAAGCAGCGCGTGGCCATTGCCCGCGCACTGGCCATGGAGCCGGAGGTGCTGCTGTTTGACGAGCCGACCTCCGCTCTCGACCCCGAGATGGTGGGCGAGGTGCTGTCCGTCATGCAGGACCTTGCGAAAAACGGCATGACCATGCTGGTGGTGACCCACGAGATGGCTTTCGCCCGGGATGTGAGCAACCATGTGGTGTTCATGGCGGACGGCGTCATCTGCGAGCAGGGCGCTCCGCAGGAGCTGTTCAATCATCCCCAGCAGGCCCGCACGCAGGAGTTCCTCTCCCGCTTCCGGGCAAACTGAATCACAGCACAAAGCCCCCGGCCTTGCGGCCGGGGGCAGTTTGCATGATGCGGAGAAATTACGCCTTGTTGGCGGAGCCGAACAGCTCGATCTTCTCGCGGACGGTGGCCTTGATGGCCTCGGCGCCGGGAGCCAGCAGCTTGCGGGGGTCAAAGCCCTTGCCCTGCTGGTCCTTGCCGGCCTCGATGTACTCGCGGGTGGCGGCGGCAAAGCTCAGCTGGCACTCGGTGTTCACGTTGATCTTGGACACGCCCAGGCTGATGGCCTTCTTGATCATGTCGGCGGGGATGCCGGTGCCGCCGTGCAGCACCAGAGGAATGTTGTCGGTGGCGGCGTGGATCTTGTCCAGCGCCTCGAAGTCCAGACCCTTCCAGTTGGCGGGGTACTTGCCATGGATATTGCCGATGCCGGCAGCCAGGAAATCAATGCCCAGCGCGGTGATCTTGGCGCACTCGGCGGGATCGGCCACTTCGCCGGCGCCGATGACGCCGTCCTCCTCGCCGCCGATGGAGCCGACCTCCGCCTCGATGGACAGGCCGTTCTCATGGGCCAGCGCGACCAGCTCGGTGGTCTTGGCCACGTTCTCGTCGATGGGATAGTGGCTGCCGTCAAACATAATGGAGGTGAAGCCCGCCTCGATGCAGGCCTTGGCGCCCTCGTAGGTGCCGTGGTCCAGATGCAGCGCCACGGGAACGGTGATGCCCAGGCTCTCGTCCATGGCCTTCACCATGGCGGCCACCGTCTTGAAACCGGTCATGTATTTGCCCGCGCCCTCGGACACGCCCAGAATCACCGGGCTGTTCATCTCCTGCGCAGTGAGCAGGACGCTCTTGGTCCACTCCAGATTGTTGATGTTGAACTGACCCACGGCGTAATGGCCGTCACGGGCCTTCAGCAGCATTTCGGTTGCATTTACCAGCATTGTCATTTCCTCCTAAAATGTAATTGGGGAAGTCCTGTTTCTATTATAGCCTGTTCGCTGCAAAAAGGCAATGTTTTTTTCTTGTCAAAGTCAAGAAAAACGCAAAAATCCATGTCATTTTTTTGTCAAGTCCGGGCGGTAAAATTTGGCGAAATGCGCGTTTGTCCCGGGCGTTCGACACCCAAATTCTGCGCTTTGCCAGATTGACAGCGCCGGTTATCCGGCCTGTTATGTTGAAAAGTTTTCCACAATCTGTTAAAAACCGCCTGCCAAATGGTGGAAAAAGCGGATTGCCACGCGGGTTTTCCACGCTTTCCACAGAGTTTTCAACAGCGTGGAAAGCGCCCGGTGCATTACGGAACGTATAAACAACGATGCTTCGCGGAAGAGCCAAATTGTCGAAAAATAAAAAATCTGCATTTTTGTCGCCTGTCCACAGGTGACAAACCGGCGATTTTGTGGTATAATGTCATCTGTATCATTATCGTTTTTTGAATGGAGAACTGTCAGCATGGAAAAGATCCGTAAGGAAAGCCAAGCCCCCCGCGAAGAAGAAAAGGCCCTTGTGTGGGGCAAAAACCCGGTCACCGAGCTGCTGAAAAGCGGCGGCGCGGTGGATACTGTGCTGCTGGCGGATTCCATGCCTCCCGCTGTGGCGGGCTACTATACCGCGCTGGCCAAGCAGGCCGGGGCGGTGGTCAAGCGTGCGCCCTCCGGCAAGCTGCAAAAGCTGTGCGGCACCACCGAGCATCAGGGCGTGGCCGCCTGGGCCGCGCAGGTGGAATACACCGATCTGGAGGCGCTGCTGGACATCGCCCGCCAGAAAAATGAGCCGCCCTTCCTTGTTCTGTGCGACGGCGTGGAGGACCCCCACAATCTGGGCGCCATCATCCGCTCCGCCTACCTGTGCGGCGCACACGGGGTCATCATCCCCCGCCGGGGCGGCGTGGGCGTGACCGGCACCGTGATGAAATCCAGCGCCGGGGCGGCCGCCCGCCTGCCGGTGGCCCGGGTGAGCAATCTGGCGCAGGCCATCCGCACCATCAAAGAGCAGAACATCTTTGTGTACTGCGCAGATTTGGGCGGTGCACCGCTGGAAAAGACCGATCTGAGCGGCCCAGTGGCGCTGGTGCTCGGCAGCGAGGGCAGCGGCCCCAGCGCCCTGACCCGCAAGCTGTGCGATGCCGCCGTGACACTGGAGATGGCCCCCGGCGGTTCCGGCGTGGACAGCTACAACGTGAGCGTGGCCGCCGGTATCCTGCTGTATGACATTATGCGGCGCCGCCGCTGACCCCACGAGTGTTTGAAGGAGTATTGAAAATGCCCGGAAAACGTACCAATGATTCGGTGGATAAAATCTTAGAGGAACTGAACCGCCAGCAGCTGGATCAGGGGCTGCGTACCAGTCTGAACGACCAGCAGGTGGACGACATCCTGCGCAGTGTGGGCATCCCGGTGGACAGCCCCGGCACGGTGCAGACGCCCCAGAGTCAGGATGTGGACGCGCTGCTGGCAGACCTGATCCCCGGCGCCGCGCCCCGGCAGACAGCCCCCGTGCAGGAGCCTCCCCCGCCCGCCGCACCGACCACCCCTGCACCCGCGCCGCGGCAGCCGGTGGTGCAGCCCGAGGAGGAGGCCGATGAGCGTCCCCCGGTGGACACCGGCACGGTGGGCGACACCACCAGCACCGGCATCATCAAGAATTTTCTGCTGAAAATGGCCCCCGAGTCCGCCAACGCGGACACCGATGCACTGGATCAGGGCAAGAACCAGTTCAAGGACTTTTTCGGCAAATCGGTGGCGGTGGTTCCCGATGAAAAAGGCCGCCTGCGGGAGGCCAAGCCCACCGGCAACACCGGCGAATTTGTGCCCATCAACATTTCTCTGGGCGGCGGACGCGCCGGCGACAGCACCGGCAGCGAGGACAAGCCCGCCCGCGCTCCCAAAAAGCGGGGCGGCCTGTTTGGCCTGTTCGGACGGCGGGACGCTGAGGAACCGGAGGAGATGACTCCGCCGGAGCCGCCCGCCCCGAAGCCCGCCCCCCAGCCGGTGGAGGAGGACGGCAAGCCGGTGTACCGCAGCAAGTACACCGCCTCCCGCCGCAGCAAGGAAGCCCCCGCAGAAACGGTACGTCAGCCCGCGCCGGAGCCTGCACAGCCTGTACAGCCTGTGCAGACGCCCTCCCCTGCCCCTGTCAGCGGGGAGACGCTGAGCGGTGACACGCTGGCGATGCTGCGGGCCACGGTGAACAACAGCCGCCCCGCCGCCGACCGTCCCTCCGGCACCGTCTACCGCAAAAAGCGGGACACGGTGGAATTCATCCCCCGCAAAAAGAATCCGACTGCCCCCCGGTCTGTTGTCAGCGACCCCACCGGCGTAGTCTCCCTGGGCGGCGCGGCCCCGGCGCAGCGCACCGGCGCAGTGTCCCTTGACCGTGCGGCGCAGCCCGCTCCCACCCCCGTCAACACCTACACCAGCACCGGGTTCACGGTGCAGATGGACGGCATCGGCGCCAACCCGCTGGATTCCACACAGGATTTTCTGGCGGCTTTTGACCAGGTGCGTCCCCGCCCCCAGCCCGCGCCGCAGACGGCCCCGCCGGCCGATCTGCCGGACACGCTGCCGGAATCCCCCGAGGAGCGCAACCGTCTGCTGGACACCCTCACCGGGCAGATCCGGCTGGATGTGAATCCCCCCGCCGCCCCGGCAAAGCCCAAACCGGCGGCCTCGGATTTTGTCAGCAATATTGCGGACAGCATCAACGCCCAGCCCACCGCTCAGATTCCCGATCTGAGCCAGTACGACGCGGCAGCGGCCCGTCTGACGGGCGTGCAGCCCACGCCCGGGCAGGAGCTTTCCGAGCGGGAAAAGACCGCCGTCCGCCTGAAAAAGGTGGCCGAGAAGGTGCGCCTGTCCGGCACGCCGGAGGATGAAAAAGCGCCCTCCCCGGACGGCGCCTTCACCGAGGAGCTGCCCCGCCTGCGGGGCACCCCCCGCTACGACTCCGCCGAGGACGCCCCCGCCGTGCGCCGGGCACTGGATGCGCAGGTGATGACGCAGTTTGCCCTGACGGCGCTGACTGGGCTGCTGTCCCTTGTGATGCTGTATCTGGGCATTGCCGCCACCAGCGGCACACTGCCCATTCCCGGCCCTCTGGACCCGCTCACCGGCACAACGCCGCTACTGGGCGTGATGCTGGGCATGCTGGCCGTCTGCGGCGCGCTGAGCTGGCGCACGCTGCTGAACGGTCTGCGCGGGCTGGCGGGCCAGCCCACCGCCGACAGTATGCCCACGCTGGCCTTTCTGGCGGCTGTGATCCAGCTGGTGGTCTTTCTGATCTCTCCCGAAGAGTACAACCCCGCCGCGCTGCACCTGGTAGCAGGGCCTGCCGGACTGCTGCTCTGCTTCAACCAGCTGGGCAAGGCCACCGACGCCCTCACCCAGCGGGACGGGTTCCTGCTGGTCAGCTCCAAGGTTGACCATTCCGTCGCCTACCGCCTCAAGGACGCGAGCACCCTCCATGCGGTGACCCGCGGCCTGGCCGAACCGCGCCCCAGCGTGCTGGTCAGCCGCCCCACCCAGCTGTTCAAGGGCTTTCTGAACGCCGGGGCCGCCCGCCGCACCAGCGATAAAAACCAGCAGCAGTTTGCCTGGCTGCTGAGCGTCTGCGCGGTGCTCAGTCTGGTCGTCACCCTCATCCGCCAGCAGAGCGCCGGTCAGGCCGTCAGCGCCATGGCCGCCGTGTTCGTGGTGGGCACGCCGCTGGCCGGCACGCTGCTATCGGCGCTGCCTGCCCGCCTGATGCAGCGCAGCGCGGCACAGGTGGGAGCGGTCATTCCCGGCTGGAAGGACATCCGCCAGCTGGGCCGCATCAATGTGGTACAGATCACCGCCAAAGACCTGTTCCCCACCGGCTGTGTCAGCCTGTCCGGCGTCAACCCGGTGAACACCATCGACCAGTCCATCGTCTACGCGGCCTCCATGCTGGCGGAAAGCGGTTCCCTGCTGCGGGAGGTGTTCCTGCGGATGCTGGACAACAACAAGCTGCTGGTGAAGGTCGCCGACCGCCAGACGGTGTACGGCAAAGGCTATGTGGGCTGGATCAACGGCCAGCGGGTGCTCATCGGCAACCGCGCCCTGATGTCGGATTACGGCATCAAGCTGCCCAGTCTGGACTACGAGCAGCGCCACACCGTCAACCAGCGGCGGGTGGTGTATCTGGCGGTGAGCGGCAAGCTGTTCTCCATGTTCCAGATGTCCTACCAGCGCGACCCTGACACCGCCGCGGTGCTGGATTCACTGCGCCGTTCCGGGCTGTCCCTCATCGTGGACTGCGATGACTTCAACGTGGACGAGGCGCTGCTGGAGGCCGCTTACAGCCTGCCCGCCGGGGCCGTCAAGGTGCTCACCGGCGCGGAGTGGGAGGTCATGGCCCCCGCCACCGCATGGCTGCCGGAAAGCGAAGGCAATATGCTGCATCTGGGCAGCTTTACCAGCTTTGTGGGCGGTCTGGAGGCCGCCGCCGGGGCCGCCGAGGGCGAGCGCAAGGCCGCTATGGTGATGTGCGCCTCGGTGCTGCTCAGCTGTCTGCTGTCCCTCATCATGGTGTTCAGTGCCGGGCTGGCCAAGCTGGCTCTGCCGTATATCGTGCTGTATCAGGTGGCGTGGGCGGTTTTGTCGCTGCTGTTCCCCCTGCTCCAGCGGTATTGAGAGGTGCCTTATGTACCGTGTTGATCCCAAACAGATGTCCATTTACGATTACCTGCCGCCCTACCACGGCGAGCTGGAGGACGCCAACCGCTGGGTGCGTCTGGCGGAAGCCATCGACTGGGACGCCTTTGAACAGGCGTACAGCACCCATTTTTCCAATGGCGGCAAGATCGCCATTTCCGCCCGGGTGGCGCTGGGCAGTCTGGTCATCCGGGCGGCCTACGGCATTTCGGACCACGACACGGTGCAGGTGGTGCGGGAAAGCCCGTATCTGCAATATTTTTTGGGGTGCAAGACCTTCAGCAACGAGGCACCCTTTTCGGAGCGCAGCCTGCGCCGGTTCCGCCGCCGGGTCCCGCCCCACGCGGTGCGCGCCGCGGTGCGGCTGCTGCGCAGCTTTGAGTAACTAAGAGGTATTTATGGAACTTTTTCTGGACGCCCTCATCGACGCCCTTATCGACAGCAGCAAGATGCTGCCCTTCCTGTTTCTGGCCTATCTGCTCATTGAGTGGCTGGAACGCAACCACGGCGAGCGCATCGAACAGGCGCTGGCCGGCGGCGGGCGCTGGGGTTTTGTGCCCGGCGCGGCGCTGGGCAGCGTGCCCCAGTGCGGATTTTCCGCCGTGGCCGCCAACCTGTACGCCAGCCGGGTCATCACCCCCGGCACGCTGCTGGCGGTGTTTATTGCCACCAGCGATGAGGCCATTCCCCTGCTGGCCGCCGAGCCGGGTTTCTGGGGCAGTTTGCTGCTGCTGGTGGTGCTGAAGGTAGTGTTCGGCATGGCCGCCGGCTTTGTGCTGGATGTGCCGCTGCGGCGCTTTCTGCCGCGCTCCCTGTACGGCGGCTACGCAGGCCACCCGGAGGAGATCGACTGCCACGAGGAGCACGAGGAAAGCAGCGGCATCTGGGCCTCTGCGCTGCGGCACACGCTGGAGATTTTCGCGTTCATTCTGCTGTTCAGCGTGCTGCTGGGCCTGCTGTTTGAGGGCGTGGGCGAGGAGCCGATCACGGCGTTTCTCGCCTCCATGGGGCCGTTCCAGCCCATGGCCGCGGCGCTGGTGGGGCTGATCCCCAACTGTGCCGCCAGCGTGCTGCTGGCCCAGCTGTATGTGCAGGGCGCCATCAGCTTTGGCAGCCTGTTCGCCGGGCTTTGCGCCGGGGCGGGCATCGGACTGGCCGTGCTGTGGCGGGTCAACCCCAGCTGGAAGCAAAACCTGTTTATGACCGGCCTGCTCTGGTTTACCGGCAGCGTGCTGGGCATTGTATTACAGCTGTTGGGCTTGTAACTTTACAAAAAAGGAGTTTCCCCGGTCGCAAGGCCGGGGAAACTCCTTTTTTGTCACAGCCGCAGAACCAGCTGGGCGAATTTAAAATAGATGACCAGCGTGGTGGTGTCCACGATGGTGGTGATGAGCGGCGAGGCCATGACCGCCGGGTCAAAGCCCAGACGGGCCGCGCCCATGGGCAGGGCGCTGGCCAGAATCTGCGCCACCAGCACGGTGGCCACCAGCGTGACGCAGACCACCAGCGCGATGGGCGGGGCGATGCCGTCCAGCGTGATGAGCTTGAGGAAATTGCACACCGCCAGCGTGCCGCCGCACAGCAGCGCGGCGCGGCATTCCCGCCACAGCACCTTGGGCAGGTCCCTGACGGTAATCTCCCCCACCGCCATGCTGCGGATGATGGTGGAGGTGGTCTGACTGCCCGCGTTGCCGCCGGTGTCGGTGAGCATGGGGATATAGGCGGTCAGCACCGTGACGGCAGCCAGCGCGCTCTCGTAGCTGCGGATGACCAGACTGGAAAAGGTGGAGCTGACCATCAGGAACAGCAGCCACGGCGCACGGCTCTTGTACAGCTCCCACAGGCTGCGCTTGAAGTACGGCTTGTCGGTGGGCGAGATGGCGTTCATCTTGGCGAAGTCCTCGCTGGCCTCGTCCTGCAGAATGGAGATAGCGTCATCGATGGTGACGATGCCCACCAGACGTTTCTCGTTGTCCACCACCGGGATGGCCAGATAGCCGTACTTCTCAAACATGCGGGAGGTCTCCTCCCGGTCGGTGCCGGTGGTAACGCTGATCACGTTGTCGTCCATCAGGTCATCCACGCGGCGGTCCAGATTCCGTTCCAGAATCAGCGCCCGCAGCGACACCACGCCGATGAGGGTGCGGTCCGGGCGGGTGACGTAGCAGAAGTTGATGGTCTCCTTGTCCACGCCGTTCTCCCGGATGGATTCCAGCGCCTGCCGCACCGTCATGGAGGGCACCAGTTCCATCATTTCGGTGGTCATCACGCCGCCGGCGGAATCCTCGGGATATTTCAGCAGCTCGTTGATCATCTTGCGGGTGTCCGGCGCGGCCTGCGCCAGAATCCGCTTGACCACGCTGGCGGGCATCTCCTCGATGAGGTCGGTGGCATCGTCGGCGCACAGCTCATCAATGACGAATTTCAGTTCCCGGTCGGTGAGGCCCTCCAGCAGCGTCTGCTGGGTCTCCGGCGTCAGCTCCGCGAACACCTCCGCCGCCAGGTCCTTGGGACACAGCCGGAAGATCACCGGCATTTTTTCTGCGGGCAGATCCTCAAACACCGCCGCAAGATCCGGCGCGGGCAGCGTCTGCATCACATCCCGCAGGCTTTGATATTTTTTGGCGTCGTCCAGATTGGCCAGCATGGTTTTGAGGGTTTGAATGGTGGTATCAGACATAAAAACGGCCGCCTCCTTTTCAGTCGGCAGCCGTCTTGACGCACGCAACACAAAGCGGGCGGGAGCGCTATGCTCCGCCTGCCTGACCATGATGGCTGCCGTATGCTTTTGTACATCGGTTCACAGGACTACTGGGATTATCCACGGCAAAACCACCACACTTTCCTTTATAAAGTATACAGTTAGAATACCACACACAAGGATGGCCCGTCAACCCTTTTTTCTTCCGATGAATTGGCAAATTTCTGTGAGCAAAAGGGGCGGCCCCCATAGTTTATGCCATGAGTTCCTTTACGCAGGCGGCGATTTTTTCGTCCTTGCAGTTGGCGAAGAACAGCTCGCTGAAATGCGCGCCGGCAAACGCGCCCTTGACCAGATCCCGGTCCAGCTCACGCAGGATGTCGCACAGATCGCGGAAGGCCACGGCACGCACGCCGTCCAGAATCTTCTTGTTGCGCTGCTCGGGCACGGCACGCTCACGGGGGTAGCCCTGTCCGGAAGGCTCGCAGAACAGCTTTTCAAAAATGTACTCCAGATTCAGATCGCCGCCCCAGCCGAAGCCCTTGGCGAAGGGCAGGGAGATGGCGTTGCCATCGTTGATCTGGGCGAAGGTGTAGGCGTCCAGCGGGTCGGCCACGTGGCCGCAGATGACGCCGGGGAAGCTGTTCAGCGCCAGCATGGCGCCCTCGCCGGTGCCGCAGCCGGTGATGACGTAGTCCGCCGCGCCGGAGTTGAGCAGCACCGCGGCCAGAATGCCGTTCTGCACGTAGGTCAGCTGGGCGGCGTCATCGGCGGCGTACATGCCGTAGTTGTCCACGGTAAAGCCCATCGGCTCCACCACCTTGCGCAGCGCCTTTTCCACAATGGCGTTCTTGGCGGCCTGGCTGTTTTCGTTGATGAGAGCGATTTTCATGGGAAATCCCATCCTTTCTTACATACTGCTTTTATTATACCACAAAATCCCTCCGGTGAAAAGTTTTTTTAGACCGGAGCATCGTAGGTAAAGCCAACCACCGTGCGGCTGCGGGGCAGTTCCTCCCCGTGGAGCGGGCGGCCGTTCAGGTTGGCCTCGCCGGTCTGGTTGTCATAGGGGTCGTTGCGCAGCTGTTCGTCCGGCGGGGTGATCTGAGCGTAAAATTCCCGGTTTGCCACCATCCGCAGCGGGTCCAGATTGCCGAAATAGTGCCGGCGGCGGGCCTCGTTGCCCACCCGGTGCGCGCCGGAGCCAAAGGAGCAGTCCGCCCACAGCCAGCCGTAGGGGGCGATGTAGAACTGTGCCCAGTCATGGGCGCCCGCGCTCTGCGGGGTAACGTACAGGCCGCTCTGCCAGCGGGCGGGCACCCCCGCGATGCGGCACAGCGTGATGAACAGCAGCGCCATGACGCCGCAGTCGCCCCAGCCGGATTTGGCGCAGTTCTCCGAGATGTTTTCAAGACACGCGTAGTCCGGCTGATAGCGGTAGTTGGTGTTCAGGGTCACATAGTCATAGATGGCGCGGGCCTTTTCCAGCGGGCCGGTGCAGTCCTTGGTGATTTCTCCGCACAGCGCCCGCAGCCACGGGGTAAACAGCAGGTGCGGGGCCTCCTCATGGGTGAAAAAGTCCGGCTGCTCCGGGTCAGGGGTCAGGGCGTCCATGTCCACGTAATCGGCGCGGATGTGGTAGCGGTAGGTAACAGACCGCTCCCCCTCCCCCGCCTTGCCGTGCCAGTAGATGCACCGCTGGGCAGCGTCAGCGTCCGCCAGCTGCCAGCCGGGGGTGGCGTCCAGCAGTTGGATGTCGCTCTGCTGGGCACAGTCCGCCGGGAAGGGCAGCCACGCCTCAAAGTCCGCCTCCGGGTCCGCGCCGACCGGCGGGGCAATGGCGGCCCTGATGGTGATGTCGGCACTCAGGTGGCCGTTTTTGCGCATGGCGGCAATGACCTTGTCCCGCACGCCGTAGGACGGCTCGGGGGCAAGGCCCCGGGCATTCATGTCCGGGTAGAGGCGCAGCGCCTCCGCGAAACGATCCAGATAATACGGTGTACCGTTGATATACCGCCAGTCGATGCGGTCGGCGGCCACCAGCGCGTCAAATTCCGATTCGGAAAAATCCGGCACATCCTGCCGCAGCAGCGCGATGGCGTCGGCGCGGGTAAGTGTGTAGTTTTCCGGGATGCGCCGCATGATCTCCCGGCAGGCCAGCAGCGCCCCTTTGGCCTGCTGGGGCAGACGTTCCTGCTGCAAAAGCAGGTCGATGCGGGCGTTGGCGGCGGCGAAATCCCCGGCGCGGTAATAGCGCTCCACCTCGGCGGGCAGCCCCACCGACAAATCGGCAAACCAGCTGTTTTTGTCCATATCGCTCACCTCACAGAATCAGTTCCCGGAAACATTTGGCGTTGACGCTTTCGTCCCGCTCCGCCAGCGCGGCAATGCAGCCGTCCAGCGTTTTCGCCACATCATCCAGACTGCGCCACTGCGCCGCCTGCGGCTTGACCTGCTGCTCCAGCACCGGGCCGATTTCGGTGTGGGAGCAGGCGCCCTCGATGAGGTAGGCCCCGGGACGGGCGGGCTGGGTCTGGGGCTGAAACGCCTCGGCGCTGCCCAGCGTCACCAGCTGGAAATCCCCCTTGCGGCCCCGGCCGCCCACCAGCAGGCGCACACCCACCGGCTGAATCTCCACCGTTCTGCCCTTTTCCGCCAGAATCTTCACGATTTTCTCCAGCGTCAGGTATTGGGTCTGGTAATCCTCCAGCGCGTTGATGATCTGCACCGCGGCAAGGCAGTCCCCCGCAAAGCCGATAACCACATTTTTGTTGACCTTGCGCACCTTGGGCAGGTCCTCCGTCAGAATTTTCGGTTTGCCGTCCAGAATCGGCTCCTCCACCATGCGGCCGTCGCCCACCATGGCACAGAAGGCCTCGCCGCAAACCGCCAAAACAGCGCTCATACGCTCCACTCCTTTTTGCATGTTTGCCCCTATTGTATCACAAAACAGTGCCTGTTTCCAGCGGCAGCCACGGGGCAGCCTTCGACATTTTCACCAAAAATGCACCATCCGTTTCGTGGAAAAAGCTCATACTTGCCAAATATGAAAAAATAATGTATTTCCTATTGACTTCGCCGGTTTATCGTATTAAAGTAGTGAAGCGAGCAGTGCAATTTTTGAGGGAAAGAGGAAAGAAACATGAATACGCTTGTCATCGTGTTGGCGGCGGCGATAGCCCTTGTGTGCGCTTATGTGGGCTATGGCCGCTGGCTTGCCAACAAATGGGGCATTGACCCCACCGCCAAAACCCCTGCCGTGGAAAACAATGACGGCAAGGATTTTGTACCCACCAACGGCTGGACGGTGTTCAGCCATCAGTTCTCCTCCATCGCGGGCGCAGGGCCTGTGACCGGCGCCATTCAGGCCGCCGCCTTCGGCTGGCTGCCGGTGCTGCTGTGGATTCTCATCGGCGGCATCTTCTTCGGCGCTGTCACCGACTTCGGCGCACTGTACGCCAGCGTCAAGAATGAGGGCAAATCCATGGGCCTGCTGATTGAAAAGTACATCGGCAAATTCGGCCGCAAGGTGTTCCTGCTGTTCTGCTGGCTGTTCACGCTGCTGGTCATCGCCGCCTTTGCGGACATGGTGGCGGGCACCTTCAACGCCTTTGACGCCGAGGGCGTCATGGTAGCGGCTGCCAACACCAACGGCGCGGCGGGCACCATCTCCATCCTGTTCATCGGCTTTGCCATCGTGTTCGGCATGATCCAGAAACAGTACAACCTGTCCGGCTGGAAGGAGGCCGTGGTGGGCATCCTGTGCACGGTGGGCGCGTTTGCCATCGGCATGAATGCCCCCATGATCGCCGGCAAGCAGACCTGGATTTACATCACCTTTGCTTACATTTTCTTTGCCGCCGTCATGCCCATGTGGCTGCTGAAACAGCCCCGTGACTACATGACCACCTTCATGTTCATCGGCATGATCGCCGGTGCTGTGTTGGGCCTGCTGGTGGCGCATCCGTCCATGAATCTGCCGGTTTACACCGGCTTCACCAACGAAAAGCTGGGCAATCTGTTCCCCATCCTGTTCGTCACGGTGGCCTGCGGAGCGGTGTCCGGGTTCCACAGCCTGGTGTCCTCCGGCACCTCCTCCAAGACCGTGGAGAACGAGCGGGACATGCTCAAGGTGGGCTACGGCGCCATGGTGCTGGAAAGCCTGCTGGCGGTGCTGGCGCTCTGCGTGGCCGGCGCGGCCGCCGCTGCGGACGGCACCCCCGCCGCAGGCACCCCGTTCCAGATCTTCTCCAACGGCGTGGCCGGGTTTCTGGAAATGTTCGGCGTGCCGGTCTATGTGGCGCAGTGCTTTATGACGATGTGCGTGTCCGCGCTGGCGCTGACCAGTCTGGACGCGGTGGCCCGCATCGGCCGCATGAGCTTTCAGGAGCTGTTCAGCGTGGATGACATGGCCCACGCCGAGGGCTGGCGTAAGGTGGTCTGCAACGTGTATTTTGCCACCGTCATCACGCTGGCGGGCGGGTTTATCCTCGCCAAGATCGGGTATTCCAACATCTGGCCGCTGTTCGGCTCCGCCAACCAGCTGCTCTCCGCGCTGGTGCTGGCAACGCTGTGCGTCTTTATGAAGGTCACAGGCCGCAGCAACAAAATGCTGTTCCCGCCGCTGGTCATCATGCTGTGCGTCACCTTCACCGCGCTGGTACAGCGGATGATCGCGCTGGTGGGCGCGGTGGCCGCAGGCAGCGCCACCTTCCTTGTGGAGGGCCTGCAGCTCATCATTGCGGTGCTGCTCATCGCGCTGGGCCTGACCATCGTGGTCAGCAGCGTGCGCGCCTACACCGCCGCCGAGAAAAACAGCGAGACCGCCGTTCCCGCCCAAAAATCCGCGTAACGCCTGTCCTCTCGCCAGTCGCCCCAGCCGGGGCGGCTGTTTTTTTGTCCATTTCCAAACAAATCCCCCCTGTTTGTCCATATTCTATCGCATCCAAAAGTGGTATACTGGTTTTGATTCTCGCGTCGGCCCCACCGCCGCGCCACCAAAGGAGGCCCGCCGTTTTGGCACAGAATAACAAAAAAGACAACGGTTCCGGTATGGAAAAGGTTGCCGCGTTCATTGTGGACAAGCGCAACCTGTTTTTCCTTTTATATATCTTTGCGCTGATTTTCAGTGTCATCGCCCGCAGCTGGGTGCAGGTGGAAAACGACATCACCACCTATCTGCCGGATTCCACCGAGACCCGGCAGGGTCTGACCGTCATGAACGACAACTTTGTCACCTACGGCAGCGCTCGGGTGATGGTGTCCAACGTGAGCTACGCCACCGCGCTGGAGCTGCAAGCGGCCATCGAGGACATTGACGGCGTGACCGAGGCGGTGTTTGACGATTCCGCCGGGCATTACACCGGCGCGGCCGCCCTGTTTGACGTAACCTTTGACGGCACCGAGACCGACCCGGTGAGTGTGCAGGCCATGGAGGAAATCCGCCAGACGCTGGCAGGGTATGACCTGTACGTGGACACCCGCGTGGGCGTGGATGATTCCGCCCAGCTGGAAAGCGAAATGGTGGTCATCGTGGCAGTGGCGGCAGTCATCATTGTGGTGGTGCTGTTGCTCACCTCCCGCGCCTACGCCGAGGTGCCGGTGCTGCTGCTCACCTTCCTTACCGCCGCCCTGCTGAACATGGGCACCAACTTTTTGCTGGGCAAAATCAGCTTTATTTCCAACTCGGTGACGGTGGTTCTGCAGCTGGCGCTGGCCATCGACTACGCCATCATTCTGTGCCACCGCTATTCCGACGAGCACGAGACCAAGCCCGCTCGGGAAGCCTGCGTCATTGCCTTGAGCAAGGCCATCCCGGAAATTTCCTCCTCCTCGCTGACCACCATCAGCGGTCTGGCGGCGCTGAGCTTTATGCAGTTCGGCATCGGGCGGGACCTGTCGGTGGTGCTCATCAAGGCCATCCTGTTCAGCCTGCTGTCGGTGTTCACCCTCATGCCCGGCTTGCTGATGCTGTTCAGCCCCCTCATTGACAAAACCAAACACAAAAACCTCATTCCCAAAATCACCGCTGTGGGCAAGGCGGCGGTCAAGACCCGGTACATTGTGCCGCCCATTTTCGCGGTGGTGCTGGTGGGGGCGTTCTGGTTTGCCAGTCAGTGCCCCTACTGCTACTCCTACACCGACCTGACCACCCCCAAGCAGAGCGAAAGCCAGATCGCCTACCAGAAAATCAAGAACACCTTCGGCACCTCCAACATGGTGGCGGTCATTGTGCCCAAAGGGGACTACAAGGCCGAGGCCGCCGTGCTGCGGGAACTGGACGAGATGCCCGAAGTGAAAAGCACCACCGGCCTTGCCAACGTGGAGGCCATGGACGGGTACATGCTGGCGGACGCGCTGACGCCCCGCCAGTTCAGCGAGCTGGTGGGGCTGGACAACGAGGTGGCCAAGGTGCTGTACAGCGCCTACGCGGTGCATCTGGACCAGTACGGCGAGCTCATCAACGGCATTGAAAATTACGATGTGCCGCTGTTTGACATGTTCATGTTCTTAAAAGAGGAGATGGAGGACGGCAACATCACGCTGGAGGGCGATGTGCAGGACACGCTGGACGACCTGTTCGACCAGCTGGAAAAGGCCAAATTGCAGCTGCAAAGCGAGGAATACAGCCGTCTGGTGGTGTATCTGAATCTGCCGGAGGAAAGCGACGAGACCTTTGCGTTTTTGGGCACCATCCATGAGGTGCTGGAGCGCCACTATCCCAGACAGCAGTGCTACGTGGTGGGCAACTCCACCAGTGCGCTGGATCTGTCCAGCTCCTTTGTGAACGACAACAACCTCATCAGTGTGCTGTCGGCGCTGTTCGTCATCCTCATTCTGCTGTTCACCTTCCAGTCGGCGGGTCTGCCGGTGCTGCTCATCATCGTGATTCAGGGCGCCATCTGGATGAACTTCTCCTTCCCCACCCTCTCGGACACGCCGCTGTATTTCCTTGGCTACCTCATCGTCAGCTCCATCCAGATGGGCGCCAACATTGACTACGCCATCGTCATTTCCAGCCATTATTCCGAGTTAAAGCACACGATGCCCCCCAAACAGGCCATCGTGGAGGCGCTGAACAGCTCCTTCCCCACCATCTTCACCTCCGGCTCCATTCTGGCGTCGGCGGGTATCCTCATCAGCATGCTCACCACCAACCCGGTCATCTGCGCCATCGGCACCTGTCTGGGCCGGGGCACCCTCATCTCCATCTGTCTGGTGCTGGGCGTGCTGCCGCAGATTCTGGTGCTGGGCGATTCCATCATCGAGCGCACCAGCTTTGAGATGAAGGGCCTCACCGGCATCACCCACACCGCCACCGGCACCATGCACGTCAACGGCCATGTGCGGGGCTACATTTCCGGCATGGTGGACGTGGACATGAAAGGCGTGCTGCGCGGGCAGTTCAACGCGGCCATCTCCACCGGCACCACCGTGGACATGATGGAGGAGGCCGTCAGCCTGCCCGAGACCATCGAGGGCGAGGCCACTGAGAAAGGAGGCGCTGAGCTTGAAAACGAAACTGTCTAAAATCTGCTCTGTCCTGCTGGCGGTATGCGTGGCGCTGTCCTGCCTGCCCTTGGGCGCTCTGGCCGAGGAGCCTGACAAGGAAACTGTTCACATTGCCACGGCGGAGGATTTGCTCCAACTGGCGGAAAACTGCCGTCTGGACAGCTGGAGCCAACAACGAACTGTGGTGCTGGACGCGGATGTGGATATATCCGGCACAGAGTTTGCGGGCATTCCCACTTTCGGCGGGGTGTTTCAGGGCCAGCACCACACCATTTCCGGGTTCCATCTGAAACAGGACGGCTCGGTGCAGGGGCTGTTCCGGTATGTGCAGGAAAGTGGTGAAGTGTACAATCTGACCGTCACCGGCACCGTCATGCCGGAGGGCAGCCGCTCCACCGTGGGCGGTGTGGCCGGTATCAACGCAGGACTGCTGCAAAACGTCTGCTTTTCCGGCGTCGTCAGCGGCGCCGATGTGGTGGGCGGCATCGCGGGCCGCAACGAGGTTTCCGGCGTCATGGAGGACTGCGACATGCGGGGCATTGTGTACGGCAGTCATTTCATCGGCGGTATCGTGGGAGAAAATCACGGCGTAGTGAGAAATTGCGAGAACAACGCCGGCGTGAACACCACGGTGCAGCAGAACGAGGTGAGCGTGTCGGACATCACCATGGACACCCTCACCGGAACCGAAACCGTCACCGACACCACCGATGTAGGCGGCATTGCGGGAGCCAACAGCGGCGTGCTGCGGGCCTGCATCAACCGGGCCACCGTGGGCTACCGGCACATGGGGTACAACATCGGCGGCATCGTGGGCAGCCAGACCGGCTATGTGGAGGGCTGCGTCAATTTTGGCAGCGTGTTTGCCCGCAAGGAGGCCGGCGGCATCGTGGGCCAGCTGGAGCCAAACAGCACACTGAAATATGGCATGGACACCCTGCAAACGCTGAGCCGCCAGTTGAACGTGCTGCAAAGCCTGACCAACAAGGCCGCCGCTGATGCGGAGGCCGCGGGCAGCGAGCTGAGCGCCCAGCTGACCAGCCTGCAAGATCAGGTGAGCAGCGCCCGCAGCGCCGTGAGCGCCTTGCTGGAACAGACCGCCAACGGCGTGAGCATCGGCACCCAGACCGTTACCACCGACCTGACCCCCATTCTGGACAATCTGGAACAGCGCCTCAAGGATGGGCTGGAGCCGGAGCGTTCCGCGGGCGAGGCGCATGACCGGCCCGTGCGGCATCAGCCGGGCGAGGAAAGCACGTCTGCCCTTCCCACCCTCTCGGCGGAGCCGTCCCCTGCTCCCACACCGTCCGCCACACCCAAGCCGGAAATTTCGGTGACGGTCCCCACGCTGGAGCGCACCAACGAGGACAACATCCTTGCCGCCCGCAACGACCTGAGCGGCAGTCTGGACGGGCTTTCCCAGAGCGTCAGCGCCCTCAACAGTGCGGGCAGCAGCAGCGCCTCGGCGCTGGGCAATGACCTGCGGGCCATCACCGCGCAAATCGGACGCATCAGCCAGACGCTGGCCGACGCGGGCAACCGCTCCGATGAGGATGTGGTGGAGGACATCTCCGATGCGGACACCGACAGCGACACCGAAGGCAAAATTTACAACTGTGTCAATGCCGGGACGGTGCAGGCGGACCTTAACGCCGGCGGCATCGCGGGGGCCATGGCCATGGAAAACGACCTTGACCCGGAGGATGACGTCACCGTCAGCGGGGAGGTATCCGCCAACGTCACCTACCGCACCCGCGCCGTGGTGCGGGGCTGCGAGAACCGGGGCACCGTGACCGCCAAAAAGAAGTGCGCCGGCGGTATCGTGGGCAGCATGGAACTGGGCAGCGTGCTGGAGTGCGTGAACACCGGCCTGCTGGACGCGGAAAGCGCCGAGTATGTGGGCGGCATCGCGGGCAGCAGCAGCAAAACGGTGCGCGGCTGCGCCGCCAAATGTGTGGTGCGGGGCGGCTCCAAGGTGGGCGGCATCGCGGGCAGCGGCGTGAATTTACAGGACAACCGGGCCATGGTGCGGCTGGCGGATACCGCCGCCGAATGGGTGGGCGCCATTGCGGGCACCACGAAAGAACAGCCCTCCGGCGGGCTGTTCCGGCAGGACACGCAGGAGCCGGATGACGCCAACGCGGGGGTGACCGGTAACTATTTTGTGCCCAACGACACCGCCCCCGCCGCCATTGACGGCATCAGCTACGAGGGCAGGGCGCAGGCGCTGTCCTACGGTGATTTCCTCTTGCTGGATGGAATTCAGGAGGTTTTCCGCACCCTGACGGTTCGCTTCGTGGCGGAAACCACCGAGGTGCAGGTGTTTCATCTGGCCTACGGCGATGCGCTGGACGCGGACGCCGTGCCGGATGTCCCCGTCAAGGCGGGCTACACCGGCCGCTGGTCTGGTCTGGAAGAAACCGACCTGAACTGCATCATTTTTGACGAGACCTTCACCGCGGAATACACGCCGCTGTCCACCGCGCAGGCCAGCGAAACGCTGCGGGAGGATGGCCGTCCGGTGGCGCTGCTGGAAGGCAGCTTTGCCAGCGATGACACGCTGACGCTGACCGCCTGTGAAGAGCAGCCCGCTCTGGCCCCCGGGGAGGTCTGGCTGGAAAGCTGGCAGCTGCGCCTGCCCGCCCCGGTGGAACAGGCGCAGGACGCCCCTTCCCGGCTGCATTACCTGCCGCCGGAGGACGCTGACAAGGTGCAGCTTTATCTGCACAGCGCCGACGGCTGGCGGGAGGTTTCCGCTGAGGCGGACGGCAGCTACCTTGTGGCGGAGCTGCATCCCGGCGATGACATGCTGGCCGCCGTACGGCAGGCTCCGGCGCCCCTACCCCTTGCCGCCGTGGGCGGCGGTGTGGCCGTGCTGGCTGTCCTGCTGCTGATGCGCCTCCGCAAAAAACACCGTACCACTACGAAATCATAAGTAATGCGCCCCCGCCGTTTGGCGGGGGCGCTCTGCGTCTATTTGCGTTCCGGCAGCTGTAATTCCGGCATCAGCTCGGCGGAAATGACCGTCAGCATTTCCTCCAGCTTTTTCACGTCCTGTTCGGGGAAACGCTCCCGCACACGCTGGATGACAGTATGCAGGTAGGCGTAGCTGATGTTGTAATACTCGATGTACTTGGGGGTGGGGCGCAGATGAAATTCCCGCCGGTCGGTGGTGGACTGGATGCGCTCCACATAGCCCTTTTTCACCAGATTGTTGATCTTGTACGCCGCGTTGGGGGTGGAGATCTGCATCATGGCGGCAAATTCCGCGATGGTGGGTTTCCCCATGGCCATGATGCCCTCCATGCAGAAGGATTCCACCGTGGTAAGGGAGGCCTCCCGCGTCTCGAACCGCTGAAAGACCTTCTGGTAAAAATGCAGCTTGAATTTGGTGTACACTGCGTCAAATGCCTGTTCCAGCATGGGATTCCTCCTGACCATAATAGGCGTTGGGGCCGTGCTTGCGGGTATAGTGCTTGTCCAGCAGGCACTGGGGCACCGGGGCGGCGTGGGGGTCGATCTGCACCGTCAGCAGCGCCAGACGGGCCACCTCCTCCAGCACCGAGGCGTGATACAACGCCTGTTCCGCATTTTTGCCCCACGCAAAGGGGCCATGGCCGCGGCACAGCACCCCCGGCATGGCTGCTGGGTCAAGGCCGCGGCGGCGGAAAATTTCCACAATGACCGTTCCTGTGGCCTTTTCGTAATCCGCCGCCAGTTCCTCGGCGGTCAGATGGCGGGCACAGGGCACCGGGCCGTAAAACGTGTCGGCGTGGGTGGTGCCGTAGGCGGGGATGTCCCGCCCGGCCTGCGCCCACGCGGTGGCGTAGCTGCTGTGGGTGTGGACGATGCCGCCCACCCCTGCAAACGCCTTGTACAGTTCCAGATGGGTGCGGGTGTCCGAGGAAGGACGCAGCGTCCCTTCCGCCACGCGGCCGTCCAGGTCCACAATGACCATCTTTTCCGGCGTCAGTTCGTCATATTCCACGCCGGAGGGTTTGATGACCACCAACCCGCTTTCCCGGTCGATGGCCGACACGTTGCCCCATGTATGGCTGACCAGCCCCAGCGCAGGCAGACGGCAGTTGGCCGCGCAAACCTCCTTGCGTAATTGTTCCAGCACAAACGCTCCCCCCTTTTTCTTATTCTTACAGTATACCGCGTTTTGCCCGCCGGGGCAAGGGGTGCGGGCAAAACAAAAACCATCGCCAGCGGCGGACATGTGCCGACCGCTGGCGATACCTATAGAGCAAAAAAATGCGTTCGAGTCGCCGTCAAGGCATGAGAACGCACTTTTTTGTGATGGTGGGGAATCTAAGGGGGAGGTGCAGGAGACGCGGCGCAGCCGCTGAATCCGAACCTCCCTCTTAAAAATCAAAAGTATCCGCCGTCCTCGTGGACGTTCTGGCTTTCCAGCCCCATGGAGATGCCCAGCGCCTCATCCACCCGGCGCATTTCCTCCGGCGGCAGACGGCCAGCCTGCTCCCGCAGTCGGCGTTTGTCCAGCGTTCGGATCTGCTCGGTGAGGATGATGCTGTCCTTGGCAAGCCCGCACCGGTCCGCCCGCACAGAAATATGCGTGGGCAGGCGGTTTTTGTCCTGACGGCTGGTGATGGCCGCCGCAATCACGGTGGGACTGTGCCGGTTGCCGATCTCATTTTGAATGATAAGTACCGGCCGCACCCCGCCCTGCTCCGAGCCAACCACCGGGCTGAGATCGGCGTAGTATACCTCTCCTCTGTGAACTTCCATCTTGTCGCCCCCTATCGCTTTGTTCTACTACCAGTATAAGCGCAAGGGGGCGTTTTTAATCACAGGCGGGGATTTTTTCGTTGACGTATTCATCCAGACAACGGCACAGTGCCGTCACCGGGCGGCTGGCCAACAGCGGGCGCATCACAAGGCAGTCTCTGACGCTGTCTATGACCGCTCCGCCCAGATACACAGCCAACACCACAAACACCGCATACCCAAAGGAGCCGGGATGCTGCGCCGCGTGGAACACACCGTTCCACAAAAAGTCCCGGAAAGCGGGGGTCTGGTGCAGGATGTACACGCCCAGCGCCGCGCCGGACAGCGCGTTGATGCTGCGGCGGCTGCCCAGCGGCAGGCTTTTGAACAGCCAGACCAGCCCCAGCGCCGCCAGCAGATTGGGGGCCGCCCCCAGCGCGGTGCGCCAGTATTCCAGATACCGGCTCACCCGTTCGGGCGCGCCCTGCCAGAGCGCCAGCGTGCGGGCCGCGGTGAGCGCCGCCGGAATGCCCAGCCCCAGCGCCAGCTGCACGCCGCGGCGGCAGAGCAGCGCATCCGCCCGGCAGCCGGGGTGCAGGCGCAGATACCCGGTGAACAGGTAGAGCCACACAAAGGCGAACAGGCTGGAGGACAGTGCGCCATCCTCCCCGAACAGGGTGGAGTAGCCGGCCATCAGCACGCCGGCGGCTGTCAGAAACGCAGTGAGCGCGGCGGGCGGCGCGTGGTGCAGCACCGTGTTGAGCAGCGGCGCACACAGCATCAGCGCAAAATAGGCCGACAAAAACCACAGCTGCGCCGTACTGATGGGGAACATGGCCCACCGCAGGGTGCCCAGTCCCACCTCGCAGCCCGGCAAAAACCGGCACAGCACCGTGAGGGGCACCGTGTACAGCCACAGTCCCAGCCACAGCGACACCAGCCGCCGTGCCTTGAAGGGCTGCACGCACAAAAACCACGCGCTGATGACAATAAACACATTGCAGGCAATACGGGAGCCGCTGCCCATGACCGCGTACATGGCCGCGTGGGGCAGCGTATCGGTGAGGCCGATGCCGCTCTGACCCACAAGATGGTCTGACACGATCATCAGCATACACAGAATGCGCAAAAGCTCCAGATTGCTGCTGCGCCGGGCTTTGTCAGTCATACTCCCCGCTCCTTTCCAGCACCACAAAGGCGGCAGCCAGACCGTTTTCGTGGGTCAGGCTCACATGGGCCGTCAGATGGTTTTGCCGCGCCCACTGTTCCGCCCGCCCGGAAAAGGCAAAGTACGGCGCGCCGCTGTTTTGCCGCAAAACGGCAATGTCCGCCAGCGCAAAGCCGCCCAGCCCGGTGCCCGCCGCTTTCAGAAACGCCTCCTTGGCGGCAAAGTTGGCGGCGGCAGTCTCGGCACGGCGTTTGCCCTGCAAGCCGTCCAGCAGGGCCCGCTCCGCATCGCTGAACACCCGCGCCGCAAAGCCGGGATGCTGCAAACTGCGGTCGATGCGCTCCACGGCGCACAGGTCGGTCCCGATGCCCGCGATCATACCCTGACCACGTAATCGGCCTTGCGGGGCGCGGCCTCCCGATAGCCGCCGGGAGCCGCATAGCCCAGAATGCAGTGGCCCACACCGATGTATTTCTCCGCATCAAGGCCCCATTTTGCCAGCAGCGCCTTGCCCTCGTCCCCGGCAAAGACCTCTCTGGCCCGGTGGATCCAGCAGGCGCCCAGTCCTGCCGCGTGAGCTGCCAGCAGCAGATTGCCCATCACAAGACTGCCGTCCTCCACACAGGTATGACGGCTTTTGTCCGCCAGCACCACCAGCACGGTGGGCGCGCCGTAGAAGGGGTCCCGGTCATTGCCCATGACGGCGGCGTTGAGCCGGGAGAGGGTGTCCCGGGTGGCCTTGTCCTGCACCGCCACGATGACGGGGCTTTGCGCCCCCATGCCGGTGGGCGCCCATGTGCCCGCGGTGAGCACCGCGTCCAGTTCCTCCGGCTTGATCTGCTCCGGCAGATAGGCCCGGCAGCTGCGGCGTTCCTGCATGGCCTGCAATACTTCGGTTTGCATCATAATGCCTCCTGTTGATTTTTTCTTATTATACCGCGTTTGCCTGCCGGGAGCAAGAGGAAAAGCCCGGGACGGCTGTCCCGGGCGGGGTTTGCTCACTTGTCGATGACAGTCTTGGTGGCGCCAATGCCCACCGAGGCGGCCGTCAGCTTTTTCCAGGTGTTGCACCCGCAGATGCCGTCCGCCGTCAGCCCCACGCTGCGCTGGAACCCGGTGAGGGCGTTGAAGGTGTTGGTGCCGAACACACCGTCCAGCGTCTGGGTGCTGTACCCGAGGGCGTTGAGGGCGTCCTGCAAAATCAACACGTAGGTGTTGCGGTCGCCCTTGCGGCAGGTGGGGTAGCCCGCCGTGGTGCCGCTGCAGGCCGGGGTGCCGTAGCGGCGGTCAAAATGCACCCAGGTGGGGGTCATGGACAGCGGCTCCACGTAACCCCACGCCCCGGTGGCCACCGCCGCGTTGTAAATGCGCCGTCGGGTGGCGCTGCTGGTGCCCTGCCCCACATCGAAGGCAACGCCCGCGTAGTGCTGGCTGGCGGTGCCGTGGCCGCCCTCCCAGATGCGCTTGAAGGCGTAGCCCACCGGAATGCCCGAGCCGTAGCGGCGGCGGGTGAGGTTCCACGCCTCCATGGCGGCGGTGGTGGTCCACAGCACGCTGGAACCGCTGGAGCCGCGGAATTCCCGCACACTGAGGGTGGTGCCGTAGCTGTAGGGCATGGGGTCGCTTTCCTTCAGGTTGTACCGCAGGAACTTATTGTCGTAGCTGTCATACACATAAACCTTTGGCATACACTCATTCCTCCTCTGTCATGGCGGCCGCACAGGCGGGGCAGGCGGCCGCCGCCGCGGCCTTGAGGGCCTCCCAGGTGGCGTCGTCCACGATGCCCAGCGGCTGGATGCCGTTGGCGATCTGCCACGCCTCCAGCGCGGCGAGGGTATCGCCGTCCAGCTCGGAGGTCTCCGGCACGAAGTTCCACTGGCAGCCGGTGGCGGCCAGAATGTTCAGCCAACGCTGCACCTGCAGCACCGCAGGCCCGGCGCTGCCTTCGGCCAGCGTGAACCCGGGCCAGACACCCTCCGGCTCCGGCGAGGCGGTGGCCGGCGTGGCGGAGAACAGCGCAAAGGCTGCGTTGTAGAATACCCGCCAGTCCGCCGGAGTGACCGCCCCGGTCACCGGCAGGCCCAGTTCCTCCTGCGCGCCCCGCACCGCGACCTGCACCCCCTCGTCAAAGGTGTCGGTGGGTTCGCTGCTCTCCCAAATCTGGATGCCGTTGAGCCACTGGGCCAAAAACAGCAGCGTTTCGCTCAGGGTGGTCACATCCGCGCCGGTGTCCCCCAGCTGCAGGGTGCTGGAGGGCGGCAGGATGGCGGCCGCCCGGGCCACCGGCCCGCTGGAGGAGGCACTCTGGGCGTTGTCGTAGATGCTCTGCCAGGTGAGCGGCCCCACCACGCCGTCGGCGGTCAGGCCCGCGTGCTGCTGCCATGCCACCACGGCCTGCCGGGTGGCGGCGCCGAACTGGCCGTCCACTGTCACGGCGGGGATATCGGAATAGTAGGCGGACAGCTGCCGCAGATCATATTGCAGCGCCCGCACCGCCGTGCCGCTGCTGCCCTGCCGCAGCGTGCCGGTGAACTGGCCGGGAGCCACATCATAGTCCACCAGCTTGTTGGCCACCGCCAGAAAGACCTCGTTGAGTTTGCTCCACGTGGCGCGCCCCACCACGCCGTCCGCGGTCAGGCCGAATTTGGTCTGAAAGGCCGTCACCGCCCGGGCGGTGGCCGTGCCGTAGGTGCCGTCCACCGTCACAGCAGACAAGCCGCTGTAATTGCCTGCCGCCATGCGCAGCCAGAACTGCACCAGCCGCACATTGACGCCCTTGCTGCCCTGCCGCAGCGCCGTGCCCGGCCATGCGGTGCCGCCGGAATCGCTCTGGGCGCTGACCCACGCGGCATACAGCGCGTCCCAGGTGGCCTGCCCCACGATGCCGTCCACCGTCAGCCCCTGCTGGCGCTGGAATGCCCGGACAGCGCTCTCGGTGGCCGCGCCGTAGGTGCCGTCCACCGTCACGCTGGGAATGGCGGAGCTGAACTGTGCCAGCCCGGACAGCCAGAACTGCACCATCTCCACATCCGCGCCGGTGGAGCCTCGCCGCAGCACTGTGCCGGGCCATGCCCCGCCGCTCTGCGCGCCGGTGAGGGCCTCGCCCTCGCTGGTCAGCTCGGCCAGATCCTTCACACTCACATAGATATAAGAAATTTTATACCACGTGGCGCGGCCCACCACACCGTCCACCGTCAGGCCGAACTGCTTCTGGAATGCCCGGACGCTGCTCTCGGTGGCGGCATCAAAGGTGCCGGTGACGTCCGGCTTGCCAAAGCTGGGATAATCCTTGGCGATGCGGGCCAACTGCTTTTGCAGCGTGTTCACCGCCGTGCCGGTGGAGCCCCGCCGCAGCGGGCTGCCGGGGTAGCTTTCCGGGATGGCGGCGATTTTGTTGGTGGTGACCAGCTGCACCCGGCTGCCGTAGTAGTACCGCAGAATTTGCAGGGCGTTCATGCCCTCGTTGGCCCGGTCCACGGTGCCCCACTGTTTCATGCCGGGGCAGGTCACCGTCTTGCCGTCGCAGTATTCGGTGAAATACGGCTCCGCGTCGCCGGTGCGGCGCACGTAGGTGGAGAACAGCTCGGCGGTGATGCGCTCCATCACGGCAAACACGGTGCGGCCGCTGGTGTAGATCTGGTCATAGCCGGGGCTGCCGCTGATGTTGAAGCTGTATCCCCGGCTGGGGTACCACTCGGTCCACACCCGGTTGAGCGCCAGAGAAATCTGCGCCAGAATGTTGGCACGGATGGCCTGTTCCGGCCACCCGTGAATACAGACGGCACCTGTTTGAGGTGTTTTCACTCCCCTTCAGAATTTCCAATGTATCTCGATTTTGCCGGTGGGCGGCGCCGGATGGACAATAATCTCACGGATCACAGAACGGCACAGTTCCCTGTCCAGGATCAGGGAATCCTTCAGCACCCTCATACGCAGCAATTTCTGCTGTTTTTCCTCGTTGTTCATCAGGCGGACGGAGCAGTCGCGGGGCAGCTGATTCAGCTCCATCTGGGCAGCTGCCTGTTGCCGGCTCAGCTCGGCATTCTTCTGCATGAAGGCCTCGGTACTCAAACGGCCCTGACACTTTTCCAGATACAACTGCTTTGCCAGCGTTGTGCACCGCTGCAGTTCCGTTTCCAGCTGACGCCGTTTCTTCCCGATGGTCTCGTTCTCCTTCCCCCTCGGCAAAGGAGGTACTTCGCTTGGAAGATAGTAATGCTTGAGAAAGCCGCGGATCCGCTTTTGTACCTCCTCCTCCAGCAGGTACAGCCGGATTTTGTTGGGCTGACATTCCATCGGGTTGCTCCGGTTGCGGCTGCAACGCATGATGCCGCCGGGGTAGCCATCCGCCGCGCAGACCCGGTCATTGCCGGAAAAAATCATGTTGCCGCCGCAAACGCCGCATTTGACCAGCCCGGAAAGCGGCCGTATTTTGGGAGGGCGCTGGGACTGGACCCGGCGCTCTGCCATCTGCTGCTGGATTTTCTCGAACACCTCTTTCTCCACCAACGCCTCATGGGTGTTGGGTACCACGGCCCATTCTTCTTTCGGGACACGGACCCGCTTTTGCGTCTTGTAACCGCTGCTGCGGATGCGCCCCTGCACCATATCTCCTGTATAGGTAGGATTTTTCAGGATGTTGGTCACCGAAACGTCATTCCACATCCGTTTTTCCATGGTATGCAGCTTGTCGTCCCGGAACTGCCGGTATTGACTGGGGCAGGGAATGTTCTGGGTGTTCAAAATCAATGCGATGTTGGAAGCCCCCATCCCCTTGCTGGCCATGTGAAAAATGGCCCGTACCACCTGTGATGCTGCCGGGTCAGGAATCAGGTGATGCCGGTCCTGCGGATCCTTGAGATACCCGTACAGCGCCAGCGAGGCCACATTTTTGCCCTGCTGCCGCATGGTTTCCAGAGAGGCCCTCACATTGCGGGATATGTCCTCCAGATACCACTCATCCACCAGCGCGTTGATCTGGCGTGTTTTTTTGTTGGCGGCGTTGTCTGTGTCCGCATGGTCCACAAGGGAGAGGAACCGGATGCCCCATTCCGGGAATTTCCGGTGCAGGCAAAGCTCGGTCAGCTCTGCGTCCCGCGAGAACCGTGCCTGCGTTTTCACCAGCAGAATTTCAAACTCCCGCTTTTCCGCCGCACGCAGCATCTGGTTGAAGGCCGGACGGTTACGGTCCGCACCGGACCAGTTTTCGTCCACATAAATGCCCACCACGTCATAGCCCTGCTCCAGTGCAAAGTGCAGCAGCATGGCTTTCTGGTTCTGGATGCTCTCCGATTCATCGACGATCCGTTCATCTTCATCGCTCAGGCGGCAATAAATGGCTGCTTTCATCTTAAAACCTCCAAATGATCTCCACCTTGCGCGGCTTCTTTTTTTCCTTGGGCCATACGCGGACAGCTTCCATCAGCTGAAACGCCAGTTCCCGTGACATCGTCTCCACCTGACCAATGGAGCGCACCTTCTCCTGAAAAGCCTTGCGGTGCTCCTCCTGGGATCTCGTATCCGCAAGCGCCCTTTCCAGTTTCTGTAAACGCTGTTCCAACGCATTTTTCTCATTCGTATAGGCCCACTGCAGCTCCTTGAACTGAGACTGATCCAGCACACCGTTGCAGCGGTCCTGGTACAGGTTTTTCAGAATGTTTTCCCTTTGGCGGATCTCCTCCTGGACCCTTTCCAGTTCCTCCCGCCCGTTTCCCCGGTGTTCCATCCATTGCTCTTCAATTTGCCTCATGGCGGGAGAATCCGGTTCCAGATTTTCCCTGACCAGCTCCTGCACTTTTTCCTGGACCATTTTTTCCACCGCGAGCATCGAGATGCAGTTTGATCTGCAAAGATGGGGCGCCCGGATGTGCAGGGGACAGCGGAATTCCCGGAAGGGGCCGCCCTCCTTGGTTTCTCTGGCCCTTCCATTGAGGCTCATCACACTGCCGCAGCAGGCACAGCGGACCAACCCGCACAGCGGTCTGGTCATGGTTCCAAGCTGACTCGCATGACCGGAGGACCGCATCATCTGCACCATCTCGAAATCCTCTTTGGAAATGATCGGCTCATGGGTATCGGGCACCACGATCCACTGCGACTTTGGCAGAACTTTGATTTTTTTGGATTTGTAACTGATCCGGTGCTGCTTGCCCTGCACAAGATTGCCGATATAAATTTCCCTGTGCAGGATCAGATAGATGGTTCCCACACTCCACAAGCCCTGCGTCTGCCCTTTATCATGAGGGCTGAAAATGTTGTCACCATGCATTCTTTTGTACATGGTCGGATTCGGCACGCCTTCCGAATTCAGAGTCGAGACGATGGACCGGTAGCCATGGCCCTGTATCGCCATCTGAAAAATCCGTCTGACCACAACGGCGGCCTCCGGGTCGATCACCAGATGATTGTGATCGTTCGGGTCCTTGGCATACCCGTAGGGCGCGAAAGACCCGATAAACTGCCCGGTAAGCTGCTTGTGCCGCATCACGGAACGAACGTTTTCAGACAGATCCTCCAGATACCATTCGTTGATCAGGCCGTTGATCTGCCGTGCCTTTTTGTTATACTGGTCAGCCGTGTCTGCGTGGTCCACCACCGCAATGAAACGAATGCCCCACTCCGGGAATTTGCCGTGCAGGTAACGCTCCACCAGTTCCATATCGCGGGTAAACCGGGACTGGGTTTTGGCAATGACCACATCAAATTTATGTTCGCTGGCATCCTGGATCATGGCGTTGAAGGCCGGACGGGAACGGTCCACACCGGAATAATCCTCGTCGGAATAAATCTGATAAATATCCAGTCCTTTCTCAATCGCGTATTGAATCAACATGGATTTTTGATTCTGAATGCTCTCTGATTCGCCGTTTGTCACCCGGTCTTCCTTGCTTAAACGGCAATAAATTGCAGCTCTCATATCGCTCCTTTCTTCTGCTCCAATCGCTCAAATCAATCATACGCTTCGTGCCAACATTTTACAATGTCAGGAAATGGAGCAGGTCAATCCGTGGGGTGTTCCAATTTTTCGCTAATATATTGTTCGATGATTCGACAAAAATTTTCTTTCCGTTCTTTTTCGCTTTCCGACTGAAATTTTTCAGTGACTTCAAAAGATGTCGTGTTCATAGAGCCTCCTCCCGGCGTGATATGGTACAACACAGTATATGAGTTTCGGGCATCTTTTTGCCTGTCCATTGGAGATTCCGTCGCTTTGCTCCCTTCCCGGTTGGTTCCTGCGCCTGTCACGCCGCGTATTGTCAGCCCCGCTGTATCCTGCCGGGGAAGGAAGATCGTTCTGTTTTCAAGGTTCTGCTTCATAAATAACATCGAGTTCCCTTTTGCCAGCAGGAAGCGGAACAAAACAGCGCCGCAGGCTGGAACGTCTGCGGCGTTTGTGGTATAGCGATGTCAGACAGAAAAAGGAGTGGGGATCCATGAACGAACAAATCCCAAACGCAGCGGAGCGCTTTGCCGACGAACATCAGCAGGAGCAGCGGGAGCTGCTGGTGGGATCCGTGCGCCACCGGGTCAGCTGCCGCGCCGCCGAGACACACCCCAGCCAGCAGCGCGGCCAACAGGGAAATCCCCTTCGTTCGTTTCATCGCGTTTTCCCCCCCTTTGTGCCTTCCTGCTTTGTACAGTATGGCACAAACCGGGCGGATTGGGAACTCTCCACCCCCTTGCAGGACACAGAACATGCCCGCTGTACGGTCGATTTTTGAACATTTTCGGAGAAAGTGAAAAATTCCTGGAAAATGCTGTAACATTTTGCCGCCCGGTGCAGGAGGGTCCCTGAAACGCGCCCCGTCCCCAAAAGATGACGAGTTTTGTCAATATTTTGTCCCTATCCCTATGATATAATGACCCCGTCAGTATCCGGACCCGGCGCATTTTGTGCCGGATTTGTCAAATCTGACAGAAAAACGCCTCCCGAAACGTTGGAAAGTAAATGGAGTGTGGGAAAGCAAACTCTTCTGCCTGGCCGTTCTCGGCTTCGGCCGCGCGGCTGTCTCCGGCAGGAGGCGGCCGGTTTTTTGTGCCCGTGCGCAAAATCCGTCTCAAGTGTTACAATTTTCTTGACAGATTGCGTCCCCTTCCCGTATAATTTTTTCAACATCAATACGTTAATTATGCACAAGACCGGGACAAATTCCCGCAAAAAGAAGGAACCTGACTATGAAAGCTACGCTCAAACGGTGGGCTGCCGGTGTACTGGCTGCCGTCATGCTGTGCGGCCCCGGCAGCTCGCTGGCCGTGTGCGCGGAGGGTGTCACTGACGCCATCTCCATGGAAAGCAGGGAACCCCCTGACCCGGAACCGTCCGCCACTCCGCCCGCCGAATCTACCTCCGAGGAGCCGGTAATACCTCCCTCCCCCGAGCCGGAAACGCCCCCTTCTGAGGAACCGGAAACCCCCTCCTCCGAGCCGGGTACAGACAGGGAGGAGCCTGCCGATTCCGAAACCGGCAGCGCAGCCGCCGACGGCGAAACCCACGACCTTGGCGAGCTTTTGCCCGGGGAGCAAGGCAGCTATACCATTACTCAGGACGAGAGCGGCAGCCCTGCCGTCACCTTCAATCTGGAGGGCGGCAGCGAGCAGGAGGACGGCATTGAGATCCTGCCGCTTACCCCCAACAAGGACGCCGAACAACTGGACATGAGCGAGTATGAGCAAGGCTGGGACGATTTGGGCCAGGCCCTGACCTACGAAACCGGGGTAAGCAGCGTCGATTTGGACGCGCTGCTCCTCACGGCAGACGATACCCGCGAAGCGCTGGACGCCGCCCTTGCCGCCGCCCCCGGGAAGAGACTTCCCCCATGTCACAGGCGCTTTCCAGGCCGGGTTGACTCTATCGGCCACCGCCCTGTTCTTCTCCGTCTCCTACACGATTGGGGGCAAGTGGCCCTACAATGTGTGGGAACCGCTGCGCCCCTCCTCCCAGCCGCAATCGAACTCCCCCACCCCTGTATCGATGGATTTGAGCGCCGTGTCGGAAACGGATACGACCGAAGGCTCCTACGCCTCCAATGCCAGTCCGCTGTTGGCCAGCCGCATGGCGGGCAGCAGCCTGATTCTGGACGATGTGCAGGGCGACACGCAAATGCAGCTGGTCAACGTAAATAACACCGAGTATCTGTTCCGCATCGCCTCGGTGGGCGGCAAGCCCCGTCTGGTGTATCAGGAGGTCGGCAGCAACAACGTCAACGACATTCACATCGTCTCGCCGAAGTCTGCGCAGGGCGCCCCTCTCGACGTCGTGCGTTATGCCGTCATGGTGGACGAAGAGGACGTCAATTGTGTGTACATCGCGCTGGTCACTGCCGACTATGACGGCACCACCGAGTACACGGCCCGCGCCAACTCCACCCGCATGTTCGGCCTGACCTGGGACGTATCCGGCCACAAATCCACAGAGAGTTTCCTGGTTCCCAAGGAAAAGGAAAACGAGATTCAGAATCCCATGGTGACCGGCACCGACGGCCACTGTGTGCCTGTGTGGTACCAGAAAGGTCTGGGCCTTTGCTGGTACAACAACCAAACGAAGGAGCAATACCGCACCAGCGCCAACAGCGGCAATTTGCTGCTGACCGGCAAGGTGGAGCCGGGCAAGGCCATGTATTTCCTTGTCCGCGCCAACGGAAGCTCCCTGATGCTGCGCGGCTTTGACTGCTACGGCAAAGCCACGCAGGAAAACATCACCCTCCCGCTGAGCACACCCCTGACCTGGACCGGCCCCATGATTTCCGCCTCCTGCGTCAGCGAGGGATTTGTCTACTTTATCATCGGCAGCCACTTCTTCATGTACAGCACTTACAATGGCTCCATCAGCGAAGCCCACTGGCTGAGTGAAAGCGGCCAGTATCTGGAGGGCGACGTTTTTGACGGCATCGGCGGCAGCGAAGCCTGCCAGCTGGTCATTGCCCCCGGAAGCAACGACGATACCTACGGCTGCCTGATTCAGCTGACCCCCGACACGAAGCTGGAGACCGTCACCGGCGAAAACAATACCGTCGATTATGTCCAGACACTGACCGGCTACACCGTTTCCAACTTCTTCTTCACCAAATCCACCGGCCGCCTGCGGGTGACCGAGCCGGAAACCTATCAGCTGGTGGATCCCAATTCCAATGAAACCGTCAAGCCCATCAGCTCGTTCTGCGCCACGGCCCACTATAACGGCAGCAAAAATGCTGTGGAATCCGTCCAGCTTCTGTACACCGTTCCCAACGCGGATTCCCAGTCCAACGTGCGCAGCTGTGACGTCTATTCCTGGACGCATACGCTGACCGACGGCGTTCAGGTGGAGAGCATCTCGCCGCGCAAGGACTTGATTTCGAAAAATGACTCCTATTTCTACGTTGAGGCGACGGTGCGCAACACCACCAGCGGCCGCAACGTGGAGCATCTGCTTCTGAGTGCCAAGGACGAGCAAAACCGTTCGATTCTCTTCCTCCCCGAAGGCGGCGGGGTACTTCCCGAAGTATATGCTGTAGACCACGTCATTGCCCCCGGCATGGCCTCGACTCTGGGGTTCTGGCTGCGCATTCCAAACGAATGGGAGCAGGGCGCCCACACCATCACGCTGAGTGCCTGCGTGAATAACAACACCAACAGCCGTACCAACGAGAATGACTGGGTGCCGCTGACCACCCTCTCGGTAGCCAGCGACCCCGCCCTGACCATGGACGTGGATTTGAGCTATCCCGTTGATGCAAATGGCCAGCAGAAAATCACCGGTCATGTGACCATCACCAACCTGTCCATGAATCCGGCCTCCTTTGAGGGGCTGCAGCTGGTCGTGCAAAACGGCAAAAATAATCCTTTTGTTCTGAAGGATTTTTCCGGTTTGAGTGGGTCGGTGACCGATGCCAGCCAGACGGGCGGCGTGTGGCTGAACCACAGCTACAATCTGTCGGTGGATTTGACCGGCCAGTGGGGAGACGCGGATTACATTGCCCTGTATCTGACCAGCACCACACTCACTGATGCACAGAAGGCCTCGCTGATCCAGCGCACCAAAGTCATTCTGGAAACCCCCACCCCGGACGTGTACACCCATGTGGGCACCGCCGTGGAGCGTCAGCTCACCGGCACCACCGAGGGTGACAAGGGCTATGTGGCCAATGAGGGCGGAGAAATCACCTTAAAAGCCACCGCCAACGAAGGGTACCGCTTTGTCCGCTGGGTGGACAGCAGCGGCAAGGAGGTTTCCACCGCCGCCAACTGGACTTTCCGGCCCGATCCCGCCCCCGGTGACCACGTGGTGTACACCGCTGTGTTTGAGGACGACACCGCACATACCCTGACCGTGGAGCCTACAGAATCCACCGTCGAGGGCGAATCCATCCCCCAGGACGACGGTGCCGTGACGGTGGACGGCTCCCTGCTGTCCATCGACCGCACCGGCGGAACGCTGCAGGCCTCCGCGCTGGACGGCACAGAACTGACCCTGTCCGCGGAGCCATACGACGGCTTCCAGTTCTCCGGCTGGTACGAAAACAACACCCTGCTGGGCACCGAGCCCACCCTGACGCTGACCCTCACCGCCAGCCGCACGCTGGAGGCCCGGTTTGCGCCCCTCTCCCCCGGAAAGACCGTTTCCGAGACCGAGGCCACGCAGGAAACCCCTGACGACACCTGCCTGAGCTTTGCCCTGCAGGATGCGGGCTGCGCCACCTTGGAGCAGGCCATGACCCTGCTGCAAAACGGCATCAACAGCCGCCGCAGCTTCGTCCTATGGTAAAGAGGATCAAACCCGGCCGCGCACGCAGGTAGGGAGCCTATGCCCATTCAAATTGTCCGCAACGATATCACCCACATGCGCGTTGACGCCAGCGTCAACGCGGCCCCCCAGCTGGTTCTCAGCGGCGGCGTCACCTACCGGGGCGACCGGCAGGGCACCCGGCTGAACTATGAAGTGGTCCACTTGCAGCAAGAGGCCCTCACGCCCCATTTTTCGGGGTGTGAGGGCCTCTTGTCCTTTTTCTTTTGATTTTGCTGGAAAAACCACCTCTCAGGACCAGGTCGGCAGGCCGTCCCATAAATTGGATTTTGAGTCCCTGCCGGTCAAAATAATGAAAAAAGCGCCCTGAGGGATCCCTCTCAGGGCACAGTGATTCAGTTTCGGTACGCAGAAGGATGCGGTGCCACCTTTATTCCCAACTACCGGTGTAAGAATCCACAATCACCGTTTTCGTTGCGCCGGATACCGGGTCTTTGCAAAGCACTTCGTAGGTACCTTCATACAGCAGCGTATAGTCCACCGCGATCATGGCATCATGACCCCACAGAGAAGCCTCGAAGTTTTCTTGCCAGTCCACCGGAGGCATGACGGCCGGGGAGGGGTCGTAATCGTAAAACACTGCGCCGCCGCAGTACCATGTGCCGTCGCGTGACGGGTAAAATTTCACCCAGCTGGAATTGTACCACTCGCCGTCGGTGGCAAAATAGACCGTCTGAGCAAAGGAGCCATCTGCGTTGTACAGCCGCATCGAATCGTTCGTGAGCCGAATCTCCTCTTGTTCGGGCTCGGTGGGGTCGTAATCGTAGAGAACCTGCCCGGACGCACTCTCCCAGGTGCTGAAGGTGGCCGGCCAGAAGGCCGTGCCGGATTCTGTTCTCCAATAATAGTCGGAATACTCATACACCGTGTAAACCGTGCCGTGGCTGCTGTAAAGCGTCTTGGAGTTTCCGGTTCTGGTTGGTTTCGGCGCAGGCTGCGTGGTGGTCAGGAACTGCGAGGACACATACCCCACCGTACCGTTTGACAGGCGGACACGGGACCAGCCAATATAGTCATTCCCTTTCAGAACCTCCCCGGTGACCGTGAGTTTTGTATCCAGAGGAACTTGGCAGATCAACGAACTGTCCGTTCCAGAACCGGTGCGGACATTCAGGATGTTGGCACTGACCCAGGCGGTGTAGTTGGTGTCGCGGACGCTGTAGGCCGGTGCGGGAGGCGCCTCCTCCGGCCAAACCTTTGTGATGCGCGTTTTATCCACCGTGATGGAGTTGATGGCAGCTGCAAGATCCGGGAAATCTGTTTCCTCCGTGGCATACCCGATCAGATACAGCACATACTCGTCGGCGCTGATTGCGGAGGTAAAAATCAGTTTGTGCGTATTGTCGGCTGACGGAATGGGCGGCAGTGTATCCTTCGCCCTGTAGAGATCAACCGCAATAGCGCAGCTGCCATCGGAGAACAGCACATCATGTTCATCGGAATACAGCTGCCCCCAACGATGATTCGGCAGGGTGATACGCAGAAGGCCATCGGCTGTCTGGTACTCGTAAGGCAGTTCGGCCTCGTCGATCTCCGGTTTTTCCTCCGACGTTGTCTCCCCCGCATTTTCTGTTGGAGTGGTGGGCACAGGCTCGGCCGTTGCGGAGGCGCTTGAGGGCGCCGTCTCGGTGGATTCCGGCTTTGCGGAACAGGCTGTGCTGGACAGCATCAGAACCGCTGCCAGAAACAACGCTATTACTTTTTTCATGGTTCTTCCTTCTTTCCTTTGTTTCGCGGACGAATTCGTTGGTGCAGGTGATGCATTGGCCATTCATTTCCAATTTATAGTATACTACAGCGATAGGCACAAAATTGAGACACTCTGCGTTGAATTCCCGTGTCGGGGCGTTTCCTTGTGGCATTCCACAAATTCAAGTCCGGCTCTTTGTGGAAAATAACGGATTTGAAAATGTCCACAGATCACCCGATGGGCGGAAAATTTGAGTGCATCATCCTTTATGGACTATCTCATTGGTTCGTGTAACGATCGGAATGAGAAAATCGGCATGGGGGAACTTGATTTGATGAGGGACTATGCCTCTGTGTTCAGACCATACTGCAATTTGAGCCGGATCACACCCCCAATTCCGCCGACAGCAACATTCCGCTTTCTCTGGGCATCCCGGCCAACACCATCGGCACGGTATCCGGCGGTCTGGCCCACACCCGGCAGGAATGGGTGGACCTGCGCAGCCTGACCACCGGCCTGAAAATCGCCGTGGCGCTGATGGCGCAATCCTGTCTGGACGCATAACGGCCCAAAAAAGCCTGCCGACTTCCTTTGTCGGCAGGTTGCTTTATTCTCTATTTTATTTCATCAGGAAGCGGAGCCCGGTTTGCGTATGCCAGTTCCGGCCGCTATCGTTTCATTTCCCCGCCGGTCTGTTTGAGCATCGCCGCCGTGACGGCGAGACTGACATTTCTCGTTTCTTCGATGGAAAGGCCTTTCAGAATCTCCATGACAAACTGATACGAACGCTGGTTTCCGTCGCTGATGGTCAGCTTCATTTTGTGAATCTGCGGGTCCTTCCGCATGGCCTCCAGTGTAGCGCACAGCGGCATGCAGGTCAGACCGCCGCGCAGCAGGAACTCCTTCACACGCACAAGGTTCAGCTCCTCCATGCGCGCCCAGAAACGCCCGTCCACCTCCACACTGTACACACAGCTTGCATCGTTCACCACAAACCCCAGCGATTGCAGACAGGCCATCATGGCGTCATAATACGGGTGTGTCTGGATGATATGCGCCCGCAGATAGCCGTCCAGCTGTTCCGCCAGCTGTCGAATCATCTGCCGGGCATAGCCCTTGCGCCGCTGCTCCGGGTGGGTAAAGAGATAGGGCATCCGCCAGCCCACGCCCTCCCGCAGAACCACCGCATAGCTGACCGGGGCTCCGTCCGCGCACAGGCGGTACGCCCGGCCCGCTCCAGCCTGTACCATCCGCATAAAATAATCGGACAGCGGGCAGTGCCATTCGGCGGGCAGCAGCATGTATTGCAGAAAAATCAGTTCTTCCATTTGCAGCATGGCGTCCGGCTCCTCATACGGTGCGGTTTTTGTCCAGAAAGGCCACGATGTCCCCCACCGTTTTGAACGGCGGGATTCCCTCAAACCGTACCTTGAACGCGTCCTCCAGCGCAATGGCCAGCAGAACCATGTGCAGGGAGTCCACGCCAAGGTCCCCGGTGATGGAGCTTTCCGGCGTAACATGGGAAATGTCCGTCTGGGGCATGACCTGCGCAAAGACGGTTTTCAGTTGCTCAAAGGTTTCCATCGTTTCTCCTTTACTGGTTCCGCAGAATTTTCATGGCGGGGGAGCGCTTGAAATCCCCATTAGCTTTGCGATTTGCTGGCAGGTGGGCAGCGTCCGGTTGATTCTGTCCACCACCTCCTGCAATTTCTGCCGGGTTTCCTCCTCAGAGCAGCCCGCCAGCGCCGGGGCAAACGGCAGAATTTCAATGCCGAGCACCTCGTTGCCGTTGACGATCATAGGTTTCACCAGACAGTCCTTGACCAGCGGCTCCTGATAGAATCGGGCCTCCAGCGCCTCCGGCGAGACATTTTCGCCGTTGCCCAGCAAAATCAGGTTGTCGACCCGCCCCGTGATGACGAGGAATGGTTCGCCCTTGTATTCCCTCAGTTCCGCGAGGTCGCCGGTGTGGAACCAGCCGTCCACCAGCACCTTGGCGGTCAGCTCCGGCTCGCCGTAGTAGCCCAGCATCACGTTATCGCCCTTGATGCACAGCTCGCCGTCCACCACCCTGACCTGCTGCCCGGGATAGGCCGGGCCGACAGCCTCAGGAAACTCAGCGGCATCGGCGTTGCCTGCGGTCAGGTTGGCGCACTCGGTCAGGCCGTAGCCGGGGCAGACCTGAATGGCATACTCCCAGCAGGCCTGCATCAGGCGGGGCGGCACCGGCGCGGCACCGCTGATGATCAGGCGCAGATTGCCCAGGAACGCTTTGCCCCTGAGCCGTGCGATGCCCAGCAGCAGAGCCCCGTGGGAAAGCACCGCGCCCTTGGGCCGCCCGGAGGTGCCGCCGGTGAGAAAGATGGCCGCGGGGTTTCCTTGCGTACCGGGGCAAAGTCGGCCTCGGCGGGGGCAAGGGCGCCGGTGCCGTACACCGGGCAGGGCACACCGGCGGTCTCCGCACCGTCGGCGGCAAGCAGGCAGGCAACGTCATACCGCTGCACGATACCGGTCAGCGCCGCCCCGCCAAGGGAGGCGGGCAGCATCATGACGGTGAAGCCCGCCGACGGAATGGTCAGAAACAGCTCCATGGCGTTGAGGTCGTTGGGAGCCAGCACCGCAATGTGTGCGCCGGGGGCAAGGCCCAGCGTGTTCAGCCAGGCCACGCGGCGCTTTACGCGGGAAACCAGCTGTGCATAAGTATAGGTACTTTCCCGGCTGCCGATGGCCGCCTCCTCCGCGTAGCGGCTGCCCGCAAACCGCAGCAGCTGCGGCAGGGTGGGCAGATAATCCAGTCCTTCCAGTTCCCCACCGGATACCATCTTGTTGTAATAGTTCATCGTGTCCCCGACCCTCTTTTTGCCCATGGAGAGAAAATCAATCGTTCCCCGTATATTACCAGCGGACCTCTCCGGCCTCTGCCTTTTTCTCTTCCTTTTTTTCCAGCTCGCACAGCATGCCTTCGCCCTGGATGTCTGTGCCGCATTTTCCATTCATATAGCTGAATTGGGCCCTGTATAAGCAGTACGCTCCCAGCGTGCAGGCGGAGAGGATTGCTTCTTGCTTTGTAGCGCTCTTGCCGCCAGCCACCTGAGCCAGCTCCTCATCGGACAGCTCCCCGGCTGCGGCAGACTTTTACTCCAAAAAGGTCTTGATTTCCTCCACCGTGGCGATGCAGCCGTTCTTTTCGGCAAAGGCCACGACCTGCTCCGGCGTCGCCAGCGCCAGAAACTCGGTTTTCAGCGCGTCGCTGTTCATGACCTCGGTCTACAGCTCCTGTAAGGTTTTCATGTTTGGTTCCCTCCCTTTGGATTGTTCCGGGTGCATCGGCTCAGGCCTGTATCGGAGTGTAAAATTCAGGTGTAAACACGGCGCCGCCAGCTACCATGGCCAATTTTTCATCGGACAGTTCCCCCGCTGCGGCAGACTGTTCCTCAAAAAAGCTCTTGATTTCCTCCAGCGTAGCGGGGCAGCCGTTCTTTTCGGCAAAGGCCACGACCTGCTCCGGCGTCGTCAGCGTCAGAAACTCGGTTTTCAGCGCATCGCTGTTCATCACTTCGTTGTACAGCTCCTGTAAGGTTTTCATATCGGATACCTCCCTGTTGTTTGTGTGTTTGTGTCGGGTTCTATAATCTAATACACACAACTCGCCATTTTGTTACAGCTTTTTTCAAAAAACAGGCTTCCCGCCGCAAGGCCCTGCGCTTTCAGCAGCAGATGACCCAGACCGCCGATTCCGTTCAGCAGTCCGAAGGGGCTGTAGTTTTCATAATCGGCGGGCAGGAAGGTGAACTGCCCCTTGGCGGCTTTGCGCTGTACCATGGCGGTCAGGCGCTCCTTCGCGGTTTCGGTCAGTTCAGGACGGTTCAGCGCCCGGCCCGCGTCCAGCAGAAATTCCACCGTTGCGCCGTTGCCGCAGCAGCAGTGGTCGCGGGACATCAGCGGCGCTGCGGTCACTGACCGGATGGCCTTTTCCATGTCACCGTCAAATTCGGTGATGCCCAGCTGATGCAGCCTCAGATAGACCGCGCCCATGCCCGGCGCGCCGGAACAGTAACCGTTCATGGCGCCGGACGGCACCGAGGAATCCCGGAAATCCGGCCAGGTCCCCATGGCGTCATGGTACAGCTGCCCCTCCAGCAGGAAGGCGTCCCGCATGGCCGCGTACAGTTCCTCCGACGGATACAGTCGCCATGCGGCGGCCAGTGCCAGCCCAACGCCCGCAATGCCGTGGCCCAGCCCGCTGATGGGGCGCTGTTTGCCAAGGGTGTCCCACGTGCGGATGCCCTGTTTGGTGTCCAGCGTTTGCAGGGCCAGCAGCCGCTGGCAAAGTGCTTCGGTTCGCTGCGGGTGGTTCGGCATGGCCCGCAGTTTCGGCGCGGTACACAACAGATACAAAAGCCCCGCCGCACCGCCGTAAAAATCACACGCCGTGATGCTGTCCACCGGGACGCTGCAAAGCAGCTCCGCAAGGGACAGCGCTGTGCTGACAAACGCTTCTTCGTTCAGGGTGCGTCCGGCCATCAGCAGCGTTTTGACGCCGCCGGTCAGTCCGGTGAAGCCCACCAGACCTCCCAACTGCGCGGCGCCGCCGCCCGTCTCGATGTTGTGTTGGGCGCGGCGGATTTTCTTTCGGTAATCCTGCAAAATCTGCACCGCCCGCGGGTCCTGCGTGGCCTGCGCGTATTCCGCCGCAAACGCCGCAATGCCGCCCTTCGCCTGCCCCAGGCCGATGTTTGCGCCGACTGCGCCGCCCCCTGCGAGGCCGCCTGCCCCACGCAGGTCCCCATCGCCCGCATCCTGACCTGCCTGCGGGAGGGCCGCCCGCATTTTGAGCCGGCCCCCGGTGCGGAATCGGTGGACCTATGATTTGTGCGGTGTAACGCTGGAAAATCTGTTTTTTCCGTCTCGGCGGAGCCGGAAAACAGGAGGAGCGGACCATCACCGGCATCACCCGGTATTTGCAGGAGCATCTGGCGGAGGAACTCAGCCTGTCGGTGCTGGCGGAGCAGTTCCATCTGAATCCCCAGTACATCAGCCAGCTGTTCAAAAGCGAGATCGGGGTGAATTTTCTGGCCTACCTGACCAGCATCCGCATGGAAAAGGCAAAAAAATTACTGCTCTCCACCTCTTTGTCCGTTGCGGAGGTGGCGGAGCAGTCCGGCTATGGGGATTACCGGGTGTTCACCAAGGTGTTCAAAAAATCCGAGGGCATCACGCCCTCCCAGTACCGCCGGGATTCTCAGAGTGATGTAACTATGAAAATTTGACCTGACACACATTTTCCTGTATACTGTACGAAAGAGGAGCGGTTCCCGACAGCCGCCAGTGTTCAGGAGAGTACCGATGAAGCATTCCCATCCAAAGAAATATGACATCAACCAGCAGGACATCCGCGTGCTGGAACGATACTATCCCATTGACAGGGAAAACCATCTGGTTTCTGTTCGGTTTCATTACGAAACCGCTGATGAGCTTGTGGAGGCTCCCGCCGCAGAAGGCTTCCACGCGCCGTTCAAGCCGGATTTGTTTGATGCGTTGCAGGAAACCATTGCAAAATTTCCCGTCCCGTATCGTTTTCACATAGAGCTTGCAATCAATGACCTTCAGGGTCATTCCCCTGCCGAGCTGGTCCATTCCTTCAAGGATTCCGTGGAAATGAAGCAAATCTCCAAACGGCTGCTTACCAGACGGGTGCTGTTCCTTTCCGCGCTGTTTGTTTTGATTGGATTTTTTATCCTTGGCGTCATGGCGCTGGCCAATGAGCAGGGCTGGTTCGGGTCCGGGTTTACCGCCGCGCTGTTCGAGGAAGCGGTGGACATTGTGGGAACGGTATTTCTCTGGGAAGCTGCCACGATGCTGTTTTTGGAAAGCTCTGAGCAGTCCGTTTCCGATCCGGGAATCCGCGGCCGAATTGCCGCGCTGTCTATCGTGAACGCGGACGGGACACCCCTGCTCAGCGTCACCCACGACCAGCTGTTCCAGCGCATGGACAGGACCCACAAGCTGAACCGGCTTGCCCGCACCGGGCTTCTTCTGTCCAGCTGCGGTTTCTTTGTGACCGGATTTAACAGTCTGCTCCAGCAGGTACAGCTGGTCTCCACGGTCAGTCCCGATGATCAGACGTATCTGCCCGTCCTGCAGGTGGTTCTGCTGTTGTTTTCTTTGTGCCAGATAGTGAGCGGGTTGGGCGGATTTTACCTGTTCTGGGGAAGAAGAAACCTGTTCACGGCTTTTTCCAAGGGATATGCCTACTGTATGGTCGTCGTCATTGGCCTGCTGCTGATGGTTGCCGCTTCGGTCTACAGTCTCAGAAGGGTTTTGCTGTTTCTGTCCTCCTTCTCCATTACGATTCTGTATATCCTCTCTCTTTTCCTGAACGAAAAGACGCTGAAATCCCGGACAAACGACAGCCGGCAGGAGAGTCATCCATAAGACAGCGGAACCCCCCGGCGCGCGCCGGGGGGTTCCTGTATTTACGGCTGTGCGGGCAGACCGTCAAAGCCGGTCTGCAGGTCGGCGTCGGTGGGGAAGTAGTCGCTCATCTCGCCGTTGTGGAATTTCTCGTAGGCCACCATATCGAAGTAGCTGGTGCCGGTCAGGCCCTGCTTTTTGGCGTAGTAGGCCTGCGCGATGGCGCTGTTCAGCTTGTGGCTGCCGGAGGTATTGTTGCCCTCAAACTTGTAGTAGATTTTTGCGGGGGTGCCCAGCTTTTTCTCCAGATTGTAGGCGCGCACCAGCGGGCTGGGCCGGTAGGTGCGGTAATACTCCCGCACCTCCTGCGGGATGTCAAAAAACAGCGTGGTGTCGTCCAGTTCCTGCCGGACGAGGTCCGCGCAGAACACCGCCTCCAGTTCCTCCGGCTTGCAGGGCTGGAGGGTCGCCGGGTTGAGCAGCGGCGCGGGCTTGTTCTTCATGTCGGCGCGCAGATTGTACCACCGGGTGGGCATTTCGGATTCCTGCAGGTAGATTTTGTAGGGGATTTCGTGCTGGCTCATGGTAGGCTCCTTTCTTGTGTGCGCGGGAAAGGGGCACAAAAAACTCCCGTCCTGCAACGGTTCGTTGCTGGGACAGGAGCGAAAATTCACTTCTGCGGTACCACCCGGCTTGGCGCGGACTGCGCCCACTCAACGCGTACAAACATACGCTGACATTTGGTAACGGAGTGCCGCTCCGTCTCCCCTACTGGCGCTGGCGTTCGGGTCGCCCTCGGAAGTCCATTAAGCGCTGCCCTGCGTACCGCTTTCCACCTGCCGCGGCTCTCTGTGCCGTTGGGTGCGGCGCTTACTCACTCTTCCTCATCGGTGTAGTTGCAGTTTAGCGCGTTAAATCGATAAAGTCAAGAGGTCTCCAACATTTTTTTCTGAAACGCGCCAAGATACCGCAGCGTCAGGCCGGGGGTTTCGGTTTCCAGCTGCGCAAATTCCGCTTTTCCGCCGCCGCTGCATTCCACCAGCCATACGTAGCTGCCCAGTGTGGTTTTGGCGGTGCGGTCATGCAGGGCCACCAGCGTCAGGCCGTGTTCCTCCATGGACTGCAGCAGGCCGGGCAGAGCGTCGGCAGGCCCCGCAGCGGAAAACACCATTCTGTCCCCCGTGTCGGCGCCCGGCCGGGTGGAGACCAGATAAAAGCGGGTCACATTGTTGTCGTTCTGCTGGATGCTCTCGGCCAGCACCGACAGCCCGTACACCTTGGCGGCCTGCGTGGAGGCAACGGCCGCTGCCGAGCCGTCGGCCTCTTCCGCCGCAAGGCGGGCGCCCTCCGCCGTGCTGGAAACCTCCACCACCTCCGCATCGGGCAGGTGCTCCTTCAGCCACGCGCTGCCCTGCGCGATGCCCTGCTTGTGGGAATAGACGGTGCGGATGTCCGCAAGGGCGGTGCCCTCCGGCGCCAGCAGCGCCTGCCGGATGGGAAGCTCCACCTCTCCGTGCACAGACAGGCCCTCCCTGTTCAGCACCTCGTCCAGATAGTCATAGACCGGGCCGCCGATGGTGTTTTCCTGCGGGATCACCGCGTAATCGGCGCGGCCCTCCATCACATCGTCCAGGGTCTCCGCCACCGTTGCGCGGGGCTGCAGCTGCGCGCTTTGAGAAAACAGAAGCTCCGCCGCCTGCTCCGTGTAGGTGCCGGCCGGCCCCAGATAGCTGACCACCGCATCGGCTGGCAGCTCCTGCACCGGCTGCGGGGAAGGCTCCGCCGGCTGCGCCTGCGCCCCGCACCCGGACAGCAGCGCCGCCAGCAGGATCATCGGGAGAATACGGCTCCAGGAGAACTTTACGGCGGTGACGCCGGAGGGAATCCTCAATGTTTTCATACGCAAACTGCCTTTCCTTACAATCATTTCAGGGCAACACCGCATAATTCTACGTGCCGATACGTCGAGCGAGGTGTGCCAGATGCTAAGCAAAAAGCGCAGATAATACTTTGTGTATTATCGAGCATTTTTGCGACGCGGATGGCGCGCCGCAGCCGTCGGAGCGGTGCGTAAGGCGTTAGCCGTGAATTGTGCGGTATTGCCTTAGCTTTCAGCCCATTATAAATCATTGCTTTCTTTTTTTCAAGCTGGCAAACCGGATTGACATTTTATTTGTTATGCGGTATCGTTAAAATGGTTCTGATTTGTAAAAAAGTGAAAAAATCTGTAACAAACTGTCGTGTGCCGCATATTTGTATTTAGGCAGATTATTCCAACAGACAGAAAGACGAGGAAAACCATCTATGAAAATAACGAACCGCCGTGTGCCCATTGCATGCATCACCCTTTTAACGGCGGCGATGCTGTTGTTCACCGCCTGCGGCGCACCGGCCGGCGAGGCGGTGTCCTCCGCCGCCAGTCAGACCGTTCAGCAGCAAACGCCGGCCCACGCGGCCATGACCGAGGAGCTGAAGGCCCTGCTGGACGCAGACCCGGAACTGATGGCCCTGATGGAAAAATCGCTGGCCGCAGCGGCGGCAATCAACCCGGATCCCGACACCAACCCGGCGCAGAGCATCGACCAGCTGTATGATTTTCTGGATTGGGCGGCCACCTGTATGCCGTGGAATGTGCTGAAGGACGGGGACTACCCCACCCTGTACGACCATATCGACCAGTCGGTGGACTATTTCTGGTTTCTGGTGGACCAGCCGCTGGAGGAGCTGGAGGGGCGGGGATACTACTATCCGTCCCTGCAATACCACGAGCCGATTGCCAGCTGGTGCCGTACCTACGCTGAAAGCTGGGGCAGCTACCTGTCCACGCCGGAAAGCTGGTCGGAGGAATATCTGGAACTGTTCCGGCAGGACGAGAGCTTTGGTCTGGATGCCGGATGGTATGAGGATGCCGGGCAGTGGCACAGCTTCAACGATTTCTTTGCCCGCCGCCTGTCCGACCCCACCGTGCGTCCCATTGCGGACTGCGCGCTGGTGGCCCCCGCAGATTCCAAGCCGCAGGGCGTCTGGAACATTGATGAAAACGGCGATCTGGTCCAGCGGGAGGGCGTGCAGATCAAGTCCGCCAATTTCACCTCCATCCGTCAGCTGATTGGCGAGGACAGCGCCTACGCGGACGCCTTCGCGGGCGGCACGCTGACCCATACCTTTTTGGATGTGAACGACTACCACCGCTACCACTTCCCCATTGACGGCACGGTGGTGGAGGTGCGCAAGATTCCCGGCACCAACGCCGCAGGCGGTGTGACGGTGTGGGACGCCGACATCGGCCGCTATGTGCTGGAGGATACCATTCCCGGCTGGCAGATGATCGAAACCCGCGACTGTGTAATTCTGGACACGGAATACGGTCTGGTGGCCATTCTGCCCATCGGCATGTCGCAGATCTGCTCCTGCAACTGGGAGGAGTCCGTGCAGGTGGGTGCCAAGGTCAAACGCGGCGACCCCATGGGCTACTTCCTGTTCGGCGGCAGCGACATCGTGATGGTGTTCCAGCGGCAGGTGGAATTTGACCTGCTGGTGCCGGAGGACGGCGCAGGCGGCTTGCAGCACCGCCTGATGGGCGAGGCCTATGCAGAGCTTTCCCTGATGTGAAAGGAACGGACGGGGAACCGCCCGATGGGGCGCTCTCTGCCTGTGTTATTCCGGCAAACCTATTTGATAAGGAGAGAGTACCATGGATTTCTCAATTTTGTACGCCATTCAGACCCTGCGCGGCCCGGTGATGGACGCGCTGATTCTGGGACTGACCAACATCATGGGCAGCTACGGCCAGATCTGGCTGGTGGTGGGCGTGGCGCTGTGCCTGTTCCCCAAAACCCGGCGCTGCGGTGTGGCGGTGCTGCTGTCCTACGGGCTGGTATTTCTGGTGGGGCAGTACGTTCTCAAGGACCTGATTGCCCGGCCCCGGCCCTGCCATCTGGACCAGACGGTGGAGCTGCTCGTCAAGCGCCCCTCCAGCTACTCCTGCCCCTCCACCCACACCGCATGGGCCTTCGCGGCGGCAGCTTCGGTGTGGATGTACTTCAAAAAGCCCGGCGCGGTGCTGCTGGCGGTGGCGGCGCTGATTGGCTTCAGCAGAATGTATCTGTTTGTGCACTTCCCCACCGATGTGCTGTTCGGCGCAGTGCTGGGCGCGGCGCTGGCGGTGCTGACGGTTTGGGCTCTGAACAGGCTCTGCGACTGGCTGGCCGCCCGGCGCGCCGCACAGAACGGCGGGGGAAACCCGCAGGCGTAAATGCCGCCTGTGAGAAAATTTTTTCAAAACCTGTAACATCCTGTCGTTTGGCGCATATATACAGATAGAACGGTCAGGAAAGGAGACAACACCATGGAAAACAAAAAGCTGTTTTTGACCCCTGACGGCCCGCAGGAACTGGACGAGTCCCTTCTGAAGGACGTAACCGGCGGAGTCTCCGATGAGGATTGGGACATCAAGCTGCCGTACAAGTACGAGATCGGGCAGCTTGTCCTGGTTCCGGTTCTGGGCGAGGGCGTCTGGAAAATCAATCATCGCTTTCATATGATCAATGCAGAGATACCCACAAATATGTATGCTGTCACACAAAAAAACAATGGTGACATCGTTGGAGAGATGCTGATCTTCCCCATTGCGTGAGTGAAATGATTCTGAAGGAAAGGAACATAACTATGGAAAACGAAAAGAAGCTGCCCACCGCCGAAGCCACCGAAGCGCAGGCCCTGCCCGATGAAGAGATGGACAAGGTGACAGGCGGCCTCAAGGAGTACTCCGTTCTTCTTCGCAAGGAGGTCACATGGGGAGGCATCCGGCACGTCTATGCCGTTTATGAGTGGAAGGGCACCGACGACAACAAAAAATATCTGTGCCCGACTTGCCACCGCCCTGTGCACACGGGCAGCTGGGGACGCTACTACTGCGACCCCTGCGATGAAAGCTGGTACTTTGAAGGCAGTCTGGAAATGAACCCGAATGGAGGCTGGGTATACGTTCGGGAACACACCAGCGTTCCAGGTGATCCGGGCCTCGTCCGCTGAACGGCGCAAATACACTGACCTTTGATCACCCCTGAAGGGAGAGCGTGGCGCTTTCCCTTTTTGAAGTACTTATGGCAATACCGCACAATTCACAGGTAACATCTGGCGCACCTCGCTCGCCGTATGGCAAGCGGAATTATGCGGTGTTTCCTTTACGATCGGGGCGTGGACCGGGAGCCAAAGGCGGCCGATGAAAAAAAACAGAAAAATCTGTAACAAACCGTCGGCTGGTGCATATATAAAGGCGTAACAAGCTTTTACAACAAGGAGAGAACATCATGAAACTTACCCTACTCTATTTATCCGCAATTCTGCTGGTGGCCGCTGCTGCGACCGGCTGCTCCGGGGCCGCTGCCAGCTCACAGGCCGCTGCCAGCTCTGCCCCCGCCGTGACCCAGAGCGAGGCGTCCAGCCAAAGCACCGGCAAGGTGGAGCTGGGCCGGGTCATTCGCCCGTTGCCTCTGTCTGTGGACATTGCCAACCTTGGCGACTGCACGGTGGGCGCTGCGGTGGCGCCCGACGGCATCTTTCTGGACGACAGTGGGAAGGCCCAGATGACCCTCACCCTCTACGAATATGACCTGTATGACATGGTGGATGTGTCCGTGCTGGCGCCGGGCGATGTCATTGAACTGAACGGCGAGGATGTGCTGCTGGAATCGGTGGAGTGCACCGACTCCGGTCTGGTAGTTCTCAACGGCGGTCTGGAGCAGGGCGGCTATGACCTGGCGACCGACGATGAGACGGTCTATTACCTTGCGGGTTTTGACGATTACAAATCCTGGCGGGCGCTGGGCACCGTCACCCTGCCGGTCAGCGAAGAATTCACCTATCTGGATGCCTCTGACCTTGAGAAAGAACCCGAGACCTGGTATGTGGGCGATTTCCTCCAGCCCGAAGCGCAGCTTCCCGATGACCTCACGCCGAATAACACCACCGTCACCATCCAGAACGGTGAGGTTGTCGGGCTGGTCCGTTCCTATGTTCCCTGAAGAAAGGAGAGCCAGAAGGCACAGTGAGGGAGGCGTACCGATGAAACAGCAAAAGAATCTCATCACACTGCACCGGGGAGAGGTGCTGTTCCGGCAGGGGGAGTACGGTTCCTCCATGTTTGAGGTGGTACAGGGCCGTCTGGACATTGTGGCGGACGAGGGCAAAAAGACCGAGACCCGCATCGCCGCCATGGAGCAGGGACAGTGCTTTGGCGTGTCGGGCATTCTGGAATGCACCCCGCGCATTGCCACCGCCGTGGCGGCCGAGGATGTGGTGGTCGTTCAGAAAATCTCCGCCGAGGAATTTGCCTTTTACTTTTTGGAAAATCAGGAAAAGGTGCTGCAGATCATGCGCCACATGGGCGCACTGCTGCGGCAGATGGACAAAGACTATGCCCGGCTGTCCCGCGCCGCGCAGCAAAACGCGCTGGACACCGTCAAGCGTCCCAGCCCTCTGCGGGCGGCGCTGCTGCGTCTGGCGGCCCAGTGGGACGCCGCCTGTGACGCCATGAGCCGGGAGACCGCGCTGGACATGGCCGGCAAGATCCACTGACTCTTCGGATCGTGTAAAAACAGCCGCCGCGCGGCGGCTGTTCAGCTTGTCGAAAAACCTTAGTTTGCGTTTGTAGGGGGCGGCGTCCTCCGCTTGGCGGGCTTTATGCCCGCCACCCGGCAAGGCCGGGACGCTCGTGCAGTTGCAGGCCGCGCACGGCCTGCATTTGGCGCTCCCCATTTTCGCTAACGCTCAAATGTGGCCCCACGCGCCAAAACCCGCAACGCCCCGTGGTAGGCAGCCAAACAAGAAACATCGTTGTAAGGCCACCTTTTTCGGGCGGGACTGCAGGGCACCCTTACGGGCTGTCCCGCCCCTACGAATGATGGCAACGTTTTTCGTGATGATTGACCTTTTTTGACAGTCTGAAGCGGCTGAGCCGCTGAAAAATACCGCCCGCCCCGGAACAGGGGCGGGCGGCGGGCGTTTACTGTTTTTTGCGGCGCAGGGCGGCGAATCCGGCGGCGCTGACAGCCAGCAGGCAGACCCACACCGCCGGGGTCTGTGCATCGCCGGTGCGGGGGATGGCGGCCTTCTTCACCACCGGCGCGGCGGTGGGGGCAGGCTCCGTTTCCGGCTGGGGCGCGGCGGTGGGGGCAGGCTCCGTTTCCGGCTGGGGCGCGGCGGTGGGCGCGGCGGGCTGCAGCGGCGCTTTGGTCCATGTCACCGCCAGCGGGGACAGGCTGCTGGTTTTGACCTGCACCACATCGTCTTTGGCGCTCACCACCTCCAGAAACTCCACCTCCCCGGCCTTGTGGCCGTTTTCGTCCTTGGCGTACATGTGGGTCACCAGCGGGGTGTACTGCGTCCAGTCCACCTTGAGGGGCTTGCCCTGCGCGTCTTTGAGCCGCAGCGTGACGATGACCTCTCCGGCGGCGTCGGGCAGCTGCTGCAGATCCACGCAGACCTTGCCGTTCAGCACGCACTGGGCAATTCCCTCGTACACACGCAGATTTTCCGTTTGCAGCGTGTCCCCCATGCGGGTTTGCAGGACGGCGCCCATGGTATTGGCTACCTCGGTGACCGAGGCAGCCCCCGCGCTGCGCAGCTCGGTGGTCAGGTCGCTGTTGTACAGCGTCTGCCCGCGGCCCTGAAACGCCACGCTGCCCCAGCCGGTGGATGTGCCCGCCTTCACCCGGCATTTGACCCATGGCGTTTCGGCGTACATACGACCTTTTTCGTCAATGACAAGCCGGGTGGCCGTGTCGGTGCCGCGGTTGCGGTCCACGTCCAGAACGGTACCCTCCGGCGTGGGCAGCATGTCGTAGGTCACTGCGCCGGAGGTGAGGAAGGTGAACCGCAGATTCTCCAGCCAGCGGCCGTTTTCATCGTAATAGCTGACCTTGTAGGTCAGTTCCTCCGGCATGCGGCCGGTGAGGTAGGTGATCTCGCAGGACAGCTCCTCCACGCTGGGCACATCACCTTCCAGCGTGACCTCCACCGCCTCAGGGTAGTCCCCCGCCGGGAACACATAGTTCTGCTCCAGCGTTTCCCAGTCCGGCTCCACCGTGAGGGTTTCCCCCTCGGTGAGCAGGAAATACTGGGTCAGCTCGTCCACCCGGAACCCGTTGTAGGTGAAGTAGTACGGCAGGCGGCAGCCCTTTCCGGTGGTGACGTCGACTGTCGTGACCGGGCCGGGCCAGCGCCCCGTTTGCAGGCTGGTGGGGCTTTCGGGTTCGCCCGTCTGCGCGGCGATGCGCAGCTGCACGTGGTAGGTCGTTTCCGGCTCCAGCCCGGTGATGAGGGTGTAGGTTTTGCCGGTGCCCTCCTCGGTAAACAGCATGGCGTTGTACCAGTTTCCATCGCCGGTGGTGTACTCCACCTGGTAGTCGGGAACCTCCGTGTCCCAAGGCCATTCCCCCTCGCCGCATTCAGGAAGCTCCAGATACAGCATGACGCTGTCGCCGGTGGCATCCCCAATGCCCGTCACGGTGACAGTCCCCGGCGCGGCGGGCAGTTCCAGTCTGGCAACGGGGGAGGCAAATTCCTCCGCCGTGGCGGGCAGATGCAGGTACAGCACGTCCCCCGGCTTGACGGTGGGCGGCGTTCTGACAAAGTAGTGGTATCCCGACGCGGCGGTACAGCCGCTCTCGGTCTCAGCCCAGCGCAGGTCGTACTGGTCGGCGTCCATCTTGGCGGTGACGGCCACGGGATGCTCCCCATCCCACGCGGCGTAGTCCGGCTGGAGCATCGGCAGGGTGCGGCGCTCCGGCACCGTGACGGTGACGGGCTCGCCGTTTTCGTACACCAGCGGCTCCCAGTTGTGTTTGCCGTCCACCATACCGAGATACCGGTAGACCGTCAGCGCCTCCCCGGCCAGCTCCTCTGCATCAAAGTCGGAGGAGTCGTAGGTTACATCGGCAAACGGTTCCTCGTCAACATCCGATGAATAATCCGTCTTGCCGTATTCCAAAAGATACCCGGCCCGGACGGTCATGGTCTCGTTCTTACAGTCAAAGGCCGCGTATTCCTCCGGGCCGGGGCTGTACAGGAACACATCGAACGTCGTATCGTTGTACCCGTCCTTGGAAACAGTCACCGTCAGCAGGCGGTGGCGTGAGCCGTCCTCATCCGCTTCCAGTGTCACCTCACCCGACCATGTTCCGGCGGGCAGGGTGGTGGTATCGTCAATGCGCACCGTGTCCCCGCCGCACACCTGCAGCTGCGCCATTGTGGCTCCCACAGGCAGGGACAGAAGGTAGCTGGTTTCGCCGTTTTCGGTCTTTTTTTCCGCCGCGTACCGGCTCTTTCCGCCGTCCACGGTGCCGTACACATCCACCACATCCACGGCGGCCTTGTGGTAGGTGTACCCAAGTTCCTCACTGAGGGTGCCGCCGTACACCGCCTGCGCCAGCAGCGTGACGGTGTCATCCGCTCCAAAGTGCAGCGTGACCTCGCCGCTGCTGCCGGAAATGGTCTGCTCCGCGCCGTCCAGCGTGTAGCGGATGGCATCCGCCCCGGCGGCATGCAGCGTCACGGTGGTGCCCTCCGCCACGGTATCGCTCAGCGAGGAGAACCGCACCGGGCCGTACCGGTCAGTGGTGAACGCCTTGATGCACACCGCGGTGGGCCAGACGCCCTGTTCCTGCTGGGCCTCCACCACCTCGCACCACTCGGCGGGGAGCCCGTTCTCGTCCACAGCGCTCACAAAGCCGACGCTGGGCGTGATGCCCAGCAGGTAGGGCTTTTCCTCGGAGCGGGCGCTCTCCACCGCGATGGGATAGGCGTAGCCGCCCGCCGGGTTGCTGACCCGGACGACCACGCTGAACCGTTCCCCGTGGGACAGCGCGACCGGCTGTTCCAGCCGGACGGTGTGGTAGCCGGGATAGAGCTGGGTGCCGGACTGGCTGGCCGCCAGCGTGCCGCCGGTGGGGCGGCCCGCCTCCACGCCGGTGTAGACCGAGATGGTGTACTCCACATTCACATCGGTGGTGTAGAAGGACACCGCCTCCAGCAGCTCGCCCTCGTCAGCGCCCTCCGTCTCAAAGATGTTGGCCATGTACGCCGCGCCGGAGGCGTCCCCGGCGTTCAGCTCGGCGGACAGGCTGCTCTTCCAGCCAAGGCGGTCATACTGGTAGTTGTGGTCGTAGTTGTCGGCGCTCTGCATCAGATACACCGGCTCCATGCTTAAAGAAGTGTCCTCGTAGGAGATCCAGAAATACCCGGCGTCCCCCCAGAGGGTGCCGTAGTTGTTGCGCACCAGCCACGCGCCGGGTTGGGTCGGGCGGCAGTATTCCGGGAAATTTTCCACGGCGAAATCATCGTCCCAGCCCACCAGCAGCACGGCGTGGTTCTGGGTGGTGACGGTCAGGTTGTTGACACAGACGTCGCTGTTGTAGCTGTTGTACCCGATGGACAGCGCGCCGCACTCCTGTAACAGCCGCTTGACGGTGTCCCGCCCGCCATCGGTGAGCATCCCCTTGCCGAAGTACAGCGCGTCCTGCAAATGGTACTCCGCGCCGAATTCCAGCGAAGGGTCGCTGTCCCACCATTCCACCAGCGTGGCCGCGCCGGTTTTGAACTGTTCACTGTCGGTGTCCTCGCCGCAGACGGTCAGCACATCGGCGTAGGGCATTTTTTCCTCGGAGATCGGCCCCACCCATGCGGACAGCGCCCCCACCGCGATGTCATCGTTGCCGCCCTCGGTGAAGCCGAAGGTCAGGCGGGCGGCGGGGTCATTGAACAGGTCGAAGGCGTTGGTGTTCAGCTCATCCTCCAGATAGCTTTCCAGAGATTCCAGCCGGTACAGGCCGGCCCCGCAGAAATACGCCAGCTGCGCCTCGGACAGGTCCACCCCGGTGACGCCCTGGGTGCGCAGGTTGGATTCCATCGCGCCCATCACCGCAAAGGTCCAGCAGGTGCCGAAGGGGTTCTGGTCGCGCACGGCGCTCACCCGGCCGCTCTGGCGCAGGTCAAAGGAGGGGGGCAGGCCTGTCCGCGCTCTGGCAGACAGGGCCGCCCAGCCGTCGTTGAGATAATTCAGGTCACTGTCGGATTCCGGCGCCGCCTCAAAGGTGGTCTGCGCGGCGGTCTCCGGGGTAGCCTCCGCCGATGCGGGCGCCGCCCACAGCAGCAGGGCCAGCGCCAGCAGCAGCGGCAGCAAACGGGTGGTTGTTTTGGTGTGATTCATGGCAGATTTCCTCCGTGTCCCCCATTATACCACCCGTTATGGGACAAAACAGGTACAAAACCGCCCGGTTTCGTGATTTTTTTACGCGGCATCCAGCAGGGACGCGTACTCTTCCATATTCACCCCCATTTCCTCGGCCAGTTCCGTCCATTTTTCATCGCTCAGGTAAGAGAACCACCCCAGCTGTTCGCTCTTCTGAATGACCTCACGAACCATTTCCGGGTCGCCGGTGATGAGGTTGTCCACCCCGAGGCGGATCATCCGCTCCGCGTTGGCCGGTTCGTCGATGGTCCATGCATGAACCTGCTTGCCCCGCAGATGCAGCGCGTTGACCATGTCCGTGGTGACAAAGGTGCTCTCCACGCTGAAAATGTCCGCCGCGGCCAGGTCGTAGTAATTGCCCACGCCCATGGCCATGATGTAGCCGGTTTTCAGGGTGGGGTCCAGCGCCTTGACCTTTTCCAGCGCATCGTACCGCAGTGAGGTGAGGATGCACTGGTCGCTGACGGCCAGGTACAGCCCGAAATACAGCGGCGTATCCCCGATGACCTCCATGATGTACTCCGGCACGGTGATCTGCCGCACCAGATCGGAGACGACAAAAAAGTTTGTGAAGGGCATGATGACCGCCGTGAACACCAGCAGCGAGCCCTGCGCCCACTGGTTTTCCATCCGGGCCAGCTTTCTGGCCCTCCGGGCCTCGGCCCTCTTTTGCGCGGCGAGTGTCCTGTCCGTTGTCTGCGCCACGGGCGATCACATCCTTCCTGTCTGCGGGAACCGCATCGTGCCATCATTTTACCAGTTGTAAGGCCGCCTTTCGCGGGCGGGGCATGTCCCGCCCCTACGAATGATGGTAAGGTTTCTCGTTGTGATTGGACTTTTTTGACAGTCTGCAAGAGAAATTTCCTCTTGCCAATCCGGAAAACACAGGATACAATAGAAAAAACAAATTCCCTGTCGAAGGAGTACCACCCATGAAACACTCCCCTCTGATTGCATGGCTGGCTGCGCTGCTGTCCACCGCCGTGATTGTGGGTGCGGGCGCGTTTTTCCTGACCCGGCCAGGCCGGGCAGCGGAGACCCCCACGACCACACAGCAGACCCCCGCGCCCACGGACAGTGCGCCTGCGGCCACCGCCGCGCCCACCCCGACCGCCAGCGCCACAGCGGAGCCAACCCCTACCGCAGCGCCCACGGCCACGGTGCGTCCAACCCGTGCGCCCACGGCCACCCCAAGGCCTACCGCCACGCCGCTGGTCACGCCCAGCCCCACCCCGGAGCCGGAGCCTGACGCCGCGCCAACGGCCGCACCGACGGCAACACCCGCCCCGGCGCCCGGCAGCTTTATCAAGGACCTGACCCGTTATCAGTGGGAGCATACCAACAATGACCAGACCCTCCCCAAGGGCGTTTCCTTCCAGAACGGTTTCCAAATCAATTCTCCGAATTGGAACCAACCGAACACCGAAAACGCCGTGGGCGTGGTGGCCGTGCTGGACACCGGCGCGGACCTTGCCAACCCTGATCTGGACGATGTACTCCTGTCCAATGCCGACCGCTACAACCCCGCCGGCGGCGCCAACGGCTACAATCCGCTGGAAACGGACGTCACCAAAATGTTTGATACCTTTGGCCATGGCACCCATGTGTCCGGCATCATTGCCGCCGAGTGGAACGGCTTCGGCACCTCCGGCGTAGCCAACGGCGTGAAAATCCTGCCTGTGCGCATCTGCGACACCCAGGGTCTGGATACGCTGGCCAATGTGCGCAAGGCCTATCAATATCTGTCCGCCGCCGTGGACAACGGGCTGAATCTGGTGGCCATCAACAACTCCTGGGGCGACCAGGAGCTGTACGGCGAGCTGGACGATTTGGTGACGCAGCTGGGCGAAAAGGGCGTTATTTCGGTGTTTTCCTCTGGCAATGCGAGCCGGGACACCGACCAGACGCCCCGGCTGGCCGCCGGCCTGAAGGGCAACCCCTACGCCATTGTGGTGAATTCCTCCGCCCGCGACGGCACCCCCAGCGCCATGAGCAACTGGGGTGACGGCACCACCGACCTGTACGCCCCCGGGCAGGACATCCTGTCCACACTGTCCAAGGATGGCGTGAAGGAAAGCGGCCGGACCATGTATCTGGCGGATTTTGACAAAAATGCACAGTATCCCGCCTCCGTCCAGAGCATCCCCAACGGCAAAACGCTGTTGGACAGCGGCGCGCCTTCGGGGACAGGCACCACCCTCTCCCCCACGGAGCAGAACATTGATTTTGACGGTGACGGGAAAGCCTTCACCGGCGCTGAGATCTTTCAGAAGGAAGTGACCACCATACCGACTGTGGATGGTCCCAAAGAATCTTCCTCCTACAATGTGTACCTGAAAATTCCTGTGGAGGGCCTGACCGAAACCACTCATATGAGTTTTCGATACTATGTCACCAGCAATCCGTCCGTCATCGAATATACCACGCTGGATGTCTCTGGTGCGGCAAAAGGAACCGATGGCAAATGGAGTTGGGTTAACGCCCGCTGCGTCGACATGAATTCCTACTTCGTGAAAGACAGCTGCTGGAACACGTTTTCCTTCCCTCTGTCGGATTTGACAGAAGCGGATGGATCGATCTATCTGCGTCTCCAATTCCCCGCCTACATGACGTATGATGACCTCGCCCTCTATCTGGACTGTCTTGGCTACGGCGAAGAACAGAACACCGCCTGCTACGGCATTAATAGCGGCACCAGTATGGCTGCCCCCATGGTGACCGGCGCGGCGGCGGTGGTTGCCAAAGCGCAGGGCCTGCCCGCAGGCACCGACCGGGACATGACACGCACCGATTACGCCGAGCTTGCCCGGGAGCGGGTGCGCATCCTGAAAGGCTGCACCACCCAGAGTGAAGCACTGGCCCACTGCACCAGCGGCGGCATGCTGGACCTTTCGCTGCTGGGCGACACGGCGCAGTATACCCCGGTGGTGGAGTGCGCCAACGTATCCGAATCTGGAGATAGCATCATCATCACCGGCGCGTGGTTCGGAACCGACAAGGGAACGGTCACGCTGAACGACATTGACGTCACGCCTGTCGCACCTGACACATGGCACGCCAACTCCATCACCGTTCCGATTCCGTCCGGGCTCACCTCCGGCCTGGTCACTGTGCGGGTGACCGGCAGCAACGGCAAGACCGGGCAGAACGTGTTGGAACTGGAACTTCCCGGCCAGACCGACACGCCGCTGTTTGAATCCTCCCACGAACTGCCCGCCGCATGGAACAAGCAAAGCATGCCCGGCCCGATGGTGGAATTGAACGGCAAGCTGTACCTGTTCCCGCAGGACCAGACCAACCTCCGCTGGAACACCGCCGACACCGCCGGGGATGCCGCCTGCGCCTATCAGGACCTGTGGTGTTATGACCCTGTCAACAACGGTTGGTCTCCGTGCGCCAGCCTGCCCCAGAGCATGACCTATGTGTCCGCCGCCGCGGACGGCGATTCGCTGATGGTCTGCGCCACGAATGATGACGGGGTTTCCCTGCTCCGCTACCATCCCGCGTCCGATACATGGGAACCCCTGACACCGGCCAGCAAGCTGCCCGAAAACGCCAGTCTGGTGCGCATGAACGGAAAGATTCTGGTGGTCGGGAAGGACAACACCGGGAGCGTCCCCTCCAACGCGCTGTCCGTGCGGCAGTGGGATTCTGATCAGGTCACGCTGGTTTCCCCGCCCGAGAAGTCTGCCTTCCCGACCGAAAAATTGCAGCTGCTGGCGATTGGCAACACCCTGTATCTGGCCCCTGACAACGTGGAGATTTTCAGCGAGACTGGGTCGCAAACGCCCTGTCTGTGTAAAATTGAGTTTACGGGCGGCGCTGTCTTGACCGACCTGACGGGTACCCTGCCCGCCGGTACCACCACCTTTGCCATGGTGGCGCTGAACGGCAAGCTGACGCTGGTGGGCGTGAATCAGGTGGCCGAGTACAGCACAAAGCCCATCACCGAATCCGCCGACTGCTGGCAGCTAAACGACACAGGCTTTACCGCCTTTGGCAGGCAGGTCAGCCGTGCGCCGCTGCAATACCCGTCTGCGGCGGTCTGCAACGACCGCCTGTATGTGACAGGCTCCTGCGCGTGGGAATCCGGCCGGATGCGCCTGCGCAGCACGGTCCTTTCTTCTCAGTAACGTGCGCCGTCGGAGGGGCATTTTGCAGGAAGAAAGGTGCATGAAATTGTAAAATTTTGCGGGCTGCGTGTTGCAGCCCGCATTTTTGTGTCAGTGTTGTGACAGTTCTTATGATATAATCGGATAGAATGTGTTGATTCCTGAAATTTCACATTTTGGGCATATCTGTCTGGTATACTGTCAAAATTACAGGTAAAAAGGGGAACTCTGCCATGCAAACGAAGTCCAAAAACTGGTTCTTGCGCCACAAGGTGCTATCCATTGTGCTGGTGGTGCTGTTGGTCATTGCTGTTGCGGCATTTATTGTGATGCGCATTGTGATGAAAAGCGCGGAGGGGCTGGCATACACGTTTGTCCGCACCACTACGCTGGAAAAGACCACCCTCACCGACAGCGTGACGGTCAACGGAACCGTCAAGGCCGGGCAGGACGCCTCGGTCACGGTGGCGGACGCGGCCAAGCTGTACAAGGTGGCCACCGTCAACGTGAAGGTGGGCGATGAGGTGAAAAAGGGCGATGTGATCGCCACGCTGGACACCACCGACCTGCTCAAGCAGATCGAGCAGGCGGAGCTGAGCTACAGCGACACGCTGAAATCCGCCCAGACCAGCTATGCCCGCGCCGCTGACGATCTGACGGTGGAGCAAGTCAAGCATGAGAATACCCTCATTGACTTGCAGGCCAACATCGACGCCGCCGACAAGCAGCTGTACGAAGCGCAGGAAAACCAGAAAAAGGCGCAGGATAATTACAACGCGGCAAAGTCCAGCAGAGACAATGCACAGAACGACTATAATGAGGCCACTTCTGCAAAGGCAAAACTGGACCAATACTATCCCACGGCCACAGCACAAGTACAGCAGGCACAGAAAGTGGTTGACGAGAAAACTGATGCCGTCACCAAAGCCCAGAATGCGGTGGATACTGCCCGCATCGAATTGGACACTGCCAGCGCCGCCCTGACGGCAGTAGAGGATTTAGAAGACTCGGCTGTGCGTTCTCAGGCACTATCCAACTTTACGAAAAAACAAGGTCTGTATGATACGGCAGAAAGTGAATTGGACGCCGCAAAGCTCGCCTTGAGTGCGGCACAAAGTGATTTGACCACGGCACAGAATTCCTGTGCGATTCCTGAGCTTGGACTGACAGGTTACAGCGCGGTGGAAACGGCTTATAACACCGCAGAAAGCAAAATTGCATCCTATAAATCCGCTCTCGAATCGGCTCAGGTGGCTTTAACCTCTGCGGAAACCACCCTTGAGAGCGCCAAAAAGACCACCGAGAGCGCCGAAAAGGCCCTCAAGAGCGCCCACGACGCCTACGACAACGAGAAAAACTACTCCTCCCTCAAGACCCGCGCCCAGAGTGTGGAGGACGCTGCCACCCGGCTGAGCCAGTCCTCCCGCACCCCCAGCACGCTGGAGACGCTGCGCGACACGCTGAACAGCTGCACCCTCACCGCCACCATGGACGGCACCATCACCTCGCTGAATGCCACCGTCGGCTCGGTGTGCAGCGGAGCGGTGGCTACCATCCAGAACACCGACCAGCTCACCGTGGAGGTCACCATCCCCGCCAACAGCGTGCCCAACGTGAGCGAGGGCATGGCCTGCCGCATCACCAGCGACGCCGCCAGCGGCGAGATCATCCACGGTACGCTGGTGCGCATCGACCCCGTAGCCAACGAGAAGGGCACCTTCGGCGCCACCGTGTCGGTGAATGCCTCCGATGCGGCGCTGCTCATCGGCACACAGGCCAAGGTGGAGATCGTCATCAGCGAAAAGAACGATGTGTTCACTGTGCCGATGGACGCGGTGGACATCAACGATGACGGCAGCTACTATGTGCTGCGCTGCACCGGCGGCGAGGGCATCGCCATGACCTTTGAGCAGGTACCTGTGGCAGTGGGCGATTCCAACGACTACTATGTGGAGATCAGCGGCGCGGGGCTGCACGTCGGGGACGTGATCCGTTCCAGCGCCAACCTGAACGAGGGCATCGAGAGCAGCAGCGCTCTGTCCATGCCGGGCAGCTCCAACAGCTCCGGCAACGGAGAGCCTCAGGAGGCGGCCATCGCCTTCACCATCGAGGAAGAATAAGCATGGAGAAGAAACAAGAGATCGCCGCCAGCGTGGCCGCCATGTTCGGGGAGGCCACCACCCCCGACCCGGCCTCCCAGCCGGAACAGCCCACCGGCCGCACCCTGCATTTTGAAAAGGTCCATCGGGCAGAGCCTGCCGAAGCCCAATCGGAGCCGCAGGAGCAGCCCGCTCCCGCCGAAACCCAGCCGCAGCCCTCTGCGGAACCGCTCATCTCCATGCGGGGCATCCGTAAGAGCTTTTACATTGGTCAGCCCAACGAGCTGGAAATTCTGCACGGCATCGATTTGGACGTCTACCCCGGCGAGTTTGTGGCGGTGGTGGGCGAGTCCGGCTCCGGAAAATCCACCCTCATGAACATCATCGGTGTGCTGGACCGCCCCACCCAGGGCAGCTACCTGCTGGACGGGGTAAACGTCCACGAGGCCGCTGATGACGAGCTGGCCCGCATCCGCAACCAGAAAATCGGGTTCGTGTTCCAGACCTACAACCTGATTGCCCGGCAGAGCGCCCTCAAAAATGTGGAGATCCCCATGCTGTACGCCGGCGTCAAACCTGCCGAGCGCACCCGCCGCGCCAAGGAATGGCTGGAACGGGTGGGCATGGGCGACCGGTACAAGCACCAGCCCAACGAGCTGTCCGGTGGCCAGAAGCAGCGTGTGGCCATCGCCCGCGCCATGGTGAACGAACCGGCGCTGATTCTGGCGGACGAGCCCACCGGCGCACTGGACAGCGAGACCAGCCGCCTTGTCATGGACATCTTCCACGATATGCACGAGAAATACAACAAAACCATTGTACTCATCACCCACAACCCGGCGCTGGCGGAGGAATGCCAGCGGGTCATCACCTTGAAGGACGGCCTTGTGGTGGATGAGCGAAAGGGGGCGGGCTGCTGTGGGACTGATTGAGAATTTCCAGATGGCATGGGCCAGCATCCGCAGCAACAAAATGCGCAGTCTGCTCACCATGCTGGGCATCATCATCGGCATCGCCGCCGTCATTGCCATCGAGACGGTGGGCAACTCCATGTCCGGCTACATGACGGACTCCTTCTCCGGGCTGGGCACCAACAACATCAATGTGGTGCTGACCCACAAAACCGCCGACTCCGCAGACGGTACGGCGGACGGCGTGTTCCTGCGGCAGTTCATGGAGACGCGCCCCGGCAAGGACGATCTCATCACCGACCAGATGATCCGGGAATTTCAGGCCGCCTTTCCGGACAAGGTGGACCATGTGGAGCTTAGCACGGTGATTGGCACCGGCACCATCGCCAAGTACGGCAACCCCAACGTGACCATCAAAGCCAACGTGCAGGGAACCAACGGCGATTATTACAGCGGGCTTTCCCGCACCACCCCGCTGTTGGCGGGCCGCTGGCTGGATGACAGCCGGGACGAGGGCCGCATGGTCTGCGTGGTGTCGGAGAAATTCGTCCAGCAGGCAATGGGCTGCTCCATTCTGGAGGCGCTGGGGCAGCGCATCACGCTGGAAATCAACGAGACGCTGTACTCTTTTTACGTGGAGGGCGTACTGAAATACACCGACACCAACTTCTATGGCGGCTTTGGCGGCACCAGCGATGATGACATCACCACCGACATCTATCTGCCGATGGACGTGGCCCAGACCATCAGCGGTTCGTCGGCAGGCTATAGCAGCTTTATCGTGGTGGCTTCCGCCGGTACGGATGTGACCAAATTTCTGGATACCGTGGGCAGCTATTTCTCCTCCTACTACACCCACAACGACACCTGGACGGTGACGACCAGCAGCATTTCCAGCTTTATCCAGGAATACAAGAATATGATGAGCACCGTTTCGCTGGGCATCTCCGCCATCGCGGCCATCTCGCTGCTGGTGGGCGGCATCGGCGTCATGAACATCATGCTGGTGTCCGTCACCGAGCGCACCCGCGAAATCGGCACCCGCAAGGCGCTGGGCGCGCCCAACTCCGCCATCCGGATGCAGTTCATCACGGAATCCATCGTTCTGTGCTCCATCGGCGGCATCATCGGCATGCTGCTGGGTACCGCCCTTGGCGCGGTCCTCAGCAAGCTGATGCAGGCTCCCGCCCGGCCCGACCCGGCGGCCATCCTCATTGCGGTGGGTTTCAGCATGGCCATCGGCATCTTCTTCGGCTACTATCCGGCCAACAAAGCGGCCAAGATGGACCCCATCGAGGCACTGCGCTACGAATAGCCGCTAACAAAACACTGCGGAAAGGACCCGAATGGGGGTTCTTTCCGCAGTGTTTTTTGTATCTGAAGGTTCAGAATTCCAGTTCCTGTTTGCGGAACACCAGCACGGCCGCCACTGTGCCCAGCACCAGATACACCGCAATGCCCACGAGCGCCCCCGGATTCAACTGCCCCAGCACCAGATGGGTGCGCAGCGTGTCCAGAAATGCGTCCAGCGTGTAATTGTCCAGATGCAGCTTTTGCAGCCACTCCGGCCCCCAGAAGGTGAACAGCCGCAGAATGGCGTACACCGCCCGGCCCGAAAGAATCAGATACAGCAGAATCGGCACCAGCATGCTTTGCAGGTGGAACAAAAGCGACAGCACTACAGCGGTATAGCCGATGCCGTCCAACCACTGCACCAGAAAATCAATGACATGCTGGACCAGACGGCTGCCGGTCAGCGGCGCGCCAATCACCCAGGACAGCCCCACCGTCAGCACAAAAAACAGCATCAAATCGGTGAGCAGCACCATCGCCACATCCAGCAGCTTAGTGAGGACCACCTGTGTCCGGCTGACGCCCCGGCCGATGGCTACCTGCATGGTCTTGGCCTTGAAATCCTCCGAGAACACCGCCAGAATGTCAAACAGGCCCAGGAACATGGCCATAAAGGACAGGGGAAACGAGATGGCGCTCAGATAAGACACCGCGTTCCAGTTGCCGTCGATGGTAAACCTGCCCCACACCGCCATCAGAATCACAGCCACCGCCATCAGCACGATTTCCACCAGATGGGACCGGCAGGTCATGGCACGGCGGTAATCCGCCATAAAATACTGTTTCATTGCGCGTTGCCCCCCTTACCGCCCACAAGGCTGAAATAGAAATCCTCCAGACTGCGCTGCTCGGTCACCTCGTCCAGCACCTGCACCCCGGCAGCGGCCAGCGCCGCCTTGGCCCTGTCCACATCATCCACCCGCAGACGCACCGCCCGCTGTTGGGAGATCAGGTCCTCCTGTGTGATGACCCGCGCCAGCGTGCCCTCGTTGATGATGCCGAACTTGTGGGCGGTGTTTTGCAATTCCCCCAGAATGTGGGAGGACACAATGACCGTCATGCCAAATTCCTCGTTGAGACGCTGGATGAGCGCCCGCACATCCGCGATGCCCTGCGGGTCCAGACCGTTGGTGGGTTCGTCCAGAATCAGAATTTCTGGCCCGCCCAGCATGGCGTTGGCGATGCCGAGACGCTGCTTCATGCCCATGGAAAACCGACTGTAGGGGCCTTTGGCCTTATCCAGCCCCACGATTTTCAGTACGAGGTCGATTTCCCGCTTTTCTTTCAGGCCCTTCATCACCCGGTAGTATTCCAGATTTTCCCGGGCGGTCATGCTCCCGAAAAAGTTGGAGCCCACCAGAAATCCGATCTTGCGCCGACCGGCGCTCAGATTCCCGCTGCCCGCAATGGTCAGCTTGCCCTTGTAGTCCGACAGGCCCAGAATCACCTTGAACAGCGTGGTCTTGCCTGCGCCGTTGCGGCCGATGAGGCCGAAAATATCGCCCTTCTGAATGTCCAGATTGACATCATGCAGCACCTGATGCTTGCCGTAGCTTTTGGTGATGCCCTGCATGGAAATGATGGTTTCGCTCATGATGGTTCCCTCCTTACCACACCGCAACGCGGTTTTCCGGGGCAAGGTACATGCCGTCCCCCGGTCCGATGTCAAAGGTCTGGTAAAATTCCTCAAACTGCTGTAGGGTCACGTTGGTGCGCAGGAAATCCAGGGGATGCTCATCGTCCATATTCTGCATTTCCGAAAAATAGTCGCACTGGCTGCGCCACAGCGAGGCGTAGCTGGTGAAAAACAATTCATAGTCAAAATCCGGCATTTTTTCCGCCATGAGCAGCATCGCCTTCACGCCGCCCATGTCCGCGATGGCCTCGCTCTGCACCTTTTTGCCATTGTACCCACCGGACATATTGGGCAGCACCGACAGTGTGCTGTAATAGTTGGCCAGCCGGTCCGCCCGTTCCCGGAAAGCCAGCTCATCCTCGCTGGTCCACCAGCTGTTGGGCAGGCCGTCCTTGTCGAAATAGTAACCGTTGATATCAAATCCGTGGCTGATCTCATGCCCCACAATGACCCCCAGCATGGCCATGTTCTGCTCCACGGGCGCCTCCGGGTCATACAGCGCGTTCCCTGCCAGCGTACCTGCCAGAATGTTGATGACGTTGCTGTTGAATAGATAGCAGGCGTTTGCGGCGGTGGTGGGAATCTCGGTCATATCCCAGTCCGCCCGGTCGATGGGGCGGTTCACCTTGTCCCCGGCGTGCTGCGTTTCAAACGCCCGGATGTCCGCCACCGCGTCCAGAAGGCTGCCGCCCTCGGCGGCGCTGCGCAGCGTCAGGCCGGAATAATCCGTCAGTTCATCCGGGTACAGCACCCGCGCCTTGATGGCCCGCAGCTTTTCGATGGCCTGCTGCCGGGTCTCCTCGCCAAGCCAGTCCTCCCCGGCCAGCATCTCCTCATAGCAGGCCACAATGTCATCGATCATGGCGGTGAGCTGGCGTTTTTCCTCGGCGGTGCAGAACCGCGCCACATACAATTCCTGCACCACGCCCGGCAGATAGGGCGTGACGTACCCGGACACGGTCTCCTCCAGCGGTGTATCCTGCTCCTCCGGCAGGGTGTCGGTGGGTACCGGCGGCAGCGGCTCCTCCTCATCCCCGGTGGTCTGCTCCCTTGACTGCGAAGTTCCGTTCATCACCGCGCTGATGGTTTCCTCCAGCTCACCGCAGGCGTCATCCAGCAAAGGCAGCGCCTCCAGCACGGTATGTACGATGAAATACGCCTTGAAGTCCTCCACCCGGCTGTCGGTATACAGCTTCGCGAGGGTGTCCAGATACAGCGGCTCATAGAGAAGGTAGCTGTCCGAGCCGCCCAGACCGGCGCCGTCCAGCAGCGTGGTGAGTGGGAAGCTCCCCTGCCGGGCCGCCAGTTCCTCCCGCGTGTACGGGTTGTTGATGTGGGTTTCGTAGTTTTTGTTGTTCGTTTCGCTTTGGGTGGGCAGGCAGCGCACAAGGCTGACCTCCAGCCACAGGCAGCGCCGGAACCATTCCCCGGCCTGCGCATCGGAATACCCCAGCCGCCCCAGCACGGTGCGCACCGCGTTCTGGCGCACCTCCAGCAGGCGTTCCCCGAAGGAGGTGATGGAACGATACTCCTCAGGGTCCTCCAGCACCAGATGGCTCATCGCGTTCAGATGGACGGTGTACACATCCCGGCTGTCAAGAGGCGCCTCCACCTTTCCATTCATCAGCGTTTCCTGCAACAGCCGGGGGCCGCCCTCCCCGCACAGGTAGGCGGTCAGGCCGTCCAGCGTCTGGATGTCCTCCACCGCCTGCAGGTAGCGGCGCAGCGGTTCCACGCCCTGCTGATTGCGGACGGCATGGCCGCCGCCCAGCTCCGTCATGGTGAGCAGCAGGTCTTTCAGATGGTCGGCCTCGCTTTGGGGCAGGATTTCCTCATCACAGGTGTTGTCCCCCGGCTGGAACAGGCTGAGCATCTGCTCATTCAACGCCACCTGCGCATCCACAAACCGGGACGCCCGCCCGTACTCCGAGGTGTCCGCCGTCAGCATCCAGTCCCGGTTGACGGCGGTGTGGAAGTCATCCTTTAAGCTGACCTGCGTGGTCTCTGTGACCGCGCCGATGATGTCCGAGTTTCGCCAGGCGCTGCCGTCCAGCGTTTTGTCCGGCTGAATGGGGCCGGTCGCTTTTTCCATAAGACCGGCAAGGGAACCCATCATTTCCTCTTTACTGCACCCCGCCAGCGACACCGCCATTCCCAAAGCCAGCAGCAACGCAATGACCCGGTTGATGAAACGCATTGTCCCGCCTCCTCGTTTTTTACCAAGTATACCACAGAAAATCGGACAAAATTGACACAAAACGCAGATTTTTTGAATTTTTTTGAAAAAAACGTCGATTCTGTACCACTGTTGTCCCATTCCATGTGGTATACTTGACAGGAAATCTTTCAATCACTGTCAAACAGGGAGGTATTTTGTTATGGAACTCATTCTTGCAGGGGGGCTGGCGGTCTTTTCCGTGGCTCTGCGTGTGGCGATCACGCTGCTGAACCTCATCGGCATGTACCGCATTTTCCAGAAAATGGGGATGCCTGGCTGGAAGGGCCTCGTTCCCATCTACAACAGCTTCAATTTGTACGGCCTGCTGTGGGACAGCAAGTTCTTCTGGCTGCAGCTGATTGCCTCGTTCTGCGTGAGCATCCCCACCAACGAGGAATCCCCGCTTTTCCTCAGCCTGGTTGTCATCGTGATGTCCGTGGTGAGTCTCGTGCTGACCATGAAACTGTACATCCGTTTGGCCCACGCCTTCGGCAAGGGCACTGGGTTCGGTGTGCTGACCTACTTCTTCGCCCCCATCTGTCTGGCCGTTCTGGGCTTTGGCAGCGCGGAGTATGAGGGCCAGCGTCCCAGCCTGTAAGAGGACTTGCATCGTCGGCAGCACAGCCTTTTGCGGGGCTGTGCTGTTTTTTATGGCGGCACCGCATAATTCTACGTGCCGATACGGCGGACGAGGTGTGCCAGCTGCTAAGCAAAAAGCGCAGATAATACTTTGTGTATTATCGAGCATTTTTGCAACGCAGATGGTGCGCATCGTTCGTCGGAGCGGTGCGTAAGGCGTAAGCCGTGAATTGTGCGGTGTTGCCTTATGTCCACCGTGCAAATATTTTCCTGCTGCTGAATCCTGAAGAATGGAGTATTCTATGATACCTCAGCTGCTCCTTGCCGTTCTGCTGCCCGCGCTGGCGTCGGTCCTCCTTGTTCTTGCTGAACAAAAATCTCCTTTTGCCCGCCTGCCGGATGTGGTGCGGCAGGGTGTGATTGGCGTGGCCTTCGGCAGCCTTGTTCTGCTGGAAGCCTCGCTGACCCCCGCGTTATTGCTGACGCCCCATGAAACCCTCCCGCTGGCGGCAGGGCTGTTTTTCGGCGCGCCTGCGGGGCTGATTGCCGGTTGTCTCGGTTCAGTTCTGTTGTATTGTCTGGTTCCGGCGGAGTACGCCCATCTGGCCGGGGTGTTCACGCTGCTTCTTTCCGGCGTCATCGGGGCTTTGGTACGGCGCTGCCTGTTGGAGGACCGCCGCCCCGGCCCCGGCTATTCCCTGCTGGTGCCGAACGTGGTGGCCGTGCTGCATCTGAGCCTTGTGTTTTTTACCAACGCCGCCGACGCCAACGTTTTTGAGTTTGTACGCAGTTGCCTGCCGCTGATACTCCCCGTGAGCTGCGGCAGTATGCTGCTGACACAGCTTTTGGTGCGACTGGCCGGGCATCCCGGACCGTACCGCCCGACCATCCGCTCCAAAGAACAGCGGAGCATCAACGAGACCTTTCAGTTCTGGCTGTTTGTCATTGTGTTTAGCTCCCTGCTGATCACAGAATGGTTCACCTGGACCATGCTCACCACCGCCACCCAGAGCGCCGTGGATGATCTTCTGCTCACCAACCTTCAGGACATGCGCACCGCCGTGTCGGAGACTGCGGCGCAGACCGCCTCTGCGGAGGACAGGCGCACCGCCATTGCCGACACGGCCAGCAACCGGCATATCTGGGAGGAGGGGTACTTCATCGTCTGCGATGAGAACGGCACTATCGTCAGCGGCGGGAGCGGACACACCGGCGAAAATCTCCTGATGCTGCGCCCCGACAACGCGGGAAGGTATCAGCAAAGCACCACCTACCGCAGCGAAATTGACGGCGTGGACTGCTACTGGGCCTACACCCATGCGGACGGGTACCTCATCCTGGCACTTCTGCCCTACAGCGAGGCCATGTTCTCAAGGGATGTGGGCTCCTGCCTGCTGATTTTTGTGGAGATTCTGGTGTATGCGTTCCTGTTTGCGCAGATCACCGTCACTGTCCGGAAGGTCGTGGTGGAGAACATGCGGAAACTCAACGCCTCTCTGGCAAAAATCACCGCCGGTGAGCTGGAGGAGAAGGCGGATGTCCGCACCTGTCTGGAATTTGTGCAGCTGTCCGATGACATCAACCAAACGGTGGACACCCTAAAGCACTACATCGCCGAGGCCGCCGCCCGTGTGGATCAGGAGCTGGAGCTTGCCCGCCAGATCCAGCACGCGGCGCTGCCGTCCACCTTTCCGCCTTTCCCGCACCGGTCGGAGTTCAGCATCTATGCCAGCATGGATACGGCCAGGGAGGTGGGCGGCGATTTTTACGATTTCTATTTGCTGGAGGAAAACCGGCTGGCGTTTCTCATTGCGGATGTGTCCGGCAAGGGAATCCCCGCCGCCATGTTCATGATGACCGCCAAAGCCTTCCTGAAAAGCAGCGCTGAAAGCGGGCTGCCGGTGGAGCAGGTGTTCACGCAGGCCAACCACCGATTGTGTGAAGGCAACGAGGCCGATATGTTTGTGACCGCCTGGATGGGCGTTCTGGACCTCTCCACCGGACGGGTGCGCTACGCAAACGCCGGGCATAACCCGCCGCTGCTTCGCCGGAAAGATGGCGAGCTGTCCTATCTGCGCACAAAACCGGGTTTTGTGTTGGGCGGCATGGACGGCATTCGCTACCGCTGCAATGAACTGGTTCTGGAGCCGGGGGATGTGCTGTTTCTGTACACCGATGGTGTGACGGAGGCCCATAACAGCGACCAGCAGCTGTACGGTGAAGGCCGTTTGCTGGCCTGTCTGGCGGCGCATCCGGATCTGGATGTTCAGAGACTCTGTGAAACGGTCAAGAAAGATGTGGACCGTTTTGCCGGACCGATGGAACAGTTTGACGACCTGTCCATGCTGTGTGTCGGTCTGAATGCATTGCCGGAAAGCGCCGAATCTCAGGCGAAAGAAGTAAAAATTTCCTGATTGCGACAAAAAACGCCGAATTCTGTCCCACTTTTGTCCCATGAAGTGTTGTATGCTAATTAAGAATCTGGAATCATGAGGTGAACAGGATGAAAAACCCCTTTCTTCGCTGGGTCAGCGCACTGCTGGCCGCAGCGATGCTGATACAGTCCACCGGCGGATTGGCGGCATTGGCGGAGGAATTTGCCACGCCGGAAACAGCCCAGACAGAGGAAAGCGAAACGCCTTCAAAGGAGCCTGCGGAACCGATCCCGGAGGAGAATCCTGTTTCTGCCGCTGTTCTCTCTCTGCCAGATGAGGAGGATGCCGTTGGGTTCTCCCTGCCGGAAGGGATGTCCTATGTGGAGGAAAATCCCAACGCCCCTGTGGAGGGGATGGAGGACATCAACGAGCTGATGCGCGAGCTGGGAGAAATCATGCGGCAGCCCAGCAAGGTAGCCCCCGATGAACTGATGGAATTTGCGCAGCTGGCAGACGAGCAGGCGCAGGCCATTTCCGCCCTGAGGAACGCCCCGGCCACTCTGTCCGAAGATGCAGAGCCGCCGGAGCTGCCCCTGACGCTGGTCCCCAATGACTGGAGCAAGGTAGAGCTCCTCTCTCCCGCCGCCAGCGCCCGCACCAATTCGGTCTCCGCCGAGGGCACCGTGTTGGTGGTGGATGACAGCTGCATGGTGGTGCAGGTGCTGGATGAAAACGGCAGCCAGCTGCGCGGCGCAACGGTCACGGTGAAGCGCGACAACGGCATCATTTCCACCCACATAACCGGCGAAGGCTCACAGGGCATTTCCGGCGCTGAGGGCATCGCCGTCATTGACAACCTGCAAAATGTCTCCTACTGCAAAATGGACGTGCAGGCCGACGGCTACCAGACCCAGACCTACCCGGAGATCCAGCTGGAAACCAAAAGCATGATGACCATCCAGCTGAAACCCATCAGCGATGACGAGCCTTATTACATCCGTTCCGCCGACCTCAGCGGCGCCGACATCATCCGGGGTGATGTTTCCCTTGATCTGGTGCCCAAGGCGGAGGACAGCGCCGACAGCAAACTGACCATCCTGCTGTCCCGCAACCCCAATGTGACCAGCTGGCCAACGGGCACTGACGCCCTGACGCTGGCCGCCAAGGGCGACAAGAAGGAGTCCGGCTCTCCCCTTGGGGATGACGAGCTGCGGGTGGTTTCCAGCGTGGGCAACGGCCTGGCCGAATTGGCCGGGCCGGATGAAAACACCCGCCTATACACCCAGACCGCCAAGTGGAACCAGCGCGGCATCGGCCTGCTGCGGGGCGGCGATGAACTGAGCCTGCGCTTTGCCGGGCTGACCGTACCGCTGAGCCGGGTGTCGGTGCGCAATGCCATCGTGAGCAGGCCCACCGCCCGGAATTTCCAGCTGACTCTGTTCGGTGGCGTTGCAGCGGGCGGAACCTCCACCTCCAGCGTGACCATCAAGAACACCGGCACCTTTTTGGATGACAGCTCCATCAACGCTACCCTCCCCAAGGTGCCCGCCACCCTGATGATGCTGCCCAATGGCACCTATTTTCTGGCCATCAGTCTGGGCGGCGATACCCTGTATGTGCCGGAAGAATTCGGTGTGGATACCAAACCGCTGGACCCCAACCAGCAGAAGAAAGCGGAGAATTATCTGCAATCTGTCAATAAGCTGTGGAACAAGAAGGTGGACGCCTACCTCAACGGCAGAGCCCGCATGAAGGACGGTTCCTTTTTCAAGCTGATGTCCAGCCACGGCGCATCCTGCACACTTTCGGGGATGCTGGGCGTGCTGGGCGGCTACAACCGTGACACCGGCCGTTTGGAGGGTGTGCTGTCCGGCGCGTTCTCCTTCTCCGGGAAATACAACCAGACAGGGTATCTGGTCTTTGGGCTGATGCCGGTGTATGCCGGTTTTGAACTGGGTGCCAGCGGCGGGGTGAACGGTTCCTTCGGCGTTGCCACCAAGGTTCCCGCCGGATACGAGCAGACCGAAGAATTTGCAAACCTGTTCAATCAGATGTCCATCCTGTTCTCCCCGGAGCGCGGCTTCATCGGCGATCTGGCGTTGTCGGTGGGTCTGGCCCTGTCCCTTTACGCCGGCATCGGCATCAAAGGCGTGGCCGCGCTGCAGGGTGAACTGTACGGCTCGCTGAACCTGACAAACACCTTGTACGCTGCGGACGAGGATCCCACCCACAGCTATCCCCATCTGCGGCTGGGCGCCACGCTTTCGGGAACGGTGCGGGTCGTGGCGCTGCTCTTTACGGCATCCAAAACCTGGTACCTTGCCAAGGACACCACGCTGTACGACAGCTGGGGCCGGTCCCGCGCCGCCTTTGCGCTGGCCGCCCTGCCTCAGAACGAAGACGGCACGGTCAGTCTTGACCTTGATGCCCTCTCGGAGGCTTCACCGGGCACCAGCAGCTACACCGCCGATGCCGGCCCGGTGCTGCTGAGCGCCAATGCAAACGGTGCCTCCACCGCAGCCGAGGATGTGCTGGCAGACAACCAGCTGCAGATCGTGCGTACCGCGAACGAGGCGGCGGTGTTCCGGCTTGCCTCGGTGGGCGGCAAGCCCCGCCTTGTGTGGCAGGAAATGGACACGAAAGACGGCTCTTTGGAGGGCGATGTGCACGTGCTGAACACCCCGGATGTGTTCAGCTACGCCGTGACCGCCAATGCCACCCAGAACACCGATGCCGCCAGCCAGGACAATGTGTACATCACCCTCATCACCGGCGATTTTGACAAGGGCGACACGCTGGAGCAGCGCGCCGCCACCACCGGCGTGCGGGGCATCACACTGAATCTGAGCACCGGCGAGGTCCTGTTTGACCAGCAGGTGCGGGAACCGGACGGCACCTACTGCCACAGCCCGCAGGCGGCGGGTGTGGGCAATCTCTGCAATCCCATGTGGATCGAAAGCAAAGCCTTCACCTCCAAGGCCAATACCGGCACCCTGCGCCGCTGGAACGGCGATGAGGCCGGCATCACACGCATCGGCACCATCAAAAATTCCATGCTCAGCACCGGGCTTGTGGGCGAAGGCCAGCCCTGTCTGCTGCGGGTGAGCTGGAGTGGTACCGGCCTGCGCCTGCGCGCCTATGACAGCAATGGCAAGGGTGTACGGGGCATGGAGTGTGCACTGCCCATCGACACCGGCATCCTCAGCGAAACGGAAAGCCAGAACCTGCTGGAGCATGTGTATGTTTCCGGCAACTGCCTGTATCTGGTCAGCGCCGGGCGGCTGGTGCGGGTGGTAATGAACGAGGATGGCACTTTGACCGCTGAAACCGCCAAAAATACCGATGGCACCGAGCTGCACATTGGCTCCGGGCAGGGTAGCTATGCCCTGTCGGTACTGCCGGAAAGCACCAATCACTGCGGCAATCTCATCACGCTGGTGCATCGCGTGGATGAACAGGGCAACGCCGCCAACGTGGTGAAAAACCAGTTCTTCTATGATACGGAAAATCTGCCCTTCACCATCCACACCGCGCAGGAATACCAGCTGTCTGATACCAGCACGGTGGGCGGGTTCGCGGTGCTGACCCATCCGGGCAGCAATCTGAACAGCCTGAGCGGACTGAGCCTTGTGTACAACGCCGATGTGACGGCGGATGCCACCGGCACAGTGAGCCAGTGTGATGTGCGCCAGTGGCACAAGGAGCTTGACCGTGATCTGACCGCCGAGGAGGTATATCTGCCGATGGCGGTGGTCAAGCGCGGTCAGACAGGCGTGGAGCTGCAGGTTCTCATCACCAACAACGGCGGCCAGACCGAGGATCAGGTATGGCTGAAGGCGCAGGATGAACATGGGGATCTCATCCATCTGAACAATGAATCCGGACAATACGGCACGGTGGCCTATGGTTTGTCCCCGGCGCTGGCTCCCGGTGAAAGCCAGTGGCTCACGCTGACCACCTTCACCGCTTTGAATTGCTGGACAAACGGGGCACACACCATCCATGTGCAGGCGTCCTATAACGAAACATTCCCGGCGGCACTGGCGGATGAAGACACGGTTCCCTACGGCAGCGCTCAGGTACAGATGGATCAGCCGATGCTGACCCTGTCGGGCGAGTTGTTCTCCTACGGAGACCGCAGGCTGGTGGACCTGACCATTACCAATGAATCCACAGTACCGGTGAAGTTCGCTGATCTCAAGCTGATGCAGATCGCCTATGACGGGGACGGTGAACCGGATTCCAGCGAAACACCCCAGCTCGTGCTGGATTTCTCCGCACTGGGCAGCGACAGGCAGCTGACAGACAGCAACGACCTGGGCGACAATCAATGGAGCGAGCATAGATACACAACCACGCTGGATGTGACGGCAGCCATGGCAGACCACCGCTATCTGCTGCTGTACCTCACCACCGATGCGGATGGCGGCATCGACAGCGTAACAGCCCATGGCACCCTGATGCTGGAAAACCCGGACAAGGACCCGGCCTTCCAGCACATCGGCACCGAGGTGGCCCGTCCCCTCACCGGCACCACTGCCGGAGATAAGGGTCTGATTCAGGGAGCCTCCACCGACCTGACCGCCACCGCCGCAGACGGTTTCCGCTTTGCGGGCTGGCAGGAAAACGGTGTCATCGTTTCCACCGACAATCCCCTCCATATCCAGTGCACCGACTGCGCGGAGGACCACCGCACCTTCACGGCGGTGTTTGAGGACGCGGGCAGCCATCTGCTCACCCTCAACGCTGACCCTGCACAGGGCACCGTGCAGGTGGAGGGTGTCTCCGACACGCAGACCATCAGCGACGGCACGGTTTCCACCGCCCCGGACGACGCAGTGCTGACCCTCTCGGTCACGCCCGCCGCAGGCAAGCGGTTTGTGGGCTGGCAGGAAAACGGCGCGATCGTGAGCGCCGATGCCCCGCTGACGCTGACCCTCACCGCCTCCCGCACTCTCACCGCTGTGTTTGAGGACGTCACCGCCGCCCAGACCAGCGATTCCCGCGTACAGGCCCAGTCCGGCCTGCGTGACGACGATTTGCCGGAGGGCATGACCGTCCAGCAGGCACAGACCGCTCTGCACGACGCGCTGGCCGGCCGTCTGGCGCTGGAGGGCAGCGCCCTGTACAGCGTCCAGCTGCAAATGCGGCAGAACAACGGCCAGTGGCAGCCCGTGGACGGCGAACTGGCCGAGCCTGTGACGGTGACGCTGACCCTGCCTGAGGGCGTGAACGCCCGGCAGCAGGCCATCGTGGTCGCGCACATGCGCACCATCGACAGCATGGAGGGCGATGCGGGCAGCATTGAGTTCCCCGCCGTGACGGTGATTTCCGAGCGGGAGGTGCAGGTGACGGTGAGCAGCCTGTCCCCCTTCGCGGCAGGCTGGAGCGCCGCCCCTCACAGCGAGCATCCCGAAATCGGGGAGGCCATCCGCAACGGCACCTGGGGCGTGGACGACACCCCCACAGCCAAGGCGACTGGAGCCATCCCCCGTACCAGCGATGACAGCCCCCTGCTGCTGTGGGTGACGCTGCTGGGCATTTCTCTGGCGGGCCTTGTTCTCCTCGTGATCCGCAAGCGCCGCCGCAAATAACGTCTCCTGACAAAATTGCCCCCTGCCGTGCAAAGATGCACGGCAGGGGGTTCTTTTTGCTTTATATATTATAGCTTCGTGGCCTTTGGGAAGTCGGGGATGCCCTTTCCCGCCGCGACCTCGTCCAGAAACGCATCCTCCAGCGCCAGACCCCCACGGCAGCCCGCCAGCGTGGCGTCCACCAGCCATTGCAGCCGGTCATTCCAGCCCGGCATCCCGCTGCTTTCCGCAGCGGTTTCCAGCATTCGTTCCACGTCCCGTTCTGTCATCATACCATCACCTTTTTCCTCAAGTCTCTCTATAAAGATATATGCAGCAGAAGGGGGATGTGTTACAGAATTTTTCAAAAAATTTCTCAAATAGCAGATTCTTCCGGCATAGCGGCCTGTTTGGGGACGCGCAGCGTCGCCTGCGTGCCCGCGCCCGGCGCGGATTCGATCACCAGCTCGCCGCCGCACATCATCTGCATCCGGCGGCGCACATTCGTGATGCCCACATGGGTGCCGTCCTGCGGCACAGCGGACGGGTCAAAGCCGGGGCCATCATCAATGACCACCGCCTCGTAAAATACCGGCGTTTCCCGTGTGACGATGCGCACCGTGCCTGCGTCATCGGTCTTGGCGCGTACACCGTGGCGGATGGCGTTTTCCACCAGAGGCTGCAGGCTGAGTGCAGGCAGCTGGAACCCGGTGGGGCCAAGGTCGTATTCCACCTGCAGCTGGTCACCAAAGCGCAGCTGCTCCAGCGCCAGATAGTGTCTGGTGTGGTCCAGCTCTTTGGAAAAGGAGATGGGCTTTTCCTGTGTCAGCGAGTTCATGTTGCCCCGCAGATATTCCGCAAATTCGTTTACGGCATTTTCTGCCGCCGCCGGGTCGATGCCGCAGAGGGACTGAATCACCGTCAGCGAGTTGTACAGGAAATGCGGCTGAATCTGGCTGAGCGTGATGCGCATCCGGCTGCTTTGCAGCTCCCGTTCCATCTCCATGGCCCGGCTGGCCGCCTCATAATTTTTGAAAACGCCGTGCATGCCCACCAGCATCTCCACCAGCAGAACCAGCGCCATGCACACCTTGGCGGCCACACCGTCCGGCCACCACAGCCACACCGTATTGAGCAGGTCCGCCAGCCAGCTCAGCAGCAGCAGCGACAGGGCAACGGCATCCACCGTCACCTTCCGGCGCAGCGCCGCCGCCAGGCAGCCCATCATCACCAGACCGCACAGCGTCCACAGCGCGCTCCACCAGGGCTCCGCGCCGCACAGCGTCATCACATTGCAGACCACCAGCAACGCCAGCAGCCCGGTGCCGGCCCCTAAAACGCCGGAGGCGATCCGGGCGGTTTTCTGCCATCGCAGGGATGCCGCCTCCACCGAAACATTGATGCACAGCCCCAGCCCAAAGGCAACGCCCATCCGGCTGACCAGCACCAGCGCCGTGTTCATCACGATGCGGTCGCTCCACAGCTGCACATCGATGGTGTCAAACAGCAGCCAGATTCCCGCGAACAGCGTCACGATGCTCAGCCGTCCCAGCCATCTGTCCAGCGGCAGGTTGGCAAACATCGCCGCCAGTGCCATACCCAGCAGCGCCACGCCGCTGGCAATGAGCACAATGCCCATCACCCGCCAGCCCTGCCACATCGGCGTCAGATAGCTCTTGACATTCTCCAGCCTGCCGACAAACATATACTTCAAAAAATCCCGGTAGGCCACCCGGCTGCCAACGCTGTGGGTGTCCACCAGCGTGAAGGTCACCTCATCCGCCGTGGTGATGCCGGGGGAAAGCACGCTGTACCACTGGGAACCGCACAGGTCTCCCTCCGGGAAGGGGCCGTCCCCGTCCGGCAGGTAGGAAATGACGATCTCGCCGTTCACCTCCATGGTAAAAAACAGGTGGTTAAGGTAAAAGCTCAGCGGCACGCCCTCCGGGCAATCCCGCAGAAAATGTCCCCGCAGATACAGAACGTCATCATTGGCATCAGGGGCGCTGTCCGCCGCGGTCAGCGGGTACCAGTGCTGCCCGTCGGTGCTGTACTCGGCGGAGTAGTCCGGCCCGACCACAAAGCTGCGGATGGACTGGCTGGTGGTCGCGCTGCGCACGGCCACCACAAGGGCCAGCAGGGCAACCACCGCCGCTGCGGGCAGCATGGACAATAGTTTCTGTTTCATGGCAACCGCCTCCGGCATGGAATGGTGAGCAAGACTGGGACCTCTGCAAAAAGATTTTTTCCGGAATCGCCCAAGCCCCCGCATTTTGTCACTATGTTGTACTATTCTGTCTGCTATAATAAATACAAAACATCAACGGGAGGTATTCAGATGAATCTGCCTGATACTGCCACCACGGACAACACCCCGCTGCGCGTTGTCGCGGTGGATGATGAGCCGCTGGCTCTTGAATTGCTGGTACGCACCATCAAAAGCGTCCGCCCCCAGGCCCAGATCATGGCCTTTGCCAAGCCGGAGAAGGTGATGGCTTATGTGCGGGACAATCCGGTGGACGTTGCCTTTCTGGACATCCAGATGCGGGGGCTGAGCGGCGTGGAGCTTGCGGAGGCGCTGCGCTCGCAAAACCCTGCCGTCAACCTGATTTTCGTCACCGGGTACGACCAGTATACCGGGGATGCCATGGCGCTGCACGCCAGCGGCTACATTCTCAAGCCGGTGAACAGGGCCAAAATCGAGAAGGAACTGTCAGACCTGCGCTATCCCCGCGTACCGGCGTTGCTGCGGGTGCGCTGCCTTGGCAACTTTGATGTGTTCGCGCCCAACGGGCAGACACTGCATTTTTCCCGCAGCAAGGCCAAGGAGGCCTTTGCCTATCTGGTGTACCGCAGCGGTGCGGCCTGCACCGTGCGGGAGCTGGCGGCCGTCCTGTTTGAGGACGAGCCGTATGACACCAAAAAGTGCCAGTATATGCAAAAAATTCTTTCCTCCATGATGGAGGCACTGCAGCAGGCCGGGGCCAACGGGGTCGTCTCCAAGCGGTACAACAACATCGCGGTGAACACCGAGCTTCTGGACTGCGACTATTACCGCCTGATGAAATCCGACCCGGAGGCCATGCGGAGCTACAACGGGGAGTTTATGACCCAGTATTCCTGGGCCGAGCGGGAAACCGGCGCACTGGAAAACTTCGTACAGCAAAAGAGCCAGACCCCGGAAACCGGCAGATAAGCGGTGATTCGCCTATTCACGGCAGCTGAATGGCCGGTACGTGATGCTCGCCATGGGAAAGCAGTTCATAGCCGATGCCGTGGGCGGTCAGCTCCTCGCAGAAGGCATCCACGTACAGGGTCTCCTTCCAGTCCTGCACGATTTCCAAAAAGAAGCTGCCGTGTGCCGCCACCACCTCCACCGTAATGCCGGGGCTGTCGTTTTGCATTTGCAGCTCCTCCACGTAGGGGTCCATGGCAGCCAGCTTGGCCGGGCCGACATAACTCAGATTGAAGGTGGCGCTGCCGTGGTAGCGGGCCACCACATTACGCACCAGCTCCTTCTTTTTCTCCAGCGTGGGTTGGGCGTCGATGGCCCGGTACAACTGGGTGGAAGCCTTCACGCCAGCCTGCAGCCGTTCATGGTCGGAGGCCAGCAGCAGCCGCCCCCGGCAGATGGTGGCCTGCACGTCAAAGGGCTTTTGCTTGATACGTCCGGCATAGGGCAGCAGAGCCAGCCCCAGCGTGGAGCCTTTGTACAGCGGCGCGCCCAGCGCAGGGCGCAGGTTGATCGCCATGCCGGTGACGATGGGACGGTCGCTGTCCGGATTCAGCCGGTCGATGGCGCGGGCCATCAGCAGCGACAGCACCACGCCGGGGGTGCCGTCCTGCGCCCGGCAATACTGCATCAGCTCCCGCTCCGGGATGCGCAGGTCATAATAATAGGGCTCGGTGAAGGTCAGGCGGGGGTCCTCGAAGAAGCTCAGCGGCTTGCGGGAGGTATCCGGCCTGGTTTGAATGAGAATGTCCGTTTCATCGGGCAGAACGGTCTCCCCGCTCATGATTCTGGTGTAGGGGTTGTCCCACTCCTCCGCCGGGATGGGGCCATCCTCGTTGACCCGCACGCCATCGGAGGGCAGGTTCGGGTCATAGGCCTCCCGGCAGTAATAGTACAGCAGTGTGCGGCCAAAATTCAGCGCGCCGGTGCCGTCCGTCAGACCGTGGAATCCGTCGAGCCAGATTTTGTCCTCCCAATAGGTCACTGCCAGCAGATACCCGCCGGATTCCTCGCCGCCCAGCGGCAGCGGGTCGGGGGTGCGGCGCACCGCAAACGGCTCGTTGTTGGGTTCCAGCAGATATTCCTTCCCGTCGCTGACGCAGCGCACCGCATAGTAAGGGTACCGCTTGAGCGTCTGTGCGGCGGCCAGCTGTAACAGGCGGCCGTTCACGGCGTCCTTCATGCGGAACAGGATGCGGTAGGTGTTGATTCGATGCTCGTCCACCCCGTAAAACATCGTTGACTCGCAGATAATGTCTCTCATGAGAAAGACGCTCCTTCCTGCCAGAAAATCGTGATTTTTATTGTATCGCTTTTATACGCACAAGTCAAGCGGCATAGGAAAACAGCCGCAGCGGTGCGGCTGTTGGTGTTCCCTGTTCAGCGCAGATGCATCTGTTCCGCCTGCTCCCGCAGGGCGTTCAGCGCCCGGCTCTGGATGACCCGGACATTCACCGGTGACAGCCCCATGCGCTCGGCCACCTGCTGGGAATCCAGTCCCTCGAAATACCGCAGCACCAGCACGGTTCGGCTGCGCTCGTCCAGCGTCAGCAGCAGCCTTGCCACCGCGTCACGGCATTCCATCAGACCGGCGGCCTCCTGTGCGGTGCTGTCCGCCGGCTCGGCGCCATTTTCCGACATTTCATCCAGACTGACGGTCTGTTTTGTGTCCCGGTAATACTGCCGCAGACGGTTTTTGGCGATAACATACAGCCAGGCTTTCTCGCTGCATCGGGCCGGGTCAAAGCTTTCCCGGTGACGGTAGCAGGAGAGAAACACCTCCTGCAGCAGGTCCTCCGCGTCCTCCCGACCGGACACATGGCGCCTAAAGTATGCCAGCAGGGCACTTCGGTTCTCCTCTACCAGCCGTTCCACCCATTGCTCGTCCATTCTGTCCGCCCTCCTGACGCTTGTTTGCCTCTATTATATCAGCCCTTCTGGGGCAAAACAGGCACAAAAACGCCACGTTTTGGGAAAAAATCGCAAAAAAGTCCCGGCCGGTCACCTGGGGACAGGCCGGGAAATCAGGCGGATTCCGGCGGCGGCTCAGTCGTCATCATCGACAAAGACGAAGCTGTCCACCTCTTTCAGGCGGGTGGGAACATACCCCTGCACCACCAGCTGGGCGATGGCCTCGCCGTGGGACACTGTCTGCGGCTGGTCGGAATCGTTGCGCAGCAGGATGAACAGTTCCCCGTTGTAATCCTCCTCCAGAATTCCCACCGAGTTGCCGGGGTACAGCCGTTTCTGGTAGGCCAGCTCCGGCAGGGCATAGATTCCTCCGAAGGTGTAGGGCGGCAGACGCATCGCAATGCCGGTGTGCACCGCCTGCATTCCCTTTGCGGGGATCTCCACCGTTTCCTCAGGGATGTCGGCATACACCGTGTACCCCACCGCATAGGGGGAGCGGCGGGTGGGCACTTTGGCGGTTTCGGTCAGTTTTTTGTAGTTGAGTATGTATTCCAAGGAAAGTTCCTCCTTTTTTCGGCGCAAATACGCCGTTATTCCTACGGTTGCCCCTGCGTTGGCTTTTTCCCCGGCCTGCGGCACGGGAGCGCTGTATCCTCATGATACCAAAGTGACTGGTACAACTTTGAGACAAATTTTCACGTTTTTGTGGTTTTTCTGAGTTGCTGTTTTCTGCCTGTCCATGTATAATCTATACTATACAATCAGCGGAGGATGTGTCATATGAAGTTTTTCTTTCTCGGAAAGCAGGAGGGTGCTACTCCTCCCAAAGTCGACCGAAAGCCGAAACGGCGCCGGCTGCCCAGACGGGCGCGGGTGACGGTGTGGCTCTCGCTGCTGGCTCTGCTGCTGGTGAGCATCGGCCCCATGACGGATCACATCAGCGTGATGTACGAGGAGCTTTCCCTGTACATGGATGCTGCGCTGGACGCGGGGCAGCTGCGCTATGAGACCGCCCGCAGCAAAAACAGCGAGGAGCAGCAGCTGGATGAATCCATCCGGCTGACCCACACCTCGGCGCTTGGCGCGGTGCTGGATTTCTGGGTGGACCCGCAGACGCCCCCCACCACGAAAGAACTGGTCGATATGGCCAGCAGCACCGAACAGGTCTGGCTGCTGGACGCTGACGGCAACGTGACCGTGGGCGAGGCCATGCCGTCGGATGTGACACTGGCCCAGCGGCAGACGCTTGCCCAGTCCGAAACGGTGGTCCACACCAGCAAGGGTTCCTATTATTCCGCCGCCTGTCAGTTCGGCTCGGTGGTGCTGGGCTTTTCCAACACCGGCGATGCAGGCCTTGGTCTGGCGGAGAGCATCAACTGGCGCAGCGTGATGGGAGACATCACCATCAACCAGAGCGGCTTTGTCTTTGTGGTGGACACCAACGGCCGGTATCAGGGCTTTGATGACAGCTCGATGGATGGCCGGTCGGCCTCCCGCCTGCTGAGTATCGAGTCCGGCAGTTCGGATCTGGTGCTTCTGGGGCAGGAATTCTATCTGGTTCGCGTGCGAACCATGGAGGACGGCGGACGGGTCGTGGCCGCGATGTATATGATGGATGTGGTTTTCCGCATGCTCAATGCCGTGAAGCTGTCCCTGCTGGCGCTTGTTGTGGCGATGCTGGCGGTGCTGCTCTACGCGCTGATTTTGCTCACCGACCGCACCACCGTGCGCACACCCCATCTTTTTGTCAGACTCCCCGCAGGCTTTTCGCTGGACATGACGCTGGCCCCCCGGATTACGGCTCTGGCCCTGGGCGTGCTGCTGCTGTTGGGCGGCTCCATGACCTACATCCAGACGCTCAATTCCATCTCCCAGCAAAATCTGAAGGCGGAGAACGGCCTGAAGTCGGTGGAGCTGCAGCTTGGGGAAAACCAGTCCCAGTCCGACACCGTGACGGAGAAATTCTATTCCATCGGCTACACGGACGGCGATATGCTGGCTGCGGCGCTGGCCCTGCAGCCCGCTCTGCTGGAGGGCGAGCGGCTGGAGGCGCTGGCCGAGCGGCTGCACTGTCTGGCCATTGACATCTTTGACGGCAACGGCACCGCCGTGGCCAGCAGCACCCCTTACCGGGACTACACGTTACAGGATGACCCCGATGACCCCAGCAGCGCCGCCTGTCTGGATGTGATGTCCGGCAGCAAGGTGCATCTGGCCACCGAGGTGGACGACAACAGCTGCTACATTGTGGTACGCCGTCAGGACGGCGCCGGCATCGTGCGCCTCACCTTCCCGCTGCAAATGTTACAGGAACGGCGCAGCCGTCTGTCACTGGACGCGACGCTGCTGCAAGCCGATCTGGGCGGCGGTTCTGCACTGGCTTTTGACGTGGAGACCGGCACGCTCCTCTCGGACGACGTACTTGGTTGGAAGGGGCTGAGCGGTGCCTCCCCGCTGGATTTGGGGTTGAGCGAAGGCTGTCTGCGGGACGGCTACGCCGGCTCCCAGACGCTTTTGGCCGAGAAAGTCTACATGAACGTGAAACGCAGCGATTCCATGTGGCTGGTGAGCGTCATTCCCATGGAATCGGTAATCAACGCGGGCGCCGCACAGGTGCGCAGGCTGCTTTTCTCCGCTGTACTGCTGTTTTTGCTGATGCTGATGGCCTGCACGCTGCACCGGGGTCCCCGAACCACCGTGCCGCTGTTGCAGGCGCTGCGGGCACCCCGCATCCGCTTTGACACCGCCACCACCACCGCCAACGGGCATCGCGTCAACGGCCCGGTGATGGGCCGCAAGACCAGCGACGGCAGCATCCGCTGGGAGGACCGCACCCCGGAGGACAAGTACGCCACCGCAGTGGGCGCGCTGTTCATCGGTACCGTGCTGCTCAGCGCCCTGCTGGTGCTCAATGCCGGGTCTCAGGGCGATTCGCTGATGGCCTATCTGCTGAGCGGCCAGTGGGAACGCTCCTTCAATATCTTCGCGGTCACGGCCGGGCTGCTGCTGTTCATTGTGGTGTTCAGTTTCAGCTGGGTGGTGCGCAAGGTCGTGTTCATGGTGGGCCGCAACCTTGGCTCCCGCAGCGAAACGCTGGCCCGCCAGCTTTGCAGCGCCATCAAGTATATCTCCTTCATCATCACGGTGTTTTACGCTCTCAGCCTGATGGGCGTCAAGGCCAGCACGCTGGTGGCGTCGGCAGGCTTCCTGTCCGCCATGCTGGTGTTCGGCGCGCAGAATCTGACAGCGGATATTCTGGCCGGTGTGTTCCTGGTGTTTGAGGGAGACTTCCGGGTGGGCGACATGGTCTCGGTGGACGGCTGGCGCGGCGTGGTGCTGGAGATTGGCCTGCGCAGCACCAAGGTGGAAAATCTGGCCGGTGACATCCAGATCATCAACAACTCCCAAATCAAAAAGCTCATCAACATGACGCAGGAATACTCCACCGTCAGCTGCACCTTCACGCTGGATGCCGCCGAGGACCTGAGCCGGGTGGAGCAGCTGCTCCAGGCGGAGTTCCCCGTCATCCGCAAGGCCCACCCCGAAATCGTCAGCGGGCCGTATTACTGCGATGTGGTGGAGCTGTCCGGCGCGGGCACCGTATTGCGCGTAGACGCGCTGTGCCGCGAGGAGAACCGCATCCGCCTGCAGCGGGAGATGCTGCGGGACATCAAGCTGCTCTGCGACCGGGAGGGCGTGGCCATCCCCAGGAAAGGCCCCCCGCCCCGGCCTGCGCAATAAAAAGTGGCCCTGCCGCATTGCGGCAGGGCTTCTCGTTGTGATTGGATTTTTTTGACAGTCTGGCAGTCCTGCGGGGCATCCACCCTATTGAAATCAGCGGATTTTACCCGCCATGTCCATCGCGCCGGCGCGGGCCATGGCATCACAGATGGCATCCCACTCCGCCGCCAGACGCAGCAGCGCGGCGCGGACATGGTCGGGACGCGGTATCTCCTCCAGACGTTTTTCCGCCTCCGCACGGGACAGACGGGCGTAATCACTGTCCATCTGGCGCAGCAGGGCACCCATGTGGCGCATGATGTCGTACACCTTGTCCTGATTTTCCAGAAAATAGCCTGCAAAATCCTCTGCGGTGATTTCCTTCACCACGGTTTCCTCCTGCGCGGCCACCGCCGTGGCGATGCGGGGATAGCACTCCAGCACGCCGGAAACGCCGAAGCACTGTCCCTCCTCCAGCGTGGCAATGCGGAGTTCACTTCCCTTGCCGTACTCCACAACAATGTTCACCTGTCCCTGAATCAACTCGAACATGGTGGAGCGGTAATCTCCCTGATGGTAGAGCACTTCCCCGCGGTGCAGCGTGATGATGTTTTCGCTTTTCATAGAACCGCCCCTCACTGTTTCTGATGGTCGTTGTAGATTTTCCGGCAGAGGCCGATGTACCGTTTGGTCAGTTCACGGGTGCGGCGGCTGAGATTCTGCATAATCAGCAGCACCTTGGCCGGACGGGTGGAAAAATAAGACCGGAAGGTTTCCGCCGTGATGGGGATCAGCTCGGTGCCATCCTCCAGCGCCACCGCAGTGTGGGAACGGGGCGTCCCTTCGATCATGTCCATTTCGCCAAAAAAATCCTCCATGACCAGCTCTGCCAGCAGCGTCTGGTCCGGCGTGCCGTAGCTTTCAAACAGGCCGATGCTGCCGCAGCGGATGTCATACATGCATTCCACATCGGTGTCCCACTGCTGGTACACCACATCGCCCTTGTTCAGCCGAAGAGAAGAAGTTTTTTGTTCCTGCATGGTTCATCTGTCCTTTCTGACGGTTATTGTCTTATTATACGAATAGAAATAGGACAAGACCGGGACACTTTCCCGGAATTTTCTCTATTTCGCCAAAATTTTACAAAAGCGGACATCCCGCAGGACGGCCCGGCCTGTCGGAAAAGGGCAATCATGACGGGAACCCTTGCCATCGGTATGCCGTGCTGCCTTTACGATTTGGTTTCCTCCCCGGCCCAGCGGAGAAACTCCTCCAGAGTCCTGGTGAATTCCACGGTCACTTCGGCCCCATCGGTGAGGAGGAATTCCGAAAGGCCATATTCCTCGCCGTTCTCCGCCCAGTCGTAGGTATACCCAAGTCTGGTCCAGGGATAGGTATTTTCGCAGTAAGAATACACGGCGTTGGCGTTGAACCACGCAATATAGTCCGGGTCCTCCGGCGTATCCTCAGAGAAAGAATTGCGCATCTGGCCGGTCACATCCGTCACATAAGCCGGGCGTATCAAATCCTCCGGGGATACCCACATGGCGCTGACATGGGTCATCCCGCTGTCCGCAGGCAGGCCGATGAGCTGGTTCATGCGCAAATTCCAGTCCTCTGCTTTTCCCAAAGCAGGGTATCGGGAGAGAAACTCCTTTCCCGAAAAGACCCAGACAGAGTATCCTTGAACGGGTACGCTCTCTCCCGCCGGATAGCTGTCCGGCGTGTCGTGAAAGGTCATCATCAGGACCTTGTCCTTTTTCTCATTCCACGTCACCAAATCACTGTCCTCGGTGATCTCCACCAGCGGATAGATTTCCTCCTCCCCGGCCACAACGGCGTCCTCAATCGCCTGCTGGTACAGGGACTGCACCGTGGGGGAAGCCTTCCCCGGCATCGCATGAGAAACCGCTGCGGCTGCGCCGCCGATACAGATTCCCGCCAGCAGCGCAAGAATAACGGCGGCACGGTTTGTTTTGTTCATGGTGTCCTCCCTGCCTTTCCATTTGAGGGTATTATAGCATTGCACCCGCGAAATAGCAATCCATTCCGGTTGCGGGAAAAATCTGAATTTTTTGAAAATTTCTGTAACATTTTGCGTTTTGCCGCATAATAAAAAGCAGCATCAGTCTCCCACTTATATACTTTAATCACATTGATCGGATACTTACCAAAGGGGCCAACCATTTTTTGATCCATTAATACGTAATGTGTATCTTTTCCGCCGACAACCCGATCCAATTCCTCGTCCGGCAGCTCGGCCATCCCACCGGCGATTTTCTTTGTTTCTTCGCGTTCCATATTTACACACTGTCGGTATGTTTTGCTCACGATTTTTTCCGGGCCGCCGCTCATCGGGAATCGCTTCTATCAATACATATGCGGTATCCAGCGAAATTTTTTTCGCAGGCTTGCATCCATGAGATGTTCGCTCGCAAAGGCCTCATAACCCAAAAGAACCGCCTTCCGCTTTTGACGGACAACAACGTCACATCTTGTTTTTCGGGGACGGTTTTTCGGATAAATTGTCACATCGTTCCATCCATTTCCTGACGAGGGGTTGAAAACGGATTTGCGGGTTTTTGAGTCACATAACGGTATATCGTTATTATTCAAAGTGGTTTGCCACTTTTCGGCCCCCAGCTGGGGTAAATCTCACCGGAGGCCACGTTGGCGATGTAGTCCTGAAAACTCACCGTCACGTTGCGCACGTTGGCGCTGGGCTTGCCCAGATGCACCGTGATTTTTTTGGGAATGACCACCTCGTTGAGCACGAACGGCACCGGACAGCCGCCGGTGGGCGCGGGGCCGCTGCCGCCGCCCCCCACAAACAGCGGATGGGGCGGCAGCGTCACGGTCTGGTCGGCGGTCTCGCTGCCGGCGCGGAGCAGCGCGGGCTGGGCGGGCAGCAGTTCCAGCCGGGCGATGGTCTGTTCCCCGTCAAAGACCTGCACGCCGGACAGCGTCAGCGTCTGCCAGCCGTCCAGCGAGGCGGTGATGCGGTACAGCGCGTAGGGCCGCACCGTGGAATTGTTCACGTCAAGACTGTAGCTTTTGTCCGGCGCAAAGGCCGAGACCGGCCCCGCTGCGCCGCTTTCATCCGAGAGCAGGCTTGCCAGCGGCACGCCGCCCTCGTCAAAGATCGTCAGCTGTACCCCCTGCAATGGCGCAGCCTGCTGCGCCACCGAGGTGTAGATCTGAATGGTTCCCGTGGGCATACAAAACACCTCCTGCAACAGGCTATGCGCCGTGACAGCAGGAGGTGCGGACAGGAAACGCTCAATGCCGGGAGCTGCGCAGGGCGTATACCAGCTTGTTCACCTCGGCGCCCAGCAGCAGAATCACCATGCAGAAATACAGCCACAGCATGATGAGGCACAGCGCCCCCAGACTGCCGTAGACGGCGGAGGCATTGGGGAAATAGCGGATATACAGCGCATACCCCTTGGAAAACACCACCCAGCCCATGGCGGCGAACACCGCTCCCGGCACGTGGGGCAGCGCCTGCCGGTGAAGGCCCCGCAGACGGGGGATACGGCTGGCGGTGGCGGTGTACATGGCGGTGAACACCACGCACATGAACAGCACCAGAAACGGCGTTCGCCAGTACAGCAAAAAGCCGGAAATGCTGAAAAACGGAATGAGATTGTCCAGAAAATCCCCGAACAGCAGCAGCACCACACTGCACAAAATGAGCGCAATAAAGGCCAGCGTGTTGCCCAGCGACCGCAGACGCTGGGAGAGAAAGCCCTCCGGCGCGTCCGCCCGGTAGATGATCTCCAGCCCCTCCCGCAGCGCCGAGGTGCCCTTGGAGGCACTCCACAGCGTAAAAATGGCGGAGAAGGAAAGCAGCGAGATGCGCGGGGCGCTTTGCAGGTCCTCTAAAATGGGGCCGAGGATGCTGAACAGTTCCGGGGAAAGGGGCGCGTCCGGCAGAACCCGGAAGGCGATATCCGGCAGAACCAGCGAGAAGGCCGCCAGCAGCAGCGACAGAAACGGCACCGCCGAAATGATGGTGAAAAAGGACGCCTGCGCCGCATAGACCGTGACCTTGTCATCGCTGACCGTTTTGATCTCCGACAGCAGCAGCTGCAAGACCCGTTCCCGTTTGCCCAACGCAATCCCCTCCTTTGGTACACCATGATACCACAAAATTTTCAAAATGTCTATTGCTCTGCCGCGGCGCAGGGGGTATACTGATGGAAAAGGCGGTGAGCAGATGCGAAAATGGAAGATCACTCCGCTGCGGGTCATGGCGGTGCTGGCGCTTTTGTCGGTGCTGGGGGCGGCGGCGGTCATCCGGCAGGTGTTGGCCCAGAGCACCAACGAGCTGTTTTCCACCCGCGCCGATGTGACCATCCCGAATCTGGTGGGGCGCAGCGAAACGGAGGCGGCCGCCGAGATGGAGCACGCCGGGCTGACCGTGGTGCTGGAATACCGCAGCGGCGACGAGGCGGCGGGCACCGTCTGTGCCCAGACGCCCCGGGCGGGGCGCACCGTCAAGGAGGGCCAGCAGCTGACCCTGACGGTGAGCGAAGGCCCTAAACTTGTCACGCTGCCGGAGGTGCGGCGGATGCCCCAGCGGGAGGCCACCGACCTGCTGCGGCAGGAGGGGCTGGCGGTGACGGTGGAGTTTATCAGCGACAACACGGTGGACGCCTACACAGTGGTGCGCTGCGACCCGGAGCCGGGCACGCAGCTCACCGCCGGGCAGCTGGTGCGGCTGGTGGTGGTGCGGCCCCAGGCAGACCCCTTCCGGGCGGTGCCGCGGGTCATCGGGCTGAGTGTACAGCAGGCCAAGGACAAGCTGCTGCAGGCCGGGCTGCACGCCGAGGTGATGGGCGGCGCGCAGGATGGCACCGTCACGGCGCAGGACCCGCTGCCCAGCCACCTGCTCCACGCCAACGGCGGGGTCAAATTGTACATAAACTAATGCATGAGAGCACTGCACAGCGGGCATACTCATTCCGGGACACGGTTTCCCGGAAAGGAGATGCCCGCTTTTGGCTGCAAATTCCTCCCAGCGCCCCTTCGGCTTTGCCGACCGGGTGGGCTATATGTTCGGTGATCTGGGCAACGATTTTACCTTTATCCTGTCCTCCACCTTTATGATGAAATTTTACACCGATGTGATGGGCGTGTCCCCCGGCACCGTGGGCCTGCTGATGATGCTGGCCCGCTTTGTGGACGCCTTCACCGATGTGGGCATGGGCCGCTGGGTGGACACCGTCCGCCCCACCCGCCACGGGCGGTTCCGGCCATGGCTGCTGCGCATCTGCGGGCCGGTGGCGGTGTCCTCCTTCCTCATTTACCAGTCCTGGCTGGCGGCGGCTCCCTACGGGGTGCGGCTGGTGTGGATGTTCGTCACCTATCTGTTGTGGGGGTCGGTGTTTTACACAGCCATCAACATTCCTTACGGCTCCATGGCCTCCGCCATCACCGATGACCCGGCCCAGCGCACCCAGCTGTCCACCTGGCGTACCATCGGCAGCACGCTGGCGGGTATGGTGATCGGCGCGGGCACGCCGCTGCTGGCTTACGTGACGGTGAACGGACGGCAGGTGCTGTCCGGTCCGCGGATGACGGTCATTGCCGGGGTGTTCAGCATTGCGGCGGTGGCAAGCTATCTGGCCTGTTTCGCGCTGGTACGGGAACGGGTGACGCTGCCCGTCAGCGAGCGGGGCAGTCCGCTGAAGCTGCTGGGCGAACTGGCCACCAGCCGGGCGCTCATCGGCATTTTGCTGGCGGCCATTCTGCTGCTGCTTTCCATGCTGATGCTCAACGGCATGGCCAACTATGTGTTCCCCAACTACTACGGCAACGTGGCCGCCCAGAGCACGGCGGCACTGGCCGGAAACGCCGCCATTCTGGCGGTGTGCGCGCCCACCGCCGGGGCGCTGTCCAAACGGTTCGGCAAGCGCAGCCTGTCGGCAGCGGCCTGTCTGGGCAGCTCGCTGGTGCTGCTGGCCTGCTGGTGGGTGCGCCCCGCCGGGGCCTACGGGTTTGTGGTGTTCTTCACGCTGGCGCTGATGGGCGTGGGCTTTTTCAACACCGTTATCTGGGCCATGATCACCGATGTCATTGATGACGCGGAGCTGCGCACCGGACGCCGGTCGGACGGAACCATCTACGCGGTGTATTCCTTTTCCCGCAAGCTGGGGCAGGCGTTTTCCTCCGGGCTGACCGGCGCGCTGCTGGGGCTGGCGGGCTACAGCGAGGCCACCGCCTTTGACCCGGCAGTGACGGGGCGCATCTTCACCATCGCCTGTGTGGCCCCCGCCATGGGCTTTGCGGCGGTGGCCGCCGTGCTGTGGCTGGTGTATCCCCTTGGCCGAAAGCAGGTGCGGGAGAACGCCGCACGGCTGGCGGAAAAACATTCTCAATAAGGGCTGTCTCTTATACAC
>CALZZE010000002.1 GCA_945830575.1 uncultured Subdoligranulum sp. | reverse complement strand
CGATGCGGTTTGTCTTCATGTAAGAAGAGGCGCGTTCCCGCAGCGCGTCCGGCGTGGGAGCCTCCTGCCATTCTCCGGATAGGTCCAGCGGCAGGATTTTCACGAAATCATAGCTGCCCTCTGCAGAGAGGATTTTTTCGGGCAGCGTCACCAAGTCGCCGTCCTGCCCGGACCAGTAGGGGTAGCAGCCGGTATAAACCGACTGACAGTTTTCCTCCTGCGTCAGATCGGTGAGGTTTTTGCCGTAGCGGATGGACGCGCCCCGGTCGGCTCCGCGCTGGCCGTACAGGCGGACGGTGAAACGGTCAAAGGCATACTCTCCGCCGTATACGTCCAGCAGACTGCCCTCGCTGCCGCCCAGAAGGCTGCGGATACTGGATGGCACTGAGACCGTCATGGCGGCGGAGGCGGTCTTATCCGTCCAAAACGAAAATGGGCAGTCCGTGGCCGCATTGGACGCCAGCGCCGCCATGGCAGCAGGGGCGCTGGCAGCGGTGAACGGGGACACCGGGATGCCGGATAGGTCGTAGCTAATGTGCGCGGCATAGACCGTCACCACGCCGCCCATGGGGCGCGTGATGCGGTAGATTCGGAAAGGCTGCGCGTCGCTGACAGGGTTTGGCTTTGCCAACAGCAGACAGCGCCGCGCGATGTGTCCATAGTGGACACCCGTGACAGGGTACTGCATTTCCAGCTCAAACGCGCCGTTGCGTTCCTCGGTGACGATGCAAGAAACGGCATCGGACAGAACGCCGATGCCGTTGGTATTGAAGTTTGTCTCTATTGGTGCAAACAAAATCGGATTCATAGTGTCCACCACCTTGGTGTAATCTCCACGCCGGTGACGCCGCCCGTCCAGCTAATTTGGTTTTCACCGGGCGACAGCACCGGGAATGCCAGCGCGGAGATCGTGTTATTTTTGTTTTGGTGTCCTTTGTAGGCGTTCTGGGTGTCGCAGTCCAGCGTGAGGGAACCGTCCAGGGACAGGATGCTCACCGTCACACCGCCCACTGTCAGACTGCCGGCGCCTCTGCCAGTCACCGCAATCAGCGGCTTTGAGACAAAAGCTGTGCTATTGTACAGCACACCTGGTGCGGAAAGCATCACAGGGCATTCCCCGGATTTGAGGAACCGCTGTGGAGCGCAGTCGAATGAAAGAGCGAAGGTTGCGCTGCCGCAGAGAAAGCCGGGCTCGAAGCGAAGAGGCCCACGGAATGCCGCCAGACGAAAATGCTCTGGATCAATGGAATCCTCAAACCGGCGATAACCGACAGGGGAGGTAAGCCAGCTGCGCACCGCCTGAGAGACCTCAAGGAAGTCTCGTTGAATTCCGGCATTGTAGCTGATCTCGATGTTCTTGTATCGGCCATTGTCGATGGTCAGGCATCCGTTCCGTCCGGGGATGGACAGTTGCTCAATATCTCGTTCCGGTGCGTCAAAACGCTGTTCTCCGCTCACGACAATGCCGAACTCCGCACTGCATACACCATCAAACCAGATGGCCCTGTCTGTGTGTTTCAAGCAAACTGTGCCTCCTTCCTCTGCTGCTCAAAACGGATTTCTTCCATGACATACCGCGCGAGTTCTCTGGGGTCCTGTCCGGAAGATCCGTAGACATAGATATTTGTTGCCCCGAAGTTGTTGGTTTTGTTGGTCTGGTTTGTCAGAGGCTGAACGATGCCTTTTCCTCCAGACACCGTCAGCAGCTCAGGCCCAGCCTCGCCCACAACGGCAGAACCGTTGGAGAGAACGCCGCCTTTTGCCATGAATGGAATATCTCCGATTCTGCCAACGTTGACAAACGGTATTCTGTTTATCGTATCGATCAGGTTATTGATCTGGCCGATTGCGCCATTCACAAGACCAATAATCGCATTGATGGGAGCCTTGGCAATCCCTTCCAGTGCTCCGAAGATTCCGGAGAAAATGTCCCTGACACCGTTCCATGCGCGCTCCCAGTTTCCTGTGAAGATGCCACGGATAAAGTCGATGACCCCGTCAAAAACCTGTTTGATGGAATCCCATATGTTTTTGAGATTTGCAAAGAAAGCATTCAGAATCCCGCCGAGCACAGGGCCAAACACGTTCGACCAGTTGGTGGCAAATATTCCCTGCAGGAAGTTATCAACACTCTGCAAAATTGCCTGGATTTCATCTCCCTTTGTGGCGATAAGTGCCACCAGTGCCACGATGGCGGCTGTAATGCCCGCAATGATAAACAGAACGGGATTTGCCGCGAGGAACGCAAACAGACCGGACAGGGCGCCCGTTATGGACGGAACTGCGGTTCCGACGAGAAAGCCGGAGAGCGCGCCGACCCCTGTTGTGATGGTTCCTATGGCTGAAATGACGCTGCCGAGAACCATCAGCATCGGTCCGATGGCGGTAGCTACAAGCCCGATGGTGACAACCATCTGCTGCTGGCCTTGATCCATAGAATTGAACCAGTCAACAGCCTGCTGCACATAATCCACCAACTTGGAGATCATGGGCGTAAGCGTTTCGCCGATGGTGATGGCCGCGCCTTCCAGTGCGGATTTCAGCAGCGTGAGCTGGCCATTCAGGTTGTCGAGCATGGTTTCTGCCTGCTGCGAGGCGGTTCCAAGCCCGCCGCGCAGCGACTCTTCATAGCCGGCAACGGCCTCCATGCCCTCGTTAAAGAGCAGATTCAGCCCCTTGGTGGAGTCCGCCGTAAAGGTGGTGGAGAGCGCTGCTGCCTGCTGCGCTGTTCCCATCCCCTCCGTAGCAGCCTGCACATCGGACAGGATGTCCGTCAGGTCGCGGAAGTTGCCGTCCGCATCCTGTACCGCAACCGAAGTGTCCCCGATTTTGATGGCGCCCTCATCCATCTGGGCAGTGATGTCACGCATGATGGCGTTCAGCGCGGTGCCTGCCTCGCTGCCTTTCAGCCCCTGATTGGCCATGGCCTCCAGCATACTGGTGACGGTCTCCACGTCCTGCCCCGCCGCGTTCAGGTTGGCGGCGCAGTTTTTGTACGCCTCTCCAAGCTGCTCCGCGGTGGTATTGCTGTTTGCCTGCGCATAGGCCAGCAGGTCGCTGAAATAGGCCGCGTCAGACGCCTCCATGTTAAAAGCGGATAGGTAGTCCGTCACCATGTCACTGGCCTGCGCCAGATCCATACCGGAAGCCGCCGCCAGGTTCAGCACCGCAGGAAGAGCCGTGATGCTCTGCTCCGCGTCCCATCCGGCCAAGGCCATGTAGCCAAGTGCGTCGGCGGCCTCTGTGGCGGAAAATGCGGTGGTTTCTCCCATTTCCAGCGCGGCTTCACGCAGACGCTCAAGTTCTTTGCCGGACGCACCGGAAAGGGCCTGCACCTTGGCCATAGCGCTGTCAAAGTCCGCGCTGGTTTTGACGGCGGCAGCTCCGATGCCAGCCACAGCGCCGGTGATCGGCAGCAGCTTCTGCCCAACACCGGATACCTTGTCCCCAAACTCGCTGATTTTTCCGCCTGTGACCTGCATCTGCTGGGAAAACACACTGCCGAACTGGCGTGCTTTTTTCTCCAACCGATCCAACTCCTGCTGGCTTTCAATCAGTTCCCTTTGCAGGGAATCCATCATTTCAGGGCTGATCGGGTTGTCAAATTCCTCTGATACCGCCTTTGCCTGCGCTTTCAGCTCTTTGAGCCTTTTGGTAGACTCCTCCGCTTCGGATTGGAGATTCCGGTACTCATCGGTATCGATTTTCCCGGACTCCTCCAGATCCTTCTGTGCATCCCTCAGTTTTTCAAGCTTTTTCGATGTCTGGTCGATCTCCGCCTGGATTGGGTCGTATTTTGCCTTCCATGCATCGTAGTTTTTGGCGGATGCAGCAGCTTTCTCATTGGCCTGCTTCAGTGCATCCAGCTTGGTTTTGGTCTCACCGATGGCATCCGCCAGAAGGCGCTGTTTCTGTTCCAGCAGCTTTGTATTGGTAGGATCCAGCTTGAGCAGTCGTTCAACCTGTTTCAGCTCTTTCTGGGTGCCGGATATTTGCTTGTTGACCGATGACAGCGCCTTGGACAACCCGGTGGTGTCGCCGCCGATCTGAACAACGATTCCTTTGTACTTGTCAGCCAAGTTTTCCACCTCCTGCGAAGAACGCTTTCATGCTGCCTGCTGCCGGCTTTTTGGCATATTTCTCATGATCGTTGGCTCTTTCTGTGAGAAGATCGTAGACCATGCCCATCGTCATGCAGGAAAGGTCCTCGGTGTGCAGGCCAAGCTCGGCGCAGCGCAGCATGAAAATAGCGCCGTTTGGCTCACGGTCTATGGGGGTTATTTTTTTTTAGGGGTGGAGGTGGTGGCAAGGTTCTGGCCCCACAGCTCCAGAATCACCGGCAGCACCTCATACACCGAAAACACGCCGTCCATGCCGTCCAGCCACTCATCCGGCGTGTCCGGCAGGGGTTCCCCGGCGTTTTTTGCCATCAGGTAGGCCACATTCTCAAAAATGGTCAGGTCGGCGGCGTCCAGCTGGGCGTCCTGCCTCTGTTCATCAGTGGCGTCTGCGGGCAGTTCCTGCACCCGTTTCCAGCTTTTGCGCAGCTGGTTCATGTCCGACACAAGGTCGCGGCCGAACTTGAACCGGTACAGCCGGGGAATCAGCGCGCTTGCCCGCATCTTGACCGATTTTCCGTCAATCAGAACAGTGCGCTCCATCACTTGCCCTCCTCATAAACGGCATCATACCACTTGTTTTTGGTTTCTTCGGGGGTGTCGTCCTGGGTCATAGCCAGCACATTGCCATTGAGCATCGGCCCAACCGTCACGCTGATTTTGCTCGTGGATGGGTCCTTGTTCTCGCCGGTCGTCTCAAAGCTCCGCTCGGGACGGGTAGCGGTGCAGTTGTACAGCACAAACATGGTTCCCGCGGAATCACCCTCCTCCTCGAACAGGAGGGCGAACGGTTTCGGCCTGGCGTTTGCGTTCTCGATCAGCACCTTGCTGGTTGTGCCCTCGGTCACGCCATAGATGGACTTCAGGAAGTGGGCCGGGAACATCGCCATTTCCAGATCGCCCTCGTAGCCGTTGTTGGCAGCGCAGGTGTAGTACAGAACACCGTCCGCGTAGAACTTGGTCACCTCGCCAACGGGGGCCAGAGAAAAGTTCACCGCGCCGGGGATGGCAACCGGTTTTTCCCACGTGCCCGTCTCCTCGTTCATGGGGGCATAATGCACATTTTTGATGTTGAATTTCACTTTATCCATGGGTTACACCTCGAATTCATATGTGATGAGATAGCAGTTTTCGGTCTGGATGTACACCTCGTCCCGGCTCCACACAAAACGGGAAAGCGCTGTTTCCACAAGCGCCTCGGTCTGCGGCTCTTTTCTCTCGGTGTACAATTCCACAATGACTCGCCGGACTTTGTGATAGACCACTCCGTCAGCCGCAAAATGATTGGAGCGCCCCTCCCTCCAGACAACATGCGGCAGAGGCGTTGACTCCCGGAAATGGTCGTAGGCCACAGGCAGGCCTGTGGTGCGCAAAAGCTCCGTCAGCTGTTCAGCAGTCATCTGCGCACCACCACCTTTACCTTGTCGTGAAGCATCTCTGCCGCGTGCTGCTCCGCCGGGGCAATGTGGGGAATGCCGGGCACCCTGCTCACACCGTCGCGGGTCAGATGGCCGTTTTCCAGCAGATGGGTCCGTTGGTAATCGGTTTTGTTGTGAACGATCACGCGGATCTCCTCTGAACTTTCATAGGCTTTGGATGTCTGCCAGCCCTTGCGGTAGCGCCCTGTACGGACAGGGCTTGCATTCCGTATTTCATTCAGACATTGCTTCCCCGCGTCTTTCACGCTCTTTTTCAAACCATCCGTCACGTCCTGCCGGTAGCTTTCCAGCTCCTCGGCCACCGCAGCGGCCAGCGCATCAACTGTGATTGATTTGCTCATGACCTCACCGCCTTTATTTTTACAAAGACATGCCTGTATTCCATATCATCGCAGCTTTGAATAGCGTAGGGCTGCCCTTCCAGCAGGATACGCCACCGGGTCAGATCGCAGTCCCGGAACAGCTGTGCCAGCATCGGCGTGTGACGGACAACAAATACCACGGTATTCTGCTGTCCCTGAGCGGCAGCGGCCCAGTATTCCTGACCGTACAGGCTGTTGACACCAGCCCAGAGCGCTACGACGGTTTTCCAGCTCTGCCGCTGGTTCCCTACAGAGTCGGTCGTAATGGTGTATTGCTGCAGCTCAACCCTGTGGCGCAGCTTTCCGGGATCAACGATCATACAAGATTCCTCGTGTGCAGACTCAAAATGGTGTCCAGCGTTCGATTCACGGATTTCTCGTCCTGCGCCGCGCTTCGGTTGTCGTACATGTCCTGGCACAGCAGCAGGTACGCCATTACGAGATCGTCATGCTCGTCCGCCTGCTCCGGCGTCAGGCCGGTGTGCCCCAGAATATAAGACCGCGCGGAATCCATGATTCCTTCCATCAGGTACGGGTCATATCCGTCCGGAAGACGCAAATACTGGCAGACCACATCCTGCGTCACCTGAGAGAGTTTCATCAGGACGCCTTCATGGTCAGGACAGCGATCTTCTTGCCATCGGTGATTTTGCCGTCATACTCGCCGAAGGCGAGAACGCCCAGCATGTTCTTGGTTGCAAACTTTTCCCGAAGAACCTGAATCTCTACAGCCTTGGTCATCTTGATGGTGTAGCCGGACAGGTCAGCGCAGACGATGGCCTTACTGCCAGCCTTCATGGCGGGCATGCTGTCGGACTCGATGACCGGGAGGCCAAGGATCTTGTACTCATCCTCCTTGAAATAGGGGATGCCGTTGTTGTCCTTGAGCTTGCAGATGGCGGTGTAAGTTTCGGGGGCCATGATGAAGCGAGCGTTGGCGCGGAACCGCTGCTTGAGGCTGTGCTTGAGGCTGACCAGCTCATCATAGGTGACCGCAGTGGCAGATGCTGCGGTAATGGATTTTTCAGCAGACAGGATGCCGGTGATCTTGCCGGCCGTACCGTTGATGAACTCTCCCTCCAGCTTGGTGGCGATGGCGTCCGACACCTGACCGACGATGAAGCCAACGACATCCAGATCGGTGTTGTCCTTCAGCTTGTTGGAGATGAGGGCCAGCGCCCCGATGACGTAGCCGGTCAGATCGATGCTGGTGAACTTGCCGACATTGTCGGTCAGATCGGTGCCCTCATCCACGTAGTTGGCGTTGATCTTGGTGGCCTCGGTCTCAGTGTAGACAGGCACGCTCAGCTTGCCGTTGGTATTCACCACATCAGCAAGCTGCAGGAAGGGAACCTTGTCGCGCACAGCCTTAACAATGCGGTTGGCGATGCTCACCGGCACGATGGCGCCATTCGCCCCCTGGGTGAGCTGGATCTCACCGGCGCGCTGCTCCTGCGCACGGCCCAGGACATAGTTGGCAAAGGCCCGCTCCTCCTGCTCCGCGGTGGACTGCGCCTTTTCGTGGGTCCTGTCGGGGATGGACAGGCCGCGGGCACGCTCCTCCCGGGAAATCGTTTCATCCAGCGCCTTGACTTCCTTCTCGGCGGCGTCAAAAGCGGCGGTCTCCTCATCGGTCATGGCGCGGTTCTCGGTGTCCGCAGTGGACACAAGGCCGTTCATCTTGCTCACCAGTTCGGAGCGCTTCTCGGTCAATGCTTTCAGTTTCATTTTTATCTACCTCACTTTTTGGTCAGTGCCTTCACACGATCGCGGAAGGCGGAATTGTCAAAAACAGGAATGGAATCCTGCATTTGCATGGGAGTTTCCAGCGTGCGGGTCTCCAGAACGGTCTCGCCGCCCGCCCGCAGCTCCACGCTGGTGGCCGAGTACACCGGGCATTTGTTGACGACCAGTGTCACGTGGTCAAGGTCAAGCGCCTTGATTCTCCGCAGCGGCAGGTCGTCGGCCCGCTGCTCCAGCTCATCCTGCACGTTGTACATACCAAAGCTCCAGCCGCGTATTTTGCCATCCCGGGCAAGCTGGATCAGGGTCTCGTCCCGGATCAGCACATCCGCGTGCAGGCCGATGGCGTCCTCCCGCAGCGTCAGTGTGCCGTTTTGAGTTTCGGCGTACACATGGCCGCTGTCGTGGTCCACCGTCAGCGTAATGTTGCCCGCCCGTTTGATGGCCTCCCCGAATGCCCGTGGCTCGATTTCCTCGACCACGCGGCCATGGGGAGTCATCACAGGCCGACTCTTCTTTTCGGTCACGTTCACATAGCCGGAAATGTGCGCCCCGTCAGCGCGATATTCCAGTTGCAAAGCTGCCACCTCCTGTTGTTTTGTGGAATAAAATGTGCCCGTCAGCCCCTCATGCAGGGCAAACAGGCATGAAAAAACCACGGTGTGGCACATCGTGGTTTTTGTATTTGTTTATAAATGGTCAATCCTAATGGAGATCCTCGTAGTCCGGGTCATTATTCATTTCCGGTCCAAGAGTCTGCCTGGAGCCTGTATTAGGCGTAAACAGTTCTCCTGTTTTAGGATTATAAAGCACATCCTGCAGGCCAAGGCGGATCCAGTCAAGGCCCAGCGGCTCCATGTCCTCCGCGTACCGGACCTCGTCGATCTGCATAAAGTTGGCGTCCAGCGCCGTCTTGTAGGCGGCAAACCGGCTCTTCATGTCGCCGCGCAGCAGCTCTTTGGTGTCGAAGGCAAAGTACAGCAGCCCCTTCTCGCTCTCCAGCAAAAGATCCTTGTTCAGTGCACACTGGATGGCGTTCATCAGCGGAATGGCCGCCAGACGGGCGATGCTGGCCACGTCCTGTTCGCTGGCGCGGCCCTGAATACAGTCCGCCGAAACGTGGAACAGCTTGGCAAACTCCGACGCATTGGTTACTTTGTTCTCGTTGAGCTGCAATTCCACGCTGGTGTTGCTGGATTCCTTGAAATCAATGCCCTTGTTGAGCACAACAAAGTTGTCGCTGCCTTCCGAATCCGCACTGTACAGTCTGGAGAAGGCTCGCCGAAGCTCGGACAGGCTATCAGGGTCCAGCTTGCTCTCGGACTTCAAAAAGCCTTTTTTGTTGCCGCCCCGGCGCACCATGTTGCGCTCAAATACCATGGATGCGTAGGCCGTCTCGATGAGCTTGGCGCTTTCCACCGTCATGGGCACGCCCTGCGCGCCGTCGGTGGTATTGCGCAGCACCTTGAGGAACTCGAAGGGCCGGTAGCGCACCCCGTCCACGCACAGGTCAAAGTCCTTGAAGATGGCGTCGGTGTTTTTCAGCACCGTCACCCGGCCTTCCTCCACATAATGCAGCGACACCACGCTGGTTCCCTGACGGCTAATGTAGGCGTATCCGCCCTTTCCAAGGTAATAGTCCCGCACCATGGCCCGCCAGAACTGGTTGGCGTTGAGGGTGTCGCCGGTCTCATCGTTGAGCAGGCGCAGGCGGTGGTCGTCTGTGATTTCCTGCGCCTTTGCACCCTGCACATCCTTGTACAGCTTGATGGGCGTGCCCGCAATGATGTTGGCAATCAGGTCGATGCCGCCCGCCACGGTGGGCACCTGCAGGGCCATCTCTCTTGTGACCGGGCATCCGCCCATCAATACGGACAGCAGCGTATCTTCCGCAGTCGCCCGCGGCTCCTTTTTTCTCCAAAACGGCATTATTTCCACCTCTCAAAACTGCGCCACAAAGCTGTCGTGGCCGAACAGCATATCCTGCTCCACCAGATAGGTGGCGTTGATGAGCGCCACGACCTCGTCCACCTTGCCCTCGGACTTTTTCTTGTTCACGTACTTGTTTCTGTTGGTGTCCTCGGTGCAGCGGGCGTTCTGGAAGTTGATTTCCAGCATTTTGTTTTCATCGTACACAAATTCCTTTTGTAAAATCTTCTCCCGCAGCAGCTTGGTGGGGCTGTGCAGCACACTGGAATGCTGCTTGATCTCCACACATTCCAGCCCTGCCGCCTCCAGCTTTTGCACGGTGGACAGGGCGTTCCACCGGTCATACCCCACCTGCACGATGTTCACGCCGTACCGCTCCGGCAGTGACAGAATGAACTGTTCCACAAAGCCATAGTCAATGACCTCCCCGCCGCAGGAAAAGCAGACTCCCTGCTTGATGAGCCTTCGATAGTCGACGCTCTCTTTTTTGCTTTTAAGATCGACCCGATCTGCTGGCACAAAGCCGAACACCGCCGCATACAGAACATTGCCCGCCACGGTGGCCATAGCAACTGATGTGTTGTCGTCAGACATCGACAGGTCAAGCCCCAGGTACACCGGCCGGCCCCTCCAGAATTCCAAATCGCGAGGCCGCGAGCATGCCTGTACCTTTGTGATCTCCACATAGCCTTCCACACCAAGGCCCTTGTACTTGATGTTGTTGTGCTTGCAAAGATAATTTTCGCGCTTGTTTTCGTAGAGCACTGCCATGGATCGCATCTCAAGCAGCGCGTCCATCACCAGATGATTGTCAATCGCCACCGGATTGGACTGGCAGATGATCCGGTCATCCGTCATCCACTGGTCATCTGTGAGAAAGCACTGGTCAGGCTCATAAAGCAGGCTGAACCGCCGCTGACTGTCCAAAAGACCATCCAGGACTTTCTTGGAGATGTCGATCTCATCCAGAAAGGCGTTGTCATCGTTTGGATACTGAGTTGAGATGATGATGCCAAGCTTATCCGCCAGCGTAATCTGAGACGATCGCATTGCCTCGATGGGGTAGGCGTCCATGGCGCCCGCCTCATCGGCGAGAAATGCGTTTGCCAGTTTGCCGTCCATGCGGTCGTTGCTGTAAGCCAGCGGCGTGTATTCGCTATCGTTGAGTTTGCACCGAATCTCGCTGCGCATCACCTTGAACACGCTGCTGTCCGCCAGCGCCGGGCTACTCTTGATGATCTTCCGGATCGCCAACTTCAGCTCGCTGGACAGTTTGAGATCCGGCGCCACCGAAAAAAACCGGCTGAAGCGCGGCTCGGTCAGAAACAAAAGCACGAAAATAACGCCGGAGTTAAAAGTCTTGTAATTTTTTCGGCATATCTCCAAAAGCGCCGTCTGGTAATACCGATGCTTCCCCTTGCGGGTTTTGGTGCAAAGCACCGCCACGATAAACAGCCAGGCATAATCCTCCAGGCTATCGTAGAGCGGTGTTCCAAGATCAGGATGGGTCATCAGTCGAAGCAGCTGGCAGACGCGACGGTACGCCTCATCGTCCACAAAAATACCGCTCAACCGGCCATACACAATGTCAAGCCATTGGGAGCACTGTTTTTTCACGTAGATGGGTACCTTGTCATTGTCAGGCAGGCAGCACCATCTGGCGTACCGCACTGCCTTGCCGCGCTTGACGGTATCAGCCACCGCCGACGATCTCCAGGAGCGGATTTTTCGGCTCGATCGGCGCCTTCGGCACGCTGCGCATCGCGCTGGCCACCGTCATGGCACACTCCTTTTCAATGTCAAACATCATTTTCCGCTTCGACTGCACCCGGCCGTCCGCATCCAGAATGGATTTCTGCATCGCGGCCTGCATCCTGTACTTTGCCGGCGCCTCCAAGCCCTCATCATCGTCCAGAGCGGCGAGATTGTCTTCAAACCGTTCCTTCAGGCGCTGAAACTCCTCGCATTCAGAGCGAAGCAGGCAGTACCGGTTGATGATGTTCTCATACAGCGCGTCATTTTTTCCGATGGCTGTCAGAATCGGAAGAAGGCGCTCGAATTCCGCGTGGGCAATCGGATCGCCCGCCACCTTCGGCTGCTCTGTCATCGATTGGCCGGTAAGAAGAGACTTCTCCGCCATCGATCGAATGTTCAGTTCCTCCTTCGTGGCGTGCCGGTTCAGCGCCACCACTGCTTTGCTTGGTCTTGCCATTCGCTTTTCTCCTAACTCTCATTTCGGGAATATTTCGTTTTTCTGTGTCCCCCTCGTTGGTGTCCCTAACTACCATTTTTTACCATTTCGGGGCAGGGGGGATATCCGCGTAGGCTCCTGTGTCAGTTTGTGCAGCGCATCCCGTGGGATTTTCCCGGATTCCGCCATCTCGTGGCAGATCGGGCACAGCGTGATGAGATTATCTTCCTCGCTGCGCAACTCCCACGCCTGTTCCAGCGGCTCTATGTGATGCACGGACAGCTTGTCGTATGACAGCATCCCACGCGATAGACACCACCGGCACAGGTTTCTGTCACGCGCTCGCACCATCTCACGGGTCCGCTGCCACTCTTTGGTGGAGCGGAACAAATCTGCGGCTCCTCTCTTTTTGGGATAAAACTTTTTTTGCACTGGCCTTTTTCCACAGTCGAATCTGCTATCATGGATGCGCCCACAGTACTGACAGGATTTCAGCATGGCGCACCTCCCAAATTGTATAAAAACAAGGCACCCGGATGGATGCCTTATAAAAGCGGATTCGCACCGCCATCGGCCCATATACACGCTACGCCTTGCGGCGCTGGGGCCATACGCGAAAGGAGAGGAATCTCAATGAATCCCGGAGAGTTTCCGTATTCCGGAAACTCCATGCTACCATTTTACCACAGTTTCTTGGCTCTAAGGTATATTCTTATGGCAAGTCCAACTCTTTCTCAACCGCTCGGATGAAATCTCCGTGCCAAATCTTGATGGTCGCAATGCATCGATGAAGCTTCATGGCCGCTCCGTCCAGATTGCACGTCTTGTCCCAGAACACAAGTTTTATCATGCGCAGGCGTTCCTCTCCGTCAGGCAGCGCCCTTGTATTGGCAATGGCACCACGAACCGCATTCAGCTCGCGCTGCTGCTTGTCCGGCAGTTCCCGCAGGGCCGCCTCTGCCACAGGGTCACTAATTTTACCGCTGCCGTGAGGCATACCGGTGATGCTCTGGGAAAGGCTCTGTCTGTGCAGCTCCGCCTCCCTGGCACACAGTTCCGGGTACCGGCGTATCATCGCCTTAACGTAGCTCCACCAGATCTCACGCGGTTTGCTCAATTAAGTGTTCCCCCTTCGTGCATCAAATTTTGCAACGTACTGCCCGTAGCTCATTCCCAGCGCATTCGCCTTTCTCACAACGGCAAGGATGCCGGTTTGCTCCTTTTTCTTGACTTTTTTCTCAATATTTTTCTTCCGCCTTCCGGTTATTCTGGCTTCGTGAAGCGAACCCTTGCAGGAATCGCAGTATCTCCTGCGAGGTGCTACGTTTTCCATAAGATCACCGCACAAGGTGCATCTTTTGTTTACAAGCTCTGACATTTACTGCTTTTCCTCCGTTTCCGGCACTTCCACACCAGCCCCGTCCAGCATCATCTTCGCCCAGGCATCGGCAAGGCCGTCGGTTTTGTAATCGGCGTACCTCTCGGTCACCATAGGGATAGCGTCCCGGATGCGTCGCAGCGTTCGGGCGCTCAGTCCAACCTGCTGGCAGGCAATGAGTGTCAGATACATGGCCCTGGTTACAATATCGTCCCGTTCTTTTTCCAGTTCCTCCGCCACCATCTGTCTGATTTCTCTGTGCGCCTGCTGGCGCTGGTGAGCGTTCATTCGTATCATGGCTTTCATGGGCGTTCCTCCTTCCCCAGCCCCAGATACCACGCCAGCACCTTCGCGGCGCTCTCCCAGCCGTGGCAGATTTCCGCAAAGCAGCCCTCTGCGTTCAGACGCTCGCACCACCAGCGCTGGTCCGGCGTGGCGCGGCCGGTGGGCGTTTTCAGCTCGATGTACAGCCCGTGGTACCGTCCCCGCGCCACCGGCAGGCAGAGGTCCGGCACGCCCTTTTTCACGCCCATGCGCTTGCGGCGGGCGGCCTGCTGCGGGGAGCACTGGCGCTCGTTCTCGATGTGGTAGAGCATGGCCAGTTCCGGGTACTGCGCCCGGACGGAGGCCTGCTGGCTCCACAGCATCAGGGCGTACTGGTGGCCGTCCTCGGTGGAAAGGTCGATGTTGTGTTGTTTCATGCTGTGCCTCCGTTCATCAGCCGGTTCAGAACCTGACTGGCCTGCAGCTTGGTCAGGCTGCCGGGAACCTCAAATCTGCCCCGGCACTTGCGCCTGATGAGCCGCATCTGCGCCTCGCTGGCCGGTGCGCCGCCCCAGCGGGCGGCCTTGCTCAAATCCCAGATGTAGGCCTGCTCCGGGTAGAACTCCTGCAGCCGGGTGTAGGCCCGGTCGATGGCTTGCTGCAGCGTCATGCGGTGCCCGGCCACTTCCACGCTGCCCAGCTCGTCGGCGGGCGGAATGACCATCCGCTCCCTGTCCTTGAGGCTGCACACAAGGCTGCCGTCCGGCATTTTGAACCAGTTGACGCCGTGTGTGTTGACCTGCTGCTCCTGCGCCCACAGATCCACCGTTTCCACGTTGCGCACCCAGCTCTGGGGGCAGTCGGCGGCGCGCTGTGCCTTGGCGGGCAGCTCGAACAGCAGGCCCTCCACGTCCTTCTGCCGCGCGGGCGGGATGTCCTTCATGTCGATGCCCAGCAGGCTCGGCGCGGTGCACAGGCTGGCCTTGCCGGTCACGCCCACGCAGTCGATAAGGGTCAGGCGCTCCTTGCCCGGATACAGCCGCAGGCCGCGCCCCACCATCTGGGTGTACAGGCTGTCCGACCGGGTGGGGCGGGCGATGATGACGGTCTCCACGCGGGGAATGTCGGTGCCCTCGGTGAACACCATGCAGTTGACGATGCAGGGGATTTCGCCGTTGGTAAAGCGCTTAATGATGCCGGCGCGGTCTTTGGTCTCGCCGGTCACCACCACCGCGCCGGGAATGCGCCGGGCGATTTCGTGGCACTGCTCCACGTTGACGGCAAAAATCAGCGTGGCGCCGCGGGCAAGGGTGCGGAAGGTTTCCGCGATGGCGTCGGCGGTGCCCTCCATAGCCTGCGCCAGCTCGCCGGGGGCGTAGTCGCCGGCGCGGGTGTGGACGCCGCGCAGATCAAACCCGATGTTCACCCTCTTGCAGTCAATGTCCGATAGGTAGCCGTTTTGGATGCCCCACTTGAGATCCCGGTCAAAGATGATGCGGTCAAAGACGTCGTTCAGCCGCACGCCGTCCGCCCGGTTTGGGGTGGCGGTGAAGCCCAGCAGCAGGCGGGGCGTGAAGTAGTCAAGGCATTTGCGGTAGCTGCGCGCCGCCGCGTGGTGCGCCTCGTCCACCACAATGATGTCAAATTCCTCCGGCGCGAACCGCTCCAGACGGTGCACCAGCGTCTGCACCGAGGCGCTGACCACCTCCGCATCCGGCGGGGCGTGTTCGCCGGCCTGCTCCACGCCGGTCTTGCAGGGGAAATATTTCAGCGGCTGGCGCACCAGTTCCTCCCGGTGGGAAAGAATCAGCATTTTCCCCCGGCGCGGCAGGTGGCTGAATACGACGGTCTTGCCCATGCCGGTGGCCATCTTGCACAGGTAGCGCCCGGGCGGCATGGTCTCAACGATGTCAATGCACTCCTTCTGGTAGGGGCGCAGGGTGATGTTCTGCAAAATATGTACCTCCTTGTGTAACCCTATGAACCCATGTGTTACCATACTATGGGTAACGTTTTATTGTCGAATTATCGTTCTATTTTTTCCATGTTACCCCTTAACCCCTGTTTTGCACATTTCCTTAAAGGAAAAAACAGATACTATCATTTCGCCTGTGTGTATGTGTGTGTTTCTATAGAGTGTGTATGTGAGTGATTTTCGGGGTTCAGGGGTAACATTCACGTTTTAATTCGTAATATCGTCGAAAATGTGTTACCCTATGTGTTACCGCTAACAGTATGAAATGGTAACTTGCTCTCCTGTGAAAGGGTCCTCAACCTCTGGCACGCCACCCATGCGCACACAGACGCATTTTGTCAAAATACCGTGTATCCGATGCGGAACCGTGTTCTTTTTCTCGGAGGACAGCCTCAGCAGGCCATTGGATGCCATGTAGCTGCGCACCGCCTGCGGGTCAAAGCCGCCGTCCGTCAGCGCCGCGCTGAACCGCGTGGCAATGATGTACACAAAATCCCCCTCGATTTTGCCGAGGATGTCCCCCTGCAGCACTTCGCCGGTGGCGGAATCGAACCTGTTCAGATTGGTGGAGACCCAGTCGCACAGATACTCATACCCGCGCAGGCCGGTGCTGACCGCCTCCCGGCTCGCCAGAAACCGCGCCAGTTCCTCGCAGGTCAGGCCGCTGCCGTCCTTGAAAATCCACAGCGTGGCCAGAATGTCCGCCGTCACGATGAGCGCCGCCGCCATGGCCTGCTTGTCGGTGGTGGCGCTGCTGTTCAGCATGGCAAAGCAGCTTTCGTAGATGTCCCGCGCCCGCTGCAAGTTGCCCGGCTCCAGCAGCGTTTGCACAAAGGCCCGCCCTGCGTGGCCGTAGCTTTTGCGGAACGCTTTGACGGTGCCGCGCCCGTCCGCCACTACCTTGTGGGCGCTGGTGCATTCGATTTCAATGACCCGGTTCACCGCGCCCGCGCCGGCTCCCGTGCCGTTGATGGGGGTCTCGCCGGTGGTGAGGATGGCGTTGGCCCAGGTTGGGGTCACGTCCACGCCGCCGCCCCGGTTGCCCCGGGTGCGGCCCGCGCCCTGCGCCAGACGGTAGACGTTGAACACCACCTGCCCACGGGCGTTTTTGGAAAGCTGCAATTCATCAATGCACATGGGCAGGCTGTTGAGGAACGCCGCCGTGCGCTCATAGCCCACATCGGTGCAGTCAAAGGTCTTGACGTACTTGCCCATTTCCGGGTTTGCCCAGACGCTGGCGGCGGCCATCAGCGCCACGGTTTTGCCGGTGGAGGAATCCACGCCCCACAGATGCACGAAAAACGGCAGCGCCCCCAGCGGTTTGATGAGCACGCTGGCAAAGCTGGCGGCCAGCACGATGCGGGCGGCGGTGCTCTCCCGGCGGAAGGCCCGCGCCGCGGTCAGCCAGTCCTCAAAGCTGCCGCGGGGCGCGGTGGCGTCAAACACCGGGGCGTACTCCGCGCCGCCGTCGTAGGTGACGTCCTCCACGAAGGGGGAAAACTGCCCCTCGCCCACCCAGCCGAGACGGCTGACGGATTTGCTCACCGGCAGGCGGTCAAAGTTGAGGGCGTACAGGTCGGTGAGGTAGTCGCTCAGATCCTGCGCCATCCGCAGATTGATGCCAAGCCCCGCATCGGACAGCTTCACCAGCTCCTTGGGGGTGGCGTACTGGCTGCACGGCACGATGAGTTTGCGCCACAGGCCGCCCTTGCGGAAGGACAGCTCCACCTTTTCCGCGCCGGTGTCGATGTTTTCAAACCGCCGCGTCAGCAGCACCGGGAACTGACAGGCCACCGTTTCGCTGCCGCCGATGCCACGCCGCACGCCGTATTCGTCCACCAGCCAGTCGCCGCAGTTCAGATCCAGCGCCTGCCCCTGCACGTCGGTGGAATGGTTCTCCGGCACGAAGGCGCCGCGCATGGCGTCGCAGTAGGCCTTGTACAGCGCCTTGAAATTCTTCACGCCCACCGCCGCCGCGTCCATGGAGAATCGTTCCAGCGCCCGCTTGTTTTCAAATGGATTTTTGATGCCTGCCAGTTCGGCATAGGGTTTGTCTGTCTCCAGATAATCTTCCTTTGTATAGTTGGAAATGGCTGTTCACCTCGTCTCTTTTACGTATTCCAGATATTCTTCCAGTGCCTTCGCCTGGGCGTAGGTTTCCGGGTCGGTGGCGGGCGGCGGCGGGATGCGGTGCAGTCTGCGCAGCTCCAGAACCAGCTGCCAGTCCTTGGATTCCTTTTCCTGTTCCGACCGCTCCCGTTCCGCTTTGCTCTGTTTCCAGCTGTCATCCGGCGGGGCGGCAGAATCAAACAGGCCGAGGGAAAAGTCCGCATCCAGACGCCTTGCGGCCTGCGCCGGGGACAGATTCAGAAACTTTTCCACGAAGGTCACCACATCGCCGCCCGCCCCGCAGCCAAAGCAGTAGAATCCGCCGGTGCCGGGGTACACCTTGAAGCTGGGCGTTTTCTCGCTGTGAAACGGGCAGCAGCAGGTGCCTTGTCGGCTCAGGGTCAGCCCGTACCTGGCGGCCGCCTCCGTCATGGGGACGCGCTCCACAATGCGGGCGAACACCTCCGGCGGAAGGCCGCGATGCAGCTCAGACGGCGCGCGGCGGCGGTTCATGGGGCGGCGGCGGTACTCAGAACGGGACATCTTCCGTTTCATCAATGGGGGCGTACACATCCGAATCACCGTACGCGGACGCCTTCGGTTCGGTTTCCTCTTTCTTTCCGCAGAAATTCACATTTCCTGCCACCACCTCGACGGCGGTGCGGCTGTTCCCGTTTTTGTCCTGATACTTCCGGCTCTGCAAGCGGCCCTCCACAAGGATCATGCTGCCCTTCTGGAAATACCGGCAGATAAATTCGGCTGTTTTGTCCCACGCCACCACATCAAGCCAGTCGGTCTGGTTCTTGCCCCGGTCGCAGGCGATGGTAAAATTGGTGACGGCTTTTCCGGCCTGCGTCTGGCGCAGCTCCGGGTCACGGGCCAGACGGCCCTGCAAAGCAACAACATTCAACATGGACTTTTATACCTCCGTAAACTCTGTGATGATCTTCTGCGACAGGCACCATTCGCACCGCCCGCATTCCTGAGGAGCATCGCCGGACAGGATGGCGTCCATGCGGCGCATGGTGTACCGGGTGTCAGCCCCGGCGGCGGCCATTGTCTCCCGCCCAAAGGTGAGCGCCTGCACGTCATGATTCTGCTTGTCCCCGGCGATGAGGCCAACGCGGGGCACCGTCAGGCCGTTCTGGCGGGCGATTTCCCGGTATACCCACAGCTGGATTGGATAGTCATACACCGACCACCATTCCCGGTATTCCTCCCGATCGTTGTCCCACGCCGGGGCAAAGCTGCGGGCGGATTTGATGTCGTAAATGCTGCCGTCCTCATCCAGCAGGTCGGCCATCATGCGCACCGGCAGGCCCTCAATGGTGCCGGTGAAAATGACCTGCTTTTGGCACCGGTCAATGAGCGCCGACAGAAAGGGCGAGCGCCGAACGGCCTCGGACAGCTGGAGCGCACCCAGATATTCCGCCTTGACCTCTCCCTTGCGCGGCCCGCGTGTGGAGAATACCTCCGGGAACGCTGCCGAAATGGTGTCCATGGACGCACCGCACACAGCCGCCTCGAACAGGTGACCGTACACGAAGGCAGGCTTTTCCTCGTCTTGGATGTACTTTCCGCAGACAGAGGAGTACCACTGCGCCTCGCACCGCCGCGCCCGCTTGATGTCGCTGGAGCTTACCCACTGCGCCCGCGCCTGCGGGCTGTGGTAGGTTTCAGGCGTCAGCGTCATGGTCTGCCTCCTCCTTTCGTTTGGCGCTGCACTCGGCGCACAGCGGCACACCGTAGCGCTTTTGGTTGATGCCCGCGATCTGGGCGGCGGTGTAGGCCTTTCCGCCGAACTCGCCGCCGGAGATGGCCTTGCCGCAGTCCGTGCAAAGGATGGGCGCAGGCCCGGACAGCGTCACCCGTGGCCGGATGCGCACCCCGTCCACCCGCTCCTTGCCAAAGCGGACGTTGTGGTCGGCATACAGCTGGATCTTTGTTCCGGCCCAGTCCTCGATGTAAGCGCTGCCGCAGAGCTTTTCCAGCATTTTGGCGTTGGTCTTGTTGCAGATGAGCGGCTTCGCGCCGGGTTCCGCGAAGTGAATGACCATGCACTGCTCCTGCCGGCCGTTTTCGTCCTTGACCGGCTCCTGCGTGACATGCCGGATGGTGAGCACCATGTCCATGCCCTCCTCAAAGCACCAGCACCCAAAGTAGTTGGGATTGTGTAGCTTTTTCCAGTGTGTCTTAGGCATGGGAGGCCTCGCTTTCTGCGGTTCCTTCCGGCCGCTCGATGCGCAGCGGCTCGGAGAGGTCATCGATGGTGATAGCGATTCTGGCGGTGAAATTCATGCTTTCAAGGTCTCTTTCGGTCAGCAAAGCCGAAGAGAGCAGTTCTTCAAGATTGTCGTCTCCCAGATTAGTTCCCCACTTGGACACAATCACATTTCCGGTGTAGGTCAACTTCAGATTATTCTTCATTGGTTTCCTCCGTTTCAAAATCTCCGTTGTTTTCCGGGTTGGCAAGGCAGGTATCCTGCCAGATGCACTCCGGGCAGGTGATGGGATGCCCCTGTTCATCGTCGGCGCCGCTGGGGCAGTTGAATTCGCGCCACAGGTCCCAGTCAACCATGGTATGCCTCCATGGACAGCTGCCCAACGACCTGCCCCGGTGCGTTTTCCCATTCCACACCGATATAGTCCAGAACGCGGCCCCAGCCGTACCACTCGCCGTTTTCATCCTGCGCTACGTGACGCATCCAGAACTCCCATTCCTTCGGGTTCTGCTCCAAAAGGCGGTCAAAGCGGTGGGGGCGTTTTTCCATGTGGATGCCAAATCCGCACATGGTACAGCCGGTGCGCTGTGCGCCGGTGGTGTAGAGCCTGCCGAACCGGTCCCGCTCGATAGCTCCGTATTCCTCCGGAACGGGCACCTGTAAATCCAACGCAAGCTGCAACAGGTCCTGTCTGTCAAAGATGGCAAACGGTGCGCTGCGGATGGTGCTTTTGCCAAAGTAGTTGCACCCGTGCATCATCAGCGACTTCTGCCGCCGCCCGCCCTCGGACGCCATCAGGCCAAGGTAGGGCACGCTGTTGTGCGCCTTGGCCCAGTCATCGCAGGGCTTTTCCTTGAGGTAGTAGCAGCACCGGTCGCTGACCTTAAACGGGGCCGCCTTGTACCCAAGCGCCGCACCTTCCGCGTCCGCGCCCCCGAACAGCTCCAGCCATTGCTGGCTCAGCTTCATGCGGCTGTCCTTCTGCCAGCCGCCATATTCGCCTGTCTCTCCGGTAATAATGGCGTGGCGCACGGTGGCGTTCTTCTCGGTGGGGTTTTGCAGCAGCGCGATTTTTCCAGCGATCTCCTTGGACAGAACCGGCCAACCGCAGTCCCGCAGAACCTCGACCTTGCTTTTGAGTGGACGCAAAAAGTAGAACTTCGGTACAGCAGGCTGTTTTGCATTCCAGTCCACCATGGCCTGATGGCGGGCCGGGTCAGGCTCCTCCGCGATTTCCTGCGCGGAAAACCGCTGGTCAAAGTCGGCGTATTTTTCCGCCATCTCGGCAGCGATGCGCTGATGTACCGCCTGCACGCCCTTGCCCTCCAGCGTGGAGCAGCTGATACAGGGCACGTTCACGCCGACGCTTTCGAGGAAGTAGTGCAGCGTGATGGAATCCAGCCCGCCCACGCTCACGTGGCATTGGTAGCCAAGCTCATGGGCGCGGTCGTAAAAGCTGCGGGCCACGTTGGTGGCGTGGAGGACCTTCTTCTCGTAGCTGTAGGTGGTCTGCATCTGCCGGAACGCGGCAATGTTCGCCTCCGCGCCGGATTCCTTCATGATGTCCTGTACGGTTTTCATGGAGTACCTCTCTCCAGCAGTTCCGGATTATCGTGGATGTTGCCGATGACCTCATATTTGTCACACGCTCTGAACAATTCTCCGAAATCAAAGAGAAAGCAATCCGCTCTCCTTTTGTTCCAAACATATCCCGCCATTGTTCCATGCCATTTAACCGAAACAATTTCTTCCGTTCTGGTATTGTGGCATATATCCCCCTCGAAAATCCGCTTGCCGTTCTTGTCCTTCAGGCCGGTGTACTGGCAGACAGTTTCTTCCGTAATCGCGTATTTTTTTCGGCTATACCCATTTCCGCTACCAGTAACAACCTGAATGCAATATCCCCATGGTTCACGAATCAAATCACCGAAAACCCAGTCTCCGTTATCCATCCGCTTCCCTCGGAACAAAATTTCACGCATCGTTCTGTACCTCGCTTTCCACCACCGGCATCAGGATGCCGCAGCACCAGTTGCAGCTCACCACGCACAGCGCGAAAATCAGCCAGCAGATCACGCTCCCCGCCAGTGCCTCACACAGCGCCGCCACCGCCAGAAACCCCAGCATCGCCGCAGCGCCCTTGACGAACTCGCGGAAAAGATGTACAATAACACAAAAGCAGGTTTTCGAGAGTTCCCGCTTTTTGTCCGCCGCCGTGGTGTTCCAGCACCGGGGCGGCATTTTGTTTGCCTTAACCATAATTCATATCCTCCTCTCAAATCGGCCCGGGGTCTGGTCGGCTGCTGGCCCGGCGCGGTGCGCGGCGCTCCTTGCGGGTATAGCCGGGGCCTGTGTGGGTGCGCTCGAACTCCCGCAGCCCCTCTGCCGTCACCAGCTTGGTGCGCTCTCCCACGTTGAGGGTCTCGCCAAACTCACCAGCCCGGATCATGCGGTGGATGCTGGCGGTGCTTGTGCCGTAGCGCTCGGCCAGCTGGGCGGCGGTGTACTTCTGCTGGCTGGCATCCATACGCGCTGCCATACGGTCGCACAGCGCTTCGGCCAGATAGTCCAGAATGGCGTTCAAAATATCGTCTGTCATGAGGCTTTCTCCTTCTTCAGAAACAGATTGATGAAATACTGCTGGCCTTTGCCGGTGACCTTGGCTGTTTTGTTGACGGTGATGTGCCCGTCGCTGTGGGTGATGGTGGTTTCCTTCACCTCGAACAGCCCCAAATCCATGCTGCGCTGGGTGGGCATATTGCGGTCTGTGGCGTCCCGCCGGATGAGATAGCCGTTATCCCGCATCCAGTCAAACAGGCGGTTCTGGCCCATGTCCACGCCGTTCTGCCGCAGCAGCTTGGCAAGCTCACCGATGAGGATGCTGCTCTTGCTTGCGCTGACCGCATCGGCAAACAGCGCCTTTGGCTGCATCTCCTCAAGCTGTCGGTCGCGGCTTTCGATCTGACGCTGTGCCACCAGCAGCGCACGGGAGAGCAGTTCGGCATCGGTCATCCTATCCTGACCATGGATGTACCCGCCGTTTTTGCGGATGCTGGGGATGACCTCGGACGTGATCCAGCGCCGGAATGCCTTGGCTGTAGGCAGCTTGCTGGACAGCACCAGGCTGTACAGGCCGGATTCGTTGATGATGGTGGGGTTCTGGTTTCTTCCGATGGGGTCGCGAATTGCGACCCCATCTCTTTTGTCTTCGTCATCGACATGTTTGAGGATCGCATCCTTTGTATTCTTGTACCCAAGCCTCTCGGCCACGTCCTTGCCAACGAACCACGGCTCATTGTCGATGGTCACGGCGCGAACCTCGCCGAACTGGGGATTGTTGAAGATTTGAATGTCAGTCATTGGAACCTCCTTGTTTCGATAAAATCCATGATTTTCTCGCATATCCGGAAAACCGCCGAATAAAAATTGACTTTATTTTCCGTTGTGCATTTCCGGTCATGGCGCTGTTTACTCATATCTTGAATTTGTTGATTATGAGCGCGAACATAAGCCTTTAAGTCCCGGAATAACTGTGACTTTTGAAATTCAATCCACTCGTCACCGGAGACAGAAAACGTTATCTCTACACGATACATCTCATTATCTGCATACCAGGATACAACCTCAAACTGTCCAGGCTCTGTACTAAAATACCTTCCCGTTATTCTCGCCTCCTTTTGTTCAAAGTCCAAACTATGGCATTGGTCATGATTCATTCTCCTTTACGTGGTTATTTTATTCCGGCGTGTCCACGGTGGACACGGGGGGGGGTGTGTCTTATATGACACTTTTGAAGAAAAATATAGAGAGGAACTCGCTATCAGAGAGATGAAGTAACTCGGACAACTTCTGCATTTCATCCCTGGTGAATTCTGTCTTTCCTTCAATTTTGCGGCGCAAAGATGAAAGACTCATGCCAGAAGCCGAGGCAAGTTCGCCAAGAGTAAAACGGCACTCTTTGATTTTCCCAAGCAATTTATCGCTGTTCAACTGTTTCACCTCCTTGTGTCTTTAATGACACAATCATCTTATCACAACATTTTGAGAGTGTCAACCCATAAATGACACAAAATAAAAAAATAATTTCTAAAAATGTTGCATTTATGACACATTCTTGGTATAATAGCCTTGTCAGGAGTGATGCACATGGAACTACAGGATGTTATCAGGGCGAGGAGAGCTGAACTTGGTTTAACTCTGGATCAGGTCGCAAGCGCTTGTGGTGTAGGAAAAAGTATCGTTGCCAAGTGGGAACGAGGAGAAGTGAAGAATATTCGGAGAGATAATTTAGCTGCTCTCTCGGATGTTCTTCAAGTTTCTCCGCTGGTTCTCATGGGCAGGGAAGAACTTTACACACAAAACGAAGAGTATGTCCCAGACGGGTTCATTCCAATGCCCGATATGGCCAGAGTCCCGCTGGTCGGCCGCATCGCCTGCGGGCAACCCATCACAGCCGAACAAAATGTGGAAGGTGTTGTCAGCGTTCCATCCCAGTGGCGCAGCGACTTCGCGCTTCTGTGCAAAGGAGACAGCATGGAGCCTTCCATCAAGGACGGCGATCTGGTCGCCATTCATATACAGCCTATGGTCGAGAACGGAGAAATAGCCGCAGTCCGAATCGACAACGAGGCCACGCTGAAGCATGTTTACCTTTACTCCAATTATATCGAACTGCGCCCAGAGAATCCCGCCTACCAATCCATCATCAAGATTGGTGAGGAGATGAACGAAGTCAAAATCGAAGGAAAAGCCGTCGGCCTCTGCCGTGGCATGTGAGGGAAAACGCTATGACACAGGATTATGATGTCAAGACTGACCGATTTCATGTTGCTGGAACGAATTATTATCAAGAGAATATTCTGTCACTTAGTAAAGATAACGCATCCTATGACAGCACAGAAAGAGAACTGATTGAGGATGGGATGACAGATGAAAAAATCTATGAGTTTTATTTTAATCCACAAAAATGTATCTTGATTCCAGAGCCAGATAACAAATATGATAAAAATGCAATCCGTGTGGAGGCTGATGGTGTACCCATTGGCTATATCAAAAAAGGCTCTACGTCACGAGTAAAAAAATTGATGTCCAGTGAGAATTTTTTGAATATCTCTATCGATATTGGCGGAGGGAAATACAAAATTGTTGAAGAGGAAACAGACGATGACGGTAATCAGATATATGATTTGATAAAAGGCGAATCGAATTATTGGGCCATTGTTGAAATCTATACGAAGATGCCGAAAAAGTTAGTTTCTATAAATAATAGCACGCAGGAACAACAGGCGCAGCCAGAATTTAATCATCGGTCCGAAAATCGTGCACAACGCAATGAGGCAGTTCCACATTACGCTCAAAAGGTTGAACTTACTTGTGAACAAAAATACAAAAACAGAAAGCTCTTGCGCATACCCATCGTTATCTCCGCCTTTAGTGCGGTATTAAGTTTGATATTGCACTCATGGGGATTTCTTGCTGTTTTCGCAATTATTTTGATTTTATCTCTCATCGGATATCGGAAAAATAAGTAACAGCCCCGCCGGGCAGGCGGAGCATAAGGCTCTGGCCGCATCCTATGAGAAGTACCTTCCTCCAGATAAAATTGAAGCTGCCATACGATCCGGTTATACGGAACCATGGCAGCTGGCGGAATACTTCGATTTTGATGAGGGGTACGTCAAAGCAGCTCTACGATATTGGACTGAGTGCAGGGGAATGGACTTCAACAATTTATAAAATGAGGAAAGGTGAAAATCTATGAAAAAGTACATTGTATTTATCTTGTCAGCCCTTCTCGCGGTGTCCATGTCGGCCTGCGGGTCATCCGCTTCATCATCGTCCGCGGCAGGCGATTCTGCATCTTCTGCATCGCAAACAGAAGATGCCCATTCCGTTCAGCATGGAGAACTCTTAAGCTGGAACGAAAATGATCTGGACGGCAAAAAGGTGCTCGTTGTCAAAGCAAAAATCAGCCCCAGCCTGACCAACGCTTTGACGATCGACCAGAATTATATGAATGTTGCGGATATCATTCAAAATCAGGGCGGCGATGCCTTTGACGAAATCCAATACTGGGCGGTCGCAGACATGACAAGTGGAAGCGAGTCAAAGGTGGTCAGCTTTACGCTTGATGATGCAGTGATCCAGGGTGTTGCCGACGGATCGATTGTGGATATAGAACTGGGCGATTACGCAGCAGATTTGTACATTCATCCCAGCCTCGCCGGATAAAGAAGAAAGGCTTAGGAATACAAACAGAAAAAGACAGGAAAGTGGTCGTTATGGGCTTTCGTTTTAGAAAAAGTGTCAAAATAGCGCCTGGCATCAAGCTGAACCTCGGAAAGAAAAGTGCGAGCGTGTCATTTGGCGGCAAGGGGGCCAGATATACGGTAAGCTCGATGGGGCGAAAAACGGCATCTGTTGGCATACCGGGAACGGGAATTTCCTATTCCGAAAACGTGGGCGGATCTTCTTCCAGAAAATCCAGTCATTCTACGCCAAAAGCCGGAAACAACGGCGGAAAAAACGGCGGCTGCCTTTTCGCCGCATTGCAGTGGATGCTCATTTTGATGCTGTGGCCGTTTTTCCTTTCGTACTGGTTCTGGAAAACCGACAAGGTTAATTTGAGCAAAAAGGCCAGAGCTGCCGTGATCGGCGCAGCGTGGATACTTCTCGTGATATTTTCCGCCGCAACCGGTGGGGCAAAGGACCCTGGGCAAATTCAGCCTTCCGCAGAGCCATCCGCGATTGCAAGCACGGCCACCCCGGAACCGACGCCGACTCCCAGCGCGAAACCGACCGCCGCTCCCACGCCAGAGCCCACCCCGGCACCGACGCCAGAGCCCACGCCTGAACCCACACCAGAGCCCACGCCGGCCCCTACGGTGCAGGCCGCGGCGGAAGAAACGGCGGTGATGGTCTGGATTCCAACAAACGGCGGGACGAAATATCACAGCCGGTCCAGCTGCAGCAACATGGAAAACCCGATCGAAGTAACCCTTGACTATGCGATTTCTCTCGGCTTTACAAAATGTTCCAGGTGCTGAAATCTGAATCTCGTAACTACACAGGGAACAGCCAGCCGGGCGGATTGCAATGACGGTCGTGCGTGACCCCTTTCCGCTCCGGAAAACATTCAAAAAAAACGCCCCCGGCGGCAACCGAGAGCGTTTTGAATAGATCGGCTTGCCCGAAGGGCAATTACACGACCAACCATCTGTAATTGTACCACCTCCGGGCAGGCTTTGCAAGTCATACCCATTTTTCGGAGGTGTATTTTTTATGGCAAAATTGAAAAAGCGCAAGGATGGCCGCTACCAGCGCAAAATCACGCTGTCCAACGGCAAGGTGCGAATCGTATACGGCAAGACGCTGGCGGAGCTGAACGCCGCCGAGGACGCTGTCCGAAACGAGGACAGTCAGGGCCTTACCGTCGGAGACCACACGCTGGTGGGGGAGTGGGCAAAAGTCTGGATGGAAAGCTACAAACAGGGCCTGCGGGCATCCACCGTGCGGATGTACCGGGATGCCTACAACCTGCACATCATGTCCTATCTGGGCCGGATGGAGCTGCGGGACGTGAAGCCGGTGCACGTGCGGGCGGTCATGTCCGGTGTGTCGGAAATGTCGGACAGCCTGCAGCACAAAGTATTGCTGACCATGCGGCAGATGTTCCAGACGGCACGCCTCAACGGGCTTGTGCTGAACGACCCGACAGATGGCATCAAGCAGACAAAGCACGCCAGACCGGAAAAGAAAAAGTACCTGACCGATGATGAAGCCGCACTGCTGATGCAGAACGTGACCGAACCTCGCGCCCGTGCATTCTGCGGCCTGTGCCTGTACTGCGGCCTGCGGAAAGAAGAAGCGCTTGGGCTTCGATGGGCCGACATCCTTGACGGGAAATTGACCGTGAATCAAGCCGTGACCTTCCTGAGCAACCAGCAGGACACAAACCACGAACTAAAAACTAAAGCGGCACACCGCACCGTACCGGTGCCACAGAAGATGCAGGATATTCTGGCGCAGACGCCCCGCATGGGTATTTATATTGTCCCCGCCGCCGATGGTTCTGAGATGACCCGCTCCGCCTACACAAAGATGTGGAACACTCATGTGAAGCAGCTTGTCCCCTTCTCTGTCCACGCTCACATGCTGCGCCACACATACGCTACCACGCTGTACCGAGCTGGTGTAGACCTTCGCACCGCTCAAAAGCTGATGGGGCACAGCTCCATTCAGATGACAGCGGACATCTACACGCATCTGGTAACAGAGGATTCCATTGCCGTTTCAGACAAGCTGGACGAATACCTCAACATCCGTTCTGAGATGAAAAGTAGTCAAAAAGTAGTCAAACTCGCATAATGTAAAAAAGAAACCGCACTGCTCGCCAAAATCAGGCGTTGCAATGCGGTTTCTTTGGTGCGCCCGTGGGGATTCGAACCCCAGGCCCACTGATTAAAAGTCAGTTGCTCTACCATCTGAGCTACGGGCACACATAGTAAGGCTATACGCTGTACAGCCTTACTATTATAACAGGCCGCGGGGCGGTTGTCAACCGGGTTTTGGCTCCGCGCTGCAAATTTTTTGTGCGGACCGGGCAGCAAAGCCTCAGCCGCGGGCCTTGATCTCGCCGGTGACCTTGGCAAGGAAGGCGTCCAGCGTGGTCTCGGTGGTGTCGCCCTTGCGGTCACGCACGCTCAGCGTGCCGGCCTCGGCCTCCTTGGCGCCCAGCACCAGCATATAGGGCACACGATCCACCTGCTGGGCCTGACGGATCTTGTAGCCGATCTTCTCGTTGCTCTCGTCCAGCACCGCACGGATGCCGGCGGCCTTCAGCGCGTTGGCAACGCCGGCGGCGTAGTCCAGCGTCTTTTCGCTCACCGGCAGCACCTTCACCTGCGTGGGAGCCAGCCAGGTGGGGAACCGGCCCTTGGTCTCCTCGATGAGGTAAGCCATGAAACGGTCCAGAGAGCCAAGAATGGCGCGGTGCAGCACCACGGGGGTCTTTTCGGTGCCGTCCTTGTCGATATAGGTCAGCTTGAACTTGGCGGGCAGGCAGAAGTCCAGCTGGCAGGTGGACAGCGTGTACTCGGCGCCCACCGCAGGACGCACATTCACGTCCAGCTTGGGGCCGTAGAACGCCGCCTCGCCGATCTCCTCGGTGAAGTCGATGCCCAGCTCGGTGAGCACCTCCCGCAGGGCCTCCTCGGCGTGGTTCCACATGGCGTCGTCGTCATGGTACTTCTTCTTGTCCGCCGGGTCGCGCAGCGACAGCACGCAGCGGTAATCGGTGATGCCAAAATCCTTGTACACCTCAAAAATCAGGCTGCACACGTCGGCCACCTCAGACTTGATCTGCTCCGGCGTCACGAACAGGTGGGCGTCGTTCTGGCAGAAGTGCCGGCCGCGCTCGATGCCTTTCAGCGTGCCGCTGGACTCGTAGCGGAAGTCATGGGCGATCTCACCGATGCGGATGGGCAGCTGACGGTAGCTGTGGGGACGGTTGGCGTAGATCATCATGTGATGGGGGCAGTTCATGGGACGCAGCACGTACTCCTCGCCGTCCACCTCCATCATGGGGAACATGTTTTCCCGGTAATGGTCCCAGTGGCCGGAGGTGCGGTACAGGTTCACCGTGCCCACGCAGGGGGTCATCACGTGCAGATAGCCCCGGGCGCGCTCCTTCTCCTTGATATAATCCTCCAGCTGCTGCCAGATGGTGTAGCCGTTGGGCAGGTACATGGGCAGGCCGCGGCCCACCAGATCGTCCGTCATGAACAGACGCATCTCCTTGCCGATCTTGCGGTGGTCGCGCTCACGTGCCTCCTGCTGCTGCTTCTCCCAGGCGTCCAGCTCCTCCTGACTGCGGAAGGCCACGCCGTTGATGCGGGTCAGCATTTTGTTCTCGCTGTCGTTCTTCCAGTACGCGCCGGACTGCTGGGTGATCTTGAAGCTCTTCAGCGTTTTGGTGTAGGTCAGATGGGGGCCAAGGCACATGTCCACGTACTCGCCCTGCTGGAAAAAGCTGAACTCGGTCTCGTCCGCCAGATCGGCCATGTGCTCGATCTTGTAGCTCTCCTGACGCTCCTCCATCAGCTTGACCGCCTCGGCCCGGGGCAGAATGAACGGCTTGATGGGAAGATTTTCTTTGCAGATCTTCTTCATCTCCTTCTCGATGGCCGCCAGATCCTCGTCGGTGAGCTTGGTGTCGCCCAGATCCACGTCATAGTAAAAGCCGTTCTCGGTGGCGGGGCCGAAGGCAAAGTCCGCCTGCGGGTACAGCCGCTTGATGGCCTGCGCCATGATGTGCGCCGCCGTGTGACGCAGTACGTGCAGTTCCTCCTCCTTGGGGCACTCCGACACCACGCCGAATTTGTCAATGATCTTCATGTTCCGTTCTCCTTTCACGAAAAAAACGCTCCATCCCGAACGTACACGGGATGAAGCGTTTGCAAGCTCCACGGTTCCACCCGAATTGCGCAGTGCGCCACTCGATGCGTTGATAACGGGACGCGGCCCGGCGGAGGTTCGCCCCCGCACTCGGCGGTGGTAGGGCGCGGGCACTGCCGGCCGCTTGCACCAACCGCGGCCTCTCTGGGGCAGGGGACCCGCATCCGTTGTCCGCCTCAGCGTTTTCAACAGGATGAAGTTGGATTCATTGTAGTACGTTTGGCGGGGAAAGTCAAGAGGAACTATTTTCAAAAACCTGTAACAATTTCTTGACAATTTGCCCAAATGCAGATACAATTGATAATAAGATACAAAGGGTGCCGGGCGCGGGGCCTTCCCGGCCGCACCGCTTTTTTGAGATAGAGTTATACGGCAGTGCTTTTGCCGTTTCTGTGTTCTTTTTGACTGCGAAGGGGCGTATTGCGCCCATTTTTGAAAAAGACATTGGTATATCCGAGAAAAAGCGTTCCGCTGCGCGGCATCCCTCGTTCTATGATGAATTTTTACGACGAGGAGTGAAACCGACCATGATGCCCATATTGTTATGTGTGGTGCTGGTGATCGTTGCCGCCGCTGTCAGCGGGGCGGTTTGCTTTTATCTGGGCGGCGAGAGCCGCAAGCGCACTGCCGAAGCCAAGATCGGCAGCGCCGAGGAGGAAGCCAAGCGCATTGTCAACGACGCCATCAAAGCCGCAGAACAGAAACGCAAGGAAACCATCATTGAGGCCAAGGACGAAGCCTTCAAGCTGAAGGCGGACGCCGACAAGGAGATCAAGGACCGCCGGGCGGAGGTCAGCCGTCAGGAGCGCCGCATGGACCAGAAGGAGGAGGCGCTGGACAAGCGCACCGCCGCCATGGAGCGCAAGGAGGAGGACCTGAAAAAGCGCACCGAGCTGGTGGACGCCCGACTGGACGAACTGGAGCAGATGAAGCTGCGCCAGACCGAAAAGCTGGAGACCATCGCCGCCATGAGCCAGGAGGACGCCCGCGCCGTGCTGCTCAAGCAGGTGGATGACTCGCTGACCCACGAGAAGGCAATGAAGATTTCCGCCTATCAGGCCAACATGAAGGACGAGTGCGACAACATCGCCCGGGAACTCATCGGCCAGGCCATCGCCCGCTGTGCCGCCGACACCACCGGCGAATCCACCGTCAGCGTGGTGCCGCTGCCCAGCGATGAAATGAAGGGCCGCATCATCGGCCGCGAGGGCCGCAACATCCGGGCGCTGGAGACTGCCACCGGCTGCGACCTCATCATTGACGATACCCCCGAGGCCATCACGCTGTCCAGCTTTGACCAGACCCGCCGCGAGGTGGCCCGCATGGCGCTGGAACGCCTGATTGCCGACGGCCGCATCCATCCCGCCCGCATCGAGGAAACGGTGGACAAGTGCCGCCGCGAGCTGGAGCTGCAAATGAAGCGGGAAGGCGAAAAAGCGGTCATGGATCTGGGCATCCACAGCCTGCATCCTGATCTGGTCAAGTTCATCGGACGGCTGAAATACCGCACCAGCTACGGCCAGAACGTGCTGAGCCACTCCATGGAGGTGGCATGGCTGGCCGGTCTGATGGCGGGCGAGCTGGGCGTCAACGTACAGCAGGCCCGCCGCGCCGGTCTGCTGCATGACATCGGCAAGGCGCTGGACCATGAGATCGAGGGCAGCCACGTGCAGATCGGCGTGGACATCTGCAAGAAGTACCGGGAGAACCCGGCGGTCATCCACGCCATCGAGGCCCACCACGGCGATGTGGAGCCGAAAACCACGCTGGCCTTCATCATTATGGCGGCGGACGCCATCAGTGCCGCTCGCCCCGGTGCGCGCCGCGAAAACATGGAGAGCTATATCAAGCGTCTGGAAACGCTGGAGGCTCTGTGCAACGGCTTTGAGGGCGTGGAGAGCAGCTACGCCGTGCAGGCCGGCCGCGAGGTGCGTATTCTGGTGCAGCCCGACAAGATCGGCGACGATCAGGTCATTCTGCTGGCGCGCAGCGTGGCCAAAAAAATCGAGGACGAGCTGGATTACCCCGGCCAGATCAAGGTCAGCGTCATCCGCGAGAGCCGCGCCACCGAATACGCGAAATAACAACCCTTTTCCCGCAGGAGCCTCCTGCGGGATTTTTTTTGTGCTTTTTTGGCGGGACAACAGGTTCCGCCGTTTTTTGCGTGCGGAGCGGCGTATACTACCACCACACAAGTAATTGAAGGGAGCAAATGCGCATGGAGGTGCTGTTGGCGGGCAATACCCGGTACATAACAGCGGAATTTGTGAAGCACGCCTTCCCGGACTGCCATGTGGTGGTGCTGGGCGCCCCGCGGCTGCGCAGCAGCCGCGGGGCGGGCCTGCTGTCGCTGCCCGGGCAGGAGGCGGAGGGGCTGCGGGAACTGCTGCAAAACGACGCCTTTGACCGGGTGGTGTGGTTCGGGGATTCGCTGACCCCCGGCGCGGGCAGTCTGGGCGCGCTGGAAAAACTGCGGGTGCTGCTGCAGGGCTGCGCCGCCGACACCCGCATGGTAGTGCTGAGCGCGCCGCCGCTGTACCGGGACGGCCTGCTGGCCGACACCGAAGCGGCCCTCTGCCGGGACACGGCGGCGCAACTTGTGCAGGTGACGGTGCCATGGCTGGCGGACGCGGCGGCGGAGGGCGACCTGCTGGGCGCCGCCTTTGCGGCACAGCAGGCGGGGCAGTCCTTTTTGTGGCCCGGCAGCCCGGAGATCCCGGTCTGCTTTCTGGCGGTGGAGGATCTGGCGGAGCTGCTCTACCGTCTGTTTGAAAACTGGCAGCTGTATCCCGAGCCGCTGACGGTGCCGGACTGCTTCGGCCTGACCATGGGCACGCTGGCCGAACGGGTGCAGGCGCTGTGGCCGGATGCTCCCGCGCCGGAATTTTCCGGGGAGGAGGCGGGCGTGCTGCCCCCCGCGGGGCAGACGCTGCGGCGGGAACTGCGCTGGTCGCCCCGGTACAGCATCCTTGACGACCTGCCCGCCCAGAAAGCCCGCTGGCTGGAAACGCAGCAGCGCGGCCCCGCCGGCGGCGTGCGGGGCTGGATGCGGCGGCATCCGCTGGTGGTGCGGCTGACGGAGCTGCTGCTGGGATGCCTGGCGGCGGAGCTGCTCACAGCGGCCTCCGGCGTGCAGATGCAATTCAAGCTCATTGATTTCCGCCTGCTGTACATCGTGCTGCTGGGCACCATCTACGGCATGCAGTGGGGCATCGCCGCCGCCGGGCTGGAAAGCCTCTGCCTCATCGCCGCCTACGCCCGGCAGGACGTGGGCTGGCTGACGCTGTTCTACGAGCCGGCCAACTGGGTGGCCTTCATCGGCTGCTTCACCGCCGGCGCGGTGTGCGGCTACGTGCGGGACAAAAGCCGGGACATGCTGGCCTTTGAGGAACAGGAAAACCGCCGTCTGCGCAAAAAAATCGGCGTGCTGCGCCAGCTGTATCAGGAGACGGTGCGCCGCAATCAGGAGCTGCGGCGGCAGATCGTGTCCAGCCGGGACAGCTTCGGCAAAATTTTCCGCGCCACGCAGGAATTGGACGTGGCCCAGCCCAAGGAGGTCTTTTTCAAGGCCGTGAAGGTGCTGGAGGAACTGATGGAAAACCAAAGCATCGCCATCTACTCGGTGGGGGCCAACAAGGACTTCGCTCGGCTGGAGGCGGCCTCCCGGCCCATCGCGGCGGAGGCGGAGCAGTCGCTGCGCATGGAAACGCTGACCCCCGCCCTGCCCGCTTTGCAGCGGGGCGAGGTGTGGGTAAACACGGAATTTCTGCCGGGTCTGCCCAGCTTTCTGGCCGCCGTATGGGAGCAGGACGGCCCCGTGCTGCTGCTGGAGGTGCGCCGGGCGGACTACGAGCAGATGACGCTGTATTATCAGAACCTGTTCCGGGTGCTGTGCGGGCTGATCCGCTCCGCGCTGCTGCGGTGCCTGCAAATCCAGCGCATGCGGCAGAACGAGCAGTGCGTGCCGGGCACCTGCCGCCTGCTGCGGGCGGAGGATTTCCGCAGAGAAGCCGCCGTTGCCCGGGAAATGGAGCAGGCCCACGTGGCCTGCCACCAGCTTTTGCGGCTGGAACGCACCCGGCGCACCCCCGCGGAGCTGGACAGGCTACTGGCGGGACGCATCCGGGAAAATGACGCGGCGGGTCTGTTGGAGGACGGCTGCGTGTGGCTGCTGCTGACGCAGGCCACGCCGGAAACGCTGCCCTTTGTGGTGCGGCGGCTGGCGGCGGCCGGGCTGAAGGCACAGAGAATGAAGGAGCTGCCATGTATATGATGTTGGGTCTGGCGCTGCTGCCGGTGCATCTGGCGGTGTGTGCGCTGGTGTTTTTCGGCATTGCATCCGGTGCGCTCAAGGTGCGCATGGAGCTGCTGCCGCTGGTGGTGTTCGTGCCGCTGTGGGGCGTGGTCTGCGTGCTGTTTTCCCACTTTCAGCTGATGACGGCAGGGGAGAACACTGCCCCGGTGGGAGTGGAAAAACTGCGCTTCAACGAGGAAATTTACCGGGGCTTTGCGGCGCCTGCCCGCGAGGAGGGCGCGGCCCCGCTGGAGGATGTGCTGCTGCTGGACGACGGCCCCACCCGCCGCAGCCAGCTTTTGCACCTGCTCAACGACCGGCCGGAGCGGTATCTTGACCTGCTGCGCCGGGCCAGCCGCAACGAGGACGTGGAGGTGGTGCATTACGCCACCACCGCCATGTCGGAGCTGAACAAGGACTATGACCTGCAGCTGCAGCGGGCGGAAAAGCGCTGGCGGGAAGACCCCCGGCGGCTGGAGGAATACCTGCGGGCGCTGGGGGAGTATCTGGACAAGGCCATGGCGCCCCGGCGCATCCGGGACATCCAGCGCCGCCAGTATGTCACGCTGCTGGCCATGCGCCAGCAGCAGGCCCCCACGCTGGAAAACGGTCTGCTGCTCACCGGGCAGCTGTTGCTGCTGGAGGAGTTCGAGCAGGCGGAGGAGCAACTGCACGACCTTTTGCGCCGCTGGCCCACCGAACAGCAGGTGTGGCTGCTGCGGCTGGAGCTGGCCGCCCGCTGCCATGACGGCGCCGGTGTGCGCCGGGTGCTGCGGCAGGCACAGGCGGCGGGGGTCTGGTTTGACGGCGAGGCCCGCCGCACGCTGGCCTTCTGGCAGCAGGAGGCGGCAGGATGAGGGCGCGGTGGCAGCGGCTGCGCTGCAAGGGACTGCTGGGCGTGTGGGCGGTGTTCCTGCTCATGGCGGCGATGCTGTTTGCCGAGCGCAGCGGCATCCGCACCCGGCTGGAACGGCCGGGCCGCAGTTATCTGACCCGGGAAACCACCCTGACCGCCGCACAGGTGATGGAGGAACTGCCCGCCACCTGTCTGCTGGTGTGCAACTCGCAGGACGAGGCCTCGCTGGACGCGGCGGGACAGTTTCCCCAAATTCTCACCGACATGAAGGTGGGCTATGCGCAGGTGGACCTGGCCGAAGAGCCGCTGCCCGCGCTGGAGGGCTACCACACCGTGGTGGTGACGCTGTCCGATTTGTCGGTGCTGGGGGAGAACGTGCTGGCGCTGGCGGACTGGGTGGAGCAGGGCGGCAGGGCGCTGTTTGCCTCGGCGCTGCAAAAAACCACCTGCTCCATGCTGCTGGAACAAAAGCTGGGCATTCTGTCCTCCGATTACGGGTATTCCCGGGTGGATACCGTGCGTCCCAGCGGGGATTTCATGATCGGCGGCGGCAAGACCTACGCCGTCACCGACGGGTTTGACTCCGCATGGACGGTGGAGCTGTCCGACCGGGCGGAGGTGTTCGCCGTCACCGACAGCGACCGCGCCACCCCGCTGGTGTGGCGCACCGCCTGCGGTGAAGGCACCTTCGTGGTGGTGAATCTGGGCTTCTGCGAGAAATCCACCCGCGGTTTTTACGCCGCCGCCTACAGCCTGCTGGAGCCGGTGTGCGTCTGGCCGGTGCTGGACGGGGCGACCTTCTATCTGGACGATTTCCCCTCCCCGGTGCCCGGCGGCGACGGGGTGTATCTGCGGCGGGATTACGGCACCACCGTGTCGGAATTTTACACCAACATCTGGTGGCCGGATATGCTGGCGCTGGCCGAGCGCTACGGCTTTGCCTATACCGGCGCGGTCATTGAAAACTACGGCGACGATACCCTCAGCGAGCCGGAGCCACAGCTGGATGTGAGCCGGTTCCAGTATTTCGGCAACATGCTGCTGCGGGCGGGGGGCGAGATCGGCTATCACGGCTACAACCACCAGCCACTGTGCACCGGAACCACCGACTACCGCGGCGAACTGCCCTACAACACCTGGCCCGACGAGGCCGCCATGGCCGCCGCCATGAAAGAACTGACGGCGTTCGTGGGCGGTCAGTTCCCCGAGGGGGAACACAGCGTCTACGTGCCGCCCTCCAACGTGCTGTCGGCGGAGGGACGGCGGCTGCTGGGGCAGCAGTTCCCCGGCATCCGCACCATCGCCAGCACCTATTTCGTGGACGGGCTGGCCTACTGGCAGGAGTTCGGCGTGGCGGAGGACGGCATCGTGGAGCAGCCGCGGTTCACCTCCGGCGCGGTACTGGACGACTACATGAAGATGACGGCGCTGTCCGAACTGAACATGCACTTTGTCAGCAACCACTTCATGCACCCCGACGACCTGCTGGACGAGGACCGGGGCGCGGCGCTGGGCTGGGAGGAGCTGAAACGCCGCCTGACCGGGTATATGGACTGGCTGTACACCGCCGCGCCCTGCATCCGGCGGCTCACCGGGTCGGAGCTGTCCGGCGCGGTGCAGCGGTTCAGCCAGCTGACGGTGAGCGCTGAAACTGAAAACGACGCCGTTACGCTGCGGCTGGGCCATTTTGTGGATGAGGCCAGCCTGCTGGTGCGCCTCAACGAAGGACGCCCGGCGGAGGTGCAGGGCGGAGAGCTGATTCCCCTCACCGGCACGCTGTATCTTTTGCGGGCGGAGCAGCCCGCCGTGACCATCACACTGGAAAACGATTGACATGAAGATTTGTCTGATTTTGGAGGGGTCTTACCCCTATGTCCATGGCGGCGTGTCCACCTGGATGCACGAGTATATCCAAAAAATGCCGGAGCAGGAATTCTGCCTGTGGGTCATCGGCGCCCACGCCGCCGACCGGGGCGGGTTCGTCTACGATCTGCCCCCCAACGTCACCGGCGCGCAGGAGGTGTTTCTGGATGACGCGCTGCGGCTGAAGGAGGCCGGCCCGGGCGAACCTGCCCTCACCGAAGCGGAGCGGCAGGCGCTGCGGGAACTCATCCGCTGCAGCCGCCCGGAATGGAACCTGCTGTTTGATCTGTACCAGAACCGCCGGGCCGACCCCATGGCCACCCTGCGCAGCGAGGAGTTTTTGCAGACCCTCACCGCGCTGTGTCTGGAGGAGCACCCCTACGCCGCCTTTGCGGACACCTTCCACACGGTGCGCAGCATGCTGCTGCCGGTGCTGTACCTGCTCACCACGCCGGTGCCGCAGGCGGACTGCTACCACGCCATCTGCACCGGCTACGGCGGACTGCTGGCCGCGCTGGGGGCATGGAAGCACCATGCACCGCTGCTGCTCACCGAGCACGGCATCTACACCCGGGAGCGGGAGGAGGAGATCATCCGCGCCAAATGGGTGCAGCCCGCCTTCAAAGACCGGTGGATCCGATTTTTCTACATGCTGTCGGAAATTATTTACAGCCGAGCGCAGGGCATCACCAGCCTGTTCGCCAGCGCCATGCGTACGCAAATGGAACTGGGCTGCCCGCCGGAGCGCTGCCGGGTCATCGCCAACGGCATCGATTTTGAGCGCATGGCGGCGGTGCCCTTAAAGCCGGAGGATGGGATGGTGGACATCGGCGCGGTGGTGCGCATGGCTCCCATCAAGGACATCAAGACCATGATCTACGCTTTCTATGAACTGCGCGCCCGGCGGCAGGATGTGCGGCTGCACATTCTGGGCGGCGTGGACGACGCCCAGTACGACCGGGAATGCAGGGCGCTGGTGCGCCAGCTGGGGCTGACCGACTGCATCCTGTTCCCCGGGCGGGTGGACATTGTGCGGTATTTTGAAAAGCTGGACTTTACGCTGCTCACCTCCATCTCGGAGGGACAGCCCTTGTCGGTGCTGGAATCGCTGGCGGCCTGCCGCCCCTGCGTCACCACCGATGTGGGCTGCTGCCGCGCCCTGCTGGAGGGCGAGCCGGGGGACGAGCTGGGCGTCTGCGGGCTGTGCGTGCCGCCCATGTACCGGGAGGGGCTGGCCGACGCCATGGAACAGCTGTGCAAAAGCCGTGCCCTGCGGGAGCAGATGGGGAAAATCGGCCGGCAGCGGGTGGACCGTTATTACCGCCATGAGCGGATGATGGAGCAATATCGGGAACTGTATCGGGAGGTGCAACACTGCGATGGCGGGTGTCGGGTTTGAACTGAAAAGGCTGTTTGCCCAACGGGGGCTGCTGGCCGGGCTGCGGGCTTATGGAGTTTCCGGGGCGGTCTGCGCCGGGCCGATGCTGCTGGGTGTGCTGATGCAGCTGGGTTTACAGCTGCTCTGCCAGCTGTTCGGCCGCTCCGCGCTGGAACGGCAGCTGACCGTCTGCATGATCACCTATTCGCTGCTGGCCTCGCTGCTCATCACCAGCGTGCTGTCCATGGTGGTCACCCGCTTTCTGGCGGATATGCTCTTTGAGGAGCGCCCCGCCGCCGTCATGCCCTCCTTCTGGGGCAGCACCGGGCTGCTGCTGGCGGCGGGCGGCACGCTGTACGGGGTGTTCCTCTGCTTTTCCGGCGCGGGGGCGCTGCACGGCTTTCTGTGCTGGACGCTGTTCGGAGAACTGGTGGTGGTGTGGAACGCCATGAGCTACCTCACCGCCATCAAGGACTACCGCGGTATTTTGCAGTCCTTCGCCTGTGCGGCGGCGGTGGCGCTGTGTCTGGCCGCGGCGGGGCTGGCGCTGGGCCTGCCCACCGTGGCCGCCGTGCTGGCGGCAGTCTGCACCGGCTACGGCGTCATGCTGGTGTGGGATGTGGCTCTGCTGACCCGCTGTTTCCCGGCGGGGGAAGGCTCCGCCTTTGTGTTCCTGCAATGGTGCGACGAGGGCTGGCCGCTGGCCCTCACCGGGCTGTTCACCAATCTGGGGCTGTTCGGGCATCTGGTGCTCATGTGGCTGGGGCCATGGCAGCTGCGGGTGCAGGGAGCCTTCGTGGGCGCGCCCGCCTACGATGTGCCCTCGCTGCTGGCGTTTCTGACGATTCTGGTGACGACCGTCAACTTTGTGGTGTCGGTGGAGGTGAACTTCTACCCCAAATACCGCAGCTACTACGCCCTGTTCAACGACGGGGGCAGCATCGGGGATATTTTGCAGGCCGGGCAGGAGATGCTGGCCGTTTTGAAAAGCGAGCTGTGGTACACCGGCCTGAAACAGCTGTTCGCCACCGGGCTGGCGGTGGCGCTGGGCGGCGTGCTGCTCACCCGGCTGCCGCTGGGCATGACCGACCCCATGCTGGGGTATTTCCGGGTGCTCTGCGTGGGGTACGGCCTCTACGCCGTGGGTAACACCGCCATGCTGCTGCTGTTGTATTTCACCGATTACCGGGGCGCTATGGCCTGCACCGGCCTGTTCGCGGGCAGCGCTGCGGTGTTCACGGCGCTGTCCCTCTTTGGCAGCGAGGCGTATTTCGGGTTCGGGTTCCTGCTGGGGGCGGCGCTGTTCTGTCTGGCCGCCGTGCTGCGGCTGGACTGGTACACCCGCCGCCTGCCCTATTTCCTGCTCAGCCGCCAGCCGGTGGCGGCCGAGGACAAAGCCGGACGATTTGCCCGTCTGGCAAAGAAACTGCACGAAACACTGGAGGTCGACCCGCCATGGAACCAATTGTAAAAAGTACGCTGCTGGCCGCGGCGCTGGCGCTGCTGGCCGCCTGCGCCCCCCAGCCGGAGGTGACGCAGCAAACGCCGGAAACCGCCCAGACCGTCACCAAGGCCCCTGCCGCCACTTTGGACGAGCAGCACCTGCACGACAACCCGCTTTTGTACGCTAATGATGTGGACGACAGCGTGGTGACCATGTACCTGACGGTGCGCCGGGGCAACGCCGCCGAAAACACCGACCACAGCTGGGCGGAGATCAACACCTATTCCGCCTACGATTACGAGGACATGGGCGTGGAGCGGTATCAAGCGGCGGCGCTGTTACAGGTGGGGGACGAGAACGGCCCGCTGCCCGGCGCGGTGGGCTACGGCGAGACGGTGCCCAACGCCACGGTGCAGATCCGGGGGCAGACCTCCAGCCGCAACGCCCAGAAAAACTACAAAATTGAATTGAAGGAGGGCGCGGGGCTGTGGAACGGCCAGCGCACCATCGCGCTGAACAAGCACCAGACGGATTCGCTGCGGTTCCGCAACAAGCTGGCCAACGACCTGCTGGAAGAGGTGGACGAGCTGATGGCGCTGCGCACCCAGTTCGTGCATCTCTATGTGAAGGACGAGACCGGCACGAACCCGGGTCAGTTTGTGGATTACGGCCTGTACACCCAGATCGAGCAGCTGAACAAAACCGCCCTGCGCAGCCACGGGCTGGACAAGGCGGGGTACTTATACAAAATCAATTACTTTGAGTTTTACCGCTATGAGGACGTCATCAAGCCCACCAGCGACCCCACCTTTGACCGCGCCGCCATGGACGACCGGCTGGAGACCAAGGGCGAGCAGGACAACACCCGGCTCATCGAGCTGCTGGAGGCGGTGAACGACCTGTCGCTGCCCACCGACCGGCTGCTGGACGAATGGTTCGACCGGGAAAACCTCGCCTACTGGATGGCCTTTGAAATTCTGTTGGGCAATGCGGACACCCAGAGCCGCAACTTTTACCTGTACAGCCCGCTGAACGGGAACAAGTGGTACATCATTCCCTGGGACCATGACGCTTCCATGATGAAGGCCGAGTGGGAGCTGAAGGGCTATGTGGATTCGGCCAGCTGGGAGCAGGGGGTGAGCAACTACTGGGGCAACGTGCTGTTCCAGCGGGCACTGAAAACCGAACGCTTCCGCGCCGAGCTGGACGCGGCGGTGGAAGACCTGCACAGCCGGTTCACGCGGGAAAAGCTGGCCGCTATGGTGGAAACCTATCTGCCGGTGGTGAAGCCCTACGCCTTCTCCATGCCGGATGTGGGGCACATCGGCGTGACCTCCCGGCAGTACGACGCCATCGCCGCCGGACTGCCGGACTTGATAGAAAGCTATTACCAGAGCTACAAGGCGTCGCTGGACTACCCCATGCCCTTCTATGTGGACGCACCCGCCGTGGGGGACGGCACGCTCAGCCTGAGCTGGCAGCCCTCCTACGACTTTGACGCCGAGGACATCACCTACCATGTGACGCTGGCGAGGGATTCCCTCTACCGGGATGTGCTGCTGGACACCGTCACCGCCATGCCCGCCGCCAGCCTGCCCGACCCGGGGCGGGGACAGTATTTCCTCAGGGTCACCGCCACCAACGCCTCCGGCTTCACGCAGGACTGCTTTGACTATTACGTCACCGACAGGGGCAAGGTCTACGACACCTACTGCTTCTATCTGGACGGGGCCGGCGATGTGGAGGTGCAGCAGGTTGAAGAATGAGCGCTACCGCAATGAATGGAAATACCGCATCACCCCCGGCGAGCAGGCGCTGCTGCGCTGCCGCCTGAAACCCCTGCTGACCCCCGACCCCCACGCCAAAAACGGCGTGTACACCATCCGCAGCCTGTATTTTGACGATTTCTGGGATTCCGCGTACCGGGAAAAGGAGGACGGCATCTGCTGCCGCAAAAAATACCGCATCCGGGTGTACAATTTCAGCGACCAGACCATCCGGCTGGAACGCAAGAAAAAGGTGGGCAGCTACATCTGCAAGGAGGATGCCCCCCTCACCCGGGCGCAGGCGGAGGACATCCTCGCCGGGCGGTACGGCTTTCTTTTGCAAAGCCCCCACAGCCTGTGCCGGGAATTTTACATCGAGTGCGTCTGCCACGGCATGCGCCCGCGCACCACCGTGGACTACGAGCGGGAACCGTGGGTCTATGAGCCGGGGCATGTCCGGCTGACCTTTGACAGCAGCGTCCGTGCCGCCGTGGGCGGATGGGACCTGTTCGACCCCGGCCTGCCCGCCCTGAACGTGCTGGATCCAGGCACGCTGGTGCTGGAGGTCAAGTTCACCGAGCTGCTGCCGGGACTGGTGCGCCAGCTGCTGCCGCCCAAAGCCGCGGAGTTCACGGCTTTGTCCAAATATCTTTTATGCCGGGAAAAAACCGAATACCGGTCCGCCCCCGGGGGCTGGACCGACCTGCAAGGAGGCTATTATGAGTACAAGGGACGTTATCAAAAAATCGGTGCTGGGCACCTTCACCACCGGGGCGCTGAGCCAGACTGACCTGCCCCGCCTGCTGGGAGCGCTGGCCGCTGCCCTGCTGATGGGCTGCCTGATTTTTGCGGTGTACCGCCGGTTTTATCAGGGCGTGGTGTTCAGCCGCGGGTTTGCCCTCACGCTGGTGGGCATGACGGTGCTCACCTGCATGGTGACGCTTGCCATCAGCACCAACATCGTCATTTCGCTGGGCATGGTGGGCGCATTGTCCATCGTGCGGTTCCGCACCGCCATCAAGGACCCGATGGACCTTTTGTACCTGTTCTGGGCCATCACCACCGGCATCACGGTGGGCGCGGGGCTGTATCTGCTGTCGCTGGCGGCGGCAGGGGTCATGGTGCTCCTGCTGCTGGCCTTCAGCCGCGCCGCCCCCGGCAAGCAGGTGTTCATTGTGGTGGTGCACTGTCAGGGCGATCTGGCCGGGGACGAGGTGCTGCGGGCCTTCGGGCGGATGAAATATTCCATCAAATCCCGCACGCTGCGGGCGGACTGCGCCGAGCTGGCGGTGGAGGTGTTCTGCCGCCCCGATGACACGGATTTTATGGAAAAGCTGCGGGCGGTGGACGGCGTGCAGGACGCCACACTGGTGCAGTACAACGGGGAGTACCATGGCTAAACGGCTGCTGGCCGCGCTGCTGGCACTGGAGGTGTTGGGGCTGTTGTGGAATTTTTGGGGCGGCAGCCGCGCCGTGTTTGCCGAGACAGAACAGGTGTTCGGCAATCCGCTGATGGGCTTTGCCCCCGACGCGGACAGCGAACAGCTGCCCGATGATGTGACGCTGGTGTATCTGGACATCACCTGGCGGGAGTGGGAGCCGCAGCCCGGCGTGTTTGACCGGGAAACCGTGGCGGCGGAAAACCAGCTGGATCGCTGGCGGGCAGAGGGAAAGCATGTGGTGCTGCGCTTTGTCTGCGATGTGCCGGGGGAGGAGCCGCACCGGGATATCCCCGACTGGCTGTATGAACAGTGCGGCGGGCAGGACTACGACACGGAATACGGCAAAGGATGCTCGCCCTGTTATGAGGATGAACGGATGATCCGCTGGCACGCCCGGGCGGTGCAGGCGCTGGGAGACTGGCTGGGCGGCGACGGGTTTGTGGCGTACATAGAGCTGGGCAGTCTGGGCCACTGGGGCGAATGGCACGTGAACACCGACGAGGGTGTGGCCCCACTGCCCGGCGCGGCGGTGCGGGAACGGTACGTGCTGCCGTGGCTGGCGGCGTTCCCCTATGCAAAGCTGCTGATGCGGCGGCCCTTTGCCATCGCCGCCGAAAAAGGGCTGGGGGTGTACAACGACATGACCGGCCACCCGGCGGACACCGCCGAATGGCTGGACTGGCTGGCGATGGGCGGCGGCTACGACCAGACCGGCGAACCGAACGCCCTTGTGCCCCTGCCGGAGGTGTGGCGCACCGCGCCGGTGGGCGGGGAGTTCACCAGCTCGCTGCCCATGGAGGAAATGCTGGGGGAACAGCTTTCCCGCACGCTGACGCTGCTGAGCATGAGCCACGCCACCTTTTTGGGGCCGAAGGTGCCCAAGGAGGGGGTGACCGGCCGGGAGGCGGTGCTGTCGGCGCTGGGCTACCGGCTGGGAGTGCGCCGGGCGGCGCTGTCGGCAGCGTGGGGCGGCGCCCGGCTGACGCTGCGGTGGCACAACGCCGGGGCGGCTCCGCTGTACTGGGACTGGCCGGTGATGGTGTATGTCTATGACCCGGCGGGAACGCTGGTGGAGTGCGCCCGGATGAACATGGCGCTGTCCGCCCTCGGCCCCGGGGACACCATGGAGACCTCGGTGCGGCTCACCACCCCCGGCCTTGCCCGGCGGGACCATGGCGGCTGCACCGTGACGGTGGGGATTCTGGACCCCATGACCGGCCAGCCCGCCGTGCGCCTGACCACAGGAGAACAGGACGCGCAGGGGTGTATGGTGGTGTTTTAGGGCGCAAAAAACGGCCCGTCCGGCTTGCTGCGGACGGGTCGTTTTGAATTATTCCGCGTGGGTGCGGAAGTATTGCACCGCGCCCACAAGGCCGGCGTCGTTTTGCAGCGCTGCGGCGCGGATCTCCAGCCCCACCCGGAAGGCGGGCATCACCGAGGCACGCACCTTGGCGGCCACCGGTTCGATGAGAAGCTTCTGCTGGGCGGACACGCCGCCGCCAATCAGAATCAGCTGCGGGTTGAAGATGTGCACCAGCCCCGCAAGGCCCTGGGCGATTTCCTCCTCCCAGGCGTCCAGCAGGGCCAGTACCGCCGCGTCGCCGGATTCGGCCGCCGCGAAGATGGCGCGGCCGCTGTCCAGCGCCGGGTCCAGCGCTTTGGCCCGGCGCACCAGCGCCGTGGTGGCGGCGCAGCGCTCCCAGCAGCCCCGGGAACCGCAGCCGCAGGGCTCGCCGTCCAGCGCGTGCAGCCGGAAATGTCCCAGCTCGCCGCCAAGGCCGCGGGCGCCCTCCAGCAGCCGTCCGCCGGTGAGGATGCCGCCGCCCAGCCCGGTGCCGATGGTGATGCCGATGACGTCGGTGTATCCCTTCGCCGCACCGGCCCACGCCTCGCCCAGACACATGCAGTTGGCGTCGTTGGCCACCGTTACGGGCAGGGAAAAGGCTCGTTCCAGCGTTTCTTTGATGGGCGCACCGTCCCAGCCCGGCAGGTTGCCGCCGGTGCCGGCCACAATGCCCCGGTTGCTGTCGATCTGCCCGGTGGCGGACACGCCGATGCCCGCAGGGCTGACGCGCTGCGCGGCGAGAAACTCCGCCGCCGCCCGCTCCACCGTGGTGAGGATGGGCGTTTGGTAATTGTCAAAGCTGACGCTCTGCTCGTCCCGGGCCAGCACATGGCCGCGCTCGTCCACCAGACCCAGCTTGACCGCCGTGCCGCCGATGTCAATGCCAAGATAACACTTGTCCATGGCCGTCCCCGCTTATTTGTGGTTGTTGATGGCCGCCGTGTACCGGGCGGTGATCTCCGCCGGGCGGGTGATGGCCCCGCCCACCACCAGCGCAAACGCGCCGGCGTACAGCGCCTGCACCGCCTGCTCCGGGGTGTGGATGTGGCCCTCGGCAATGACCTTGGCCGGGCACTCCCGCGCCAGCTGGGCAATGAACCCGAAATCCACATCGTCAATGCCCTTGGTCTCGGGGGTGTAGCCCCGCATGGTGGTGCCCACAAAGTCCGCGCCCGCCTCGGCGCACAGCATGGCGTTCTCGATGTTGTCGCAGTCCGCCATGAGCAGCTGGCCGGGGTACTTGGCTTTTACGGCGCGGATGAAGTCGGCGCTGGTGGAGCCGTCCGGCCGCAGCGCCGCCGTGCCCTGCAACGCCAGAATGTCCACGCCGCAGGCCACCAGCTCGTCCACCTCCTTCATGGTCACGGTGATGTGCATGGGGCAAGGGGGATATTCCTTTTTGATAATGCCGATGACCGGCAGGTCTACCACCGCTTTGATCTGGGTGATGTCCCGCACCGTGTTGGCCCGGATGCCCACTGCGCCGCTCTGGGCGGCGGCCTTCGCCATCAGCGGCATCACGCCGCCTTCCTTGGTGTATAGCGGCTCATGCTCCAGCGCCTGGCAGGAGACAATCAGCCCGCCCTTGATTTTGTCGAAGATTTCCTGATGGGTCATGACGCACCTCCGTCACAGCGCGGCGGCCTTCTGCACCGCCGCCTCGATCATCGCCTGCGCCGCGGCCACCACCGGCTCGTCGGCGGGGATGAGGTTGGGCATGGGCGCACGCACGCCGCCAAGGTCCAGACCGTACATCCGTTTCAGAAGCTCCTTCTGCACCGCGTACAGGTTGCCGTGGGCCTCGCACATCTTGTAGATGATGCGGTCTGCGTCATATTGCAGCTCCCGGGCCTTGGCGACCTCGCCTTTCTGCATCAGCTCAAACATTTTGATGTACAGCTCCGGCATCACCGCGTAGGTGCCGCCGATGCCGCCGTCCGCGCCCATGGCCAGACCGCAGACAAACTGCTCGTCGGGGCCGTTGAACACCACGAAGCCGTCCTCGCCCCGGGCCTTGACGCCCTCGTCCTTGAACATCTGGATGTCCTGCGTGGGCATGGAGGAATTTTTCACCGCGATGACGTTGGGATTTTTCAGCATCTCGTCCAGCAGCGGCATGGTCAGCGCCGTGCCCGCCAGCTGGGGGATGTTGTAAATGACAAACTCGGTGTTGGGGGCCGCCGCGCTCATGGCGTTCCAGTATTCCGCGATGGCGTAGGGCGGCAGATGGAAGTAGATGGGCGGGATGGCCGCGATGGCGTCCACACCGCAGCGCTCAGCGTGGGCGGCAAGCTCCACGCTGTCAGCGGTGTTGTTGCAGGCCACATGGGCGATGACGGTTAGCTTGCCCTTCGCCTCGCTCATGACGGCCTCCAGAACGGCCTTGCGCTCGTCGGGGTGCTGGTAGATGCACTCGCCGGAGGAACCGCCCACGTACACGCCCTTGACGCCCTTGGCGATGAGATGGCGGGTCAGCGCCTTGACGCCCTCCACCGAGATGCCGCCGTCCTTGTCATAGCAGGCATAGAAGGCCGGGATGACGCCCCGGTATTTGTTACTGTCTTTCATAAAACTGCTCCTTTTTACCCCTTGACCGCGCCCATGGCGATGCCTTGGGTGAAGTATTTCTGGAACGCCAGGAACACGGCGATGATGGGAATGGCCGCCAGCGCCGCGCCCGCCATGATGAGGCCGAAGTCGTTGGACATTTCCGCCTGCAGCTTGGCAATGCCCAGCGAGATGGTCAGGTTGTTGCGGGAGCTGAGCATGATGAGCTGGAGGAAGTAGTCGTTCCAGGAATTGATGAAGGTGAAGATGGCCAGCGCGCCGATGCCCGGCGTCACCATGGGAAGCACGATCTTGACAAAGGTCAGCGCCTCGCCGGCGCCGTCAATGCGGGCGGCCTCCAGCATTTCACCGGGGATGGTCTCGCTGAACTGCTTCATCAGAAACACACCGAAGGGCCAGCCCACGGTGGGCAGAATCACCGACCAGATGTTGTCGTGCAGGTTGAAAAAGCTCATTTCCTTGAGCAGGGGGATCAGAATGACCTGCTTGGGCAGCGCCATGGCGCAGATCATGATGGAGAACACCAGCGCACGGCCGGGGAACCGCTTTTTCGCCAGCGCGTAGCCCGCCATGGACGCGGTGATGCAGGTGAGCAGCATCGCCATGACCGCCATGAACACCGTGTTGCCCAGCCAGCGCAGCGCCGGGTTCTGGAACAGACGCTCATAGTTGTACAGCGTGGGATTGGTGGGGAACCACACCGGCGGGTTGGCGTTCACCGCCACAGGATCCTTGAAGGAGCCGGTGATGATCCAGTACAGCGGGAAAATGAAGAAGATGGCCAGCAAAACCAGCACCACGTTGGTAATGACCTTGCCGGGGGTGAGCTTTTTGCTCTGAACCGAAGATTCCATACAAGCACCCTCCTTAGTCTGTGGAGCCGGAGCCCGTCACCTTGAACTGCACGGCGGACAGCACCGCAATGATGATGGCAAGCACCACGCCCATGGCGTCGCCGTAGCCGTAATCGTTCAGTTTGAAGGCCTGGTAGTAGATGTAATACATGATGGTGTCGGTGGCGTGGTTGGGGCCGCCGGAGGTGAGCAGCTGGATGAGCGCGTAGCACTGGAAGGTGTTGATGGTGGTGATGACCAGAATGTACAGCGTGGTGGGCATGATCTGCGGCCACTTGATGTGCCAGAACACCTGGAAGTTGTTGGCGCCGTCCACCTGCGCCGCATCGATGAGCGACGGGTCCACGTTGCCCAACGCCGCGATGTACAACACGATGGGCTGGCCGATGGAGGTGGTGAACAGAATCAGAATGATGCAGGCCAGCGCGGTACGCTCATCGCCCAGCCAGCTGATGTTCTGCTCGATGAGGCCCAGCGAGGACAGGATGTAGTTGAGGATGCCGGTGTATTTGTTGAACATCCACTTCCACACCACGGCCACCGCCACGGTGCCGGTGACGACCGGCAGGTAGAACACGCAGCGGTAAAAGCTGCGGGTGAAGGCGTGCATCTTGTAGATGGTGGAGCTGACCCACAGCGAGAAGATCGCCACCGCGGGCACCGCCACGATGACCAGAATGAAGGTGTTTTTCAGCGCCTTGAGGAAGATGGGGTCCTTGAACATCTTGATGTACTGCGCAAACCCCACAAAGGTGAGCGGCTTGCCCATGCGGTAGTCAAAGAAGCTGGTGACGAGGCACATCACCATGGGCACCACCACGAACAGGCAGAAGAACACCAGCGCGGGCAGCAGGAACAGATAGGCGGCCACCGTCTGCTGGCGCACCAGCGCCGAGTTGCGGAAGGTGCCCTGATTGTACACCAGCGCCGTGTCCTTCGGGGTTTTGGTTTTGGAAGGCATGGAGCGATTCCTCCTTTCGGGTAAAGGCAACACCGCATAATTCTACGTGCCGATACGGCGAGCGAGGTGCGCCAGCTGCTAAGCAAAAAGCGCAGATAATACTTTGTGTATTATCGAGCATTTTTGCAACGCAGATGGTGCGCCGCAGCCGCCGGAGCGGTGCGTAAGGCGTTAGCCGTGAATTGTGCGGTATTGCTTAAAGAAATGCCCCCGCCCCACCAGATTGTATTCGGATGGAACGGGGGCAGATACAGGGAACGGTAGTTTACAGAGTGGACCTGCGCTTACGCGGCGGCGATGGCAGCGTTGCAGTTGTCGATGTAGGTCTGGACGGACTCATCCACGGCGGTGCCCATGAAGCAGCGCTGCAGCATGTTCCACCACTCGGTGCGCTGCTCGGCCCAGGCGGGAGCCACGTTGTAGTAGTCGCCCAGATACGGCATGAAGCCGGAGAACTGCGCCATACGGTCGGCATCAGCGGTGCCGGCGTACACATCGCCCAGAGAGGCGCGGACGGGGAAGAAGCCGGTCATGCGGACGCTCTCGACGGCCTGGTCGGGATCCTCGCAGACGAACTTGACGAACTCCTTGGCAGCAGCAGCGCGGGTGGCGTCGCCGTTGTCGAAGATGCCGAAGCCCCAGATACCGCCGCACAGCTCGGGCACGCCATCATCGGAGGGGAAGGCCACCGGCATCGGGGTGAAGGTGACGGAGGAGGCGTACTGGTTCTGGTTGGAGGCGTTCCAGCAGAAGCTCATGGCGATGGTGCCGTTGGCGAACAGCTGCAGCTCGTCGGCGGCGGCAAAGGAAGCGTCGTAGCTGATGAGGCCGGCGTTGGACCAGTCAACCAGCTGCTGCAGGGCCTTCTTGTTCTCGGCGCTGTCGGCGGTGTAGGTCTGGTGGTCGGCGCTGGTGAACTTGCCGCTGTACAGGTTGTTGACGAGAGCACGGGTGCCCTGGTCGCCGCCCTGCGCGCCGCAGTAGACGATGCAGGTGGTGTCCACGCCGGAATCCTTCAGGGCCTGCAGGGCCTTCTCGAAGTTCTCGGTGGTCCAGGTGCCGTCCTCGTTGATGTACTGCAGGGCGTCCGCAGCCTCAAACATCTCCTTGTTGATGGCCATGGTGTGGGTGGTCATGCACAGGGGGAACTCATAGTACACGCCGTCGGCGTTCTTGCAGGCCGCTACAACGCTCTCGCTCACGGCAGCGATGTCCTTGGTCTGCTCGTCGGTCCACAGGTCGCTGATGTCCAGCATCTTGCCCTTGGCGCCCCAGTTGGCGACAAGACGCTCGGGACCTTCCAGAATGATGTCGGGGGTGGTGCCGGCCTCGATGGCGGCGGTCACCTGGTCGTCACCGTTGGCGTAGTCCAGATACTCCACCTTGACGTTGATGCCGGGATACTTGGCGTTGAAGTTGGCGATGACCTCGCCCACGGCAGTCTCGTCCTTGAAGTTGCCGACGGGGTAGGTCCACAGGGTGATGTCGGCGCTGAGAGCGTCACCGGCAGCGGCCTCAGTGGAGGCGGCCGTGGACTCCGCAGTGCTGGAGGCGGGCGCGCTGGAGGCGGGCGCGCTGGAGGCAGCGCCGCCGCCGCAGGCGGTCAGCATTCCGGCGGCCATGACGGCAGCCAGCGCCAGAGATACTTGCTTTTTCATAGTGGTTCTCCTTTGTTCAAATGTTTGAGAAACGCCGTCCTGCATTTCTCCCGTTGCTTTCATTTTAGAAAATTTTTTCCATTTTGTAAAGATGTATTTTCACCAATAATTTGGGCATTTTTTTGGCGTTATGCATAAGAAAGCTAAATATTACAGAATGGTTTCAAAACTTTTGTGGAAGATGTGCAAAAACGCCGGGGGAAACCTTGACGAAAAAGAGAAAATGATTTTTATTTTACGGTAAATTTTCGGGATGCGTCTGCGGGGAAGGGGAGGCCGGCCGGAAAACAGAAAAGCGCCTTGCAGGGTCAAATCCTGCAAAGCGCCTTTGCTGTTTGGAGAAAGGATACACCCATTACGATTTGATGACAAGAGGATAAAATTGACAATCCTTTTCACGAAAAACCGGCTTTTCTTCGGCAAATGCCACAAAAAAGAGGGGGAAACTATGGGCAAACCGCCCTCTTGCCAAGGTGCGGCGTTTCATTTATACTTAATACAGGAAAGTTTTTTCATTTTGAACGGAAACGAGGCGGTCTTTGTGGCCAACCAGAATTTTTGGGAGATCCTGCAGCAGAAACGGTCGGGCCTGACAAAATCGGGGCGCATCGTGGCGGATTACCTCACCCAGCACGCCGAGGACGCCCAGTACCTGTCCATCTCCTCGCTGGCCCGCGCCTGCAACGTGGCGGAGGCCACCATCTTCCGCTTTTGCCGCGCCCTCGGGTTTGAGGGGTATAATGAAATGAAAATTTCGCTGGCGCAGGCCAACGCCGTGCCGGGATATTTCACTGCCCAGACGCTGGAGCCGGGCACCAGCACCGAAACGCTGTTTGAGCACGCCGCCGCCGCCTTCGCCGCCGCCGTGAACGGCACCCGCTCGGTGCTGGACACCGCCGCTGTGGACACCGCCGCCACCCTGCTGCAGCGGGCGCGGCAGGTGTTCTGCTTCGGGCAGGGCGGCAGCGGCAGGCTGGCGGATGAGATCTGGGCGCGGTTCGCCACCATCAGCACCAAGTTCCGCACCGCCGGCGACAGTCACATGGAGCTGACCACCGCCAGCCTGCTGGGGCCGGAGGATGTGATTTTGTTCGTGTCCTACTCCGGCGCCACCCGGGACATGATGGATACCCTGAAAACCGCCCGCGCCAACGGCGTCAAGATCATCCTCATCACCCACTTTGACGATGCCCCCGGCACCTCGCTGGCCGATGTGGTGCTGCTGTGCGGTGCGCGGGAAAGCCCGCTGGACGCGGGCAGCATCCCGGTGAAAGCCTCGGTGCTCTACGTGGCGGAGGTGCTGGTGCTGCGGTTCTCGCTGGACAACCAGGAGCTGACCTCCCTCTCCCGGGAAAGGGTCAGCCACGCGCTGTCGGCAAAATTGCTGTGATATATGCGGCGCATCTCCTTGCAAATGGGGGATGCGCTTTTTGTATCAAAGTTGTCCTATTTGCTGTGCTATGATAGAGAAGAAAGGAGTGTTTTGATGGATCTTTCGTATTTGTTATGGCTTCAGGAGCTGCGCACCGGGATGGGCGGCGCTCTGGACGGCCTGTTTGAGCAGATTTCCTACTTTGTCATCAGCCCTTACATGTTCGCCCTGCTGGGCGTGGTGTGCTGGTGCGTTTCCGCCAAAGGCGGCGCGTGGATGTTCATGAACGTGTCGGTGGCGGATTTTGTGAACAATGTGGTCAAGCTCACCGCCTGCATCTACCGCCCGTGGGTGCGGGACCCCCGCATCGTCCCCGCCGGGGACGCCATCACCACCGCCACCGGGTATTCCTTCCCCAGCGGCCACAGTACGCTGGCCACTGCTGAATTCGGCAGTCTGGCGGTGTGGCAGCGCCGCCGCAAGTGGGCAGTGGTACTGTGCTGCATCGCGGTGGCGCTGGTGCTGTTCTCCCGCAACTATCTGGGCGTGCACACGCCGCAGGATGTGGTGGTGGGCTGCGGGCTGTGCTCCGTGGTCATTTTCTGCAACAGCCGCGTCTGGCGCTGGCTGGAGGGCGGCGCCAACCGGGACTGGATCGCGGTGGGCGTGGCGCTGGGCGCCGGGGTGCTGGCCATGGTGTACATTGTGCTGAAACCCTACCCGCTGGATTACACCGAAGCGGGCACCCTGCTGGTGGACCCTGTGAGAATGCAGCCCGACGCCTTTGCCGGTGTGGGCCGCATGTGGGGATTCTGGTTGGGATTTGCGCTGCACCGTCATTTCCTGCCGGAGGAAGTCGGAGGCGGCCTGCCGGTGCGGGTGGTGCGCGCCGTTGCGGGCGTGGCGGGTCTGCTGGTCATCAACCTTGTCAAGCATCCGCTGAATGCCTTGGTGGGCGCGCTGGCCGGGCCGCTGGTCTGGAATTTTCTGATATTTTTCTACATCCTGTTCCTGTATCCGCTGATTTTTAACGCGGTGGAAACGAAGGTTAAGGCGTAAAAGTGGCCGCCCCGGGGAAAACCGGGGCGGTTTTGCGTTCAGGAGCTTTGGCGGAGCATCCGGTAGCCGATGCCCACGTGGGTCTGGAGGTACTGGGGGTGGGCGGGGTCCGGTTCCAGCTTGCGGCGCAGCGTCGCCATGAACACCCGCAGCGCCGGGGTGTCCGCGCCGCCCGCGCCCCACACCTGCTCCACCATATAATGGTGCGTCAGCACCTTGCCGGTGTTTTTCGCCAGCAGGCAGAGCAGCCTGTACTCGATGGGGGTGAGGTGGATTTCCTCGCCGTTCCGCCAGACGCAGCCCGCCTCATAGTCGATGCGGATGGCCCCGTTCTCGTACACGCGGGCCTCCTCGCTGCTGCGGGCGGCGTCGTACCGCACCCGGCGCAGCGCCACCCGCAGCCGGGCCAGCAGCTCGTCCACCGAGAAGGGCTTGGTCAGGTAATCGTCCGCGCCGGCGTCCAGCGCCGCCACCTTGTCCGCGTCCTCACTGCGGGCGGATACCACGATGATGGGCATCCCCGTCCAGCCCCGCAGCTTGCGGATGATGTCCACGCCGTCCATGTCCGGCAGACCCAAGTCCAGCAGCATCACATCGGGACGGCAGCTGGCCGCGTCCAGCAGCGCCCCCGCGCCGGTGGTGGCCCGGTGATAGTGATAGTCCTGCGTTTCCAGCGTGGTGGCGATGAGGTTGGCAACGGCGGTGTCGTCCTCCACCACCAGAATCAACGGCTTATTCATGGGGAATTACCTCCGAGACAGGCAGGGTGAAAGTAAAACAGGAACCGTGGGGCGGGTTGTCCGCCACCCCGATGGCGCCGCCGTGGGCGTTGACGATGCTGCGGCACAGGGCCAGGCCGAGACCCAGCCCCCGGCGGCTGTCGCCGCCCGCCTTGCCCTCGGTGTAAAACATCTGAAACAGCTTGGGCTTGGCGTCCTCCCGGATGCCGGGGCCGTCATCCGCCACCGACACCCGCACCATGCCGCCCTCCGCTCTGGCGGACAGCGTGATGCGGGAGCCTTCCGGCGTGTACTTGATGGCGTTGTTCAGCAGGTTGATGAGCACCTGCACGATGAGCCGCGCGTCCATCTCCGCCATGAGCAGGTCGTCCGGCAGCTCCACCGCGATGTGGTGCCGCTCCGCCGCCCGGTCCAGATGGGCCAGCGCCTCCTGAAAAATATCGTCCAGCAGCTCTGGCTGGCGGTTCAGCCGGATGGTGCCGTTCTCGATTCGGGTGATGGACAGCAGATTCTCCACCAGATTGATGAGCCACTGGGCGTCATCGTACACCGCCCCCGCCAGACTGCGCCGCTTGTCGGCGGTGAGGGCCTCGCCCCGCTCCATCAGGATGGCCGCGTTGCCGGAAATGCTGGTGAGCGGCGTGCGCAGGTCGTGGGAGATGCTGCGCAGCAGGTCCGCCCGCAGCGCCTCCTGCCGGGCGGTCTGCTCCACCTGTTGCTTTTCGCGCACCATCGTGTCTTTTTCCAAGGCAAGACCGCACTCGTCCAGAATGGCGAACATGAGGGATTTTTCAAAGCTGTCCGGCGGGCGATGCTCGTCCACCGCAAGGCCCACGGCGGCCAGCGCCCCGCGGGAGCCGCGCACCGCCAGATACAGGCACCGGGCCTGTGGCTGGTGGGCGGTGGAGCGCCCCGCGTGGTGGTTGTGGGCCAGCACCCAGCGGGCCAGCGCCTGCTCGCTCTCGGTGGTGAGGGCGGACAGGTCGGCCCCGGGCTGCACCGGATAGGGCCGGGGCGTGCCGTCCGCCAGATAAAACACCATGTCACATTCCAAAAGCTGGCGCAGCTGGTCGGCGGCGGCGTCCAGAATATGGCCGGTGTCCTCCGCCTTCTGGAGCTTCTGGCTGGTCTGCAGGAGAATCTCGGTGCGGTAGGCCTTGCGGGCGCTCTGCTCCGCCTGCTGCTTGATGCGCGCCGTGCTGGTGGAGCCAAGCAGCGCCACAATGAACATCACCGCGAAGGTGGCCACCGAGTCCGGGTCGGAGCGCAGCGAATAGTAAGGCGCGGTGAAAAAGTAGTTGTAGATGAGCACCGACACGGCGGTGGCCAGCAGGCTGTAACTGCGCCCGGTGGTGACCATCGAGATGGCCAGCACGCCCAGAATGTACACCATGACCGCGTTGGCCGCCGAGATGCCGCAGGCCACGAACAGCCGCCCCACCAGCGTGCACAGCGCCAAAATGCCGACGGTGCGCAGAAAATCCGGCCACGTGAACCGCTCCCGCACCACGGCGGGGGCGCGGCGGTACCAGGTGTCGGCGGCGGCGTCGGGGATGACGTACAAATCCAGCTCGGGGGCCTGCACCCCCAGCCGGTCAATGAGGCTGCGCCCGCCCCGCCAGCGGTTTTCCCGGGGGCTGAGACCCAGCACGATCTTGGTCGCACCGCTGATGCGGGCGTATTCCGCGATCTGCACCGCCGGATCGTCCCCGTACACCGTGATGATGCGCCCGCCCAGTTCCTCGGCCAGACGCAGATTTTCCCGCAGGCTGCTGGCGGCGGGCGCGCCGGGGCTTTCCACGTACAGCGCGGTGAACCCGCTGCCGAACGCCTGCCCCATGCGGGCCGCCGCCCGGATGACCCGCCCGTTGGAGGGCGCGCCGGACAGACAGCACAAGATGTTCTCGTTGGTTTGCATGACCCTTCCTCAGCACAGCGGGGCCAGCACCCGCAGCAGCGCCGACACCATGCCGCCCACAAAGCCGGTGCGGCAGTCCGTCAGCTGCACGGGGGCGCTGTCCCGCAGAATCTCCTCAAAATCCCGGCGGATGTCGGCCAGCGCCGCACAGCCGTACAGCACCGCGCCGCACTCAAAATGCAGGTACAGGCTGCGGTAGTCCAGATTCACCGAGCCGACCACCCCCACCCCGTCATCCACCAGCCAGGTCTTGGCGTGGAGGAAGCCGGGAGTGTAGCTGTAAATCTTCACCCCCGCCTTGAGCAGCGGCGGAAAATAGCTGCGGGTCAGCTGGTAGATCAGCTTTTTGTCGGGGATGCCGGGGGTGAAGATGCGCACCTCCACGCCCCGCTTGGCGGCCAGCTCCAGCGCCGTGAGGGTGTCGTTGTCCAGAATCAGGTAGGGCGTGGCGATGAACAGACTGCGCTGCGCCTGCGCGATGAGATCCAGATAGGTGTTTTTGGCCACACATTCCCGGTCCACCGGGCTGTCGCAGTAGGGCTGCACCATGCCGTCCCCCGCAAGATGCAGCGGCGCCGGGCGGAACCGCTCGGCGGGCAGCGGTGCAGGACGGTTGGCCTCCCAGAATTCCAGAAACATGGTGGCGAAGCTCCACGCCGCGTCCCCCTCCAGCCGCACTGCGCTGTCCTTCCAGTAGCCGAACCGCTGGCGGCGGTTGATGTACTCGTCCGCCAGATTCACCCCGCCGGTGAAGGCGATGGCGCCGTCCACCACCATGATCTTGCGGTGATCCCGGTTGTTCATCACCAGATTCAGCCACGGCACAAAGGGATTGAAGGCAAAGGCGTGGATGCCCTCCGCCTCCAGCTGCTTCCAGTACCGGCCGGGCAGCACCGTCAGGCTGCCGGCGTCATCGTAAATGACGCGCACCTCCAAACCCGAGGCGGCCTTGCGGCGCAGGATTTCGTGGATGTCCTCCCACATGCTGCCCTGCCCCAGAATGAAGGTCTCAATAAAGATATACCGCTGGGCGCTTTCCAGCGCCGCCAGCATATCGGGGAAGGCGTCCTCCCCGCTGGGATAGTAGGTGGCGCGGGTGCCGCCGTAGACCGGGCAGGGGCCATACTTCTGCAAATAACGGGCGGTCTGGGCGGCGCGGGGGTTGGCGGCCTCCAGCGCAGCCTGCGCGGCAGGGTCGCCCCGGCGCAGCGGGGCCAGCACTGCCTGCGCCCGTTCCAGACGGCGGCGCAGCGGGATGGCGGGGCGCTTGTCGCCCCACATCAGGTACAACAGCCCGCCCTGAAGGGGCATCACCATGAACACCAGCACCCAGCTGATTTTGAATTCGGGGGCGGTGGTGTCCTTGCGGATGAGGGCAATGCACATCAGCACGCTGAGGGCAACGCCCCCCGCGCCGAAGATGCCCCGGTAGTCCGACAGGCGGGAGATGAGCAGAAACAGCCACACCACCTGCGCCAGCAGCAGCGCCACTGTCAGCACCAGACGGCTGAACAGCAGGCCGAACAGCTCTTTGATTTTGCGATGCGTTTTTCCCATGAAACCTCGGTGCGGGGCGTCGAGGACGCCGCCCCCTACAAGTGGAAATGCTGCGGGGCGTTACGCCCCGGTGAATCGGTTGACCGCCTCGATGACGGCGCTCACCTGCTCCGGCGTCATGCCGTAGTACATGGGCAGGCTCAGCTCGGTGGCGGAAATCTCCTCCGCCAGCGGCAGCGACAGCCCCGCCAGCTCCGGGTACGCCCCCTGCTTGTGGATGGGGGTGGGGTAGTGCTTGTTGACCCCGATGCCCGCTGCGGTGAGGTGCCGTTCCAGCGCGTCCCGCTGCCGGCAGCGCACCGGGAAGATATGCCACACGTGGGTGCAGCCGGGGGCGACTGTGGGCAAAATCACGCCGGGATGATGAATTTCCGAACGATACCGGGCGGCCACTTCGCGGCGGAATTCGTTCATGCGGTCCAGCTCCGGCAGCTTGGCGGCCAGAAACGCCGCCTGCAGTTCGTCCAGACGGGTGTTCTGGCCCTTGTAAATGTGGTGGTATTTCCGGTCGCTGCCATAGTTGCCCAGCGCCCGGATGCGGGCGGCCAGATCGCCGTCGTTGGTGGTGACAGCCCCCGCGTCCCCCAGCGCGCCCAGATTTTTGCCGGGGTAAAAGCTGAACCCGGCGGCGTCGCCAAGGCCGCCCGTGCGTTTGCCGTGATACGTGGCCCCATGGGCCTGCGCCGCGTCCTCGATGAGCCTGAGGCCGTGGGCGTCCGCGATGGTGCGCAGCGCGTCCATGTCGGCGGGCTGGCCGTAGAGATGCACCGCCATGATGGCCTTGGTGCGGGGGGTGACGGCGGCCTCCACAAGGGTGGGGTCGATGTTGTAGGTGGCGATGTCCGGCTCCACCAGCACCGGGGACGCGCCGCAGTAGCTCACCGCCAGCACGGTGGCGATGAAGGTGTTGGAGGGCACGATGACCTCGTCCCCCGGACCGATGCCGTAGGCTTTCAGAATCAGCACCAGCGCGTCCAGCCCGTTGCCGCAGCCGATGCAGAAATCCGTGCCGCAGTAGTCCGCAAAGGCGCGCTCAAAGGCCGCGTCCTCCTGCCCCTCGATATACCAGCTGTTTTGCAGCACCCGGTCAAAGGCGGCGCGCAGCGGGGCGTTCAGCTCGGCCTCCAGCGGCCGGAAGGATACGAAAGGTACCGTCATGCCTGTTCCTCCTGTTCCCGTACAAACCGCAAAAACTGGCGGTAGTCCCGGATGTAATCACTTTCCTCGTAAAATTCGCTGGCGGCCACGCACAAAACGGAGTTCTCCTTCTCCCACAGCATCTCCCGCCACATCGTATGCTCCACCACAACGCCCTTGTTCGGCGCGTCCAGCAGCACCTCGGCCTTTTCATGGCCGTCATCCAGCCGGATGCGGATGCGCCCGTAGGGACACCACAGCAGCTGACGCAGCTTTTTGTGGGCGTGGCCGCCCCGCATCACGCCGCGGGGCACTTCATAAATGTAATAGATGCGCTTGATCTCAAAGGGCAGGTCGTGGCCGCTGCCCTCAAACACCGACAGCTTGCCCTCCAAGGGGCGCTCGTTGGTCTGCATCTCAATGGTCTGGATCTGCATGGCGGAACCTCCCGGTCATTTATCTTTTTAGTATATACCATTTTTTGCCCTATTTCAACCACCAACACAAAACCGCCGCCCGGAGCCGGGCGGCGGGAAAGGCTGTTTGGAAATTCAGACCAGCTGGTCGATGGCATGCATGCACTCGTCCATCGTCATGAAGGTGACGGCGCAGTCCGAACCGATGAACCAGCGCTCCTCCCCGTTGCAGACGATCTTGCGGATGAGCTTTCCGCGGTACTCGGTCTGGATGTAAATTCCGTTGGGCATGATGGCACACTCCCTAAATCTGGTCGTATTTTACGGGACGCTCCACCAAATCTTGGGCAGCGTCCCGCTCCGCACTCTATTTTGCCACAAAACGGCAAAAGTTGCAAGTGGTATTTTGCCATCTTTTGCCGCCGAATCTTTGGCGGTTTTGTGATTTCACACAAACCTTCCGACTTTTTCCGACGTTTCGCAGATTCCTTCCCCCAAAATCTGGTAAAATTTGTACGAACCTGCCAAGAATGAAAGTTTTTCCACAATATTTTGTAAAAAAATCTTGCGGGACGGCTTGTTTTGTGTATAATATAAGGTAGTGTATTGTGCAGCAGTACCGACAGGCGGCCTCATGGCAGCCAATAAGGTTGGAGGAACCAGTATGACGAAGCAAGAAGTGTTGCAGTTGAAAATGACTGCCACCCGTGTGCGCATGGGCATTATCGAAGCGACACACGGTGCGCGCAGCGGTCACCCCGGCGGCAGTCTCTCTGCCGCGGATGTGCTGACCTATTTGTATTTCCGTGAGATGAACATTGACCCCCAGAACCCCGGCGACCCCGAGCGGGACCGGTTCGTGCTGAGCAAGGGCCACGCCGCCCCCGCCCTGTATGCCACGCTGGCGGAGCGGGGCTACTTCCCGGTGCAGGACCTGCCGACGCTGCGCCATCTGGGCAGCTACTTACAGGGCCACCCCAACATGAACACCGTCCCCGGCGTGGACATGAGCACCGGCTCTCTGGGTCAGGGCGTGTCCACCGCCTGCGGCATGGCGCTGGCCGCCAAGATGCGCGGGCAGGATATCAACGTCTACACCCTGCTGGGCGACGGCGAGCTGGAGGAAGGCGAGTGCTGGGAGGCATTCATGTTCGCCAGCCACTACAAGCTGGACAACCTGTGCATCATGGTGGATGTGAACGGCCTGCAGATCGACGGCCCCACCAGCCAGGTGATGAACACCCAGCCGCTGGACGACAAGATGGACGCCTTCGGCTTCAACACCATCGTGTGCAACGGCAACTCCTTTGCCGATCTGGAGCAGGCCTTCATCCTGCTGGACCGCGCCCACGGCAGCGGCAAGCCCACCTGCCTGCTGATGCGCACCACCAAGGGCCTTGGCGTCAGCTACATGGAGAACGCGGTGGACTGGCACGGCAAAGGCCCCAATGACGCCGAGTATGAAAAGGCGATGGCCGAACTGCGCACCGCCTACGAGCAGTTAGAGAAGGAGGTCGAGCGCAGCAATGGCTGAGATGAAAAAAGTCGCCACCCGTGACAGCTACGGCCGCACGCTGGTGAAGCTGGCCAAGGAAGGCCATGACGACATTGTGGTGCTGGACGCGGACCTGTCCGCCTCCACCAAGACCGCCCTGTTCCGGGAGGAGTACCCCGACCGGTTCTTCAACTGCGGCATTGCCGAGCAGAACATGATGGGCGTGGCTGCGGGTCTGGCCAGCATGGGCTACACCCCCTTCGCCTCCAGCTTTGCCATGTTCGCCACCGGCCGCGCCTACGACCAGATCCGCAACTCCATCGCCTACCCCCAGCTCAACGTCAAGATCGTTGCCAGCCACGCGGGCCTGTCGGTGGGGGAGGACGGCGCCTCCCATCAGATGTGCGAGGACATCGCCCTGATGCGCGCCATCCCCAACATGGTGGTCATCAACCCCTCCGACGACGTGGAGGCCTGCGCCGCCGTGCGCGCCGCCTACGCCCACAACGGCCCCGTCTACATCCGGGTCAGCCGTCTGGCCACCCCGGTGTTCCATGACCCCAGCGCTTATACCTTTGAAATCGGCAAGGCGGAAAAGCTCACCGAGGGCTTTGACATCGCCGTGTTCTCCACCGGCCTGATGACCAGCGAGGCGCTGCGCGCCGCCGTGGCCTGCAAAAAGCAGGGCATCAACGTGCGGGTCATCAACGTGCCCACCATCAAGCCGCTGGACGAGGAGGCGGTGCTTCACGCCGCCCGCGAGTGCCTGCGGGTGCTCACCGTGGAGGAACATTCCGTCATCGGCGGTCTGGGCGACGCGGTCGCCAGCCTGCTGGGCGAAAAGATGCCCACCCCCATCTGGCGCATGGGCGTGCAGGATCGGTTCGGCACCTCCGGCCCCGCGTGGGATGTGCTGCGGGAGTACGGCCTGACCGCCGAGAGCATCACCGCCAAGATCATGGAGATCGTGCGCACCCCCAAGCCCAACGAGGAATGAGTTGAAATACAGCGCGGCCCCCGGCCCTCTTTGTATGAAAGGGAGGACCGGGGGTCGTTTTTTGGGTGGCCGGGGTCAGTCCAGCAGCGCGGCGTCCAGACTGTCCATGGCGGCGGAAATGCCGGATAAATCCATGGCGGTGAAGTCAGTTTCCACCCCGGCGGATTCCAGATAGTCCTTCTGGGAGGCGGGGTCGGCGGCAATGTCCCGGCTCAGCTGGCTCACGCCCTGCCAGTTCAGCGACAGCAGCGTCAGCTGCTCGGCGGTCAGGGTGGCCTTCCAGTCGGCGGCGCCCTCCGTCAGCCCGGCGGGCGCGCCCTCCGCCGCCAGCACCTGCACCAGCGCGGCGCTGGCCTGCGCGGTCTTCAGGCTGCCGCCGGCGGTGTCGGCGGCAAAGGCCACCGTGCCGTTCAGCGCCTCGGTCAGCGAAACGGACAGCGCGGTGTCCGGCGCGGCACTGGCCGACGGATTCTCCGTGGGAGCCGCGGTGGGCGCGGCGGTGGATTCCACCACCTCACTGCTGGAGGCGGGCACGCTGGAGGCGCCGGACGCCATGCAGGCGCACAGCGACAGACACAGCGCGGCGGCGGTCAAACAGGCAAAAAAAGTTTTCATAGTAAATCTCTCCTTTTGTTCAGTATACTCTTTTATGGGCAAAATTGCAACTTGCTCCTTTGTTCAGTTTGGAGTACAATGAAAGAAGATAAACAGATGAGGGAAAAAACATGGAATTTGTATTTTCATTTCTTAATGAGGGCGTCAGCCCCTATCACGCCGCCGCGGCGGCCTGCGCCCGGCTGGACGCGGCGGGCTATACCCGTTTGCAGGAGGCCGCCTACTGGAATCTGGAGCCGGGCAGGGGCTACTACCTGACCCGGGCCGGAGCCTCGGTGGTGGCGTGGCGGATGCCGCTGCATGGCATCGGCGGCTGGCGGCTGACGGCCAGCCACTCGGACTCCCCCACATGGCGGGTGAAAAACGACCGGGTGGAAAATGACGGCTGCTGCCGCCTCAACGTGGAGGGCTACGGCGGCATGAATATGGCAAGCTGGCTGGATCGTCCGCTGACGGTGGCCGGCCGGGTGCTGCTGCGCACCGGGGACGGCGTGGTGAGCCGCAATGTGTACCTTGACCGGGATTTGCTGGTCATCCCCTCGCTGGCCATCCACATGGACCGGGAGGTGAACAAGGGCCATAATTACAACCCGCAGGTGGATTTGCAGCCGCTGTGGGGGCCTGCGGGCTGCCGCAGCCTGACCGCCCTTCTGGCGGAGGAGCTGGGCGCGGCGGAGCAGGATATTCTGGACCGGGATCTGGTGCTGGTGCCCCGCCAGCAGGCCAGCCGCCTTGGCCCCGACGGGGAGCTGTTCGTCAGCCCCCGCATCGACGACCTTGCCAGCGCGGCGGTGACCCTCAAGGCGTTTCTGGACGCCGCGCCGGATACCGACGACGCCTGCGCCCCCGTGTGGGCCATGCTGGACAACGAGGAGGTGGGCAGCGGCACCCGGCAGGGGGCGGCGTCCAGCTTTTTGCGGGACACGCTGGACCGCATTTATGACGCCATCCCCCACAGCGCACAGGGCCAGCAGCGGGCCTTTGCCAACAGCTTTCTGCTCAGCGCCGACAACGCCCACGCGGCGCACCCGGCCTTCCCCGGCAAGGCGGACGCCGCCAACCCGGTGCGGCTGGGCGGCGGCGTGGTGCTGAAATACAACGCCAGCCAGAAATACACCACCACCGGCCTCACCGGCGGGGTGTTCCGGGAAATCTGCCGCCGCGCCGGGGTGCCGGTGCAGGTGTTTGCCAACCGGGCGGACATGCCCGGCGGCTCCACGCTGGGCAACCTGCAAAGCCTGACGCTGCCCATCCCCATGGCGGACATCGGCCTGCCCCAGCTTGCCATGCACGCGGCGGTGGAGACCGCCGCCGTGGCAGATTTGCAGGCCATGACCGACGCGGTGACGGCCTTTTACCGGGTGCATCTGCGCTGCCTCGGCGACGGGGAGTACCTGCTGTGACCGGCCGCTACGCCCCCAGCCCCAGCGGGCGGATGCATCTGGGCAACCTGTGCTGCTGTCTGCTGGCGTGGCTGTCCACCAAAAGCAAGGGCGGGCAGGTGCTTTTGCGCATCGAGGACCTGGACACGCTGCGCTGCCCCCGGGTGTTTGCCGACGCCATCGTGGACGATCTGGCGTGGCTGGGACTTTCCGCCGACGGCCCCGACCCGACGCCCTACCAGAGCGAGCGCAGTGAAATTTATCAGCATTACTACGATAGCTTGGCGGACAGAGGGCTGGTGTACCCCTGCTTTTGCAGCCGCAGCCAGCTGCATGCCGCTTCCGCGCCCCACCGCAGCGACGGGCAGGTGGTGTATCCGGGCACCTGCCGGGGGCTGACCCCGGCGGAAATTGCCGCCCAGAGCAAAACCAAGGCCCCCGCGTGGCGGGTGCAGGTGCCCGATGAAGTCATCGGGTTCACCGACGGCCACATGGGATATTACGAGGAAAATCTGGCACGGGACTGCGGGGACTTCTACCTGCGCCGGGGGGACGGCGTGTTTGCCTACCAGCTGGCCGTGGTGGTGGATGACGCGCTGATGGGCGTCACCGAGGTGGTGCGGGGGGCCGACCTGCTCTCCAGCACGCCCCGGCAGCTGTGGCTCTACCGGGAGCTGGGTCTGCCCGCGCCGCAGTTCTATCATCTGCCGCTGCTGCTGGCCCCCGACGGCCGCCGCCTGTCCAAGCGGGACGGCGACCAGAGCCTGGAAAACCTCCGCGCCCGCTTTTCCCCCGAGGAGGTGGTGGGCCGTCTGGCCTTTGCGGTGGGTTTGCAGGATGCGCCCCGCCCCCGCACCCCCCAGAGCCTTGTTTCTGACTTTTCATGGGCGCGAATCCCAAAACATGACATTCTTCTGCCGGAAAACCTGTTTTAATGGTAGGGACGTACATACCCATTTGCAACAAGGAGGTTGCCATGCAACATTACTCTGTCTCCGGGATGACCTGCGCGGCCTGCGCCGGACACGTGGAGAAGGCGGTGGCCGCCGTGCCCGGCGTGACGCAGGTCACGGTGAGCCTGCTCACCAATTCCATGGAGGTGGACTACGCCCCCGACGCGGGCGTCGACATGCAGGCCGCCGTCTGCGCCGCCGTGCAGGCTGCGGGCTACCGGGCCGACCCCGGCGCCGGTTTGCAGGCCGAACTGGCCGACACCGAGACCCCCCGCCTGAAAAAACGCCTGCTCTCCAGCCTGTGCTTTCTGGTGCCGCTGATGTACTTGACGATGGGCCACATGGCGGGTCTGCCGCTGCCCACCTTTCTGGAGGGCCACGGCGCGGGCGCGCTGTGGTACGGGCTGGCCCAGCTGGCACTGACCCTGCCGGTGTGCGTCATCAACCGGGACTTTTTCCTCTCCGGCTGGAAGGGCCTGCGCACCCGCGCCCCCGGCATGGACACGCTGGTGGCGCTGGGCGCGGGCGCGGCGCTGGTGTACGGGCTGTTCGCCATCGCCATGATTTCTGTGGGGCTGTCCGCCGGCGACGAGGCGCTGGTGATGCAGTACCGCCACGACTTGTATTTTGAATCCGCCGCCATGATTTTGACCCTCATCACGGTGGGCAAGCTGCTGGAGGCACGCTCCAAGGGGCGCACCACCGACGCGCTGAAAAGCCTGATGAAACTGGCTCCCCAGACCGCCTGCCTGCTGCGGGAGGGCAGACAGGTGCAGGTGCCGGTGGCCGAGGTGAAGGTGGACGACCTGTTTCTGGTGCGCCCCGGCGAGAGCATCCCGGTGGACGGCACCGTGGCGGAGGGCGTGTCCTCGGTGAATGAGGCCGCCCTCACCGGCGAGAGCATGCCGGTGGACAAGTTCCCCGGCTCCACCGTCAGCGCCGCCACCATCAACCAGAACGGCGCGCTCACCTGCCGCGCCACCCGCGTGGGGCAGGATACCACCCTCTCCCAGGTCATCCGGCTGGTGCGGGACGCCGCCGCCACCAAGGCCCCGCTGGCAAAAACCGCCGACAGGGTGGCCGCCGTCTTCGTGCCCGCCGTCATGGGCATTGCCGCCGTCACCTTTGTGGTGTGGCTGGCGCTGGGCATGGGGCTGGCCTTCGCGGTGGCCCGGGGCATCTCGGTGCTGGTCATCAGCTGCCCCTGCGCGCTGGGGCTTGCCACCCCGGTAGCCATCATGGTGGGCAGCGGCGTGGGCGCCAAAAACGGCATCCTGTTTAAGACCGCCGCCAGTCTGGAGACCACCGGCTACACCGACACCCTCCTGCTGGACAAGACCGGCACCATCACCACCGGCGAACCCACCGTGGTGGAGGTGGTGGGCACCCGCAAGGTGCCGGCCAAATTCCTGCTGGGCATGGCTGCCGGGCTGGAGCTGCGCAGCGAGCATCCGCTGGCGCGGGCCATCCTGAAAAAGGCCGAGGAAGAAAAAATTACCTATTCCAATCTGACGAACTTTGAGGCGGTGCCCGGCAAGGGCCTGCGGGGAAAACTGGCCGGCAAGGAGCTGCGGGGCGGCAACCGGGCCTTCGTGGAGGAAAGCTGCGACATCCCCGACGATCTGGCGCTGGCCGCCGACCGCATGGAGGCTGACGGCGTCACGCCGCTGTTCTTCGGGCTGGCGGGCCACGCGGCGGGCGTCATCGGCGTGTCGGATGTGGTCAAGACCTCCAGCCGCCCCGCCATCGAGCAGATGCAGGCGCTGGGCATGGAGGTGGTGCTGCTCACCGGGGACAACCGGGCCACCGCCGACCACATCGCCTCTCAGGTGGGGCTTGCCCCGGAACAGGTCATCGCCGGGGTGCTGCCCGCCGGAAAAGAGGCGGAAGTCCGCCGCTGGCAGGCGCAGGGCCGGGTGGCCATGGTGGGGGACGGCATCAACGACGCTCCCGCCCTGACAAGAGCCGACACCGGCATTGCCATCGGCGCGGGCGCGGATGTGGCGCTGGACGCCGCCGATGTGGTGCTGGTGCGCAGTGATCTGGCAGACGTGCCCGCCGCGGTGCGGCTGTCCCGTGCGGTGGTGCGCAACATCCGCCAGAATCTGTTCTGGGCGTTTTTCTACAACGCTGTGTGCATCCCGGTGGCGGCAGGCGTGCTCTACCCGCTGGGCGTGCTGCTCAATCCCATGATCGCCGCCGCAGCCATGAGCCTGTCCAGCGTCTGCGTGGTGACAAACGCCCTGCGGATCAACCGCTTTGACCCCCGCGCCGCCGACCGTGACGCACCGCTGAAACGCAAACCGGAATTTGTACAAAGGGAGGAACCCCACATGAAAAGGACTGTCCATATTGAAGGCATGATGTGCCCCCACTGCGAGGCCACCGTCAAAAAGGCGCTGGAGGCGCTGGACGGCGTTTCCGCCGCCGCCGTGAGCCACGAAGCGGGCACCGCCGTGGTGACGCTGAGCGCCCCCGTGGCGGACGAGGTGCTGAAAAACGCCGTGGAGGCCAAGGATTACACCGTGACGGGAATCGACTGATATGAAAGATGTGATTCGGCGGCATTACCGCTTTACCGGGCGGGTGCAGGGCGTGGGGTTCCGCTATCGCGCCCAGTACACCGCCCAGCACCTTGGCCTGACCGGCTGGGTGCGCAACAATTTTGACGACAGCGTGGAGCTGGAGGCCCAGGGCCCCCGGGAGGCGGTGAACCGTCTGGTGCCCACCCTCACCGCCACCAGCCGGTGGATCATGATCGAGGATATGACGGTGACCGAACTGCCCGTGGTGGAAAACGAGCGGAGTTTCCGGGTCACGGGATAAAGGAGGAGCTATGCCCGGTACATTGTATATTGTCGCCACGCCCATCGGCAATCTGGAGGACATGCCGCCCCGGGTGGCGGCCACCTTCGGCGCGGCGGATTTCGTGGCGGCGGAGGATACCCGCGTCACGCTGCGGCTGCTCAACCATCTGGGGCTGAAAAAGCCCATGGTCAGCTACTATGAGCACGCGCTGTTCCACGGGGAGGCCATCTTACAGCGCATCGAGGCGGGGGAGGACTGCGCCCTGTGCAGCGACGCCGGGATGCCCTGCATCAGCGACCCCGGCGAGCAGTTGGTGAAGGCCGCCCACGAGCGGGGCATCCGGGTGGTGCCGGTGCCGGGGGCGTCCGCCTGCGTCACGGCGCTGGCGGTGTCGGGGCAAAGTACCGCCCGGTTCGTCTTTGAAGGGTTCCTGCCGGTGCCCAAAAAGGAGCGCCGCGCCCGGCTGGAGGCTCTGCAGGGGGAGACCCGCACCATGATTTTCTATGAGGCGCCCCACAAGCTGCGCGCCACGCTGGACGATCTGTGCACCGCCTTCGGGCCGGAGCGGTCGGTGAGCCTGTGCCGGGAGCTGACCAAGCTGCACGAGGAGATACGAAAGACCACGCTGGGGCAGGCGGCGGAATTTTACCGGGACAACGAGCCGCGGGGCGAGTTTGTGCTGGTGCTGGCGGGGGCCGACCCGGCCGACACGGCGCAGGACGTCCCCACGCTGGCCGAGGCGGTGGCCGCCGCCGAGCGGCTGATGGCGGACGGCATGGCGCCCTCCGCCGCCGCGAAGCAGGCCGCCGCCGGAACCCCCTTCAGCAAGGGGGAGATTTACAGGGCGCTGGTGGCAAGATAAAGGCAACACCGCATAATTCACGGCTGATGCCTTACGCACCGCTGCAACGAGCGATGCGCACCATCTGCGTTGCAAAAATGCTCGAGAATACACAAAGTATTCTCTGCGCTTTTTGCTTAGCAGCTGGCACACCTCGCCCGCTGTATCGGCACGTAGAATTATGCGGTGTTGCCTAAACTTTTTACAAAATGTTCATATGGAAACCATAGTTTTTTCGCATCTGTTGGGTATTCTATTATCACAGGAACGGAGCCGCAACCGTCTCCTGTAACATGATTCCTCCTCACACCAAAACGATACCCCAAACGCCCCCTCCGGTCGCCGCAAACCGGAGGGGGCACGCTTTTTGCCCCGGCGGCATAGCATGGGGCGAGGAGGGATGAGCATGAAACTGAAACGACTGGCCGCCGCTGCGGTGCTGACGGCGGTGGTCACGGCGGCCGCCTGCCCCGCGCTGGCCGAGTGCCCCAAACGCTGCACCGCGACCCCGAAGCCCCGCGTCACCTGCGCCCAGAAGGAGGCCGACCGCCGGGAGGCCACCTACCTTGCCTCGGTGAGGGCCTACCAGAAGGCCATCGCCGCCAGAGAGCAGGCGTATCTGGATTCCGTGAAGGCCTACCAGAAGGCGGTGGCTCAGCGGGAGCAGGCGTATCTGGACTCGCTGTACAACTGCCCGTGATGCACGCCGCCGCCGTTCCCCTGCCGCCGGGGAACGGCGATTTTTTTGAGAGTCCCTATTATAGGATTGACAATCCTGCGTAACAGGTGTAGCATAGAGTACAACCAATGGTTGTTAAACGCAGGGAGGGAATTTTCATGACCTACAAGGAAAAAGTCCGTTTTCTGGAACAGTACCAGAGCAACCTCAGCCGCCAGCGGATGCTGGAGGAGGAGATCGAACAGCTGCGCAGCGAGGCTACCCGCATGACGGCGGTGCTGTCCGGCATGCCGGGGGCAAAGGGCGGCGCACAGGACCGCATCCCCCGGGCGGTGGAGCGCATCGTGGAGGCACAGAACCGGCTGGAAACCCAGCTGGCAGGCTGTTTTTCCGCCCGCGGACAGGTGGCGCAGGCCATCAGCACCGTGCCGGTGGAGCAGCAGCGGGAGGTGCTGCGCCGCCGCTACATTCTGGGCCAGAGCTTTGAGGAAATCGGCGGGCAGATGGGCCTTGTGGCCCGCCGGGCCTACCAGCTGCACCGGGCCGGCGTGGACAGCATGAGGCTTTGAGAAAGGGGAAAAAGATTTCAAAATATTTCAAAAAAATTCATTGTATTTCACAACGTAAGGTTGTATAATGGTACCATCGAAAATTGACACACGAAAGGTGCTGCCCCGTTTAAGGGGTGGGCACCTTTTTTGTTGGGACAACACGGAAGGGAGGTGATGCCCTTGCAGCCCATCACGCCGGAACAAGTGCTGGACGAGCTGGCCTGCATCGCCTTCGCGGACCCCCGTGACCCGGAGGCTCTGCCGTTGAAAATCGCGGACAAGCTGCGGGCGCTGGAGCTGCTGTACAAGCATCTGGGTCTGGGCGACGGCGGCGGTGAGGAAGGCGTGGTCATTGTGGACGATGTGGGAAAGGAGGAACCATGAAAATACGCTTGAAGGAGGTGATCGCCCCGGTGTTCTGGCCGGTGCACCGGGCCGTGCAGAGCGGCCGGGTGCAGGAGGTGGTGGCCAAGGGCGGGCGCGGCTCCGGCAAAAGCAGCTACCTTTCGCTGGAGCTGGTTCTGCAGCTGCTCCGCCACCCGGACTGCCACGCCGTGGTGCTGCGCAAGGTGGCGGGCACCATGCGGGCCAGCGTCTACGCCCAGATCACCTGGGCCATCGGCGCGCTGGGGCTGGCCGGGCGGTTCAAATGCACCGTCAGCCCCATGGAATGTACCTACCTGCCCACCGGGCAGAAAATCCTGTTCTTCGGGCTGGACGACGCGGGCAAGCTGAAATCCCTCAAGGTGCCCTTCGGGGCGGTGGGCATCGCATGGTTCGAGGAACTGGACCAGTTTGACGGCCCCGAGGAGATCCGCAGCGTGGAGCAGAGCGTCTTCCGGGGCGGCGACTACGCCCTGACGCTGAAAAGCTTCAACCCGCCCGCCATGGCCCGCAGCTGGGTGAACCGCTACGTTTTGCAGACCCGCCCCGGGCGGCTGGTGCATCATTCCACCTGTCTGGACCTGCCGCCGGACTGGCTGGGACCGAAGTTTCTGGCGGACGCGGCGCATCTCAAAGAAACCAACCCGGAGGCCTACCGCCACGAGTATCTGGGCGAGGTGGTGGGCAGCGGCGCGGCGGTGTTTGCCAACCTGCGTCTGGAGCCGCTGGACGGGGAGACCATCGCCGCCTTTGACCGGCTGTACCACGGCGTGGACTGGGGCTGGTACCCCGACCCCTGGGCCTACAACGCCGTCAGCTACGACGCGGCCCGCCGCACCCTGTACATCTTTGACGAACTGACCCGCACCCGCACCCCCAACCGGGACACCGCCGCCCTGCTGCGGGAGCGGGGCGTGGGGGAGGACGGCGGCTTTCTCACCGCCGACGCGGCGGAGCCGAAATCCTGCGCCGACTACCGGGCCGCCGGGCTGCCCTGCCGCGCCGCCCAGAAAGGCCCCGGCAGCGTGCGGGAAAGCATGAAGTGGCTGCAGGGGCTTTGCGCCATCGTCATTGACCCGGGCCGCTGCCCCGACACCGCGGCGGAATTCAGCGAGTATGAGTACCAGCGGGACCCCCGCACCGGCGAGGTGCTGCCCGGCTATCCCGACGTGAACAACCACCACATTGACGCGGTGCGCTATGCGGTGGAGACCATTTGGAAAAGGAGAGGAAACTAATGTACACAGTATCGGAGGCCTGCCGCGCCGCGCTGCAGGCCCGCACCCGCACCGACCGGCTCACCGGCACGCTGACCCTCACCGACGGCACCGTGCTGAACTTCGGCGCCGCCGACCTGATGAGCGGCTCGGTGACCATCGACAACCAGTGCGTCAACGGGCAGGAGCTGGAATACGGCTGCGTGTATCTGGGACAGGCGGCCTTCCAGCTGCGCACCGCCCTGAGCCGCTACGCGCTGTACGGCGCAAAGGTGACGCTCACCTACGGCATCCTTGTGGAGGGCCGGTGGTATTCCATCCCGCTGGGGGTGTACACCGTGGCCGAGGCGGAGCGGGGCAGCGTGTCGGTGCGCGTCAAGGCCTACGACAATATGCTGGCGCTGTGCGGCACCTACCCGGGCACCATTTTGCAGGGCACCCCCTATGAAATGCTGTGCCAGATTGCAGAAGGCTGCGGTCTGGCGGTGGGCTGCACCGAGGCGGAGCTGGCGGACTTTCCCAACGGAAACGAACTGTTCCAGCTGGACGCCACCGACGGCTGCCAGACCTGGCGGGACTGCTTTGCCGCGCTGGCGCAGGCGGTGGGCGGCTTCGGCACGGTGGACCGGGCCGGGGCGCTGGTGCTGCGCCGGTTCGGGCAGAGCGCCGCCGCGGCGCTGGACGCCTCGGGGCGCAGCGGACTGACCCTGTCGGATTTTCAGTGCCATTACTGCGGCGTCACCGCCGGAGGACTGGGCGCGTATGCGGAACAGGACGGCGGTCTGGTGCTGGCGGTGGAAAACGCCCCGCTGCTGGAAAAGGGACTGGAGGAACGGCGGCAGGCGCTGCTGGAGGCGCTGCTGCCCGGTCTGGCCGCCGCCGACTACACCCCCGCCAGCCTGAGCGCCCCCGGCGACCCCACGCTGGACCCCGGCGACCGGCTGGCCCTGCCGGACAAGCACACCGAAACGCTGGTGACCCATCTGGTGTGGAAGTTCCGGGGCGGCTCCACCCTCAAGGGGGTAGGCAAGAACCCCCACCTTTCCGGCGGCACCAGCCAGGAGCAGCGCACGCTGCACCAGCTGCAAACGCAGGCCCAGCGGCAAAAGACCATCTACTACCGGTTCGCCAACGGCAGGCCCGTCACCGCGCTGCCCGGCGTGGACACCACGCTGGCCAGCGTGGTCTTTGCCCCCACCGATGAGACCACCGTGCTGTTTCTGGCCCAGCTCAAGCTCACCGTCACCCCGGAGGAGGACGCCGAAACCCCGCCCACCGTGACGGTGCGCTACGCCCTCAACGGCACCACGCTGGACTACGCCCCCGTGCAGACCGTCGGCGCGGGGCCGTGGCTGCTGGCGCTGATGTACCCCGTTTCTGCGCTGGAGGGCGGCACGCTGTACAACTGGACGGTGCGGCTGCTCACCGATGGCTGCACCGCCTGCGTGGAAAAAGAGGACCTGCAGGCGGTCATCACCGGGCAGAATCTGGCGGGCAAGGCCCAGTGGGACGGCATGCTGGAGCTGGAGGAGACCTTCGCGGCCGCGGCGCTGGGCTGCGCCGCGCTGACCGCCTGCCCGCTGGAGGACAGCTGGCAGCTGGCCTGCCAGACGCCGCAGACGGCGGGCATCGCGCTGACGCTCCCCGTCATGCCGCTGGGCAGCCGGGGCCTTGTTCTGCGCACAACGGTCGGCGAGCTGACGCCGCCGGGCTTCATCGTCCGGGACTGGCTGCTCACCACCGCCACCCCCGTCACCTTTGCGGAGGACTGGGTCACCACCGAAAACGGCTGCTTTGCGCTGCGCCGGCAGTTCACCGTCCCCGCCGAGCTGGTGCCGGTGGACGCGGGCCTGTGCTGCGTGGTGCGGGTGGACACCGAACGGTACAAATCTGTGGAACGAATCGAGGTGAATTGAATGGCAGCATCTTCCATTGCACTGGAAAACAGCGCCTGCTTTGAGGTCAACGGCAGCACCGCCCTCACCGGCACGCTGGAGGCCGCGGCGGGGCAGATGGTGGTGGCAACGGTGTCGGTGCGCAGCACCCCCACCTATCCCGCCGGCTGGACCCTGCTGGCGGAAAGCAGCGATGTGACCGCCTCCTCCGGCACAAAGCAGCGTATGGCGGTGCTGTACCGCCGCGTCACCCAGGATGAAACCGTCAGCTTTGCCATGAAACAGAGCAGCAGCTCCCGCATCTATCTCAACCTGCTGGCCTTCTCCGGCGTGACGACACTGCGCTGGTGTGCCGGGGCGGAGTACCTTTCCTCTGCGACGGTTGCCAGCTTTACCGTACAGCGCCCGGAGGGAGAAGTCTTTCTGTGGTGCCTGAGCGCCATCGTGTGGAAAACCACCGCGCCCTACGGGACATGGGCCTGCAACGGCAGCAGCGAGGGAATGATCTCGCTGGACCAGGCCTCCACCCAGCCCCGGCAGGCCAATCTGCTGGACTGGGGCGAGCCGGGGAACCGCACCTTCTCTCAGGAAAGCCAGTCCCCCGTCGTGTGCGAGTGCATCCAGCTGCTGGGCGAGGAGGTACGGCATCTGGTGGAGTCTCAGGGGGTGTTTTACACCGTGGAGGACGGCGCGCTTGTGCCGCTGGAGGCGGTGAGCGCTGTCAGCGCCGCCGTCTTTACGGAGTACGGCTGCGAGGAACTGCCCGGCGCGGCGCTGCTCTCCGGTCTGACCTGCCCCGCCGTCTACCGCTGGACCAGCGGCGGGGAACTGGAGGAACTGACCGGCTCCGTCATCGCCACGCCGCCCGACCAGCCTGTTGTGGCTGTGTGCGACATGAGCCACGAGAGCATCCTTGGCATCGCGTCGCTGGCCGCCGCGGCCAGCGGAACCATCGGCGTCAGCCTGTCCATGGACGGCGGCGTGACCTACGGCCGGGAACAGACCCTCACCGAATTCCTCGCCGCCGACCCGGCGGCGCTGTGGGACGCCCTGCCGGAAAACCGCCGCCTGCTGCTGCGGCTGACGCTGCACGACAGCGAAACGCTGACAAGCCTGCAAATGAATTTTGTGAATTAAGGAGGGATCGACCATGGCCCTGCACGGGCATACCCGTCTGGAACTGACCGATGTACACACCGGCGAGGTCCAAACGGTGGAACATGACAACCTGATTACCAATGCGGTGAGCCGTATCTTTGCCGCCTTTCCCGAACTGATGAACGGCAGAGACAAGCTCTACGACGGCTCCGGCAGCCTCTGGAGCCGGTTCTACGGCGGCCTTTTGCTGCTGGACACCGCCATCACCGGGGATGCGGATACCCTGTACGCCCCCGCCGGGGTGGACATCACCGGCACCGCCCGGTACAACGCGGTCAACGCCGGACTCAACACCAGACGCGGCTCCTACAACGCCACCGAAAGCGCCCTCAACTATGAGGACAAGGAACTGCGTCTGGTCTATGACTTCACCACCAGTCAGGCCAACGGCACCATCGCCGCCGCCTGCCTGACCTCCCGCAACGCCGCCATGCTGGGGGAAATGCCCCAGTCCTGCGCCGCGCTGACCACCGTCGTCCCCGGCGAGATGGATTTCCTGTGGGGCGAACAGATCAACCTGTTCCCCGGCACCAAGGCCCGGAAATTTTACGAAAACTACGGCTCGCCCGTGCTGGTGGACCTGGACACCGACACCGTCTGGTGCGCACGGCTGGTGCTTTCCACCGGCACCAAGGCGCTGCGGCTCTACAAGGCGGGGGCGCAGCTGCGCAGCATCAGCCTGCTGCAGGACGCCGGCGCAAACCGGTCGATGGGCTACACGCTGTCCAAAGAGATCGACCTGTCCGACATCGTGCAGAGCACCTACACCAACACCGTCCGGGTGGACTATGACGAGGAACGCGGGCGGCTCTATGTGGTGGCGGGGGGCACAAGCGGCTCGACGACCATGAAGGTTCTGGAGATCAACATGGCGGACTGGAGCCAGACCGTCTACACCTTCACCAACACCCTGTCGGAAACGCTGGACACCACGCTGTACAGCGAGGCCAGTCCCCCGTGCATCCACGGGAAGGTGTACAATGGCCGCCTGTATTTCCGCACCACCGCCGGAAACCTGTACAGCGTCCCGCTGGAGGACCCCACCGATGTGACCCCCATCAACCGCAACGGGCTGGAGCTCTCTACGCTGTTTGACGCCCACCATGGCCGCATTTATTCCTCCTACGGGAACACGGTGCGGGTGCTGGATACCCTCAAAAATGCGGTGTTCTGCACCGAGATGGGCGCCTACCACTGCTACGATACGGTGCCCCTGACCGGCGGCGGGCCGGTGACGCTGCGCGTCAGGTCCCCCTACAGCGGCGACAACCTGAACATGTGCTACCCCTGCGTGCGGGAACCGTATCTGGGGTCCATCAACAATCTGGACAGCCCCGTCACCAAAACCGCCAGCCAGACCATGAAGGTCACCTATACGATTCGGGAAAGCTGAGGTGAATATACATGGAATGGACTGTGGTCACGGTGCTGGTGGCGCTGGTGGGACTGTTTGTGACGGTGGGCCGCCCGGTGGTGGAGCTGAACCGGAGCATTACCCGGCTGACCACCATGCTGGAAAACATGGCCCAGCGGCTGGACCGGCTGGAATCCGACAACCGGCAGACCCACACCCGGCTGTGGCAGCGGCTGGACCAGCACGATGACCGGCTGCACAGGCTGGAGAAGGAGGAATGAACGAGTGAGAATCAACTGGAAGATCCGTCTGCAAAACAAGGCGTTCTGGGTGGCGGCCATCCCGGCGCTGCTGCTGGTGGTGCAGGCCGTGCTGGGGCTGCTGGGCATCGACTGGCAGCCCGCCGCCCTGAACGACGTCCTGCTGGCGCTGCTGGACGCGGTGTTTGCGCTGCTGGCGGTGCTGGGCGTGGTGACCGACCCCACCACACAGGGCTTTCAGGACAGCGACCGGGCGATGAACTACACCTGCCCAGGCGGAAAGGAGTGAGGAAGTGCAGAGCTTTCTGGAACAGGCGTTTGGAAAAAGCGATGTGACAACGCCGAAAATGCGTGCCGCCCAGCGGGAATGGCTGGAGCTGTACTACGGCGCGGCCCGCCCCGGAGAAGACCCCGCCGCCCGCCTGCCGGTGGTGCTGGTGGGAAAGCTGAGCCGCACCGTGTTTGCGGAGTATGAGAGCAGTCTGGACGACCCGGACCCCTGGATGCAGGGGGCGCTGGCGGCGCTGGACAGCGTGCGCGGCACCGCCATGCAGTACGCCATGGCGGGCGGCGAGTGCCTGCTGAAGCCGGTGCTGAAGCCCGGTGGCCCGGCCTTTGTGCCGCTGCGGCGGGACTGCTACGTGCCGCTGGCCCGGGACAGCGCCGGCGCCCTGCAGGCGGTGGGCAGCATGGAGCTGCTCACCGGAAACGGCCGCCGCTACGCGCTGCTGGAGCGGCGCTGCGCCGGGGCGGAGGGGCTGACCATCGAGACGCGGCTGTTTGAGGTGAACGGCCAGACCCTTGGCCGCAGCGTGCCGCTGAACACGCTGCCCGCCTGCGAGGGCCTTGTGCCGGAGCTGGTGCTGCCCGGTGTGCCCGGCGTGGGGCTGGCGGCGCTGCGCATGCCGCTGGTGAACTGCGTGGACGGCAGCGGCGAGGCGGTGTCGCTGTACGCCCCGGCGGTGGGGCTGATCCGGGCGCTGGCCCGGTGCGATGCCCAGCTGGAGGCGGAGTTCCGCAACGGTGCCTCCCGGGTGTTTGCCTCGGAGGACCTGCTGCGCACCGACGCCTCCGGGCGGCGCGGCCTGCGGGATGATTTGTTCGTGGGTCTGCCCGACGACCCCGCCAACGTGGGGGTCACGGTGTACAGCCCGGCGCTGCGGGAGCAGAGCTATCTGAACCGCAAGCAGGATATTCTGCGCAGCATCGAGAATCTGCTGGGGCTGAAACGGGGCCTGCTCAGCGAGGCTGCCGACACCGAGCGCACCGCCGCCGAGATCGCCGCCACCGGCGCGGACTATGACCTGACCATCCGGGAATTGCAGCGCACCTGGGAGGCCGCCGCCCGGCAGGCCATGGCGCTGTGCGCCGCGCTGGGCAGGCTGTACGGCCAGTACGGCGGCACCTTCGACCCCCGGGCGCTGACCATCGACTGGGGGAACGGCGTGCTGTACGACCGCGCCCGCCTGTGGGAGGAGCAGCGCCAGATGGTGGCGGACGGCCTTTTGCGCCCCGAGCTGGCACTGGCGTGGTATTTCTCGCTGCCCCATGACGGCGAGGACGCGCTGGCGGCCATCCGCCAGAAATATATGCCGTAATAAATGCGAAAGGAGGTGACAATTATGGAGGAAACCAACGCCAGCACCGCGCCCCAGACCCCCGCGCCCTACGCGGCGGGCACCGGCACCGCGCCGGTGGGCACCGACCGGGCGGCCTTTGACCGCATGGGCTACCGGGAACGGCTGGCCCTGAAACGGGACGACCCCGAAACCTACCGCGCCCTGCGGGGCTGAGCCGCCGGGCGGAGCCGCACACGTTTTCACGCGCCCCCACGGCGGCGCGGCCCCGCCCCAAGTCTTTACAAACACAAACAGAAAAGGAGTAACAAACTATGGCTGATTTCATCACCAAGCTGAACGACCTCATTGACCCGGAAGTCATGGCGGACATGGTCTCCGCCCGCATCCCCAAAAAGCTGCGGGTGGCCCCCTTCGCCAAAATCGACGACACGCTGGCCGGCGTGCCCGGCGACACCATCACGGTGCCCGCCTACACCTACATCGGTGACGCCGCCGATGTGGCCGAGGGCGGCGAGGTGGCCATCGAGAAAATGACCACCTCCACCCGCAAGGCCACCATCAAGAAGGCCATGAAGGGCATCGGTCTCACTGATGAGGCGGTGCTGTCCGGCTACGGCAACCCGGTGGGCGAGGCCAACACCCAGCTGGCCATGTCCATCGCCGCCAAAATCGACAACGACTGCATGGACGCCCTCCAGACCGCCACCCTGCTGTTTGACGGATCCGCCACCGCCATCACCTACAACGGCATCGTGGACGCGGTGGACCTGTTCGAGGAGGAGATGGGCAGCTCCGACAAGGTGCTGTTCATCCATCCCAAGCAGGTCACCCAGCTGCGCAAAAACGCCGACTTCCTCTCCGCCGACAAGTACCAGCCCGGCGTCACCCTCACCGGCGAGGTGGGCATGATCGCGGGCTGCCGCATCGTGCCCAGCAAAAAGGTGCCGGTGCTGAACGAGTGGTACAAGTTCGACGCCTCCGGCGAGCAGGTCACCGGGGAGAATCTGGCCGAGGTGCAGAAGACCCTGCCCGCCGCCAGGGAGGGTGACAAGGTGACCAAGAGCACCACCCCCGTCTACGCCTGCCCCATCGTCAAGCTGGAGGCCGACCCCGAGACCGAGGATGAAATTCCCGCTCTCACCATCTACCGCAAGCGGGAGGTCAACATCGAGACCGAGCGCAAGCCCAAGACCCGCACCACCGAAATCACCGCCGACGAGTTCTACGTGGCGGTGCTGTCCAACGAGGCCAAGGTGGTGCTGGCGAAGTTCAAAGCGTAAAGGAGGCTATGCCATTGCCGGACTATACGTTTTACCGCGAAAATTATCTCGGTGAGGACATCCCGGAGACGGCGTTTCCCCGCCTGATGAAGCGCGCCGCCGACCAGCTGGCCCGCTGGAAGGGCCTGTTCGACATCCGCCCCCGCCCCGGCATCGAGGACGCCGAGGCCTGCGCCCTCTGCGCCGTGGCGGAGGCTATGTACGAGTTCGAGCAGGAGGACGAGGGCCGCGGCCTTGCCAGGGTGAGCGTGGGTTCCGTCAGCGAGACCTACGTGGCCCCCGCGGCGCTGTGCGCCACCACGCTGAGCCTGCGGGAGGCCCACTTCCGCCGGGAGGCCGGGTACTATCTGACATTTGGGCGGTGGGCCGATGCGATGTGACCTGTACGCTCAGACGGTGACGCTGTACCGTCTGGAGGAGGACACCGTGCGCCGCACCGTGCTGCGGGGCGTGCACTGGCAGCGGGGCCGCCGCGCCCTGCCGGAAACCTCCGGCACCTGCACCGGCGCCATGATGCTGCTGGTCATCCCCGCCGCGGCGGGGGAGTACGGGCAGGATTACCTGCTGGACCCCGGCGACCGGGTGTGTGATGGGGAAGGCCCCATCCTCACGGTTTCCGACTGGCCGGGCTTTGTGCCCGCCGCCGACCGCCGCGTGGCGGTGGTGGAGTACGTGACCCCCTTCACGCTGGGCGGCCGGGTGCATCACGTGGAGGCCGGCGCGTGGTGGAATACCTCCGGCAGCGGCGCAAAGGGACTGACGAGGTGACGCCATGACACAAACCGCCATCCATGACCTGACCGAATGGCTGTCCGCCGCATCGCCGCTGGCGGACATCGCCTTTACCACCGACGCCCTCGGCCCTGCCCCCGGCGGGGGCGGGGTCTACCCCCAGGGCGTGGAGGTGCTCAAACGCACCGAAAACCTGTGCGGCGGCGTGACGCTGCGGTGCAAAGCGGTGTTTCTTGTGCGGCTGGTGCTGCCCAGCGCCGCCGCGGCGGACAACGCCGACCGTCTGCTGGCGGTGCAGAGCTGGGTGAACAGCCGCCGGGACCATCCCCGGCTGGGCAATGCCGAGCAGCACCGGGAGACCCTCACCGCCGGGGAGGGCCGTCTGGAACAGGCCGGGGCCGAGGGCACCGACCATTACATTGTCCGCCTGACGGCGGAATTTACCGACAAGGAGGAATCTGATGAAAATTGAACGCAAGTACATGGCCCATTACCTGAACGCATCCACCGACGGCGCCGCCAGCTATGTGCGGCTGGGCGGCGATCTGGAGGAATATTCCCCCGAGCTGTCCGCCAACGTGGAGAAAAAGTCCAACATTCTGGGCCAGACCTCGGTGGTCATCGACAGCTACCAGAAGCAGGGCGAGGTCACGCCCTACTACGCCAGCAAGGGCGACGCGCTGTTTGAGCGCCTGCAGGCCATTGTGGACGGCGATCTGGTGCTGGATGACCTGAAAACCGATATGGTGGAGGTCAAGCTGTGGGACGCCGACAGCGAGGGCAGCTACCCCGCCGTCAAGGAGGAGGTGTATCTGGAGGTGGTCAGCTACGGCGGCGACACCACCGGCTACCAGATTCCCTTCAACGTGCACTACACCGGCGTCAAGACCAAGGGCACCTTCAACGTGCAGACCAAGACCTTCACCGCAGCGTAACAAATGCAGGGGGCGGCGTCCCCGACGCCCTGCGGCAGGGAACACCGCCTCCTGCAAGCTGTCGTTCTGGTTTTTGAGAAAGGAGCCACCATGCAAAATCTGACCATTGATACCGGCGTACAGGAGTTTTCCGTCAACGGGCGGGGCGTGCTGCGGTTCAACCCCGGTGACCCCAACGTGTACCACCGGTTTTTCGCCGCCAAAGAGCCGCTGGCTCAGCTGGACGAGGAGCTGACCGCCGCGCTGCGGGCTATGGAGGGGGAATCCCTCTCCGAGGAGGAACGGGCCGTCCGGGTGCTGGCGCTGATGGCGGACTATGACCGCCGCGTCAAGGCGCTGCTCACCGATATTTTTGGCGAAGCCAACAACTTTGACGTAATTCTGGAGGGGGTCAATCTGGCGGGCGTGGGCGCCAACGGCCAGCGGGTGGTGCAGAACCTGCTGGAGGCGCTGGCCCCCGTGCTGGCGGACGGCGCACAGCGCACCGTCACCGGCAAAGCGAACGCCGCCGTGGCGGCTGCCGAGGCCGGCCGCGCCGCCCGGCAGGCCCTGCCCGCATGAGCGCCCCCACAGCCTGGGCGCTGCCCACCGTCGCGGTGCTGAACGGCAGGCAGTATCCAATCAACACGGATTATCGTGATATTTTGGAGATACTGGCCTGGCTGAACGGCGACGAAGGGGGCGAGCTGTCTCAGGAGGAGCGCTGCTATGTGGCGCTGCGGCTGTTTTACCGGGACTTCGGAGCCATCCCCCGGCAGGACTGGCAGGAGGCGGCGGAGTTTCTGTCGGTGTTTTTGTCCGGCGGTCGGCCCGACCGCGCCGCCCCCGGCCCCCGGCTGCTGGACTGGCGGCAGGACGCGCCGCTGATTGCGGCGGGGGTGAACAAGGCGGCCGGGCGGGAGATCCGCGCCATGCGGTATCTGCATTGGTGGACCTTTCTCAGCTATTTTGAGGCCATCGGGGAAGGCACGCTGTCCACCGTGGTGGGCATCCGGGACAAGCTGCGCCGGGGCAAAAAGCTGGAGGGGTGGGAGCTGGAATTTTACCGCACCCACCGCACCGAGGTGGATCTGCGCCCCCGCCTGACCCCCGAGGAGGCCGCCGCCCGCGCCGAGCTGCAAAAGCTGCTGGCGTGAAAGCGCGGGGCGTCGGGGACGCCGCCCCCTAAGGCAACACCGCACAATTCACGGCTGACGCCTTACGCACCGCTCTGACGAGCGATGCGCACCATCTGCGTCGCAAAAATGCTCGATAATACACAAAGTATTATCTGCGCTTTTTGCTTAGCAGCTGGCACACCTCGCTCGCCATATCGGCACGTAGAATTATGCGGTATTGCCCTAAAAAGCCCGATTCGTGATTCCAGAAAAGGAGGGACACATTGGCGCAAACCATTACCTTTGACGAGCTGGCCGCTGGTGTGCAGAGCAGCACGGCACTGCGCACCGCGCTGGACAAGCTGGCGGCCAGTCTCTCCACTGTGGGCAGCGCCGGGGAGGGCGCGCAGGAGGTTTTGCAGCAGCTGCAAAGCGGTCTGCGCGCCACCGCCGCCGTCACCGGCAAAACGGTGCGCTCACTGGCAAAATTTGACGAGATCAACCGTCTCACCGCTCCCAAAACCACCGCCGAGACCAGCAAGACCAGCTCTGCACGGTCCAGCGGCAAAACATCCGGCAGCAAAACAAAAAAGGAGGAGGCCCCCACCGTCTGGCAGCAGACGCTGGACGCGCTGCGCGGCGCATGGGCCTCCTTCTGGGAGTATTTGCAGCGGTACTACGCCCCCGCCATCGCCGCGTGGCGGGCGGCATGGGAGCAGATCAAAACCGCGGCATTGAGCATCTGGGAGCCTGTGCGCGCCGCCGCCGTGTCGCTGTGGCAGGGCACGCTGGCCCCCTTGGGGGAGTACCTTGCCACCGTGTTTCTGCCCGGGGTGGTCAACAGCTTTTCGCAGGCCTTCGCGCCCATCGTGGGCGGGGTGGTGTCCACCGCCCTCACCGCGCTGGGCGGGGTGTTCGTCTGGCTGTGCGGCGTGGTGGACGGGCTGCTCAACACGGTGCTGCTGCCCGGGCTGGGGCTGTTGCTCACCGTCTGGCAGGACATGATGACCGGCATCACCGCCGCCTGGGCAGCGTACGGCCAGCCCATTCTGGACGGCCTCGCGCTGGGGGTGCAGAACCTCTGCACGCTGCTGGGCACCCTCTGGGCCACCGTGGTGCAGCCGGTGTTGGCGCAGTTTATCGCGCTGGCAGACCAGCTGTGGGCGGAGCATCTCAAGCCCCTGTGGGACAATCTGGTGCTGGCCCTCGGCTCGGTATTGCAGCTGGTGCTGACGGTGTGGAACACCGCCCTCATGCCGCTGCTCAACTGGCTGGCGGCCACCCTCGGCCCCGGCGTGGCGCAGGTGTTTGGCGCGGTGGGACAGGCCGTGGCCGCGGCGGTGGGCGTCGTGGCGGACTGCGTCAACGCGGCGCTGCTCCTGCTGGGCGGGCTGGCGGATTTCCTCACGCTCACCCTGCAGGGGCAGTGGAACGCCGCGTGGCAGGCCATGGCCCAGACGGTGGGAGCCGTGTGGCAGAACATTGTTGCCACCGTGCAGAACGCGGTCAACGCCGTGGTGGGCGTGGTGCGCAGCATGGTGCAGGCCATCTCCTCGGCGTTCAGCAGCCTTGCGGCACTGGGCCGGGGCGTTTTCAACGGCCTGTCCGCCGCCGCGGGCAACGCGGCAGCGGCGCTCACCAGCAGCCGGGTGCGGTTTCAGGTCCCGGCGCTGGCCTCCGGCGCGGTCATTCCCCCTAACCGGGAATTCCTCGCCCTGCTGGGCGACCAGCGCAGCGGCACCAACATCGAGGCCCCGCTGGACACCATCAAACAGGCCTTTGCCGAGACTCTCGCCGCGCTGGGCGGCGGGGACGGCCAGCCCATCAACATCTACATCGGGGAAGAGCTGCTGGACAGCGTGGTGGCCAACAGCCAGAGCCGCCGGATACTGCGCAGCGGCGGGAGGTGAGCATGGATATTCTGAAAATTGACGGCACAGCGCTGCCCACGCCCCATGAGTATCAGGTGACGCTGTCGGATCTGGACAGCGAGGGCACCGGCCGCACCGAGGACGGCGTGCTGGTGCGGGAGCGGGTGCGCGGCGGCGTGGCGAAAATCGCAGTGCACTGGTACGCGCTCTCCACCGGGGAGTGCGCCGCCATCCTCAACGCCACCGCGCCGGACAGCTTTTCGGTGGAGTATTTCTTCGGGTCGCCCCGCACCGCCACCATGTACGCCGGCGACCGCACCGCCGCCCTGCGCGCCGCCCGGGAAGGGCAGGCCGTGTGGGAAATCACCATGAATCTGGTGGAGTATTAAAAAGGTTCATCAATGCTGCGGTGATAAAAGCAACCTGTAGGGTGGGGTCTTGACCCCACCGGGGCTGTTCGCGTTGCAACGATGTTGATTGTGTGGCAATGTGCCTGCGGCGGAGTCAAGACTCCGCCCTACAATCCTATTTCACATTTGATTGCAACCCGAAAAGGGCTCTTCAACAAACAGAGAGGGCGCGTCCGTCTGGGCGCGCCCTCTTTTGGTGTGTGCTTATGCTTTGTAGCCGTCCGGGTTGTGGCTCTGCCAGTTCCAGCTGTCGCGGCACATGTCGTCAATGCCGTACTCCGCCTGCCAGCCCAGCTCGTTTTTGGCCTTGCTGGGGTCGCACCAGCACTCGGCAATGTCGCCGGGGCGGCGCGGGTCGATGACGTAGGGCAGCTCCTTGCCGCAGGCCTTGCTGAACGCGGTGATGACGTCCAGCACGCTGTAGCCGTGGCCGGTGCCCAGATTGCAGACGAACAGGCCGGGCTTGGTGTCCAGCTTTTTGATGGCCGCCACGTGGCCGCGGGCCAGATCCACCACATGGATGTAATCCCGCACGCCGGTGCCGTCGGGGGTGGGGTAGTCGTTGCCGAACACGTGAACCTTTTCCAGCTTGCCCACCGCCACCTTGGCAATGTAGGGCACCAGATTGTTGGGGATGCCGTTGGGGTCCTCGCCGATCAGGCCGGAGGGATGCGCGCCGATGGGGTTGAAGTAACGCAGCAGCGCCACATTCAGCTCCGGGTCGGCCTTGCAGCAGTCCTCCAGGATCCGCTCGGTGAAGGCCTTGGTGGTGCCGTAGGGGTTGGTGGTGCCGCCCACGGGGAAGTCCTCCCGGATAGGCACGCTGGCGGGGTCGCCGTAGACAGTGGCGGAGGAGGAGAAGATGAAGTTGTGGCAGCCATGGCGGCGCATCACGTCCAGAATGGTCAGCGTGCAGCCCAGGTTGTTCTGGTAATACTCGATGGGCTTGGACACGCTCTCGCCCACCGCCTTGTAGGCGGCGAACTGGATGACGCAGTCAATGTCCGGGTTGGCGGCAAAGATGCTCTCCACGGCGGCGTGGTCGGTCATGTCCGCCTCCACGAACCGGAAATCCTTGCCGCTGATTTTGCGCACCCGCGCCAGCGCCTCGGGGCAGGAGTTGTAGTAGTTGTCCGCCACCACGATGTCGTACCCGGCGGCCAACAGCTCCACACAGGTGTGGCTGCCGATGTACCCGGCGCCACCGCTTACCAGAATTGCCATAACGATCAGACTCCTTTTCAGTTTGTGGTATTGTTGCGGCATCGTTTGCCGTTTCTGCTTTCATTGTACTGAGTTTACGGGAAAATAGGAATAGACGTTTTGCCGGAACCTATGTGTTTTTGTTGCCGCGCCGGGCGGGCAGCCCCATCTGGGTGCGGCGGTATTCGCTGGGGGTGGAGCCGGTGGCCTCCTTGAACCGCTGGGAAAAATACGCGCCGGAGCAGTACCCCAGCTGCTTTGCCACCTCGCCGGGGGTCGCCCCCCGCCCCAGCAGCTGCGCGGCGTAGTCCAGCCGCATGCGGGCAAAGTCCTCCATGGGGCCGTGGCGGGTGCGGGCGCGGAACGCCTGCTGCAGCTGCTGCCGGGTGCAGCCGCAGGCATCGCACACCTCCTGCAGAGCCACCTCCCGCTCTAAGTTCTGGGCAAAGTACAGCCGCGCCTGCCCCACCAGCGCGGTGTGGCGGCGCTCCCGCAGGGCGCGGGCGCTGGGCTTGCGGGCGCGGCCTGCACGGCGGCCCAGCAGCAAAAGCGCTGCCTCCAGATACACCACCGTCTCCTGCAACGCCCCAAAGGGCGCGTCCTGCCGGGGCAGGCCGTCCTGAAAGGTCAGCTCCACCGCATGGCAGAGCATCCGCAGCGCCACCTGCTCGGTGGGGTCGGCGTGGAACACCCGGTCCCGGAACCGATCCATGGCCGCGCCGCCGCAGCGGAAATCCAGCCGCAGCACCTCGGGGGGCAGCTCGCCCAGCACCCGCATGGCGGCGGTCTCGGCGGGCTGGTGCAAAAGCACCCCGCCCTGCCGCAGCACCACGCGGCGCTCGTCACAGCGCTCCTCAATGACGCCGTCCTTCACGTAGACCAGCTGCCAGTCCTCGCACTCGGTCTCGGGCAGCGTGTCGCTGGTGCGCCACTCCGCAAAGGAGCCCCGCACCAGCTCCTCCACCCGCAGGGGAAATGCTTCACTCATATCACACCGCCTCGGTGACGGGCAGACCGACGATGGCATCGGCACTGTCGGCAAACACCCCGGCGGGCAGCTGTGCCGCGGCGGGGAACCGCGCCAGCCCTTCAAAGCTGTCGCACAGGCCCAGCCGGAAGGCGGTCAGCGGACAGATGCTCTTGTCGATGCGGTCATAGTCAATGCCGCCGGCCTCGTTGTAGGTGTCCGCCATGATGGCGTCCGGCCATTGGGTGCTCACGTAGTCGGCCAGCTCGTTTGTCACAAAATAATCCGCGGAACCCTCATACAGGTCCGGCGCGCCGAACAGATGCAGAATCTCATGGGCGTACACGGCGGGGGATTCCGGCGTACCCGGGTCGGAATACAAATCCTCGGCGTACAGCAGGCTGTACTCGTTGGTGTACCACATGCCGTCCTCGGCATAGTGGGGGTAGGTGCAGGACGCGCCCGCCGCCGGCAGGAAAAACAGAAAGCCGATGCTGTCGGCGCCGTAGGTGTTGCGCAGGGTTTCGGTGTTCAGCCGGGCGCACAGCGTATCCAGCTGGGTGAGAAAGTCCTCGTCCCCGTCCTCGCCGTTGAAACGGTGGTTCACCGTCACGGTGGCGGACAGCTCCTCGCCGTATATCAGTGAAAAGTCCTCCGCGCCCCAGTCGGCGGCCTGCGCCTCCAGCCAGCCGGCGGCCACCGTCAGGCTCTGGCGGGTCTGCGCCACCGCCGCGTCATCCCAGAAATTGCCGCCCGGCTCGTTCAGATAGACGCAGTACAGCAGGGTGGGGCCGTCCATCAGACCCACGCTGCCGTACCATGCCAGCTGCTCCTCGTAAAAGGGCGCGGCGGGCGCGGAACGCGGGGCGGTGGCGGCGTCAGGCAGTTCGTTCTGATACACCACCGTGCGGGCGGCGCAGCCGGTGAGCAGCAGCGCGGCCAGCGCCGCGGCGCAGCGGGGCCTCACAGCGAAAGCTCCGGCTGACCGTCCTTTGCGGTGAGCGTGACGGTCATGCCATCGGTAAGGCGGCCCTCCACGATGGCCTCGGCCACCGGATCCTCCACGGTTTTGCGGATGGTCTTGCGCAGCTCCCGCGCACCCAGCTGGGTGGAGGTCACGTTTACCAGCGCGGTGAGCGCCTCGGGGGTGTAGTCCAGCGTCAGGCCGCGGGCGGCCATGCCGGGCTTGTATTCGTCCAGCATCAGCGCGGCGATGCGCTCCAAATCGGCCTGCTCCAGCGGGCGGAACACAATGACCTCGTCCACACGGCCCAGAAATTCCGGGCGCAGGAACTCCTGCAGCGCCTTCATGCATTTGTCCTTGGTGGCCTGCTGGGCGGTTTTGCCGAAGCCGGTCAGGTTGGTGCGGTCGGAGGAACCGGCGTTGGAGGTCATGCAGATGACGGTGTTGGAGAAATCCACCACACGGCCCTGCGCGTCGTTGATTTTGCCCTCATCGAGAATTTGCAGAAGAATGTTCATCACATCCGGGTGAGCCTTCTCGATCTCGTCAAACAGCACCACGCTGTAGGGATGGCGACGCACCTTCTCGGTGAGCTGGCCCGCCTCATCGTAGCCCACATAGCCCGGAGGGGAACCAATCAACCGCGATACAGCGTACTTTTCCATATACTCGCTCATGTCGATGGAGATGAGCGGGTCCACGCTGTCGAACAGCTGGGCGGCCAGCTGCTTGACCAGCTCGGTCTTGCCCACGCCGGTGGGGCCGACAAAAATGAAGCTGGCGGGGCGGTGACGGCCGGACAAATCGGCCCGGGCGCGCTTGATGGCCTGCGCCACGCTGCGCACCGCCTCGTCCTGCCCGATGATGTGCGCCTTGAGGGCGTCTTCCAGCCCCAGCAGGCGGCCGTATTCGGTTTCCTTGATTTTGACGGCGGGGATGCCGGTCCACAGCTCCACCACCTGCGCCACGTCCTCCAGCGTCAGCTCGATGTCCGCCACCTGCAGTTCCAGCTGGGGCAGACGCTCCCGCTGGCGGGCCAGCTCGGTCTTGGTGGAGGCCAGCTCCTCGTAGTCGATGGTGCCGTCCTCGGGGTTCTCCAGCGCCTGTTCCTTTTCCTCCAGCTCGGCCACGGTCTTTTGCAGCGCCAGATACTCGGTAATTTCGGGGTGGCGAAGGTTGCAGCAGGCGCAGGATTCGTCCAGCAGGTCGATGGCCTTGTCGGGCAGGAACCGGTCGGTGATATACCGCTCGGACAGCTGCACCACGGTGGCCACCAGCGCGTCCGGCACGCGGACGCAGTGGTGCTTTTCGTAGTAGATTTTGACGCCCTTCAGCACCTCGATGGTGTCGTTGAGGGACGGTTCCTCCACCTTGACGGGCTGGAAACGGCGTTCCAGCGCGGAATCCTTTTCGATATACTTGCGGTATTCCGTAAAGGTGGTGGCGCCGATGACCTGCATCTGTCCCCGGGACAGCGCGGGCTTCATGATGTTGGCGGCGTTCATGGCGCCGTCGGAATCCCCCGCGCCCACAATGTTGTGGATTTCGTCAATGAACAGAATCACGTTGCCGGCGCTGCGCACCTCGGCCAGCAGGCCCTTGACCCGCTGCTCGAACTGGCCCCGGAACTGGGTGCCGGCCACAAGGGCGGTCAGGTCCAGCAGGTAGATTTCCTTGTCCTGCAGCCGGGCGGGCACCTTGCCCTCGGCGATGCGCTGGGCAATGCCCTCCGCGATGGCGGTCTTGCCCACGCCCGCCTCACCGATGAGGCAGGGGTTGTTTTTCTGGCGGCGGCACAGAATCTGGATGGTGCGGTAAATCTCCCGATCCCGGCCGATGATGTGGTCGGTCTTGCCCTCCCGGGCGCGCTGGGTCAGATTCTCGCAGTAGGTATCCAGAAATTTGTACTTTTTCCGCTTTTCCTTTTTGGATTTCTGGTCGGACTTTTCGGCGCTCTCGCCCTCGGGCTGGGCGCGGTTCATCAGAAAATTGAAGGGGAAGGTGGGGCTGCCGCCGGGCACGAAATCCTCCTGCTCGGGGGATTCCCCGTTATCGGAAAGAGTCATGGCGGCGGAATCCGAGGCCTCCTGTAAAAAGCTGCTCATCCGCTCTTCCATGGTCTCCAAATCTTGATCGCTCATGCCGAACTGCTTCATCAAATCGTCCACCGGTTTGATGTGCATTTCTCTGGCACAGGTCAGGCAGTAGCCCTCCTGAATGGGCTTGCCGTTTTCCAGCCGCTGCACAAACACAACGGCGGCACGCTTTTTGCAGCGAACACAATACATGGGATATCACCTCTCTATACGGTCTATTATCCGCTTTTTTCGCCGGGTTTTCAATATCAGGCAAAGATTATTCAGAGATTGTTTAATAATAGGTTAAAAACGGGTTGAACGTCTGGAAAAAATCGTAGACGTTGCTCTGGCGCAACAGGCCCAGCGTCAGAAATTCCAGCTTGCCCTGGGTGAGCATCGCCGCCATCCACAGTCCCAGACTGAGCAGCCAGCAGTTGAGCACCCCGGTGACAAACCCGAAGGCAACGCCTAAAATCTGGTTCATGCCGCCCAGCAGGGGGATGCGGTTGACCCCCTTGAGCAGCCCCATCAGCAGCCGGAACACCAGCCGGATGAGGGCGCACACCACCATGAACACGATGACCTGAATGAGCGGCATCATCAGCGGTTCCAGCGCGTTGACCACCTGCGCGGGCACCGCGTCGGTGGAGGTGTACAAAAGCCCGCTGACCGTCTCGCGGACGGATTCGGGCAGGAAGTCCAGCTTTTGCAGAGCGGCATTCAGATCGCCCCCCGCCTCGGCCAGCGCTTTGGCAACGGTGTCGGCCACCGCACTGCCCACATACTCGGCATACAGGCGGCCGGCCCATTCCCGGGTGGCGTACACCGCGCCCACAATGCCCACAGCGGTGCCCGCCAGCCCGAACACGCCCGCCACAAAGCCACGGCGGTGGCCCTGCACGGCGGCCCAGACCAGCACCGCCAGAAAAAGCAAATCATAAACCAAACCATAGGGGATGTTGTTCATTACTGTTCCAAAACCTCCGCTTTTGCGCCGGCGAACACCAGCGTCTTGTCGGTTTCCAGCACCGCCAGCGGGCTGGTATCGTATTGCTGTTCCCACTTCTGCACGCCGTCATACCCGAAGAACTGCACCCGGTCGGCGCTGAGCAGATACACCCCGGAGGCTCCGGCGGTGAGGCCGGTGGCCTGCCCGGCGGGAATCTCCGCCAGCGGGGTCAGCGTTTCGTCCATGGTCATCAGCGTGCAGCCGCCCCGCAGCTGCACCAGCAGCGCAATATGGCGGCCCTGTACGGCGGCGCTTTGCAGCGTGCCGCCGGTGATGTCGTAGCGCACCAGCTCGGTCATGTCGGCGGCGTTGAGCACCGTCAGATAGTTGTCAAAAATAGCCAGCAGCCGGTCAGCGGTCAGCCATTGCAGCCGCAGCAGCAGGCTGCCGGTGGTGGCGTTGTACACCGGCTGGTCGTCGCCGCGCAGGTCCATCAGGTAGATGCGGCTGGACAGCTGCCCGTCCCGCGCCGCCAGCGTGCCCACGGCAAACCGCCGGTTGTCGCTGGTAAACCGCACCGCGATGGGGGTGCCCTCGCTGCCGGTCATCTGCCAGCAGAGCAGCTCCCGGAACGCCGGGTCGTAGACCGTCAGCTCGGCGGCGTAGCGGCTGGATTCCGTCACCACCGCCAGCGTGCCGTTGGCGGACATGGCGCACAGCAGCAGCGGGTCCTCGGTGGTGCGGGTGTACAGCGTGCGGGTGCGGCTTTCCACCCGCAGCTCGGTGCCGGCCCGGTTGTACACCACAAAATGGCTGCGCCCCGCCGCAAGCGTGGGCCGGGCGTAGCCGGGCTGGAAGGCCCGGATCTTGCCGCCGGTGGGGGAGAACACCACCACATCCCGGTTGTCCAGCTCCACAAAGCCGCCGCCCAGCGCCTCGATTTGCAGCGGCGTGGTGATGCCGGTGTTGGCGGGCCAGGAGCCGTTGTGGTTCAGGTAGATGGTCAGGGTATCCGTCACGTCGCCCAGCAGCACCAGCGAATCCGCAAAGGCGCCGGTGAGCACCCACACCGCCGCAGCGGCTGCCAGCAGCAGCACGCCCCAGAACGCGTGGCGGCGGCGCTGGTCTTTTTTCAGATGGGCGCGGGGGTCGATGGCCTGCACCCGGGCACCGTCCGGCTCGGGGGGCGGCTGGGGAGCGTCCCGCCGCAGATGCCTGGGGGTGCGCAGTCCCACGTCGCCGCTGGTGCCGGACACCGCGCCCGGCTCTTCGCCCCGCTCCCGCGCCAGCATCCGCTGCCGCCGGGCAAGACGCTCCTTGTCGCTGCGATTCATGGGAACCCCCTTCGTGGAAATTAGGAATGAGAAATTAGGAATTAGGAATTTGTTTCTTCCTCATAGAGGACGTTTTCCAGCACCAGACCTTTGGCGGGCAGGGTGGGGCCTGCGCGGCGGCGGTCCCGGCTGGCAAGGATGCCGGGAATGTCCCCGGCGGACAGCTTGCCCAGCCCCACCTGCACCAGCGTACCCGCCAAAATGCGTACCATGTTGTATAAGTATCCGTCCGCCGTCACGGTGATGCACACCCGGTCACCCCGGCGCTGCACCGTGCAGGCGGTGATGGTGCGCACGGTGTCCCCGTGGGCAGCGGCGCTGGACCCGGAGGCACACAGCGCCAGAAAATCATGCCGCCCCACCAGCGCGTCCGCCGCGGCCTGCATGGCGGCCTCGTCCAGATGCCCCGCCACCCGATGGCAGGTGTCAAAGGTGAAGGGGTCATCCACCCGGGCGTTGAGCAGGTAATAACGGTACGTCTTGGCGTGGGCGGCGTAACGGGCATGGAACGCCTCCGCCGCCGGCCGGGCCTCCAGCACACGGATGGCGGGGGGCAGGTGGGCGTTCAGCGCCGGCACCAGCTTTTCCGCCGGCACCCGGCCGTCATAATGAAAATTCAGCGCAAAGCGCCGGGCGTGTACCCCCGCGTCGGTGCGGGAGCAGCCCTTCACATCGGGGCGGCAGCCCAGCACGGCCTCCATGGCGTTTTGCAGCGTTTCGCACACCGTCACGCCGTTGGGCTGCACCTGAAACCCCGCGTAGTCCGTGCCCTTGTAGGCAAGCCAAAGCAGAATGTTCATGCAAACAAAAATCTCGTACAGACGATGATTCCCAGAAGAACGGTCAGCGCCGCGGCGCAGAGGACGTCCTCCCTGCCGAATTTCAGCACTTTCAGCCGGGTGCGGCCCTCGCCGCCGTGGTAGCAGCGGCACTCCATCGCCATGGCCAGCTCGTCGGCCCGGCGGAAGGCGGACAGGAACAGCGGAATGAGGATGGGCACCAGCGCCTTGACCCGCTGCACAAAGCTGCCGGTGTCCAGCATGGCGCCCCGGGCCTTCTGGGCGTTCATGATTTTTTCGGTCTCATCGATGAGGGTGGGGATGAACCGCAGCGCAATGGTCATCATCATAGCCAGCTCATGCACCGGGAAATGCAGCTTGCCCAGCGGGCGCAGCAGGTTCTCGATGGCGTCGGTGAGCACGATGGGGCTGGTGGTGTAGGTCAGCAGGCTGGTGCCCGCAATGAGCGCCATCACCCGCACCGCCATCAGGATGGCGTACCGCACGCCCTCCGGGTAGATGGTGAAGATCCACCACTGGAACAGCGGCGTTTCGCCGGTGAGGAAAAACAGATTGAGCACGGCGGTAAAAATAATCACCGGTACGATGGGTTTTAAACTCTTCAAAATCATTTTGAAGGGGATTTTCGCCACCGAATACAACAATGCCAGCAGCGCGATGGACAGCGCGATGCCCACCGGATTGGCCGCCACAAACAGCACCACGATGTAGGCGATGGTGCCCACCAGCTTGAGCCGGGGGTCGCACCGGTGCAGAATGGAGTTGCCCGGAAAATGCTGGCCGATGGTAATGTCACGCAGCATTTACACCGCCCCCTTTCCCTGCAAGGCCTTGCGGATGGTTTTCACCGCGTAGGGGATGGTGTACACATCGGTGGCGATGTCCAGCCCCATCTCCTTCAGCCGTAAAAAAATCTGGGTCACCTGCGGCACCGAAAGCCCCAACTCCAGCAGCTCCGGCGCACGGGCAAAGACCTGTTCCACCGTGTCATACATGGCGATTTTTGCTTTGCTCAGCACCAGCACCCGGTTGGCGTAGCGGGCGATGTCCTCCATGGAATGGCTCACCAGCACCACCGTGATGCCGGTGACCCGGTGGTATTCCTGAATCTGGCTCAGAATGGTGTCCCGGCCCTCCGGGTCAAGACCGGCGGCGGGTTCGTCCAGCACCAGCACACGGGGGTGCATCGCCATCACGCCGGCGATGGCCACCCGGCGTTTCTGGCCGCCGGACAGCTCAAAGGGGCTTTTTTCCAGCAGTTCATCGCTCAGCCCCACGAACTGCGCGGCCTCCCTGACGCGGCGGGCCACCTCCGCATCGTCCAGCCCCATGTTTTTGGGGCCGTAGGCGATGTCCCGGGCGCAGGTCTCCTCAAACAGCTGGTATTCGGGGTACTGCATCACCAGACCCACCAGAAAGCGGAAGTCCCGCAGATTTTCCCCCTGCGCCCACATATTGCGGCCATCCACATAGATGGCGCCGGAGGTGGGCTTGTTCAGCCCGTTGAAATGGCTGATGAGGGTGGATTTTCCGCTGCCCGTGGAACCCATCACCCCCACGAAGTCCCCCTCCTCGATGGAGAAGGACACATCATCAAGAGCGGCGGTGGCGTCCGGCATCCCCGGGTTGTACACGTAGCTCAGATGTTCGACCTTTATAATTTCCGACATGGTGTTTCCTTTCCGCGGGATACCGCCCCGCACAAAGCGGGTGCCGTTCCCGTACCGATGGAGAAAAGTGTTATTGTGCCAGCAGGGCGTACAGCGCCTCGGCGCAGGCCTCCGGGGTGATGACGTTTTGCGGCATGGGGATGCCCGCCTTCACCAGCTCGTCCCGCAGCTCGGCGGCCTGGGGCACATCCAGATGATAGCTGTGCAGCCGCTCGGTCTGGCTGAACACCTGCTCGGGGGTGCCCTCCATCACGATGCGGCCCCGGCTCATCACCAGCACCCGGTCGGCCTGGGCGGCCTCCTCCATGTAATGGGTGATGGCCACGATGGAGATGCCCGCCTCCCGCAGCTGGCGGATGGTTTTCATCACCTGACGGCGGCCCCGGGGGTCCAGCATGGCGGTGGCCTCGTCCAGCACAAGGCAGTCCGGCCGCATGGCGATGACTCCCGCAATGGCTACCCGCTGCTTCTGTCCGCCGGACAGCTTGTGGGGGGCTTTGTCCTTCTGCTCATAAATGCCGGCCAGCTTCATGGATTCGTCGATGCGCTCGCGGATTTCCGGCGCAGGCACGCCGAGATTTTCCAGTGCAAAGGCAACGTCCTCCTCCACGATGGTGGCGACGATCTGGTTGTCCGGGTTCTGGAACACCATGCCCACCTTCTGGCGGATGTCGTACAGATGGTCCTCGGTGCGGGTGTCCATGTCCTCCACCAACACGGTGCCTTTTTCGGGCAGCAGGATGGCGTTGAAGTGCTTGGCCAGCGTGGATTTGCCGCAGCCGTTGGCGCCCAGCACCGCCACAAATTCGCCCCGCCGCACCTGCATGGACACCCCGTCCACCGCGTAGCCGGGCTGCTCCGGGTCATAGCGGAACTTTACGTCCTGCACATCGATCATGGTATCTTTCAAAAGTCCTTACCTCTTTATTCGTTGCTTTCCCACATCGCCGTAGCGCCGCAGGGCACGGTGCCGCCGGTGGCGCTCACCGGCAGGCCAATTTCATCGCACCAGGTCGTGCCGCCTGCGGCGGGGGAGAGGGTGGTTTTCAGAATATACTCCATCACCGCCGGGCTGAGACCCTCGGTGTAGGAGTTGATGGCAAAAAACAGCGGGTTGTCGCTCAAAACCTGCTCAGTGAGGGTGATGAGGTCGTAGACGTTGTCCTCCAGCTTCCAGACCTCGCCCCCCGGCCCCCGGCCATAGCTGGGCGGGTCCATGATGACCGCGTCATACCGGCTGCCCCGGCGGATCTCCCGCTGCACGAACTTCACGCAGTCGTCCACGATCCAGCGGCAGGGGCGCTCGGCCAGGTCGCTGGCGGCGGCGTTTTCCCGCGCCCAGGCCACCATGCCCTTGCTGGCGTCCACGTGGGTCACCGATGCCCCGGCGGCCAGACACGCCAGCGTGGCGCCGCCGGTGTAGCCGAACAGGTTCAGCACCCGGACGGGCCGCCCGGCGGCCTTGATTTTTTCACGATACCACGCCCAGTTCACCGCCTGCTCCGGGAATACGCCGGTGTGCTTGAACCCGGTGGGGCTGACGATGAGGGTCAGGTCCTGCCAGCGGATGTTCCACCGCTGGGGCAGTCTGGTGTGGTAGTCCCACTGGCCGCCGCCCTTGGCGGAGCGGTAATACACCGCGTCCGCCTTCGCCCACAGGGGGCTGACCTCGGCGTTTTTCCAGATGATCTGCGGGTCGGGGCGGATGAGCAGCGTTTTGCCCCACCGCTCCAACCGGTTGTGGTTGGTGGCGTCGATCAGTTCATAGTCTTTCCAGCTGTCTGCGGGACGCATAGAAACTCCTTATTTCAAAATCCTCTGTTTGATCATCTCGGCAATGCGCTCGGCGCTGTTGGTGATGGCGTCCATATCCTCGCCCTCCACCATCACGCGGATCTTCGGCTCGGTGCCGGACACGCGCACCAGCACGCGGCCCATGCCCATCAGGTTCTGCTGCTGGCTCTCAATGAAGCCGGCAATGTATTCATCGTCCTTGTAGGCCTGTTTCTGCTCCTTGTTGGCGGTCAGGTTGATGAGCACCTGCGGGAACTTGGTGTACACGGCGTTCAGATCGCTCATCTTCGCGCCGCTCTCGGCCTTTTTGCGGGCCAGCACCTTCAGCAGCTTGCCGGCGGTCAGCTCGCCGTCGCCGGTGGTGGAGTGGTGCAGGAAGATCACGTGGCCGCTCTGCTCGCCGCCGATGGCGTAGCCTTTGGCGCGCATTTCCTCCAGCACGTAGCGGTCGCCCACGGCGGTGCGGGCGATTTCCACGCCCATCTTCTGCATATATTTCATGAAGCCGAGATTGGACATGACGGTCACCACCACGGTGTTGCCGTCCAGACGGCCCCGCTCCCGCATGTCGGTGCCCACCAGCGCGATGATCTTGTCGCCGTCAATTTCGGCGCCCTGCTCGTCACAGGCAAGGCAGCGGTCGGCGTCACCGTCAAAGGCGATGCCGCAGTCGTAGCCGCCGGCCTTCACCGCAGCCTCCAGCGCCTCCAGATGGGTGGAGCCGCAGCCGTCGTTGACGCTCACGCCGTCCTGCTGGGTGCCCATGAAGCCGCACTCGCAGCCAAGGCGGGGGAACAGCTCCTGCGCCACCCGGGCGGACGCGCCGTTGGCACAGTCAAACAGCACCTTCAGGCCGGTCAGGTCGGCGTCGATGTGCTCCTGCAAAAAGTCCACGTAGTCTGCCACGCCGGTGCGGCACATGGTGATGCGGCCAATGTCCGCGCCGTCCGCCAGCTTGATGTCGGCGCAGTTGTTGAACACGTGCTCCTCGATCTGGTTTTCCACCTCGTCGGGCAGCTTGTAGCCGTCGCCCTTGAAAATCTTGATGCCGTTGAATTCCATGGGGTTGTGGGAGGCGGAGATCATAATGCCCGCGTCCGCGCCGTATTTGCGCACCAGATAGGCCACGCCGGGGGTGGGAATGACGCCCAGCAGCTGCACGTCCGCGCCCACGCTGCACAACCCGGCGGCGAGGGTGGATTCCAGCATGTCGCCGGAAACACGGGTATCCTTGCCGATGAGGATTTTGGGACGGTGGCCGTCCAGCCGGGTCAGCACGGCGGCGGTGCCGCGGCCGATTTGCAGCGCCAGTTCGCAGGTCAGGTCCTTGCCCGCCACACCGCGGACGCCGTCAGTTCCAAAAAGCTTACCCATAGTATCAAATCCTTTCAATATAAAATAAAAAGGGAAAAAATCATCAGTACATGCTGGTCTGCCCATCGTCCTCGTCGCCGTTCAGCCGCCGGGGCACCGCCATGTGCAGGTGCTCGTAGGCCAGACGGGTCACACAGCGGCCCCGGGGCGTGCGGGTCAGAAAGCCCAGCTGCATCAGGTACGGCTCGCAGACGTCCTCCAGCGTGACGCTCTCCTCGCCCAGATTGGCGGCCAGCGTTTCCAATCCCACCGGGCCGCCGCCGTACAGCTCAATGATGGCGCGCAGCACGCTGCGGTCCATCTCGTCAAGACCCAGCTCGTCAATGTCCATCTGGCGGCGGGCCGTCACGGCGGCCTCCCTGTCAATGGTGCCGTCCCCCTGCACGGTGGCGAAATCCCGCACCCGTTTCAGCATCCGGTTGGCGATACGCGGCGTGCCCCGGGCACATTTGGCCAGCTCCAGCGCACCCTCCCGGGTGATGGGCACGTTCAGGATGCCCGCGCTGCGCACAATGATGCTGGCCAGCTCGTCGGGGCTGTACGGCTCCAGCTTGAGAATGATGCCGAACCGGTCCCGCAGCGGGCCGGTGAGCTGTCCGGCCCGGGTGGTGGCGCCCACCAGCGTGAAATGGGGCAGGTTGATGCGGATGCTCTGCGCCGCCGGGCCTTTGCCGATCATGATGTCCAGCGCGAAGTCCTCCAGCGCCGGGTAGAGCACCTCCTCCACCTGCCGGGACAGCCGGTGGATCTCGTCAATGAACAGGATGTCGCCCTCCTGCAGGTTGGTGAGCAGCGCGGCCAGATCGCCGGGCTTCTCGATGGCGGGGCCGGAGGTGATGCGGATCTGCACCCCCATCTCGGCGGCCACGATGCCCGCCAGCGTGGTCTTGCCAAGGCCCGGCGGGCCGTACAGCAGGATGTGATCCATGGCCTCGCCCCGCTGCTGGGCCGCCCGCAGATAGATGCGCAGATTGCCCTTGACCTTCTCCTGTCCGATGTAATCATCCAGCGTTTTGGGGCGCAGCGAAACTTCCTCCGCGTCGGCGGGGGTCATGTCCGGGCTGACCAGACGGCTGGGGTCTACGGTATATTCCTGATTCACGGTCGCGCCCCCTTACACTCTCGACAGCCCGCGCAGGGCTACCTTAATAATATCCTGCACCGGCAGCGTTTCGTCCACCCGGGCCACGGCGGCCGCCGCATCGGAGGGGGTGTACCCCAGACTGACCAGCGCCGCCACCGCCTGCGCGGGGGCACTGGAGGGCGCGGGCGCAGCGTAGGCGTCCGAGGCAAACCCGGTGCCCTCCGCAAGGCCCTTGCCCACCTTGTCCTTCAATTCCAGCGTGATGCGCTGGGCCAGCTTTGGCCCCACGCCGCTGGCCTTGGTGAAGGCCTTGTGGTCGCCGGAGCTGGCGGCCAGCGCCACTTTTTCCGGCGTCATCACCGACAGAATGGCCAGCCCCGCCTTGGGGCCGACGCCGGACACGCCGGTGAGCAGCTTGAAGCAGTCCCGCTGGTCGGTGGTGGCGAAACCGTACAGCGCTACGTCGTTTTCCGTCACGTTCAGAATGGTGTACAGCGTGCCCTCCTGCCCTATGGCGGGCAGCGCCTCGCCGGTGGTGGCGGGAATCTGCGCAAGGTATCCCACCCCGCCGCAGGAGATGACCACGCTGTCAATGGATTTTTTCAGAATTTTGCCAGTCAAGCAGTAAATCATGGTTTTTACCTCGGTTTGGTGCCCATCAGCTGGCTGCGGGCGCAGTGGCAGTGGGCGATGGCCATGCCCAGCGCGTCGGCGGTGTCATCGGGCTTGGGGACGGCGTCCAGATGCAGCAGGAGGCGGGTCATCTCCTGCATCTGCTTTTTCACCGCCTTGCCGTACCCGGTGATGGCCTGCTTTACCTGCATGGGGGTGTACTCGTAGATGGGCACGCCGCACTGGGCCGCCGCCAGCAGGATGACCCCGCGGGCCTCCGCCACGCCGATGACGGTGGTCTGGTTGTGCTGGTAATACAGCTTTTCAATGGAGATGGCCTCCGGCTGATACCGGCGGCAGACGTCCAGAATGCCCTCGTAAATCTCCACAAGACGCTGCTCAAAGGGGGTGTCCTTCTCGGTGATGACCGCCCCGAAGCCCACCGGGGCGAACCGGTTGCCCACGTACTCCACCACACCCCAGCCCACAATGGCGTAGCCGGGGTCGATGCCAAGCACCCGCATTTTCCTACACCTCCCCATAGTAACCGATTCAGTATACCACAAATGTGCTTTCCGGGCAAGGGCGCATTTTGCCGAATACCGCGGATTTTACGGAAATTTCATTCTTCTGCCCACAAATTTTCAAAAACCCCTTGACAAATCCGCCGGGATTTGATATCATAACGAAGTCGCAAGACATGGACGGTTAGCTCAGCTGGTAGAGCATCTGCTTGACGTGCAGGAGGTCACAGGTTCGAGTCCTGTACCGTCCACCAAGAAAAACAGCGCTGGAACGTAAAATTCCAGCGCTGTTTTTTGCTTGACCACACCCAGACAAAATTTTCTACACAAATTTTCTACACAAATTTTTTTCGACCAATTTTGGGCTTCGCAAACAGCGCTGCCCAGAGGCGGAAAAAGGCGGAAGGCACGTCTTTTTCTGACTGAAAATCGCGCCCATTTTGCCCTCTTTCTGAGGCGAAAACACAGAAAAAACGGGGGAATTCTTGCAGAAATTGCTGCCCCTGCTCCCTTCTTATTGTGTAGGGGGTGATACTATTCAATATCAGTTTTTGACCATCCATCAGACCGCGATGCAGGAAGGAATCCCAGAGACTGCCTTGAGAAGAATGCTGAGAGAGAAACATCTGCCGGGCTTTTACAGCGGCACCCGTTTCTATGTCAACGTTACGATGCTTCGGGAGCAGTTAAAAATGCCGCCTGTGGATTGACAGGCACAGGGATTCGTCCTGTATCATCCGCAATGGCAGCATCGGTGTACATACCGGTGCTGCCTACCTTTTTATATATAAGATGTTGAACATAAAATAACTTGACATATACAATATATTGTGGTATTCTGTACCTGTAATTGATGTTTGTGCATATTCCTTGTGGATGAATGCGGCGAAAGCCGTCCTGCACACGTTGTCAGCTTTGTAATTCTGTGCCAGTAGTGTCACTCTGCCTTCCGGCGGGTGGGATTACTGGCTTTTTTGTTTTTCCGGGGCGTGTCCCCGCACAGCGAGAATGACTTTGGTTCATGGTGATCCATGAACGGCAGACGTTTGTTTGCAGTCATTCCCGCTTTTTTATTTTGCCCAAATGCCAGCAATGGCTTTGAGGATAGATCAGAAAGGTGGAATCGTAAATGAATGTACCGCAAACCCCCAGATTGAAGGCTGTGGCGCGCCGTCCGCGTTGCAAAAATGCTCGATAATACACAAAGTATTATCTGCGCTTTTTGCTTAGCAGCCGGCACACCTCGCTCGAAAATCTGCGCACCAGATTTGTTCAGAGCTTCCCAAGAAAGGAGCAACCGATGCAGGGAACCGCATCCTATGAAAAAAACGTATTTTTCAACCCCACCAACCGATACACCGTCATGGAAATGAGCAGCAAAGACCTGCCCTTTCCCAATGACGGGGAACAAAAGCCTTCCGGCTGCCGCAAACGCCGCTTTACGGCGGTGGGCTACGACCTGCCCCGTACCAGCGCTGTGGAGGTGTGGCTGGAGGGAAACTGGAAGAACAGCAAGTATGGCTATCAGTTTGAGGTGGAACAGTGGACGGAAATCGTCCCGCAGACCACACAGGGCATTCAGGCGTATCTGGGGTCAGGGCTGATCAAGGGCATTGGTCCCCGGCTGGCGCAGGAAATCGTGGACCGTTTCGGTCTGCAGGCTCTGGAGGTTTTGGAGAAACACCCCGAACAGCTTCTGCAAATCAGAGGCATCACGGAATCCCGTCTGGAGGACATCAGAAAGTCCTATGCGGAAAGCCGGGCGCTGCGGGACATGATGAGCCTGCTGGCACCTTTTCAGCTAACTCCGAAAACGGCTATGAAAATCTATGAGTATTTCGGCCCGGCCAGCGTGGAGATTCTCAGGAAAAGCCCCTATGAGTTGTGCAGGATGCCCGGCTTTGCGTTCAAGCGTGTGGATGCTATTGTCCGGAAAACCGACAACCGACTTCACGAGCCACAGCGCATCCGGGGCGCACTGAACTGCGCGCTGGAGGATGCCAGAAACCGGCAGGGACATATGTTTCTGCCGGAATCGGACATGGTATCCAGAGCGCTCGGCCTGCTCAATGCGGCCATTCCGGTGCCTCAGCTGCGGCTGAACCGGGAGGAAACCGAAACCGAGCTGCAGAACATGGTGCTGCATGGCGAGGTGGTCTCCCAGAACGGGAACATCTTCCAGCCAAAGCTGTTTGACCAGGAGGACACGGTGGCGCGTCTGATTTCCGAGCGAGTGGCCGGGCCTCATGAGGCCGTGGATATTTCCGGCCCGCTGGAACGGGTAAAACAGAAATTCCACATGATCCTGTCAGAAAAGCAGGAGGAGGCGGTGCGCACCGTGTTTCGGAGCGGCCTGTCCATCATAACGGGCTCGCCCGGTACCGGCAAAACCACCGTTTTGAAAACCATCATCGAGGTGTACAAGTTGCTTTGGCCCAATGGGAAAATCTCTCTCATGGCTCTCACAGGCCGCGCCAGCCGCCGCATGGCGGAAAGCACCGGCGTGGAGGAGGCCCGGACGCTGCACAGCGCTCTCGGCCTTGGCACCGGGGAGGAACCCATCAGCAAGGCCGGGAAAGCACCCCGCATGGTGGATGGAACTTTTGCAGACAGTCTGAACCACAAGCCCCCGGCCTGCCCATAACGGACAGACCGGGGGCTGTTTCCTGTTGAAGCGGTAATACGGTTGTGGTATGATGGTAGGAAAATAACGCGGGATTTGTAGAGGTGAATTTTTTGGATAGAGCAAAGTTAAAAGAACTTAACTTCAGAAGCAGGAATGAGGCTCTGGCATTTCTCAAGAAATTATGGAGACAGGAAAAGGCGGAATGTCCAATATGCGGCAGTGAACTGGAACTGCTACATAAAAAGGCTAAAAAGAATAGTTGTGATTGGCAGTGTAAGAATTGTAATAAGACTTACAAAACAATTCACTTACTGGATGAAATAAATGAGCAAATGCCAGATTCACAACTTCCGGTTTAGAAACACCACTTTTCATCGAAAGAGGATGAATACAAAAAGTTCAAGGAGAAAATCTCTGTCATGCAGTCAATTCGGATATTTCACCAAAGCCCATCATCTCAACAAGAAAAGGAAACTTTTCAGGGAATCAGTTCCTTTACAATCCATATTATCGCCATGCTTCTTATGCTGTGCGATCATCTTTGGGCGACTGTTCTTTCCCAATACGCCTGGCTCACCTGGGCAGGCCGGCTTGCTTATCCCGTCTTTGCCTTTTTGTTGGTGGAGGGCTATTTCCACACCCGCAATTTGAAAAAGTATCTGAGACGACTGCTCTTTTGGGCGATTGTATCTGAGATTCCTTTCAATCTGATGTACGGGGGAGGCATGCTCTATCCCTACCACCAAAATGTATTGTGGACTTTTCTGCTGGGCCTTTTGTTGATGGCCGGCATTGAAAAAGCGCGCCGCAAAGGAAATCCTCTGCTGACGATGATTGTCTTTTTGCTTTCAGCAGCCGTGGGCTATGTACTGGGTTTCCTTGCCATGGCAGATTATTTTGGATATGGAATATGGATGGTACTGCTTTTCTACCTGTTCCGTGGAAGAAGCTGGTGGTGCCTTCTGGGACAATTTGTGGGATTGTACTGGATCAACGCAGTGCTGATTGGAGGGCTCTCCGTTCCGGTACAAATTTTGGGACACGAAGTATTCATTGTACAACAGTCAATGGCATGTCTGGCACTTGTCCCCATCTGGCTGTACAAGGGAAAACAGGGACCGCATAACAAAATCATCCAAACCGCTTTTTACGCCTTTTACCCGTTGCATATGCTGATACTTTCTCTGGCAGCACTTCTGTAGCGCCAGCTTGCTCCGAACCACTTCTCAAAATGCTCTTGCCGATAAAATTCCAGTTTCTCTGCAACCCGTGGAAAGTATAAAGAGAGCTGTCTCACTGGCTCAGTGAAACAGCTCTCTCTTTCTTGATGCCGCACAAAAGGAATCCCTTTGCGCGGGTGGACTTACAGAATCTCCCGTACCGTTTGCTCCGGCACCACGCTGTTGATGCCGCCGCGGGTCTGGGTGGACAGGCTGGCGGCACAGCAGGCAAAGCGGGTGATGACGCGCATTTCCTCCACCGTCAGCTCGGCGGGGGCTTTGCCGGTGCGCAGGAACTGGCTCATGGCGCTGCCGCCGAAAATATCGCCTGCGCCGGTGGTATCCACCACATGGATGCCGCTGGGGCTTTGCACCTCGCCGCAGCCGTTGGCGTTGGCAAAGTGGCAGCCTTTGGGGCCGAGGGTAGCATACACCAGCGATACGCCGTACTCCTTCAGCAGCTTTTGCGCGCCGGCTTCAGGGGACAGTCCCCACAAAAATTCGATCTCCTCATCGCTGATCTTCACAATGTCGGACTGGTGCAGACCCCATTCGATCTGCTCCTTGGCGGTCTCCATATTATCCCACAGCGGCTTGCGCAGGTTGGGGTCAAAGCTGACCAGCTTGCCTTTCTCTTTGGCAAAGGCCACCGCCTTTTGGGTGGCGGTGCGGGCAGGCTCGTTGGTCAGGCTCAGGGAACCGAAGTGGAATACCCGTGCGTCCTCGATGAGCTGATAATCCACCTCGGTCTCCGTCAGGCAGGTGTCCGCGCCGGGCTTGCGGGCAAAGCTGAATTCCCGGTTGCCGGTCTCGTCCAGCGTCACAAAGGCCAGCGTGGTGAACACGGTGGGGTCCTCCACGATGCCCCAGGTGGAGATGCCCTTCTCCCGCAGGGTCTTGGTCAGCAGATACCCGAAGGTGTCCTTGCCCACCTTGCCGATCATGGCGGTGGAGCAGCCGTAGGCCTGCAGCGCCGCCAGAAAGTTGCCGGGCGCGCCGCCCGGCTGGGCGATCAGGGTGGGATACCCGCCGGCGTTCACGCTCTGGCAGGCAAAGTCAATGAGCAGTTCGCCCAGTGCAACAACATCTGTCATAGTACATCTCTCCTTCAATCATAACGGGGTGTCTGGTCGGGATAGCGCCGGGCGATCTGTTCCTCGATGCCAAGCGCCTTGTTCAATGGGTCATACAGGATAAACAGGGTCGCGTATAAGATGAACCACACCCCCGCCAGCGGCAAAAGCAGCAGGGAAAGCGGTGCAAACAACACAAAACAGAGCCACCAGACCAGCTGCAGCGCAGCCACGCCCAGCACACGCCAGAAATACTTGACGGTGAACAGCAGTGCGTTGCGCAGCCGCAGCGCGGCGCTCTGCTCAAACAGCACCAGCTGGGGCCAGTACAGGGTGGTCAGAATCAGAAACAGAAGGCAGCTGAACAGGAACACCGCGATGGTGCCCGCGCCGGGGAAGGCGGTGGCCCAGGCGAACAGCAGCATGGCGGCAAAGACCGCGCAGCCCAGAAACAGGCCCGTCAGCGCCCCCGGAACCAGCGAGCCCCGCCAGTTCTGGGCAAAGGCCTTCTGGTAGTTAGCCCACCAGCGGCCGGGCGCGTCCCGCAGGGCGCGCAGAATGGTGTCATACAGGCAGGCGATGAACGGCCCTGCCGCAGCGCCGCCCAACAGGCTGGCGGGCAGCAGCACCAGCGCACTTTTGCTCAGCACCGCGTACCCGACGCCCAGCGTCAGCGGCAGGCAGCCCGCCATGGTCAGCAGGCCGGAGAGGAAAAAGCGCTTCCACCCAAGGCCCAGAACCTCCTGATACCGGTCGATGCCCACCAGCCGCCCGGTTTCGTCCCGCTCCGGCTCGGCGGCGCGATAAGGTCGGAACAGATTCATACGGTTTCCTCCACAGGCTCGCGGGTGGTGCCGCCGGGCTGGTACCGCACCGGCAGACAGATGAGCTGGGGCAGGCCGCGATAGTCGGGGGAGAGCACCATTTTTACGGCGGTCTCCGCCATTTCAGCCACCGGCTGCACGATGGTGGAGCAGATGTAGTCCTTGTCGCCAAACATCCGCATTCCATCATAGCCGATGATCTGCACATCCTCCGGCACACGTTTGCCGAGGCTGCGGACCATCTTCACCGTCTGATAGGCCATCAGGTCGGTGCCGCAGAACAACCCATCCAGCGGGTAGTCGGTCTCCAGAAGGTTCCGTTTCAGAAAAACCTCAAACGCCGACAACGGGGCGTTATCCGACAGATTGCACATTTCAAACTCCAGCCCCAGGTCCAGGCAGCCGCTCACAAAGCCGTCCTTGCGTTTGCTTGGCTCGTTCACCAGTGAGGAACCGGACCGCAGGCAGGCCACATGGCGGCAGCCCAGCTCCGCCAGCTTTTGCGCCGCCAGCCGTCCGCCGCCGAAATTGTCGGAGGCCACACAGGGCACCGATGCGCTGAAATAACGGTCGATGGTGACGAAAGGCAGGCCCTCCGGAATGTCCAGCTGGGGGCTGTAGGTCAGCGCGATGATGCCGTCCACCCGGTTCTGGCGCACCAGTTGGATGTATTCCTGCTCCCGGTCGTGTTCAAATTCCGTGAAGCAGAGCAGCATTTTATAATTCTGTTTGTCCAGCGCCAGATTGACATGATGGGTGAGCAGCGCAAAAAAGGGCGCGATGGTGTTTGGCACGATGAGCGCCACTGTATTGGTATGGCTGCTTTTCAGAGCCTTGGCGCTGGTGTTGACCTGATAGTCCAGCTTGCGGATGGCCTGCTCCACCTTTTGGCGGTAGACGTCCCCCACCGGCAGCCCGTTGACCACCTTGGAAACCGTTCCCAGCGCGACCCCGGCCTCCCTTGCCACATCGGCCATGGTGGCGGGTTTCTTTTCGTTCATGACATCTTCACCTCGTTTGGGTTTCTTTGCTGTCCTTATCATACCATGGTTTCATGAAAATGTAAAGAGGCTTTCGTGAAAATATTTTATAATTTCGCGAAATGTTTCACGCGAATTTATTCGTCAATTTCACCAAATGCAGGCCTTTTCCGTTGTCAAACCCTACAAAAACGCATTTTGAACCCAGAAAATCCGGAAAAGCCATTGACAAAACCCTTGCAAACGTGGTATCTTTGGCTTGACAGAACGTGAAACGATTCACGACACCATGAAACGGGACTGATCACCCCATCCATTCAAGAAGGAGGAACCCTATGAACAAAACGACCGCCGAAGTGGCTGCTCCGAAAAAGCGCTTCGGCCTGTTCGCTGCACGGCCTGCGGAGGACCCGGAGATCCGCCACAAGCCGCTGCGGCAAAGGCTTGCGGAAAACTGGCAGCTTTACCTGCTGCTGCTGGTTCCGGTCATCATCACCATCATTTACAAGTACGGGCCCATGTACGGCATCCAGATCGCCTTCCGGGACTTCAAGCCCAGCCGGGGCATCACCGGAAGTGAATGGGTGGGGCTGTACTGGTTCAAGCGGTTTTTTGAGTCCCCCAACTGCGTGCGCATGATCAAAAACACCGTGCTGCTCAGCTTGTACAGCCTGCTGTGGAGCTTCCCAGTGCCCATCATTCTGGCGCTGGCGCTCAACCAGCTGCGGTTCCACCGGCTGCGCCGGGTGGTGCAGACCGTCCTGTATGCGCCGCACTTCATTTCCACCATGATCATCTGCGGTATGCTGCGCATCTTCCTGTCTCCGTCCGGCGGCCTCATCAACCTGCTGTTCGGCACCAGCGTGGACTTCCTCACCGAAAGCACCATGTTCCGCACCATCTACATTGCCAGCGGCATCTGGCAGGAGGCCGGCTGGGGCACCATCATCTATCTGGCGACCCTGTCCGGCGTGGACACCTCCCTCTATGAGGCCGCCAAGGTGGACGGCGCCTCGGTGTTCCAGCGCATCCTGCACATCGACCTGCCCCAGCTGGTTCCCATGATCGTCTTACAGCTCATCATGAGCGCCAGCAACCTGATGAACGTGGGCTTTGAGAAAGCCTATCTGCTGCAAACCGAGCTGAACAAGGCCACCAGCGACATCATCGCGGTGTATGTGTACGAACAGGGCATTCTCAACGCCAAGTACAGTTACTCCACGGCCATCGGCCTGTTCAACACGCTGGTGAACATCATCCTGCTGATCGTCGTCAGCAAGATCGCCAAAAAGGCCAGCGATGTGAATTTCGTGTAAGGGAGGCCATACCATGATCAAGACAAAGAAAAACAAATTGGGCGGTCTTTCCGACAAAGCCAGCGATATGGTACTGGTGGCGCTGTCCGTCCTCATCCTCATCATTGTGGCCTACCCGCTGTACTACATCCTCATCGCGTCGGTGTCCAACCCCTACGACGTCTACGCGGGCAAGACCTTCCTGCTGCCCAGCCAGTTCACGCTGGAGGGCTACAAGGCGGTGTTCGTGGACGACAGCATTCTGATGGGCTACTGGAACAGCATCAAATACACGGTGGTCGGCACCATTTTCTCGGTGGCCATGATTTATGTGACCGCCTATCCTCTGTCCAACCCTGACCTGCCGGGGCGCAAGTTCTTCAACATCTTCTTCGTCATCACGATGTATTTCGGCGGCGGACTGATTCCCACCTACCTGATCGTCAAGGACACCGGCCTGATGAACACCATCTGGGCCATGTTCCTGCCCGGCGGCGTGGCGGTGAGCAACATGATCATCGCCCGCAACTTCTTCGAGACCGGCATCCCCAAGGAACTGAAGGAGGCCGCCGAAATTGACGGCGCATCCAAGCTGCGGGTGTTCTTCAGCATCATCATTCCGCTGTCCAAGCCCATCATGGCGGTCATGGTGGTGTTCAGCATGGTGGCCTACTGGAACGACTGGTTCACCGCCCTCATTTACATGAGCAGCGACCAGGCGCCTCTGCCGCTGGTGCTGCGCAACATCCTCATCAAAAGCTCCACCAGCGCCAGCCAGGCCAGCATGATCTCCGGCGGCTACGCGGAGCTGAACAAAATGACCGAGATGATCAAGTTTGCCTCCATCATCGTGGCGGCGGCTCCCATGCTGGTCATCTATCCCTTCGTCCAGAAATACTTTGAGCAGGGCTTTATGGCCGGTGCTGTCAAAGGCTGAATCCATTATAAAAGGAGAATACGAGTATGAAAACCAGTTTCAAACGCATCACCGCGCTGGCGCTGACCGCTGGCATGGCCGCAAGCCTCTGCGCCTGCGGCGGCAAACCCTCCACTCCCAAGGCCGAGCCGGGCGTGGCCAACACCAACACCGACCAGACCAATTTTGAAATCGTGGGCGGCATCTCCGCGCTGTCCGGCGGCTACGACAACAACGAAGTCCTCGATAAAATGCAGCAGGACAACGGCATTTCCATCAAGTGGGACTGCATGAGCGATTCCCTCTCCGAGCAGGTCAACGTGCGCATCGCGGGCGGCCAGCTGCCGGACGCCTTCATGGGCGTGGGCTTCAACAACTACGACCTGACCACCTACGGCGAGGACGGCACCTTCATCGACCTGACCCCCTACCTGACCGAGGAATATATGCCCAACCTGACCAAGATTCTCGAGGAGCATCCTGAGATCCGCGCCGCCATCACCATGGACGATGGCTGCATCTACGGTCTGCCCTCCGGCGAACAGATGGGCACCGCCGGCATCGGCAAGGAGGAGGATTACAGCATCTTCACCATCCCTCAGTTCAGCATGATCAACAAGGCATGGCTGGATGAGCTGGGCCTGCCTGTCCCCACCACGCTGGACGAACTGCACACCGCCCTCCAGGCGTTCAAGGACAACGATATGTCCGCCACTTACTACGGCAACCCGGCGGGCTCCACCATCCCCATGAGCACCGGCTTTGACGAGTGGTGCTGGGGCCAGAACATCTTCTATGCGGGCTTCGGCTACACCAACTGGCCCAACGACGTCTGCAACGATCTGGTGCTCAACAAGGACGGCACCGTCAACTTTGTCAGTGACGACGACAACTACCGCGCCGCCGTCACCTACTTCCATGACTGGTTTGCCGAGGGCCTGATGGATCAGGAAATGTTCAGCCAGGACACCACCCAGTATATGTCCAAGTGCTCTCAGGGCTATGTGGGCGTGGCGACCTGGTGGTACATTGAGGAACTGATGGGCGATTACTCCAAGGATTATGTGTTCCTGCCTGTCCTCACCGGCCCCGACGGCACCTCCAACGTGACGGTGCGCACCGGCGGCGCCATCAACTCCGGCAACCTGAGCGTGACCAGCGCTTGCGAAAGCCCCGCCAACCTGCTGAAATTCTTTGACCAGTGGTACGCCCCGGAGACCGTCATGCAGCTGCAATACGGCCCCATCGGCACCTATTTCACCGAGCAGGACGCCGACGGCCGCTGGCTGAGCATCACCGACGAGCAGTCCCGCGAACAGTACGGCAAGAGCGCCGGTGAGCTGAAGGGCCAGTACGAGGTCTACGGCCCCAAACTGATCCTGTCTGACTACTACAACACTACCTTCAAGATGGAGGATCGCGCCATCGAGCGTCTGACCGACCTGTACGACTTCTGGATGCCCTATGTGAAGGATACCACCACCTACCCCGTGGACTGCGTGTTCACCGCCGAGGAGCTGGACACCATCGACATGTACCGCGTGGAGTTTGAAAACGCTGTCTCCGAGCAGGAGGCCCTCTGGATCAAGGAGGGCGGCCCCAGCGATGCCGACTGGGAGGCCTACAAGTCCAAGCTGCAGAGCTGCGGCGCTGACAAGCTGCTGGAGGTCTACCAGAACGCTTATAACCGCTACGCCGCCGGGAAATAACCAAAAAAGGAGAGACCTTTATGCCCCGAAACCAGTCAAAGCTGGAGGCCGCACGGGAATTTGAACGGGCGCAGGCAGCCAAAATCCCCGCCTCTGAACGCCCCCTGTTCCACCTGACCCCCATGGTGGGCTGGATGAACGACCCCAACGGATTCTGTTATTACAATGGAGAATACCACCTGTTTTACCAGTACAACCCGTACAGCACGGTGTGGGGACCCATGCACTGGGGCCACGCTGTCACCACCGACCTGCTGCATTGGACCTGGCAGCCCGCCGCCCTCGCCCCCGATACCGCCGCCGACGCGGGCGGATGCTTCTCCGGCACGGCGGTGGAGACCCCGGACGGACAGCTGCTGCTGATGTACACCGGCGTGCAGCCTGCCTCCACCGGCCATGCGGAACTGCAGGCCCAGTGTGTCGCAATCGGCAACGGCGTGGATTTCCGCAAGGTCTCCCAGAACCCGGTGCTGGACGCCTCGGCCTTGCCGGCGGGCTACAGCGCGGTGGATTTCCGAGACCCGAAAATCTGGCGGGAGAACGACAAATACTACTGCGCGGCAGGCAACCGCCACGAGACCCGGCAGGGCAGCATCCTGCTGTTTGAAAGCCCCGACGCCCTGCACTGGACCTTTGTCACCGAGTTGGATTCCAGCGACAACGAGTACGGCAGAATGTGGGAATGTCCCGACTTTTTCCCGCTGGACGGCAAACAACTGCTGCTGGTCAGCCCGCAGGAGATGCAGGCCAACCGGGACGGGGAGTTTCATGCGGGCTACGGCACCATCGCGCTGCTGGGTCACTGGGATGCCGGGACCCGCACCTTTACCCGCGAACAGGTTCAGCCAATCGACCACGGCCTGGACTTCTACGCCCCCCAGACCACGCTGGCCCCCGATGGGCGGCGCATCATGGTGGGCTGGATGGTCAACTGGGAGACCTGCGGCAGCGAACCCCGCGTGCATCCCTGGTTTGGCCGCATGAGCCTGCCGCGGGAACTGCATCTTCGCCACGGCCGCCTGTATCAGACGCCGGTGCGGGAGCTGGAAACCCTTTGGAAAAAGGAGACTGCTCTGTCCGGCGTGACAGTGTACGGCAGCCAGCAGTTTGAGGGCGTGTCGGGCCGCCATGTGGACATGACGGTGACGGTGGACGTGGACGCCAGCCCCGCCTGCCGCCGGTTCGAGCTGCGCTTTGCGGGCAGCGACCGGTTCTTCACCGAAGTCCGCTGCAACCTGACCCGCGGCGAGCTGGTGTTTGACCGCAGCCGTTCCGGAAGCCGCCGGGACATTCCCCACACCCGCCACATCACCGCGACGCCCCATCACGGAAAGCTGACGCTGCGGCTGGTGCTGGACGGCGAGAGCGCAGAGTTGTTCATCAATGACGGCGAGCGCGCCCTGAGCGCCCTGCTGGAGACACCGCCGGACGCGCAGGACATCACCTTCCGCTCGGACGGGCCTGTCAAACTGGACATCCTGCATCACACGCTGGGGTAATTGTGAAACCATCGACCGGCGCCCCGAAAAGGCGCCGGTCCTTCTTTATAGGAGGGATTGTTTATGACGGATGTGTTTTCCGCCCGTCTGTCCCGTCACGAGGACGAGCTGGACTGGCTGTTTATGGAACTGTACAATGACCGCTGGTGGCTGAACGCGCTGAAGCACACCATGGGGCAGGCCTATGAGGAACGCAGCAAAGAACTGAAACGTCTGGATTCCGCCCGCGAGGCGGACCCGGACTGGTATCGCCGGGGCAATATGTTCGGCATGACCATGTATACCGACCTGTTCGCGGGGGACCTGAAGGCCCTTGCCGGAAAACTGTCCTATCTGAAGGAACAGAAGCTGACCTATCTGCACCTGATGCCGCTGCTGAAAATGCCCCATCCCCACAATGACGGCGGCTACGCGGTGGAAAGCTTTGAGGAGGTGGACCCTGCCCTCGGCACCAATGAGGACCTGGCCGCGCTGACGGCAAAGCTGCGCAAAGCGGGCATCAGCCTGTGTCTGGATGTGGTGATGAACCACACTGCCGACACCCACGAATGGGCCATGCGGGCCAAGGCGGGGGACAGCACCTATCAGGCGTATTACCACTGCTTTGAGGACCGCACCATTCCCGACCAGTACGAGCGCACCATGCCGCAGGTGTTCCCCAACACCGCGCCGGGCAACTTCACATGGAATGAGGAGATGCACCAATGGGTGCTGACCACCTTCCACCCCTACCAGTGGGATCTGAATTACCGCAATCCGGCGGTGTTTGTGGAGATGGTCAAAAGCATCCTGCACCTTGCCAATCTGGGCGTGGAGGTGCTGCGCATCGACGCAGTACCCTATATCTGGAAAGAGCTGGGCACCAGCTGCCGCAATCTGCCGCAGGTACATACCATTGTGCGGATGCTGCGCATGGTGCTGGAATGTGTCTGCCCGGCGGTGATCCTCAAAGGCGAGGTGGTCATGGCGCCGCGGGAGCTGGCCGCCTACTACGGCACGCCGGAAAAGCCGGAATGTCACATGCTGTACAATGTGTCGGTGATGGTCAACCTGTGGAGCGCTCTGGCCAGCCGGGACGTGCGGCTGCTGAAAGCCCAGCTGGATGCGCTGAACAGCTTGCCGGAACACTGCTGGTTTGTGAATTATCTGCGCTGCCACGATGACATTGGCTGGGGTCTGGACGAGGACGAGGAACACCGCCTTGGCATCGACCCCCAGCTGCATAAGGAATATCTCTACCATTTTTACGAAGGAAAGTTCCCCGGAAGCTGGGCCAAAGGAGAGCTGTACAACTACGACCCCGCCACCGGCGACGCCCGCAGCTGCGGCACCGCCGCCAGCCTGTGCGGCGTGGAAAAAGCGCTGGAAGAAAAGGACGGGCAGGCATTGCAGCTTGCCCTCCGCCGCGACCTGCTGCTGCACAGCGTCATGGCATTTCTGAAGGGCTTTCCCATGATGAACTGCGGCGATGAGATCGGCCAGCTGAACGGCTGGGACTACAAGCAGGACGCAGCGCTGGCCGAGGACAGCCGCAACCTCCACCGCAGCAAATTTGACTGGACAAAAGCAAAGCGGCGGAGCATCCCCGGCACCCTGCAAAACACGCTGTGGCAGGGTCTTGCCGAGCTGCGCCAGATGCGTGCCGACTGCTGCTTTGCGCCCGATGCCTCCGTGACCACCTGGGGTGCCGACAACACCGCCGTGCTGGTGCTTGTGCGTAAGTGTGACGAGCAGACCATGGTCGCCCTGTTCAATTTCAGCGAACAGGAACAGCAGTTCCGCGTGGACAGCCCCTTCCTCCTCGGCCTGCCGGACGTCGTCTCTCTCGCACCTTATGAGGCGAAAATTGTGTGAAAAGCAGATCGACCGTTGACCGGAAACAGCACCGGACGAACGCTCCAACAAAACACATGGGCGGGGAGCAGGTGTTCCAGATTATCGCGGAAAGCTACACACTGAGCCAATCCAACAGAATCAAGAGCCAAAACATAATAAAATAAATTGGCAGAGAGCGGAGAGCTCTCTGCTTTTTTCAATCACTTATTCTCGTGCCATTCCAGCCACTTTTCGCACCGGCGGTGGGCTTCCTCCAGTGTCCTGCAGGAACACTGAAAGAACCCTCCGGCAAAGGAGCAGTACACATAATTTACAAAGGTACCGGAACCGTCCTGCTGAATCGAGTAGCAGTCCTCTCCGGGACGAAGGCGTGGTATATCCAAAATATTGACCTCCCAATCAAACAACACTGAGAGATATCATACCACAATATTCGACAGATTACCATAGCAGAAACCTGCATTCCAGCCAACTTTACTTTTGAAGGTTTGTTGAAACCGGTGTATTCCAGACGTATAGGATAAGTATAAGCAGTGAAAAGGAGCTGATGTTATGCTTATCGCAATCGACCACGGAAACAAACAAATCAAGACCGTCCACTGCCCGCCGATGGTATCCGGCCTGCAGCGCAGTCTGACACGGCCATTCGGAAACAACGTGCTGGAATATCAGGGCGAGTATTACACACTTTCCGCCCGGCGGATGCCCTACCGCAAGGATAAGACCGAGGACGAGCGCTTCTTTGTTCTGACGCTGTTTGCCATCGCCAATGAAGTGGAAGCGCAGGGCGGCTATTCTGAGGAACTGATCTGTGTGGACCTTGCCATCGGATTGCCGCCGGCCCACTTTGGGGCGCAGCATAAAGCGTTTGTCGCTTATTTCAAACGGTTTGACATTCTCCAATGTGCTGGAGCCGGGCCCATTGTGGGACAGCGTGTTTGAAAAGCTGGTGGAAAAGCTGCGCGCCGAAGGCATCGGCACCGGATTTTTCGCCACGGCCCAGCTGCTGCCGCTGCTGGCGGACCACGGGCAGGAGAAACTGGCCTTCGATCTGCTGCTGCAGGAAAACTGCCCCGGCTGGATGTATCAGGTCGACCGGGACGCCACCACCATCTGGGAACGCTGGGACGCGGTGCGCCCTGACGGAACCGTCAACGAGGAGGACCAGAACGGCAGCAACATGGTCTCCTTCAATCACTATGCCTTCGGCGCGGTGGGGGAATTTTACTACCGGTACATTCTGGGCATCCAGCCAGCAGAACCCGGCTTCGCCAAAGCCCGCATCCGTCCGCTGGTGGATGAACGGCTGGGCGGCGTCAGGGGCCGGTACAACAGCCGCTCCGGACAGTTTTTGGTGGATTGGCGCGTCACGGACAAAACTGCCGCCATTTCCATTCAGACGCCCGTCCCGGCTCAGGTGATTCTGCCGGATGAGACGGAACATTCCGTCCCGGCAGGCCAGTATGTGTATTCCTGCCCGCTGGCAACATGAGAAAAGAACCATGAAACTGAGCAATCTGAAAGTTCTCAGCATTCAAAACCCGCTGGGAATTGACACCAACGGCGAGAACGTGCGGTAACAGCGATATACCGACAAAACCCCGGAAACCATGCAGGTGGTTTCCGGGGGTTTTGTCAGGGGCGGTTTGCGATGTTTTTGCGGTATTGCAGCGGGCTTTGCCCCGTCATGGCGGAAAACCGGGCGGAAAAATTGCTTTCGCTGGAAAATCCCACCCGCACCGCCACCGCACCCACCGACAAATCCGTCATGACCAGCAGCTCCTTGGCCTGCGTCATGCGGGTGCAGAGCAGAAAGTTGTAGGGCGTGGTGCCCATCTGCTCCCGGAACACCCGCAGGAAATGGCTTTTGCTCATGGGCGCGATCTGTAAAAGCTTGTCCAGATCCAGCTCCTCGGCGTAGTGGGTGCGGATGTAATCCGCCGCCTGCCCAATAAGTGCCCGGCTGCCGGTGGGGGCGGTGCTTTCCAGACGGACGGCGGCCAGTCCGGCCAGCAGCGTGTGCAGCGCAAGGCCCACCGCCACTACGCTGGCGGTGTCGCCCCGCTCCAGCCGGGACAAAATCGTGTCAAATTCCGGCAGCAGGGCAGGGGACAGCGGCAGCGGGCAGAGCCGCCCCGGAATCAGCAGCTCCTCCAGCGCCCGCACCCCGGCTCCGTCCAGATGCACCCAGTCATGGTGCCAGCAGGGCTGCCCCGGCGCGGTGCAGTAGCTTTGCGGGGTACGGCAGTTGAGCAGCAGTGCCTGCCCTTCCGGCAGCAGTACCTGCATACTGTTCTGCTCGATCAGCCCCGCGCCCCGGCGGGTATAGAATAAAATGTAGCTTTCCTTGTCGGTGCGGGCGGTGGAAAACTGCCCGCGCCCGTAAAAACGGCCTGCCTCGGTGCAGTAAAAGGGCTGTGCCAGCGCCAGCGCGCCGGGGGTGGTGCGCAGCCATTGACTGCGCGGCTCCACGTCCATGTTGTAGGTCAGCATCGGGACACCTCCCTCAATGAGAATTTTCCGCAAAAAACTGCGAACTTTCCGCATGGAAACGGACCTGACTGCCCGCTATAATAAAACCAGTACGAACCCATTTTACACCAAAGGAGGAGCCAATGCAACCTTGTTATCTGGCCGTGGACATCGGGGCGTCCAGCGGGCGGTACATCGTCGGCTGGGTGGAGGACGGGCACATTCAGTTAAAAGAGGTCTACCGTTTTGAAAACGGGATTTCCCGCAAAAACGGGCATCTCTGCTGGGATGTGGACGCCCTCGCCGCTGAGGTCATCAACGGCATGGCCGCCTGCCGCGCCGCAGGCTTTGTGCCTGCCACCATGGGCATCGACACTTGGGCGGTGGACTTTGTGCTGCTGGACAAGACCGGTCATCGCATCGGTGACGCGGTGGCCTACCGGGACGAGCGCACCGACGGCATCCGGGAGACGCTGCCCGTTTCCTTTACGGAGCATTACGCCCGCACCGGTATCCAGTTCCAGAAGTTCAACACCGTCTACCAGCTGGCGGCGCTGCAAAAAGAACACCCGGAGCAGCTTGCCGCCGCCGAGACCTTTTTGATGATTCCCGATTATCTCAACTATCTGCTCACCGGCGTGGCCGCCAACGAGTACACCAACGCCACCACCACCGCGCTGGTAAATGCGGAAAGCAAAGAATGGGACGACAAACTTATCGAAAAACTGGGCCTGCCCCGCAACATCTTCCAGCCCATCCGCACCCCCGGCACCGTGCTGGGCGGTCTGCTGCCGGAAATTCAGGAGAAAGTGGGCTTCGACTGTCAGGTCATTCTGCCCGCCACCCACGACACCGGCTCGGCGTTTCTGGCGGTGCCTGCGCGGGACGAATTTGCCGTCACCCTGTCCAGCGGCACATGGAGCCTGCTGGGGGTGGAAAACCTTGCTCCCATCGCCACCGATGCCAGCCGGGCGGACAACTTCACCAACGAGGGCGGGTATCAGTACCGGTTCCGCTTCCTCAAAAACATCATGGGCCTGTGGATGATCCAGTCGGTGCGGCGAGAGTTGGGGGAGCGCACCGGCCGGAAACCCGGTTTCCCGGAGTTGATTGCCGCCGCGCAGGATGCGCAGTATTACATGGGAAAAGTAGACCCCGATGACGCGAGATTCCTCGCCCCCGCCAGCATGATTGCGGAAGTGAAAGCCGCCTGCATCCAGAACGGCTACCAGGAACCAGCTACCAACGGCGAGGTGATGCAGTGCATTTACAACTCGCTGTCGCAGGACTACAAAGCCGCCATCCAGCGCCTGCAAACCCACACCGGCAAGATCTACACCAGCCTGAACATCGTGGGCGGCGGCAGTCAGGACGAATACCTCAACCAGATGACCGCCAACGCCACCGGCCTGACAGTGTACGCAGGACCCACCGAGGGCACTGCCCTCGGCAACCTGATGGTCCAGTTTATCCATGCAGGTAAATATGCTGATTTACAAGCCGCCCGCAATGCCATCAAAGAATCGTTTCCCATCAAGGAGGTAAACCCGCAATGAGCTACGAATCCGCAAAAGCCGCCTACGCCGCCCTCGGCGTGGATGTTGACGCCGCCATGACCCGGTTGCAGTCCGTTCCCGTCAGCCTGCACTGCTGGCAGGGCGATGACGTGCGCGGCTTTGACACCGACCCCAGCAAGCCGCTGACCGGCGGCATCCAGACCACCGGCAACTACCCCGGCCGCGCCCGTACGCCGGAGGAGCTGATGGCCGACATCGACGAGGTGCTGAAACTCTGCCCCGGCACCAAGAAAATCAACCTGCACGCCAGCTACGCCATCTTTGAGGACGGCGACTGGGCGGACCGGGACAAGCTGGAACCCCGCCACTTTGCCAAGTGGGTGGAGTTCTGCAAGGCACGCGGCCTTGGCGCGGACTTCAACCCCACTTTTTTCAGCCATCCTAAGTGCGACCCGCTGACGCTGTCCAGCCCCAACGAGGACACCCGACGCTTCTGGATCGAGCATGGCAAGGCCTGCATCCGCATCAGCCAGTATCTGGCCGAGGAGCTGGGCCAGCCCTGCACCATGAACATCTGGACCGGCGATGGCTTCAAGGATATCCCCGCCGACCGCATGGGCCCCCGCCAGCGCTACAAGGCCAGCATTGATGAAATTCTGTCGGAGCCGTATGACTTTAATAAGGTCAAGCCCTGTGTGGAATCCAAGGTGTTCGGCATCGGCGTGGAGGCCTACACGGTGGGCAGTGCCGAGTTCTCGCTGACCTACGCCGCCATGAACAAAGAAAAGTGCATCCCGCTGATGGACAACGGCCACTACCACCCCACCGAGGTGGTCAGCGACAAAATCCCCGCCCTGCTGGCCTTCTTCCCGGAGATCGCGCTGCACATCACCCGCCCCATCCGCTGGGATTCCGACCATGTGGTTCGGTTGGACGATGAGACGCAGGAGATCTGCAAGGAGATTGTCCGCTGCGGCGGTCTGGACGGTCGGGTCAACATCGCGCTGGACTATTTCGACGCCTCCATCAACCGCATTGCCGCGTGGACGGTGGGCTTCCGCAGCGTACAGAAGGCGTTGCTGCAGGCGCTGCTGACCCCCAACGCTGCTTTCAAGGCCATGCAGGACGAGGGCCGCTTCACCGAGCTGCTGGTGGCGCAGGAGGAATCCAAGACGCTGCCCTTCGGAGAGATCTGGGCGGAGTACTGCCGCCGCGCCGGTGTGCCGGAGGACGGCCAGTGGCTGGCGCAGGTGCAGGCCTATGAACGTGATGTTTTGAGCAAACGTGTATGAGAGGAGATAGAACCATGAACAACATTCTGGAAACTTCCTGCCTGACGGGCTTTATCCGTATGTGCCATGACGGCTGGCTGCAGGGCTGGCACGAGCGCAACGGCGGCAACCTCACCTACCGCATGACCGCGGAGGACGTGGCCGCCTGCCGCCCCTTCTTTGACGAGACGCCCCGCGAGTGGGTGAAGATGGACGTTCAGGCGGACAATCTGGCCGGGGAATATTTCATCACCACCGGCTCCGGCAAGTTCTTCCGCAACGTGGAGCTGGACCCCGCCGCCAACACCGGCATCGTGGAGATCAACGAGGCAGGCGACAGCTGGCACATCGTCTGGGGCCTTGAAAACGGCGCCAAGCCCACCAGCGAGTTCCCCAGCCATTTTATGAACCACAGCGTGCGCAAGGCGGCCACCCATGGCGCCAACCGGGTCATCTACCACTGCCATGCCACCAACCTCATCGCGCTGACCTATGTTCTGCCGCTCACCGACCGGGACTTCTCCCGCGCTCTGTGGCAGTCCGCCACCGAGTGCCCCGTGGTGTTCCCGGAGGGCGTGGGCGTCTGCCCCTGGATGGTGCCGGGCGGCGCGGACATCGCCATGGCCACCAGCGAGAAGATGAAAACCTATCAGGCCGCCGTCTGGGCGCAGCACGGCCTGTTTGCCTCTGGCCCCGACTTTGACATTACCTTCGGTCTGGCCCACACCATCGAGAAAGCCGCCGAGATTTACGTCAAGGTTCTCTCCGCCGGTCAGGGCCACATCCGCCAGACCATCACCGATGATGCTCTGCGCGCCATTGCCCACGACTTCGGTGTGACCATTAACGAGGAGTTTTTGGACTGAGCCTGCGCCGGTTTATCCAAAGGTATAACCCCAAAGAATGGAACCTAATGTCCGAATAGCTTCTTCTCTCCGGGAATAGTAAGTTCTTGAGGACATAGGCTGAAAGTGAGCTTCCAAAGCAATCAGGATTTCATTTACATTGTCGTATTCCTGAGGCGACAGATAGGTGTAGTACAGAACCCAGTAATATAGTTCTCCTTTTTTGTGCCTGGTTCGCATCAAATCTATTGCGCTGTTGAGGATGCTCAGCATTTTACGACTGCGCTCCAACGTTCTGGCGTGGCTTTCAATGCGAGTCCCCTCCAAGTCTGCACCAAGGGCTGCTATGCCGGAAAGACAGCTTTCTATCAGGAGTTGTGCGTAACGCTCTTGAAGAGTATTGACCGATTCCGCATCTGAACAAAGGAGGCCGTTCCCTTTTGGGGAGCGGCCTCTGCTTTTGTGGAAAATGATGTGGGAACCCTAATAGGATTGTTCCAGCTTTTTCTGCTGTGTGGCAATGCAGGTTTCTATGCGGTCACGAAGATAGGCTCTGTCCCGGTCAGCATAATAATCCAGCGGTGCTGCGAGCGCAAAGGTGACATCCTGAGAGGTAAAACTGCATTGAAGCTGCGGCCCATAGAGTGCCTGCGCCGCATGGACCTGACGGGGGAAGGTGGTATTCAACGGCTGCGCCCGCAGTTGGCGGAGCAGCCCCCTGGGCGCGATTTCCATGGGATAATCCCGGACGTTGGACAAAAGCCCAGCACCAAAATCAAAGAGAGGGCAGTAATCAAAGAGCTCCCCGCGGCGCAGAACAGCGATGTTGTTCAAATGGCGGTCCTCGTTGCCAAACAGCATATCTGCTTCAAACAGCATCGTCAGGTAGACGCCAAAACGGTCAAGCCCGGTCAGACGACGGGTGCTTTCCACCATCCACTGGATTTTACTCTTGAGATTTGGCAGATTCCCCACCTCCGACTGCCAGCTTGGGCCGACACCCTTATGGAACAAATCGGCAAGGGTCAGAATTTCCTCGCCGGGACGCAAGAAGTTCTCGCTGGAGCAGCCGTTCCGAATATGGCGGTGCACTTCCATCCGCTCCATGTGGTAGGTCACAAACCGGAATCCCAGTTTTTCAACATTGGTTTTTGCCAGCAGGGCCGAGGTGACGGTTTCCGCCAACCCCTCGTAGCCAAACAAATCCAGCTTGTACCACCTGCCGTTTTCCAGCCACTTTTCCTGATTGCCCTTGGAGGAAGTCTCCGCAATGTGGCTTCCCGTTTTCAGTCTGAGCGCCATCTTCATCCCACCACGATGTTGACCCAACAGGTGTCCTCTGCCATACGGCCCTTGGTTTTGCGGATGATGTCCAACGGGTCATAATGGTCCAACCCCAGCGCTGACAGATACGCCCGAACGCCATCCCGCTGTCTGGGAATACAGCGGCTTTCCAGAAAGTGCTGTAAATCGTCCCAGTCAGGAGCGAGATTGACACCGAAGGCTGTGGACAACGGATCAGAAACCAGATTTTGAATGGCAAGACGGTGCGCAGTCTGGTCAACGCAGATTTTTGTGCAGAGCGTTTCCCCTCGATAGAAATGCAGGAGCAACAACTCATGATGCTGGCTGCGAGCTTGTGCCAGAAATTTCTCATAATTGGCAGGGGCGGTCCGCCGGATGGTGATGCACTCGCCATCAAATTGCAGGGTGACTTCCCGGTCTGTTTTGCTGACGCCCAGCGCCTTCATCCAACTGGAGGGCAGGGAAACCTTGTAATTCTGGGAATCCGGTCCTGCTGTTCCACCGGCTTTGTTAATCAGAATCTTCGCTGTTCTTTCCTGAATTGCCATGACACTTCACCTCTTGTATTATTATATAGATTGGATACCAATATTGCAAGAAAAATATGCAGGGGTTGACTCGTGGGGATTCCCAAACAAAAGAACCATCACCCGATGGGCAATGGTTCTGCGAGAAGATTGGCTAAGTGGGGGGGGAGAAACGGGGGCGTTACTTGGATTCTCTTTTCAGAATATCCAAAATTCTGGTGGTTCGGGATTTGTGCTGCGGGAGAAACGGCTGGTCAAAATCATAGCCGGTATCATACAGGAAAAGAAACATGGACAGCAGAGATTCCTGTTTTTCCCGGCTCATATGGAGCAAAAGCCCGCCGGCCTCTTGCAGAAAAGTATGGCTGTGAATGAGGAACTCTTTGTATTCCCGGCTGAGATTCTCCTGCATCCATTGGTTGACGCTGGTGCGTCCGCCGCACAGATGATGCGGTTTCTCTGTACACAGCAGGTATTCAAACGAGCGGCCATTGCGTCCGTAGTCAACCGCAAAGGGGTAGAGGCGGCAGGTACGGGGACGGACTTCGTAGATGCTGCAGCAGTTTCCTTGGAGGTGCAACCATGACCGCCGTAATCTACGCCCGCTATTCTTCCGGCAGCCAGTGCGCAGTTGACCTGTCAGGAGGAACGGCTCAGCCCGGAGGAGTACATTGAATTTTTGAAACACACCGATTTGGGCTTGCAGTATCCCAGGGAGCGGTTTGAGGAGCGCATCAAAAAACTGGTGCACAATATGGGTTGCGTTGCTCCCGCGCAGATTCCGCAACCCTGCATGCGCAATCTGCTCAGAATACCCCCGAGCAGCAGGGGAATCAAATTGTGCAAAATCGCCTTTGCATTGCCGGAGAAAATCCGCTATAATATTCAGTGTGACCAAAAAAAACAGAATCATTCCAAAAAGCGTGTAGCCCTGTGCGTAAAACCAGCGTCCGGGCCGCACGCATTCTTTTTTTGAGGGGAGAACTTGTATGGAAACATCGAATCAGTTTTTGGGGACGGAGCGTATCGGCAAGCTGATGAAACAGTATGCGGTGCCCTGCATCGTGTCGCTGCTGGTGGGCGCTTTGTACAACATTGTGGACCAGATTTTCATTGCGAATGCCAGCTACCTTGGCTCCTACGGCAACGCGGCCAACACGGTGGTGTTTCCGCTCACGGTGGTGGCGCTGGCCATCGCGGTGATGATCGGTGACGGCTGCTGTGCCTACGTGAGCATCTGCCTTGGCCGGCAGGAGGTGGGCACCGCCAAGCGCAGCGTGGGCAACGCGGTGGTGATGGCGGTGAGCAGCGGCGTGGTGCTGGCGGCGCTGTATCTGGCGTTTGCCGCGCCCATCATCAGCGTTTTTGGCGGCACCGTCAACGCCGAGACCTTCCGCCATTCCAGCGAATATTTCTTTTATATTACGCTGGGCATCCCGTTTTATATGTTCGGGCAGGCCATGAACCCCATCATCCGGGCGGACGGCAACCCCCGGTTCGCCATGATTGCCACGCTGGCGGGCGCGGCCGTCAACATCGTGCTGGACCCCATCTTCATCTTTGTGTTCCGCTGGGGCATGATGGGCGCCGCCGTGGCTACCGTCATCGGTCAGGTGCTCACCGCGGTGCTGTCGGTATGGTATCTGGCCCACATGAAGATCATCCGCCCCCAAAAGGGCGATTACCGCCTCGGCGGGCAGGTCTGCGGCAGAACGCTGGCGCTGGGCATCACCAGCTTCCTGTCCCAGATTAGTCTGGTGGCGGCCATGGCGGCCATCAACAACATGCTGCGCAAGTACGGCGCGCTGGACCCCGTCTTCGGGCAGGAGCAGTACGCCCAGATCCCCATGGCGGTGGTGGGTATCGTCATGAAATTCTTCCAGATCGTCATTTCCATCGTGGTGGGCATGGCGGCAGGCTGCATCCCCATTGTGGGCTTCAACATGGGCGCGGGCAAATTCTCCCGTGTCAGGGAGCTGTTCACCCGCCTACTGCTGGCGGAGGCTGCCGTGGGTGCGGTGGCGCTGGTGCTGGTGGAGTTCTTCCCACGGCAGCTCATCAGCATTTTCGGTGCGGCCAACGAGAGCAGCTACTACACCGATTTTGCCATCCGTGCCTTCCGGGTGTACCTGTGCATGATGATCTTTGCCTGCATCAACAAGGCCTGCTTTATCTTTTTGCAGGCCATGGGCAAGGCGGTGGAATCCACCGTGCTGTCCATGATCCGTGAGGTGGTGTTCGGCGTGGGATTTGCGCTGCTGCTGCCGGTCTGGTTCGGGCTGGACGGCGTGCTGTACTCCATGCCGGTGTCCGACGTGCTGACCTTCCTTGTGGCGGCAGTCCTCATCGCGCAGACCTATCGGGAGCTGAACCGGAAGGACACACTTCCCATGCCGGATTGACATTTTCCGCCCGCCTTTCTATAATGGGAGGAGAGGTGCGGCGGAGGTGGAAGGTGTGGAGCTTTCGGGAATGTTCACAACGCAGGGGATGCTGCTGTTGCTGCTGGTGCTGGGATATGTGCTGACGCGCATCGGCATCATCCCGCCGGATGGCAAAAAGCTGCTCAGCGCGCTGACCGTCAACGTGACGCTGCCCGCCAGCATCCTGCACGCCTTCCAGATGGAATTTGACGCGGAGATTGCCCGCAGCTGTGTGGCCATCACGCTGGTGGGGCTGTGCATCCAGCTGGGCGGCGCGGTGCTGGCGCAGCTGCTGTACCGCCGCGCCCCGGCGGATCGGCGGCCGGTGCTGCAATACGGCACGCTGGTCTCCAATTCGGGCATTCTGGGCACCGTCATTGCGGAGGGCATTTTCGGCAGTCTGGGGGTGCTGTACGCCTCGGTGTACGTCATTCCCCAGCGCATCATCATGTGGACGCTGGGCGTGAGCTATTTTGAGGGCACCTCCGACAAAAAGGCCGCACTGCGGCGGGTGGCGATGAACCCCTGTGTGCTGGCGGTGGCGGCGGGGCTGGTCATCATGCTGGCCCAGCTGCACCTGCCCGCCGTGGTGTCGCTGACCATCAAAAATGTGGCCGGGGGCAACACCATGTGCGCCATGATGCTGGTGGGCACCGTGCTGGCCCAGACCGACCTGAAAACCATTGCGGAAGGGCAGGTGCTGCGCTACTGCGTGGTGCGGCTGCTGCTGATGCCCGGCCTGACGCTGCTGGCCTGTCGGCTGGCGGGGGTGGACGGGCTGGTGACCAGCGTGGCGGTGGTGCTCAGCGGCACACCGGCGCCCACCACCGTGTCGGCGCTGGCTACCAAATACGGCGTGGGGGAGCAGTTGGCCGCCAAATGCGTGGTGGCCTCCACACTGCTGTCCCTTGCCACCATTCCGCTGTGGTGCCTGCTGGTACGATAACAAAAAAAGAGGCGGCGCGGTTTTTGGTCAAAGCCAAAAACCGCGCCGCTTTTTTGTGCAGATTTACAGAACGAAGAACACGCAGCTGCCGGGGGCCACTTCCACAGCGCCCGCGGGCTGGGCCTCGCCGGACAGGTCGGGCAGGGCGTCGCCCTCGCCCAGCACCAGATCGCGGCCGTTCAGCGTCATCACGGTGGCGCGCATATTGCCGTCCTTGCCCGCCAGCGTGTAGCGGGTGGCGTCGGCGGGCAGCTCCACGGTGGTGGATTCAGTCAGCGAGTTGTTGATGACCAGCACTGCCTTGCCGTCCTTGCCGTCCCTGCGGGAGTGGACGAACACGTGGGCACCCTCCCGGATGGGCTGCTCCGCGTCAAAGACGGTGGTGCCCATCAGGCGGTTCCACAAAAGCACCGCAAAGTAGTTGGGGCGGGGCATGTGGTCGCCGCGGGAGAGGAAGGCGTAGTCCGAGGCTGCCAGCGTGTTGTGGAAAATCACGCCGTCGGTGATGGCGGCAAAGGTGCCCAGCTCGTTGAGGGTGCGCAGCACATCCAGATAGGTGGAGGCCCAGGTGTCGCCGCCGCCGCCCGCGTCGCCGGACTCGGTGACCCACATCTCGCCGCCGGGGCAGTATTTGTCCCGCAGCGGGGCGTAGGCGCGGGCGCAGGCGGGGGCCACGTCCAGATAAGCCTCGGTGTGGGCCTCGCTGGCGTCCCAGTGCCCGGCGGGCATCATCATGGCAAGACGCTCCGACACGCTGTTGTAGTAGTGGTAGCTGAACACATCCAGCGGCTCGGTGGTGCCGTCCATCAGGTCGCGGCAGTAGCAACTCTTGAACACCTGCTCAATGCCGCCCACGCCCTGCTGGTTTTTCTTGCCAAGGCTGGCGTCCGGGCCGACGGTGCAGGGGCCGACGCACAGGCAGTCGGGGTGATTTTTGCGCAGCCACGCAAAGAACAGGTCCTGGTCGCGGCGGTAGTCCTCCGGCGTGTAGCCGGGGGCAAAGCCGGTCTGCTCCATCATGTTGGGCTCGTTGGCAAACTCGGCGGCGGAGATGGGCACGCCGTAGTCGGCGCTCAGCTTGAAAATCTTCTCCGCCTCAGTGCTGGGCCACGGCTCATCGTGGGCATGCAGGCCGGGGCAGTTCGCCACGCTGATGAGCAGCTTGGCGCCCACCGCCTTCACAAAGTCCAGCACGCCCAGCCACTGATCCTTGGTCAGCACGTTCAGATAGCCCTCCGGGGCCTTGCCGCCGGTGGTGCCGTCAAAGTCGTAGTAGGTCTTGGTGGCCCAGGTGCCGGACACCCGCACCCACGCGGGGCCGAATTCCTTCGCCAGCTTGCGGATGCGCTCGTCATACAGGTCGATGGGCGGGTACATCTGCATCAGGTCGCCCATCATGGCCTCGTAGGAGTTCGCGGGCTTCAGCACGAACGGCTCAGTGCCTGCCACCTGACCGGGGGTGTACGCCTTCCAGAAGGTGCCGCCGGTGACCTCGGCAAATTCCACGTTGTAGGACATCATCATGGGGTTGACCTGACGCAGCTCCTTCAGGCCGGTGAGGTTCAGTTTCACAAATTCCGACATTTTGTTCTCCTTTCCATTTCCGGGCTTTGCCCGCTGTGGTTCCTGTGATTTCAGCATACCATAAAACGGGGCAAGGGCATTAGAAAAATCTTTTGTATTTTCGGGAAAATGTTACGCATCAGAAACGCCCCGGCGGGGCCGGGGCGCTGAGAGGGGGGGTTATTCGTCGTCGGCAAAGTTGCCAAGTGCCTTGGCCTGCTCGATGACCTTGCCTTCCAGCATCTGGGGCAGTGTCTCGTAGCGGACAAAGTCAAAGGTGTACCAGCCGCGGCCTTGGGTGAGCTGCCGCAGGAAGGTGGCAAAATCCTGCATTTCGGCCATGGGCACCTCGGCCTCCACCACCTGCTCGCCGTCCTCGTCGGGGTTCATGCCCAGCACGCGGCCGCGGCGCTTGGTGACCTCGCCCATGATGTCGCCGGTGTTGTCGGCGGGCACGTGGGCGCGCAGCGTGCCGATAGGCTCCAGCAGAACGGGGCCGGCCTCAGGCACGGCGGCCTTGTACGCCAGCTTGGCGGCCATGATGAACGCCATTTCGCTGGAGTCTACGGGATGGTAGCTGCCGTCCAGCAGGGTGGCCTTCAGACCCACCATGGGATAGCCCGCCAGCACGCCGTGCTCGGCGGCCTGACGCACGCCCTTTTCAACAGCGGGGAAGAAGTTCTTGGGCACGCTTCCGCCGAACACCTTCTCCTCAAACACCACGTCCTCGCCCTCGGTAGGCTCGAACTGGATCCACACATCGCCGAACTGGCCGTGGCCGCCGGTCTGCTTCTTGTGGCGGCCCTGGGCCTTGCAGCTCTTGCGGATGGATTCCCGGTAGGGAACGCGGGGCACGTCCAGCGTGATCTCCACGCCGAACTTGTTTTTCAGCTTGGCAAGCGCCACCTCCAGATGCTGGGTGCCCAGACCCGCGATGACCTGCTGTTTGGTCTCGGCGTCCACCGCAAAGCTGATGGAGGGGTCCTCCTCGATGAGGCGGGCCAGCGCGCCGGACACCTTGCCCTCGTCGCCCTTCTTGGCCACCTTGACCGCCATGCGGTAGCAGGGGGTGGGGTAGCTGGGGGCGGGCAGCGCCACCACGCGGGCGGGGTCGCACAGGGTATCGCCGGTCTTGGCGGTGGCCAGCTTGGCGACCGCGCCGATGTCGCCGGTGGTGATGGCAGCGGTGTCGCTCTGCTTTTTGCCGCAGATGGTCAGCGTCTTGCCCAGGCGCTCCGGCTGGCCGGTGCGGGCGTTGATGACGTTGGAGGCGGCGGTCAGCTTGCCGGACAGCACCTTGATAAAGCTCAGCTTGCCCACGAACGGGTCGGCCACCGTCTTGAACACATAGGCGCACAGGGGGGCGTTCTCGTCGGCGGTGACCTCCACGGCCTCGCCGTCCTTGGTCTCGCCCATCGCCGCGGCGGCGTCCGCGCCGGGCAGCAGCACGCTCAGGTTATACAGCAGCATATCCAGCGCCTGCGCGTTGACGGCGCTGCCGCACAGAACGGGGGTGATCTGGCCGCTGCGCACGCCGGTGGCCATGCCGCGCACGATCTCCTCGGTGGTAAACGGCTCACCCTCGAAGAATTTCTCCATCAGGGACTCATCGGTCTCGGCGATGGCCTCGCTCATGGCCTCGATCAGGCCGTCAAAGCGGTGGCCGATGTCCGGCAGGTCGATCTGCACCTGTTTGCCGCTCTCGTACTTGAAGGCCTTCTGGCTGAACAGGTTGATGTACGCCACGGTGCCGTCGTCCAGACGGTGGGGCACCACGCAGGGGCAGATGCTGGGGCCGAACTGGATTTTCAGCTGTTCCAGAATCTTGAAGTAGTCGGCGTTTTCCAGATCGCATTTGGTGACGAACACCATGCGGGCCTTGTTGTTTTTCAGCGCCAGCTTGTAGGCCTTTTCCGCGCCCACGGTGACGCCGGAACGGCCGGAAACGCAGATGAGCACGCTCTCGGCGGCCATAGCGCCCTCCGCCGCGCCGGTCTCGAAGTCAAACAGACCGGGCGCGTCGATGAAATTAAACTTGACGCCGTCCTTTTCCACGGGAACCACACTGGCGTTCAGCGATGCCTTGCGGCGGGCTTCCTCGGGGTCAAAGTCGCTGACGGTGGTGCCGTCCTCCACACGGCCCATGCGCTCGGTGGCGCCGGACATGTACAGAAGGGCTTCCACCAGAGTGGTCTTGCCGCAGCCGGCGTGACCGGCTACCAGAATGTTGCGGATGTCTTTGCTTGCGTAGTCCATTGGGTTCCTAACCTCTTTTCGCGCCGGAAACCGGGGCTGTCCGGCGTAGATTTGTGGGTGCATGGCAGAACCATCGCACCGATTGTTTCTACTTTACCACAAATCTTGGAAATAATAAACAGTTTTTTCAAAAAAATTGTAAAAAATTTTAGGAAAGACGTTGCGAACCCCTCACAGCTTATGCTCATAATAGAAATGGAACCCCAGAATCAGCACCACAAAGCCCATCACCATGGCGTAGCAGAACCAGAATACCTCCGGCCAGAACAGCCCGGCAGCCAGCAGCGCCACATACAGCGCCACTACCATGGTCATGCCGGCGGCGTAGACGGCGCGGCTGCTGATTTCCCGGCGGCGCTCGTCGGTGTCCCGGATGTAGGCGGCGCGCAGCTTTTTGTCATCGCGGAGCATCTGCCAGCTGCGGATGAATTGCAGCAGGGCGATTACCAGCAGCGCCGTGCCGATGCCGCAATACATGCCCATGCAGAAATCCACCCGCGCCGGGTCAGTCACCAGCAGCGGCACCCCGAAGGCGGAAAACAGAATGGTCAGCACGCCGGCCAGCATCAGCCCCGCCCACAACCACAAAAGGCCGGTGCGGTGGCGGCGATATTCGGCCTCGGTCACATTGGTATCATAGGTCAGCAGTTTCAACAGCATGGCTCATTCCTCCTCATCAATAAATACGTCCTCGATGGCCAGCCCGAAATACCGGGCAATTTTGAACGCCAGCGGCAGGCTGGCAACGTACTTGCCCACCTCGATGCTGGTGATGGTCTGCCGCGTCACGCCCACCGCGTCGGCCAGTTCCTGCTGGCTGAGCTTGCGGGCCTTGCGCAGCGCGGGAAGATTGGTTTTCATAGGGTACTCCTTTTGCATAGTCGACTTTGCATTTTTAGCATAGCACGCTTTGCATAATTTGTCAAGCAGACTTTGCAAAATGCGCACAAAAAAGCCCCGCAGCTCAGCTGCGGGGCACAGACTGTCAAAAAAGTCCAATCACAACGAGAAACCTTGCCATCATTTGTAGGGGCGGGACAGCCCGTAAGGGTGCCCTGCAGTCCCGCCCGAAAAAGGTGTCCTTACAACGATGTTTTTTGCGAGACGGCGCTCCACGGGGCGTCGAGGACGCCGCCCCCTACAAACGCGAATTAAGGTTTTTCGACACACTGAGCCCCGCAGCTCAGCTGCGGGGCAAAAAACAGAGCGATCAGCGGCCGGTCGCCAGGAACAGGTAGCCCTCATTGGTGGGAACGATGTACCAGTGGCCGTCAGAGCTCAAGGTGGCGGGAATCAGGTTGCCGTCAGCGTCAAAAACGTTGCTGATGGCATGGGTGACGGGATCCACATACACAGTGGAAGCGGTGAAGGACTTGGTGGTCAGCTTCTCAGCGGCTGCGGCCTTGGTGGGGGCGTGATAGGAACCACTGGTGTTGGCCACGACGGAGGGCTTGCCCCAGGTGCCGTTCTTGATGGCTTCGCCGATGTCGCTGTGAGCGTTGGCGTTCTCAGCGGTAGACACTTTGGCGTTTTCGGGGGTGGAAGCGGCGCCCACAGAAATCGCAGCGGCACAGCTGCAGCAGGCAATGGCCATCGAAACAGCGGCGACACGGATCAGTTTTTTCATGAAATGTCAGACTCCTTTACTAAAATTATAAGAAACTACGAACCATAGTTCGTTACAAATTATAGTTTTGTGTTATGCGAAATGCAAGAAGAAACAGAAAAAACAGCAAGAAAAGCAATAAAGTGAGGGAAACGGCGGAAAATCTGGCAAAATTATGCGAAAAAATGCAGCAGTCTGCTGAGGACAGCGCCCGCTGGCAGACAGCAGAGGAGGAATGCGCCGCCTGCCAGACTGCAGGCAAGACCGCGGCGGCGGGAGAGGGGGGAAGGCTGTTCCCGGCTGCAGACCCGCAGCACAGCCAGTACCAGAACCGCCACGGGAAACACCGCCGCCACACGGTTATTGAAAAATGCCTGCCCGGCGTAGGCGCACAGGGACAGCGCCCAGCCGGCGGAGGAGCGGTTCCCCAGCGCCCCGCGCAGATGGCTGACCAGCACGCCCAGCCAGGCGGCCAGTCCGGCTGCGCCGCAACAGAGCAGCATCTCCAGGTATTCGTTGTGGGCGCCGATGGCATCCTCCAGCGGATAGGGGACGCCGCTTCCTGCCGCCGTCATGGCGCGGTGCAGCATACCCGGCCCAATGCCCACCAGCTTGCGCAGCAGACTGCCGTTCCGGTAGAGCGCCCAGCAGTCCGCGAAGATGGCGCCCCGGTCGGTGGCCCAGCCGGGACCCAGCAGGAACAGGTTGTCAAAGCCGCCCAGCGAAGGCCCGCCGTGGTTGCGCCACAGGAACAGCAGCGCCGCCGCGGCGCAAAGTCCCAGCACAAGCCCCCGCTGCACCGTCAGATGTGACGTTTTGATGCGGCGCAGCAGCACCGCCAGCACCGCGCACGCCGCCATGCCGGTCAGCGCCGTCAGCGGAGCCCCCAGCACCTCCATGGGGCGCTCCACCATGCGCAGAGGAAAGACGGTCTGCAGCCTCTGTACCGCCAGCTGAGCGCCCAGCCACAGCACACCCAGCACAAACAGCCGGGACCACCGCCCGCCGTCCAGCGGACAGCACCACAGCAGCATGGCAAACGCCGCCGCAAGACCAAGGCTGGCAATGCCAGGGTCCAACGCGGCCAGGCACACAAAGCCCGCCGTGGACCCCGCCAGCCCCCACAGCTGCCCGGCGTCCAGATACGCCCACACCGCCAGCGGGATCCAGAGGCAGAGCAGGCTGTTCAGGTAATCTACATTGCCGATGGTGGAAAAGAAAATATTGCGCTGGCTCTCCTCGATGGCGGCGGAAAAGCCCAGCGGGTCAACGCCGAAATTGTTCAGCACCCCCAGCAGCCCCACCCCCACGCCGGAGAGCGTCAACAGCTTTGCCAGAAAGGATGGCGCGCCGGTGGGAAGAAAGCTCTGCACCAGCAGATAGCCCGACAGACAGCCAACACAGAGGAACAGCCCGCCCAGATAGCTCTCGCTGTTCCACAGGCTCGATGCGGGGGACAGCGAAAAAGCGGTGCTCACCGCCGTGGAAGCCGCCCACAGCAGCATCCAGACGGTGGCGGGCGCGGGCCGGGCGGGCCGGGTATCCTCCATCAGAAAGCTGACTGCCAGCACACACAGCAGCGTGAAAGCCAGAAACACGCCGAGCTTAAAAGGGCTGAGATCCAGATACCCCCGCAGCACCCATGGATACCATCCCATGACCCCTGCGGCATAGGCCAGCGCAGCATCCGCTGCGGTGAAACGTGGTGTTTTCATAACGACGACCTCTTTCTTGCTAATATGCCGTTTTCTGCCCATTATAGCGTTGGATGGCAAAAAGAGCAAGCCGCGTTAAAAAAATATCAAAATCCCCTTGCATAAATGGCGGTTTGCCGCTATAATAAGGGTAGGCCAGAACGCCCCGCCGAAAAGGGGGCGGGGCGGCACAAATAAATTTAGGAGTATCGAAGGGAGTTTTTCACTATGGGTTTGGGTAAAAAGACCATCGACGATCAGAACTACGCCGGCAAGCGCGTGCTGGTGCGCTGCGATTTCAACGTCCCCATGAAGGAGGGCGTCATCACCAACGAGAACCGCATCAACGCGGCTCTGCCCACCATCCAGAAGCTCATCAACGATGGCGCGAAGGTCATCCTGTGCAGCCATCTGGGCAAGCCCAAGAACGGCCCCGAGGCCAAGTTCAGCCTGGCCCCCGTTGCCGTGGCCCTGTCCGCCAAGCTGGGCAAGGACGTTGTGTTTGCCGATGACGACACCGTCGTGGGCGACAACGCCAAGGCCGCTGTCGCCGCCATGAAGGACGGCGATGTGGTGCTGCTGCAGAACACCCGTTTCCGCAAGGAGGAGACCAAGAACCTGCCTGAGTTCAGCAAGGATCTGGCTTCTCTGGCCGACGCCTACGTGGACGATGCCTTCGGCTCCTGCCACCGCGCCCACTGCTCCACCGCCGGCGTGACCGATTACATCAAGGACACCGCTGTCGGCTACCTGATGGAGAAGGAGATCAAGTATCTGGGCAACGCCGTCAATGACCCCGAGCGTCCCTTCACCGCCATTCTGGGCGGCGCCAAGGTGGCGGACAAGCTCAACGTCATCTCCAACCTGCTGGAGAAGGTGGACACCCTCATCATCGGCGGCGGCATGGCCTACACCTTCCTGAAGGCGCAGGGCTATGAGATCGGCAAGAGCCTGTGCGATGACTCCAAGCTGGACTACTGCAAGGAAATGATGGCCAAGGCCGAGGCCAAGGGCGTCAAGCTGCTGCTGCCCGTGGACACCGCCTGCGTCAAGGCGTTCCCCGACCCCATCGATGCTCCCGTTGATACTGTGGTGGTGCCCGTCACCGCCATTCCCGCCGACATGGAAGGCTGCGACATCGGCCCCGAGACCATGAAGCTGTTCGCGGCCGCCGTCAAGGCCTCCAAGACCGTGGTGTGGAACGGCCCCATGGGCGTGTTCGAGAACCCCACTCTGGCCGCCGGCACGCTGGCCGTTGCCAAGGCCATGGCGGAGAGCGATGCCACCACCGTCATCGGCGGCGGCGACTCTGCGGCCGCTGTGCAGCAGATGGGTCTGGGCGACAAGATGACCCACATCTCCACCGGCGGCGGCGCCTCTCTGGAATATCTGGAGGGTAAGGAGCTGCCCGGCATCGCCGTCATTCAGAAGGCATAATTGGAATTATTGTAAGCCCGTGTGCGGCGGCGACAGCGCCGCCGCACCTTTGCTTGAAAAGGAGAATGTATCATGGATAAACAGAACCGCAAGGCCATCATCGCCGGCAACTGGAAGATGAACAAGACCGCCACCGAGGCTGCCGCCCTCATCGACGAGCTGATCCCCGCCGTCAAGGACGCCACTTGTGAGGTGGTCATCTGCGTGCCCTTCACCGACCTGACCACCGCCGTGGCCAAGTGCAAGGGCACCAACATCCATGTGGGCGCCGAGAACGTCCACTTTGAGAAGTCCGGCGCCTTCACCGGCGAAATTTCCGCCGACATGCTGGTGGATCTGGGCGTGGAATACGTGGTCATCGGCCACTCTGAGCGCCGCCAGTATTTTGCCGAGACCGACAAGACCGTCAACAAGCGGTCCCGCGCCGCGCTGGCCGCCGGCCTCAAGCCCATCATCTGCGTGGGCGAGAGCCTGACCCAGCGGGAGCAGGGCGTTACCGAGGAGCTGGTGCGGATGCAGACCAAGATCGCGCTGAACGGCGTCACCGCCGAGGAGCTGAAGAACGTGGTCATCGCCTATGAGCCCATCTGGGCCATCGGCACCGGCAAGACCGCCACCGCCGAGCAGGCGCAGGAGGTCTGCGCCGCCATCCGCAAGGTGGTGGGCGAGCTGTACGGCGAGGAGGCCGCCAAGGGCCTGACCGTCCAGTACGGCGGCAGCATGAACCCCAAGAACGCCGAGGAGCTGCTCTCCAAGCCCGATGTGGACGGCGGCCTCATCGGCGGCGCGTCCCTCAAGGCGGAGCAGTTCGCCGTCATCGTGGACGCCGCCACCAAAGGTTGATAAAACTGTTTTGATAAGGAGCAAACATTATGGCTAAACGCCCCGCAGTTCTCTGCATCATGGACGGCTTCGGCTGGACGCCCGACCAGACCTTCGGCAATGCCGTGGCCGCCGCCAACAAACCCAATCTGGACAAAATCTTCTCCACCTGCCCCATGACCACCATTGACGCCTCCGGCATGGCCGTTGGCCTGCCTGAAGGCCAGATGGGCAACTCCGAGGTGGGCCACACCAACATGGGCGCAGGCCGCATCGTGTACCAGCAGCTCACCCTCATCACCAAGAGCATCCGCGACGGCTCCATGATGACCAACCCGGTGCTGGTCAAAAACATGAAGGCCGCCATCGACGCCGGCAAGGCCATCCACCTGATGGGCCTTGTGGGCACCGGCGGCGTGCACAGCCATGCCGACCACTGGTTCGGCGTGCTGGACATGGCCAAGGCCATGGGCGCGGACAAGGTGTACCTGCACTGCATCATGGATGGCCGTGACACCGACCCCCATGACGGCGAGCGGTTCCTGGGCGACCTGCAGGCCAAGCTGGACGAGATCGGTCTGGGCACCATCGCCACCGTCACCGGCCGTTACTACGCCATGGACCGCGACTCCAACTGGGACCGCGAGGAGAAAGCCTACGCCGCCTTTGTGTACGGCGAGGGCGAGAAGGCCGACGGCTGGAAGGCCGCCATCGAGGCCTCCTACGCCAAGAATGTGACCGATGAATTTGTGGTGCCCGTCATCACCTGCGAGGGCGGCCGCGTGGCCGAGGGCGACACCGTCATCTTTATGAACTTCCGTCCCGACCGCGCCCGCCAGATGACCCGCATCTTTGTGGATGACGAGTTCAAGGGCTTTGAGCGCCGCTTTGGCCGGTTCCCGGTGAACTACGTCTGCATGGCGGAATATGACGCCACCATGCCGAATTGTGAGGTCGCCTACCCGCCGGTGGAGCTGAACAACGTGCTGGGCGAGTACCTGTCCAAGAACGGCAAGACCCAGCTGCGCATCGCCGAGACCGAGAAGTACGCCCACGTGACCTTCTTCTTCAACGGCGGCGTGGAGGCCCCCTACGAGGGCGAGGACCGCAAGGTCATCCCCAGCCCCAAGGTGGCCACCTATGACCTGAAACCCGAAATGAGTCAGCCCGAGGTCACCGCCGAATGTGTGGCCCGCATCGAGAGCGGCAAGTATGATGTGGTGATTCTGAACTTCGCCAACTGCGACATGGTGGGCCACACCGGCGTGTTTGACGCCGCCGTCAAGGCCGTGGAGGCCGTGGACGCCGGCGTGGGCGCCGTGATGGAGGCTACCCTCAAAATGGGCGGCGTGATGTTCCTCACCGCCGACCACGGCAACGCCGAAAAGATGATGAACCCGGACGGCTCCCCCTTCACCGCCCACAGCACCAACAAGGTGCCCTTCGCCGTCATCGGCGCGGGCGATGTGAAGCTGCGGGAGGGCGGATGCCTGGCGGACATCGCCCCCACCATGCTGCCCTTCATCGGCCTGCCGGTGCCTGCGGAAATGACCGGCACAAGCATCATCGTGGAATAAGTCAGTACGTCCGAGAGGGCGGGCGGCAGGAGGCTGCCGTCCGCCTTTTCTGTTTGAGAAGGAACATTTTTATGGGGGAAAAAACTCTTGCAATGGCTCCGCCGCACGCCGGCTTTGTGGCTGGTTCTGGCGGTGGAACTGCTGATGGTGGGGCAGGCGGTGTGGGCCGCCCTGCAGCCGCTGCTGTACTATCCCGGCTACACGGTGGTGGACGGCCCCGGCGCCACCTATCTGACCGTCAACGGCATGGTGGGCGTCACGGTTCCGGCGGGGTACGCGGGCACCATCTCGGTGGCGTTCCGGGAACCCAAGCGGTGGCTGCTGGCGGACGGCGTTTCGCTGGTGACGCTGCTGGGCATGATTGGCTGGTCCCCGTGGAAAAAACGCAGAGCAGTCTCGAAAAAATAAACGTCAGGCCGTGCGAAAGCGCGGCCTGACACATTTATCGCAGCGCGGCAAGCTCGGCGGCGGCCAGTCCGGGCCAGGAGGTGTTTGCCCACAGCGAGCCGTACCGATACAGCCCGACTCCGTCCGCGCCATGGGCCAGCAGCCAGTCCCGCTGGCGGGCCAGCGCGCAGCCGGACTTCCACTCCGCCAGATTGCCCTGCTCGCCCTCCCCGATGCGGTAGGCTCCCAGCCCGAAATACAGCGCCACGCCCTCGGCCCGGGGCAGGGAAAGCCACGCCTGCGCCCGCTCCGGCAGCAGCGAGTCCAGCCCCCAGTACAGCTGCGGCATCAGGTAATCCACGTACCCCGGCTCCGCCAGCCACAGCGCCGCATCGCTGTACTGCATCGTCAGGCAGCTGTCCGGGTTGCCCTGCGGCGACACCCCGAACCGCACGCCCTCGTACCGGTGGACGGTCTGCCAGCAAAGGCGCACCAGCTCGTTCACGTTCTGGCGCCGCCAGTCCGCCAGCGCCAGCGATGTGCCGCTGGCGGCGTAGTCGGCGGCGTCAAAGGCCGGGTCGGTGGCGGGGTAAAAGTAATCGTCAAAATGGACGCCGTCCACATCGTAGCGGCGGCACAGCTCATCCACACCGTCCGCAATGTACTGCCGCACCTGCGGGTCGGCCGGATTCAGATACAGCCCGCCGTCCGTCTCCCGCACCCAGTCCGGGTGGATGCTGGCAAGGTTGGCGGCGCACAGTTCGGCGGGCAGACTGCCCGCCTGCAGCCGGTAAGGGTTCACCCACGCCTCCAGCGCCAGCCTCCGGGCGTGGGCGGCCTCCACCAGCAGCGCCAGCGGGTCAAAGCCCGGATCCTGCCCCTGCGTGCCGGTGCAGAGATGGCTGAAAGGGAAGTAGTCACTGGGGTACAGCGCGTCCCCGAAGGGCCGCACCTGCGCAAACACTACGCTGCCGCCCGCGTCCCGGATGTTGTCCAGAATGACGGCAATGTCCGCCGCAAACGCCTGTGCGGAGGAAAAATCCACCTGCTGCCATTCCAGATAGCTCACCCACACCCCAAAGCCGCTGCCGGCTTCCTCCGGCGGCGGGCTGGGTGCGGGGGTGGGTGTGACTGCCGGCTCCGTCAGCCTGCCCGGCAGCCCCGGCAGTACCAGCACAGCCGCCAACATTGCCAGACAGAGGATCGCTCCCAACACTCTGCGCACTGTATCGCCCCCCTGCCACAGTCTACGCAGGAAAATGCAAAAAAGACCTTGCCCATTGGAAGTTTTTCTGCTATAATGATACAGTTGCCATGTGGGCCATTAGCTCAGTTGGTCAGAGCTGGCGGCTCATAACCGCCAGAGCCAACCAAAATTTCTTTTGCAAACAACGATCTTACGTCGTTCCGAAATGAACGCCTGTTGATTTTCCCCGTTTTGGCTACCGATTGGCTACCAAAGCCATCCAAAGCCGCACCGAAAACTTCATAGATTTCGTCATTTGGGCCAGTAGCTCAGCTGGTCAGAGCTGTCGGCTCATAACCGATTGGTCGCGGGTTCGAACCCTGCCTGGCCCACTTGCAAAAAGAACGTGCAGTCGTTATTATTAACGCTGCGCGTTCTTTTTTTGGTAGCCAAACCTGTGAAATTTTGGTAGCCAAAATTTCGGGCCATTTCAAAAAACGACTATTTGCCGTATAATTCCTTGCTGAGTTGGCTACGGATCATTTTTTGCCGTTTTTTATACTGTTGGGTGTAGATCATCAGGGTTGTACTGGGCTGCGCATGGCCCGCTTCGGCCGCCACCGTGGCCACGTCGATCTCCGGGTTGGACATCAGCAGGCTGACGAAGGTGTGCCGGAACATATGCGGATGCAGGTGACGAACCCCTGCCCTGTCCCCCACGCGGCGCACCATTGCCGCGTAGCCGTCCGGATTCAGCGGCCAGCCCTGGTCGTTGCAGATCACGAAATCGTTGCCGGCCAAGGCGCGCAGAGAGGCATAATGTTTGCCGTTTTTCTTTTCGATGACGGTTTGCCAGCTGGCTCCCATCAGCCGTTTCTTTGTCTTCCAGTAGTCGTAGTACCGCTGCATGAAATCCATATACTCTGGCGCTACATCCACATAGCGGTCGTTCGATTCCTTGGTGGTGGTCAGCTGATATCCATACTCTTTGATGACCAGCAATGACTTGTAGACGTGTACGGTGCATCCGGCAAAGTCGATGTCATCCCAGGTCAGCCCTGCCAGCTCGCCGCGGCGGACGCCTGTGTTGAGCAGTCCTCGAATCACCGCCTGCTCAATCATGCTGCTCCGATCCAGTTCTTTCAGCAGGATATGCACCTCGTCTTCATGCAGGCAATCCACGAAGCGGGGGCGGCTGCCTTTTGCCGGCAGTGCAAACTCCGGCTTCATGCTGCCGTAGTGTTCGGCGGCATACTGCAAGACCTGGCGGGCAAACAGCGCGTACTCCCGCATTGTCTTTTGGGACAGCGCATGCTCGACCACCTCGATCTGGAACAGCGCCTCCACGGGCTGCCCCATTGCCTTGGCGATCTCATCGGCGGTATGCCGTTTCACGGTCTTACCGCGGAAGGCTTCCGCCATCGTATACGGGGTGACATCGCACTTCGCAGCCAGCTTTGTGAAGGAGGCTGTCTTGTACACTTCCGCCCCCGGACGCAATGTAGCCCGCTCACGGCGGCACGGCCCCATCACCTCCATCTCGTCCATCAGCCGCTCATAGTCGCCTTTGCTGATCTTGTTGACCTCCATCGAGGTGAACCAGGGGCACACCGTTTGCAGCTTTCGCAGGTAGGTTTCTTTGTTGTTTGTTGTGTTTGCTTTGTTTTTGTTTGCATCGTAATTGCCGCTCAGGCGAGCGGAAGGCGCCTTTCTTGCTTTGCAGGATTGGATGTACTCTTCCGCCACCTCGACAAACGTCAGAACAGGTTCCGGCTTTTTGGGGTTTAACGCCTCCTGCTGCATCTCCGACTCAAAGCGGACCGCCGCGGCCATCGCCGCAGCGTATCTCGATTTTGCGGTCCTGAGCACTTTGGGGTCAAACTCGAACCGGGAATAGTACCGTTTTTTCTCGCCATTCACCACTATGTTGGCGGTCAACTTGAAATACTTTGGTTTGTTTTGGGGCGTTATCAATTTTACAGATGCCATCGTTTTTCCTCCTGGGCCATGGTTACAGCGTATTGGAGTTGCCCTCCTGACACCCACTATAGCCGAGTTTTCTGCCGGGAGGAAGTTTGTCGCAGGGCCGCCCGGTATGCTTGACAGTGCGTATTATTTATGCTTTGGTATCCGTCAAGCGGCCGTTATAATAATCGGCCAGGCGTCCCAGGTTGATGTACCATTTCACGCCGGATTGGAACGCAATGCCAGGCACCTCTTTGCAAAGCCGCCGCAGATAGTAAACCGGCAGCCCCATCATGGCGCTGGCCTGTTTGATGCTGGCAATCTGCGGCAAGACGACCGGCTCCATTTCAAAGTCAATGCGTTCGGGTTGCGATACCTCCGCGGAATATTTTTTTGTAGTTGCCATGTGTCAATCTCCTTTTAACTTAATGTCACATGGATAGCGGCCATCGTACTGGGAGGGACACTCCGTTTACGATGGCCGCCATAGTATCTGACATCAAATTATGCCAGACAGTAAAACGTTTGTTTGAAATTGCCCTATTTGCCGCGCACCCCAGGCAAGGGGAACAGGACAGGTCTCCGCTGGCGCGGCTGTCATAACTCCGCAGTGCCGTTCGTAGCGTGCGCCGCAGGGTTCCCCCCAAGTCTTTGGCGGGCCGTGAGGAAGTATCTTTAAGCCCCCGCGCGATCATCGCGCACAGCGTGCCGCAGCTGTGTTTGAGAAAGGCGGTGGGCGCTCCGCTGACAGCCGTGTTCACCTCCTGGCTGCCAGCATCCTGGCGTCGCTTCTCACTCGCTCCTGCGCGGGTTATGTACCTGTTCTGCTGTGTATGCGGTTGTCAAAGTACCTATGAAGGGTAGAAAACATCCTTCTTATAAGTACTGACAAAAACAGCTCCAAACGGGTATAGTAACCGGGAATTACCGCAATTTTTTTGCCAGACGTTTCAGACCGTTTCGGATACTGCGGCGGATGCAGCTGGCATCAACATGTTCAGCATCAGCAATCTCCCTCGCCGTCATGCCCAGGTAGAAATGCGCATAGACACGCTTTGCCTGCTTTTCGGGCAGGGACATCACCGCAGCATACAGCTCCTCGCGTTGCAGCTTTTCCTCCAAAAGTTCCTCCGGGGTAGATGTATGCGGAAGGGCCGCCTTTTCAATGCCGTTGTCGCAGTCCAGGGAGTAGTGGGCCTTATAACGGTACATCTGCCGTTCATGGGCCGCATCCGCCCGATGATCAGCTGTAATAACGGCCAGTACGTCCTCCGATACCTTCACGAGCATATCTTCTTTATAAACATCGGGATACAAATCTCGAAGATTGATTTCCTGCATTGTGTGCCTCCATTTCGATTCAAGCGTTATAAACGGATGAACCGAATAGCGGAGGCGAGCGGCAGCCTGGCGTGCCGCCAATCATATTATTTATTCTGCAATGGAATGCAGGTACTGACGCATACCACCGCTGTGCAAGAAACTGAAATGTGAATCCGCTCTGTCACAAATGTCTCGCATAGCGATTTCCGGGCGCTTTCCTCAATATGCAATATGCATCATGTTAAACATGATGCTCAACGAATTATAACGAAACGAGGTGTATTGTAAAATATATCCGAGGTGAATCAGGATGCCAGAATATGCCCGGCGCTTAGCTGTTGTTGTAAAGAGAACCCGTACTGAACTCGACCTCACACAAGAGGAAGTTGCTGAAAAGAGCGGTACCGATGTGCGCACTATTATCACTTTTGAGCAGGGCTGCGGAAATCCTACTCTTAAGACGCTTTACGCTGTTGTACGCGCTTTGAAAATAGACACGCGAGAGATTTTTGATGATGCTCCGCAAACCGACAGTTTTGCTATTCGTCAGCTTCATGCCCTGGTTAACGAATGCAGCGAAGAAGAAGCCCATACATTGCTTCCCGTCATAAAGGCGGTCTTGACAGCTTTGCGTTCCAGCAAGGGATATAACATCGAGTAGTGCAACTGAAAAGCGCAGGGCCTGCACCTGATGAATGGGTAGCAGGCTCTGCGCTTTATGCGTCCGGCTCTTCGCTTAAGACCATCTTCAATTTCACAACATCGATTCGGATTTCCCGCTTGCATTTGGGGCAATAAAGCGGGAACTTTATCAAGACGGTATCTTCATATACCTTCGTTCTCGTTTTTCCTCCACAGAGAGGACAACGTACCCAGCGAGACTCTTCTTTTCTATTCATAAGTTTTGTCTTTTCTCCGAACAGCCGCGCATTGTTTCCACGCGTATGTCTCTTCTGAACATCGCGGTTCAACAGCAGCAATCCTATTTCCTTACGTTGCCTTTTCTCGCTCCGTTTCCGGCCCTCCATCAAGCCCCTGCGTCCATTTTCGTGGACGGTATCACAGAGGAAGCTGATCCCCTTTGCGCTGTGGCTGGCTAGAAGGATGGTTTTCCCCTGTTTCTTAAAGCCGAGCATATCTGGAGGAAGGCAATCGCTTATCTCGATCTAAAAATACACCTATGATTCGAAGAGATCTATGTTTTTTGCTTATATGCATGGACTGCCTGTGCAAATGCAAAAAACGACCGTGGTGGATACTGGGCCGGCGAAAGTGAATATTTGCCTTGCGCTATATAGCTCACAGCGCAAACCGCAATGCCGTTCCAATGCATAGACTAGGCAAGCTATTCCGAACCAAACAGAAAATGGTGCTTTGCTGCACTTTCTCTGAATCAAAAGTGCTGGATATATAGGAAAAGCGCAAAGTCCTCCTGACGAACAGGTGACAGGCTCTGCGCTCCCATTTGTAATTTAGCTCTAAGATGTCGAGATTAAGTTGGCCGGCTCCGGAGTGAAATTTGTTCTTACTGCGAACCGTAAGGGGTCAGAGATTTTCCTTCTCACTTTCCCTTTTTTCTGTCTTTTGAGCACTTGACTGTGTCATGTTCGGCCGCCGTGGCTGGTAAAGTCCGCACATTGTATACGGCGGCCAATCCTGCGCTTCTGCTTTAACCAAGTGTTGAACTACAGACTTGGCAGCTTTGTAAACGCGTTTTTTCATGGAGGACATATAACTCATCCTTTCTTGTTATTATTTCTACTGAGCACCCATTCCCATTCGAGAAAGGAGCAGTAAAACTGCGGTTACTGCCACTCCAAAAGAAATGCAAACAGCAATCCGGGGCAGCATAAGACTAAAGGCAAGCATCAAGGTAAAAAGTATAAGCAATCGCATTTTGATTCGTGGTTTCAGGGCTTGAATTTCCTCTGTGGTCAAATGCAGTTCAGCATTGTTCGCCGGAGCTTGCCGGATAATGATGATTGATGAAATCACAAATAAAACCGCAATACGGAGCAATCCTTTGGTACAGGACACAAAACACATTCCTGTAATTTGCAAGCATGTAGAACTCAGTATACATCCAAGCGGTGATTTTGCATGATAACCGCCCGTACGAGACCGCAGAAAGCGATAACTTAACACAAAAGCCAAAGATATGTACCACTTGGAGAGCAATGCGCCCACAGGAACCAGCCAAAGCAGGGATATGATGCTCATGGCGCGGCGCACAACCATGTAGTGACACCATTCCGTTTGATGGCTGTCAATCAAATGCTTTCGCAGACAAAATTGTGTCACTGCCTCAGCAAAAGTTTCCATTGGTATTATCTCTTTTCTAATGGATCTAACCTAGTCATAAATCTACTGCATTAACAAGAGAAAGTCCACCTTATCTGCTCAAATGCACAAAAATGCTGCGCATTTGCAAAATATCACAAATTTTCGTCTGGCCATTCCAAGCTAAAAACAAACTGTCCATCTTCATACGACATATAGTACTCAGCGTGGTATCTATCAAGAACATCTTTTACATTTTTTAACCCAAAGCCATGAAAAGAGGGGTTCGCTTTCGTTGTCCGAATCATATTGTTTTCGATTTTTACAGGCAGGCTCGGATTTAACACAGAGATGAAAATATTTCCCGGCTCCTTATCATCCCCCTTATTGTATATGACACTCACTTGTATCCACCGCTTATCTTCGGGAAATTTCTGACAAGATTCGATAGCGTTGTCCAATAAATTTCCGAGAACTACTGTGCATTCGGTTGCCTTAATATGAATTCTCGACAGATCATTCACTTCAAACCGGATATCGATTTTATTTTTTTCCGCCTCGTATCCTTTTTGATTTAGAATCGCATCAATAGTTGCGTGATGCGTATTAACTAACAGAATCCTTTCTGTTTGTTGCTCCTGCAGCTGCTCTATATAGTGCGTTGCCTCATCATATCGGCGTTTTTCCATAAGCTCAGTTAGAACAGAGATATGCTTTCGAAAATCGTGTGTCAATCGGCGTTGCCCATCATACGCCGCGGATAACGCCAGCACGCTTTCCCGCTGCATACGTTCTCTCTCACTGATTGCAACTAGCTCCTCATGCTCCTGTGTATTACGCTTTAGCGTGTCAATAAGTACCAAGACAATGATATTGGCAATGGCCAAAACGCAAAGACAGACAAGTGCGAATTGCTTTGTTGTTCTCTGATTATCATTGTATGGTGAAACCGCTGCATAGAGCAGAAGTAACACAAGAATAGATGCAATGGGAAACACTGTGGTGATAAGTGTCCATACGCGATTATTTTCGTTGTATTGCCCTGGGGAATGGAAGTGTTTGACAAATTGAGATAATACGAGCATGCACAATCCGCCGACAAAACCCGTCACAGTGTATAACACCCGATCATTAACCAACATTTCTCTCGGTATACCATAGGTCGCCATCACAGCAAATTCCAGCACATAAGCAAGGAGGTTGAATAATGCATAGACTGATACGGATAAAAACACCTTAAACGCCAAATCTCCAACATACAGCAAAACACTCAGTAATAAAATTGAAGCTATGACAGAAATCACCTTAACGGGACTCAATACAGATGCTTCAATGTTTAGTAAAAAGCACACTGCTGCATCCCACATCAAGGCTATTACCCAAAATCTAATTCCCTGATACTTCCTCACGAAAAAACCATCGAAGAACCAAAGGAAACTTAACAGCTGAACGCTATTCAGCAAAGTGCTGATTACATACGCCATCGTTTCATCCCCTTCCAATGTAGGTACTCCTGTTTAAGATATTTGTAGTTTCTGGCACTGATTGGCAATTTTGTGTCATCATTTAGCCATACGCCTGTACTCTTTATTCGTTGAATGTAGGCCATATTTACAAGATAGCTTTGGTGAATTCTTAAAAAGCCTCGCTCTTGTAGAAGCTCCGTCAAATCGCTCATGGTCATACTCACAACCATTTCCGCGCGTAATTCGTTTACCATATGTATCTTAAGATGCCGTCCCTCTGTTTCTGCGTATACAATATGCACTGGCATGACGTCTATCTCGTTGTTTTCGCTGGAAAAGCGTATGTGTCTACGTTCTTTCCTGTAAGCCGATATAACTGCATCTAAGCACTCCGGCAGTTTTTCTTCCAGATGATCTTTTAGCAGATAGCGAAGTGCATGAACTTCGTAACCATCTAGACTATACTGCACATAATTGGTCACAAAAACCAAAATTATATCTGATGATGAAACTCGAAGCCTTCTGCCAAGCTCTATGCCGTTCAGTTTTCCCATATCTATATCCAGGAAAGCGACATCGTACTGCTCTGCATTGATCTTGGCCATTTGTTCCAAGTCCGAAACACAATCAACAGACACACGCCATGTCGGTTTGTCAAGAATGTTGAGAATGTTCTGCTTTAATCCTTCCGCAAATAGGGGTTCATCGTCACACACTAGAACCTTCATATGTCGATCCTCCTTATAAACTGTCCAAACATCAGTCATCAGATGCACAAGAGTCTTTCTCACCATAGTCCCAAAAAACCTTTCTGTCAAATCGCAGACGAAAATCCCTTAAAAATATGGAATTATCATATATAGTATTCCAATATTTTGCCCCTGTCAAACAGTACAATAATTGTACAGGTTACAGGAGGCTGGGCTGGTATGTTTGATTTCAGTAAGCGGCTGTTAAAGCTGCGCAAATCGCGTGGGCTATCTCAGATTGAATTGGCTCAGAAAGTTCAAATTTCCAGTTCTACATTGGGCAACTACGAAAACGATATGGGAATTCCTTCTCTGTCAGTGGCGGAGTCTCTGGCTGATGTCCTGAACGTCTCTCTTGATTACCTGGCATGTGGCGAAAAAGCAAACGTTATATCTGTGAAGGGGCTAAAGGAAGAACAAATCGAACTTGTTACCGAATTGATTCAAGAACTTGCTCGTCCAGCCAACCATAACCCCAAGTTAACCAGACAACAGCAGGAGCTTTTAGCACGGATAATCGAGCAATTCGTTCATTGATATTCCGTTATGTGCTTCTTCATACGCCGATCATAGAAAAAACGACCTGATTCACATCAGGTCGTTTTTTGCATATGGCGCACTTTTTCATGCAAATAGGCAAAATTACTGGACAGCCCAATGCTTTACGGGTATACTTGCCTCAACATGAAAAGTTTCTATTCAATCTTGGCATCCTTTATCTTCTGGCCAGAAGATACTTCACCTAATTTCACCAAAGAAGGAGGGCTGATATCCGCAGACAATTTTGTTAACTTCCATCTCATGCATTCTGTTCACCAAACAAATAATGATTGGAGGAAAAGTTATGGATACCGCAAAGAAAACAAACTTGGCGAAGATCGCGTTGGCGCTGCTGCTCGCGATGATGCTTTCTGTTTTTGTGTCTTTGGGTGCATCAGCAACATCTGATAACCGAAGCTTCCGTTTTACAACTGTCAATTCAACTGGTCAAGCATTGATGAATAAAGCAGGGAAAAAGGATAATACCACTTCCATCTACTGTCAAATTCAGCACACCTCTAACAGTTCCGTTACTTATGCATATGTTAATGCACGTGGCGGATACTCCGAAAATCCTACTAGTAACTGGGCCTTCTGCAATTCTGCTGAACCTTCTAATAGATACATGAGTGTTGGAACTCAGTACTTTATCTATAATAGTGTAAAGGAAAATGGTTACACGTGGGCAGCGCTGAGTTTCAAAACTCCTAAAGCTGTAACCATGCGCGGCGAATGGAGTCCCGACAGTGTTCCCCAATCTGGAGTTGTTCAGATTTGACCTTTTTGTAATCGTACAGACAGCTTGGTTCTCTGTACGGAAACTATAACACAAGTAAGTTATGAACAAGGTGACCCCTATCGAACCGTGTAATAGCTGGATAGGGGTTGCCTTGATTTTTATAATTTGAACAGGACGGGAGAATCATATCTTATGGTGGAAAGAAAATATCATTTGTGTAAAATGAGTGCGCTTTTGCTTGGCGTGTGTTTTTCTTTTTGTGCATGCACAGGAAATCCATCTAGTAATTTGCCAAATACATCGGATCTACCCCCTATATCCGAAAATGCAGGTTCCGCATCTGATCATTCCGGTACAGGCAACTCTGCCCCATCCGACACAATTGATGTCACTTCGGTTGATGCCCAGTTTGGTAATACGCCAAATTTGAAATGTTATAGTATTGAAGAACTCGCAAATGAAGATGTTGATGATCCTCTCCAGCAATATGATTCGGAAGAATATCAATTTGCATTGGATGAGGGCCATGTTTTGGAAGGTGTTGATTCTAGCTGGGACTCTATGGGAGCCACTTTTACTCTACAAGACGTTTGGTATGAAGACTCAACTGACAACATGATAAACAATGATTATGAACTTTCAACATATCCAAAAGATCCAGTCTATATTTTCATGAAAATTAATGTAAAGAATAACAGTAACACAGAGGGAATCTTATTTCTTAATGCCATGTCAGTTAATGCATTTTCTGTAGATTGCTATGTTCAAAGCTGTGAAATGTGTTACCAAGATCATGTGAGTGACCCTCACCCGCACAATTCTGATTATTCAAAAGTATCGCTTGCAATTGGTCAATCGGAAACGTACACCGTTGCCTTCGAAGTCGGTTCAGGCTTTTTAACTTACTCTCCAATTTATCTGAACGCGCAGGCTTGGACTGAAGATATGTTCGATTGTGATAACATCTATATTAAACTGCCCACATTAGAAAAAAGGTGATTGCAATGAAAAATATGCTCCGATTGGACTTATACCGTATGATACACGGCTTTGCATTCAAAGCAGCACTTATCCTGAGTGCGCTATTGGGAATCTGGTGTTTGGGGCTAAATGTACATGAACATTATCGCAGCCTGGAAGCGTTGCAAAATCAGACAATCGCCTATAGTTATCCCTACTCCGTTTACAATGGATGCATCAGTGCTGATGGCGTGACTCTTCCGTCCACACTCCTCTTCGCTCTTCTACCATTTCTCACAACTCTACCGTATGGAGCTGCTTTAGCGCAGGACTTGCGCACAGGATATATCAAAAACTTAGCGATCAAGACATCCCGTCAAATTATTTACGCATCACGGTACATTACAGTCTTTATTGGGGCTTTTTTAGTCGTCATGTTTGCAACGACGGGCCAAATGCTTTTCAGTATGATGTTTTTGCCGGTTCTTCCGCCTGAAATTGCATCTTTTTCATTTCCACTAATGACGGTTGGACATGTCGGCGCATCTTTTTATGCACAGCATCCGCTGGCCTATTTGATTTTGTACAATTTGTTTGACGCTGTTTTCCTTGCTGCATTTGCTTCCGTTTCGATCTTTGTAGCTGGCCTTGTTAGAAACGCTTTCTTTGCATTGATTGGGCCTACCGTGCTTTTTTACGCGTTGACATATCTCTTTGATTTCTTAGGGCTAACTATTTACCGGCCAGATTTCATCATAACTCCTTATGTCGGCATTGCCCTCTCCAGTACCGTTATGTGTCTGGAAGCTATTTTCATACTTCTTTTGTCCGTTGGCTTATGTGCTTTTTCTTGTGTGAGGAATCGAGATGTTTTTTAGAGCATTACGACTGGAGCTGCAAATTCATCGAACGCGCTTACTTGTTTTGGTAATTGGGGTTGCACTGCTTTTTATTGCATCCGACTTTTCCTATTATAGCCAATTATATCTGCAGAATTTCCCCGAAAGCCGAGTTACACCGTCGTTTTGGGATCAACTTGCCCATTCTTTTGAAGGGACTTACCCGTTTATACCAGACAGAGCAAATACGTTTCAGATTCCTATCGTATATCTGATGCAGCATTTACTGTTGCTCATATCACTCGGTGGAACTACAGAGAGTTGCTTGGGTGCATACGGATACGAATTATTTACAAGGCTTCCCAAGCGAAGAATTTGGTGGTATGCGCATAGTGCATTTTGCCTATTTGTCTCTATTTTGTACAGCTTCACAGCCTTCATGATAACAGCTGGCTTCTCTTTTATCGTCCAGGCAGGTTTATCTCCAAGCGATTATATGGGACTTGCGCTTCCGGCCATTGAACCTTGGCCTGGTCAAGAAGGTATTCAGATTTTTACGTTGCTTTTAACTCCATTTTTTGTATGGGCTGCAATGGGATTGCTTCAGCAAGTTATTGAATTATTAACGAATGCATGGTTTGCATTTTTCGTTCTGTTGTCACTTGTGATTGCTGGTGCGTTTTCGGATTCACCGCTTCTATTCACAAGTCACACAATGTTATTGCGTTCCTATTCGTTTGAAGGTTCTGGCACTACTTTTCAGCAGACCGTTACGGTTTGCCTATGCGTCATCTTTGTCAGCCTTGTAGTTGGTCTCACCGTATTGCCCAAAAAAGATCTATTAGTAAGAGGGTGAATAACAATATGATTCTCGAACTGAGCCACGTCACAAAAAAGATAAAGGGCGTGACCGTGCTAGACGACATTTCTCTATCCCTATCCTCCGGTCATATATATGGAATCAAAGGAAAAAATGGAAGCGGGAAAACCATGTTGATGCGCGCTATCGCCGGATTGATTCGATTATCAGACGGTTCCGTTGTTTGGGATGGCAAAGTTCTGCACAAAGACATTTCCTCACCGGAAAGCATTGGTGTGTTGATTGAAAACCCTGCTTTTCTTCCCGGTTATACAGGCAGGAAAAACCTAGAGCTTCTTGCAAGTTTGAAAGGTGGCACACCATGGGAACAGATAGATGAAGCACTACTTGCCGTTGGCCTCGATCCCAAAGACAGACGCACCTATAGAAAATATTCGTTAGGGATGAAACAGCGTCTAGGAATCGCCTGTGCCATTATGGAACACCCAAAACTGATTCTTCTGGATGAACCTATTAATGCAATTGACGAAAAAGGCGTTCCCCAAATAAGCAATCTTTTACACCACGAGAAGGAGCGGGGGGCATTAATTATTCTTACATGCCACGATACCGAAGAATTATACCAGCTAGCCGATACTGTGATTTTTCTTGAGGAGGGAAAATTATGCGGGCAGTCAAAAGTAATCGCCTTAGAGAAGTAATTTCCGCCTTTCTCGTTATTGTAGTAATTGCTTCCGTTTTTGTATGGAGATTTCATGTCGTGAATGCTGAGTGCCCGGCTCCGGTTTTGGATACGCATTCACTGAATGAGCCTGTTTTTCACAATGGTGTGGAATACACGCTTTCGGATTATGCTGTACTTAGTGAAGATGAATTCTGCAAACAATTTAATATAGACCCTCTCCATGTAAAGGCATACGGCCTTCATTCAAAAATCATTGTATTTACAATGTATGCCAAAAACGTATCAGAGCAAAATGTCGATGTCGATTTTGCTGGCCAAATGCTATTACAGTTGGGAAATTACACTTGTACTTATATGTGTTACATCCCCCTGTTTCAATTATTAAACCCCGACAAACCGACGGCAGGCACAATGCTTCCAGGACATGATATTGAACTAACAATTCCATATCAGATCATTGAATACGACTGGAATGAAAACGAATATGAAAATCTGGAAAATGAGACCACGCAGATCGTTTTTTCGCTGTATCCAGTAAAGAAATCCATCATCCTTCATACCTCATAAATAACAAATCAAATGCACAAGGGATAAATTTGGTTATCAGAAATTTCCGATAAGACTAGCAAGCGATGCCTGTGGCTATCCAGATAGCCCCACGCGCTTGTTGAGGGAAGTCCCCCAAGCCCCCTTGGAACACAGATTTTCAATCTGTGGCTGCGCGTTCTTGCGAACGCTTTTGACCGCGACCAGCTCACCGCTGGCCGTGGTCTTTTTCTTTCTGTTGCGGCTCGGTCTGCTCCATCGCCAGGACCCGATCCACGTTGTTCTTGACCGTCAGCAGCTCCCGCATGGCGGCGCGGGTCTGCCGGTACTCGGCGTAAGCCGTTTTCTTATCTGTCAGCAGCTTGGCATACTCGGTCTGAAGCTCCTTGATGGCGGGCAGCTTCTTCACATTCAGCTCGTTGAAGGCTTCCTTGGCGGCCTGGTGCAGTAAGATTTCTTCCTCATGCTCCTGCCGGAATTTCTTTGAATATCCGGCCTTGCGGTAGGCCACATAGGTGTCGCGGGTCTTGGCATAGTTGACGATGTGGGTGCGCAGTACGGCAATCTCGGCCATGCGCTTTTCGGCGGCCTTGATCTGGTCGGACAGCGCGTGGTAGCGGGCCGTCGCCTCTGTCGTTTTGGTTTCCAGATCGGCATAATCCAGCAGCCCGTGTTCGGACAGATAGTTGAGGGTCTGCGCCATCTGTTTGAGGTTGAACACCTTGGCCCAGCGGGCATACCCGGCACCTTTCCCGGCCTGCAATTTTGCCTGGATGTCCACCAGCAGATTGACCCTGGGCGGGGCGGCCTGTGAGGCAGATTGCTTGCGGGGCGTATGCTCTTTCTGGCCGGAAAGAACCGCCAACAAATCGTCCAGCGTGTAGCCGCCCCCCAGCCGGTCAAAGCGGACGTTGTTGCCCCAGCCCTCCGCGCTGATGGAGATGGTCTTGCCGCGCCGGTGAACGGTAAAGCCGTCCTGCTCCAACAGGCGCAGCAGCTCCTCCAGGCTGGCCGGTTTCTGCGCCAGTGCCCGGTCAATAGCCTGGCGCAGCTGCTCCTTGTGGGAGGGCTTGGCCGCATCGCCCAGCCATTTGTTGTAGCTCTGTCCGCGCCGCTTGGGAGCCTGCACAATGGAGTAGCCGTTCTCGATGCAGATGGTGTCGCTCAGGCGGTGGACGGCGCGGGTGCTGCCCCAAAAGTTGCGGAACTTGCGGTCGCACTCCAGCGCGGTGGAGTTCCATATAATATGGTTGTGGACGTGAGCCTTATCGATGTGGGTACAGACGATGAAAGCGTGCCTGCCCTTGGTGAAGCGCCGGGCCAGCTCCACGCCCAGGCGGTTGGCTTCCTCCGGCGTGATCTCGCCCGGCACAAAGGACTGCCGCAGGTGGTACGCAATCACATCATCCTTGCCGCGCACCCGGCCGGTGCGGGAGGCGTAGGTCTGCTTGTCCAGCAGGAACTGCGCATCAGCCACGCGGCTGTCACACTGGTAGCTGGTGATGAGCCTGCCGTGGTCGGTCTTTTCTGGATTTTTTACATAGTCGATGATGTCGCTGATGGCCTTGCCGACCGTGCGGCCCTTGCCGGCGTGCAGCGGCATGATACGGGTGGTGGCCATGTGGGTGCCCTCCTTCCTCAAAAAATAAGATAGCAACAGGCAAAAGAAAAAGGACGGCTCTGTAAAAGCTGTCCTTGTTTCATTGAACTTGGTCTATATTCGATTGCTGCTGCGTTTTCAGTTCTGCGATCCGCTTGCTGTCTATAAAGTGGGTCGCATACCACTTTTCAACTTCCGGGTTACCGCTTTTGCTGAACCGCAGCGGGATAACCAGCTTATGCCCCTGGCCGGTTTTCTTCTTCACGCCCCATCGCTTGTAGTAACAGAAAGAAGGCTTTAAGCCAGTTTTCTGTGCATACACCCGCATCTGGTGCATGATGAAAGACAGCTTTCGCAAATTGACCGTGCAGACCCGTTCGAGGTAATCTACCTTTCCGAACCGCCAATCCTCATACTTTTGCTTTGGCAGGACGCCAATGTCCATCAACACATCTACCGGGGCGGCGTAACCTCGCCGCTGGCATTGGTGGTAGACCGACGAATGAACTTTCCCAATCAGCTCTTTCTCATTCATGGGCAGAACCATCATTTTTCTTATGCCAGTTTTTCAAGACAGCTTCCACCTGGGCGATCAGCTGCTCCTTGTCCGGCATATAGAGAACATAGCGGGATGCAAAAATGTTGTTGGAAAGACCGCCCAACGCATATTCCGCCGCCACACTATCTTTCTCGGTGCAGAGAATGATGCCGATAGGCGGGTTGTCATCGGGGTCGTTGACTTCGGCGGCATAGTAGTTCAGATACATATTGAGCTGTCCGGCAGCTTCCGGCGTCAGTTTTGTGGTTTTCAGCTCAATCAAAACATACGCCCGCAGGATTTTGTTGTAGAACACCATGTCCACATAATAGTGGGTATTGTTTAATGTAACCCGCTGCTGTGTTCCCACAAACATAAAACCGCGCCCCAGCTCCAGCAGGAACTTTTCGATCTGCGCTACCAGAGCCTTCTCCAAGTCGCTTTCCAACATGGGCTTGTTTTCCGGCACACCCAAAAATTCAAATACATACGGATCGCGGATAATATCGGCTGGCTGGTTGATCTCAATTCCTTTCTGCGCCAGAGAAAGGACCTTTTCTTTATTGGCGTCTCCGTTGGACAGCAGCAGGCGCTCATAAAGGGAGCTGTCGATCTGACGCTTCAGTTCGCGGACGGACCAGTTGGAATTGACAGCCTCCTTTTCGTAAAAGCTGCGTTTATTTGCATCAGAAATGCTTAAAAGTTCGCAGTAGTGGGACCAGGACAATTTGCCAGACACTGTCTGGCATTTTTCATACGCCAGATAAAAGGCCCTCATATTTTGGAGATTTGACCGCGAGAATCCTTTTCCCAATTCTCTCGTCAGCTCCTTTGCCAACTCCTTCAATGTCTGCTTGCCGTATTCAGCCCGGAGCTGGCTTTGCTGCTCGTATTCCACAATCGCACGGCCAATCTGCCAGTAAGTGGACAAAAGTTGGGTGTTGACCTGTTGTGCCACAGTGGTTCTTGCGTTTTTCACCAGCTCCCGGATTTCCTGGACCAACGGATTGTTCGGCGTCAGTTGGTTCGCCATAGAATCCCTCCTTTATTTCATCGGCATACCATGATACCATGCTGCCGGTTTGCTCTTATCTATCAGTATATCCTATTTCTCGCAGAAAGTAAAACGCCAAAAACACACGAAGAAACGTCTTACTCACTTTGCACCGTTACGATAAGGCTAAACTTTCCTTTCGTGCTAATCTTATTTACAAAATTAGCACAAAAGTAAAGTCAAAAATGCCGGGCACTCACTCCCGGCACTTCCGCGTTTCCTATTCAGCCATACACCGCGTCCTGGATCGCATACCGCAGGTCCTGCACCTTGCCCACCAGCCAGGCGGCAGCCATCGGCAGGCCCAGCGGGCTGACCAGGAAAGCAATCACCAACAGGATCACGCCGTTTTGCGGCGAGTAGGTCACCAGCACCGCGACCCCCAGCAGCGCCACCACCGTGGAGGCCAGGCCGAAGATGAAGCTGGACACATACAGCAGTCCAAAGCATACCCAGGTGAACAGCATCAGCGCCAGCACTACCGGCGCAGCCAGGATTTTCAGCCCCAATTTCAAAATAAACAGCACAGCTCTCATTTCAGCGCCCCCTTCCGCCAGTCCAGGTAGGGCTGGCACAGCTTCTCCACGGCTTTTTCGTCGGCTTCTGTAACCTCCCGGCGGCCTTTCGTCCGGCGGAGCAATTCATAGTCCTGGTAATCTGTGAGCAGCAGGTCAAACAGTTCCTCCGGGGTCCGGCAGAGGATGCCATCCACGCAGTAGCGGGAATCCTTGTTCCAGGTCAATCGGACATAGCCGCGTTTGCATGAGAGGACTTCTTCCTCCGGGTCACACAGCAGATACTCTTGAAACAACTCCAAGATATTTTCAAATGTCAACATCAGCCTTCACCTCCGTTTCTGACTCCATTATCGCCTGCGGCCCGCAAAAGTGCAACGATACGGGCAAAGAAAAAAAGGGAGGCCTGGCGCAGCCGCACGCACACGCCGGACCTCCCTCAAAGCCGGGGCGTATGCCCCTATCACGACAGCTTTGCCAGCTGGGTCAATACCTGATGCACCCCATCCCACAAAGCCTCCTGCCGCCGGGATATATCCTCCAGGTCGGCGTCGTAAATGCGCCCGGTTTCATGCACACGACGGGTCAGCTGGTTGAGGTTGTTGCTGCTCCGGCGCATCAGGGAGACCAGCTCCTTCAGCTCCGGCAGTTCCAGGCGCACCACATAACCGTCCAGGGCCATCTTGCGCAGATAGGCTTCCCGGTTCTCTGTCCCCAGCTGGGCCATCTTCTGCTTGATCAGCGCCAGTTCCTCCGGCGAGACACGGAAGTTCAGCTGCACGTCCCGCTTGCGCTTGGGAGCGGTCATCGCTCCGGCTCCTTTTTCTTATGGGCAGAGGATTTTTTCTCCGGCTTTTCAGCGGGGTGCGGTTCCTGCTTTAGCTGGCGTCGGACAGAACGGCGAGGCTGGCGCAGCTCCTTACTGCGATCCTCGCTGGCAAGGATGGTGACATAGGTGCCGGGACGGTCCACCAACCCGGTGATCGTCAGGCTGCGGAACGGCAGCAGCGCCATCAGCTGGTCGTGGGCCTGGGTGCCGGCGCGGGCCAGAAAATCCGGCGAAACACGGGCCATGTAATGGGTGCCGTGGGGGCTGTTGGGCGTATCCGGCGCACGAAGCTCCTGCAACAGCCGGGCGGCCTCGGCGTGAATCTCCTCCGGCGTCAGCGGTTGGAGACGCAGATAATCCTGCCGCGCCTGGCTCAAAAACAGATCGACCAGGCCGGGGTGACTGTCCACCACGAAGTCCAGGTTGCGGTCTCCGCCGAAGCCGTCCGGGTTGGGCGGGATGTCCACCGTTTTGGCCCATGCCTTGTTGGCCGGGCTGAACCGTCCATCCCATTCCTTCTGCTGTACGGTGTTTGCCAGCACATAGAGGGTGCGGGTGTAGCCGAACTGCTCGATCACCTGGGGCACCGCGTCTCTGTCCAGCCGGTTGTCCCGGTAATGTTCCGAAAGGGACGCCTCGATGGCCTCCTTGCAGGCGATGTTGGCGCGTCGGGACGCCCGGTACAAATCCAGGTTGCCCTGCTCACGGGCATAGGCGGCGTCGTGCCGGTAGAGCGGCAGTTCCAGCTGGGCGTCCAGCGCCGCCTCAGCCCGCTGCTCGATACTGTCCCGCACCACATCCATGTAGGAAGTCTCCCGGTCGGCAAACTCCTTGTAGACATCCGCCAGCGGGGACGGGGAGGCCAGCAGCGCGGCGGCCCGGCTTTGGGGCAGGTCCAGTTCCTCCATCGCCATCAGAATATCCTCTCGGACGGTATACTCGTAGGCATGATTTAAGATTTCCTCCGGGGGATGGCTTTTCAGCCAGTCCCGAAACTTATCCTGTTCGGCGGCCATCTTCTCATAGAGGGCCGTGTTTTTATTGGTATTCATGTTATCGCACCTCCTGTTCGTGGTGTTTGGGTTTCTTCTCAGGGCAGCGCGGCGGCACCGGGCGTTTCAGCCCTTCCAGCACCGAGGGGCGGCCGCTCTTGGCAAGCACCGCTTCCGGCGCAGGGCGGCCCCGGCCGTCCATGTTCAGCAGTACGTCCAGCTCGGCCAGCCGGGCAGATTTGTCCCGCAGCTCCTGTTCCTGGGGGAAGGGCTTGCCCACCTCCGCCTTGGCGGCGGCCTGTTGCTGGTAGAGATTGCCCAGCTGGTTCTTCACCGCCTCCAGCCGCTGGGGCATCTGACTGAGCGCATTGTCAATACGGGTTAGGTTTCCGCGAGGGTCGGTGCCCAGGGCCGCCCGGTGGGTCATCTGGCCTTTCAGCAGGAGCATATACTCCTGCCGGAAAGCGTCAAACGACACCGACATGGTGAAGCCCCGGTAACTGCCCACCGGCACCGGGTCGGCCCCTTTGACCTCCTTGCAGGCGTCCAGCAGCGCCGCCCCGGCGTTCTCCTTGTCGGTGAGGGTGTCGCCCCGCACTTCCATTCCGGCAAAACCGTCCTCCGGGTGCGGGTGTTCCGCCAGCGTTTTCATATCGGTTTCCAGCCCGGCGATAAACCCCTTGTTTTTCTCGATCTCCTCCGGGAAGGTTTTGAGCAGCTGGTCCTCCAAGTGGTATTGCTTGCTTTGGTGGTCGGCCTTCATCAATTTCAACCGCGCCACGTCCACATCCAGGTCCATACGCTCCTTGATGCGCGGGTCTCCGGCGCACAGCGCCTTGATCTCGGCAAAGGACAGCGCGGTTTCGTCCACGTCATCGCAGCTTCGCACCGGCGATTTGGAAGTCATGATCTGGCTGATGAATTTCTGTTTGTTTTCCACCGTCTGCCAGAGGTAGGCGTCAAACGTCCCCTCGGTGACATAGCGGTACACATGGACAGTCTCGTTCTGGTTGCCCTGGCGCTCAATGCGGCCCTTTCGTTGGGCCAGGTCGCCGGGCCGCCACGGACAGTCCAGATCATGCAGCGCCACCAGGCGGTCCTGGACGTTGGTGCCCGCGCCCATCTTGGCGGTGCTGCCCAGCAAAACGCGCACCTGGCCGGTGCGGACCTTGGAGAACAGATCCTTTTTGCGTACCTCGGTGTTGGCCTCATGGATAAAGGCGATCTGCTCGGCGGGCACACCTTTCGCGATGAGCTTCTGCCGGATGTCCTCATAGACCGTAAAGGCCGGTTCCGGCTCCGGCAGCGGCACCGCGTCCTCCAAAGCGTGGAGGGTCGGGTTGTCCAGCGCCTTCGCCACCTTTTTGGCGGGTTTGGCCTGGGGCGTGGAAATGTCGCAGAACACCAGCTGGGTCAGCTTGTCGGCCTCGCCGTCCCGCCAGATCTGCATGATGTTGTCCACGCACTGGTTGACCTTGGTGCCCGGTTCGTCCGGCAGCATCTGGTTGATGATCCGCTGATCCAGGCCCAGCTTTCGCCCATCCGACGTGATCTTGAGCATATTGTCCACCGATGGGTCCACGCTGCCCCGGTGTACTTCGGACGCACGTTCGGAGAGGGTCTTTACCATCTCTTTCTGGATTTCGGTGGGCTGGGCCACTACGTTGTGGTACTCCACCTGGGGCGTGGGCAGGTGCAGCTGGTCGGCGGTCTTGATGTCGGCCACCTCTTTGAACAGGTTCATCAGCTCCGGCAGGTTGAAAAACTTGGAAAAGCGTGTGCGTGCCCGGTAGCCGGTGCCCTCCGGGGCCAGCTCCAGCGCCGTCACGGTCTCGCCAAACCGGGAGGCCCAGCAGTCAAAGTGTGCCATGCCCAGCTCTTGCAGCCGGTCATATTGGAGATACCGCTGCATGGTGTAAAGCTCCGTCATGGAGTTGCTGACAGGCGTGCCGGTGGCAAAAATAACGCCCCGGCTGCCGGTGATCTCGTCCATGTAGCGGCACTTGGCGAACATATCCGAAGATTTCTGTGCGTCCGTCGTGGAGAGGCCAGCCACATTGCGCATTTTTGTGTAGAGAAAGAGGTTCTTGTAGTTGTGGGCCTCGTCCACAAACAGCCGATCCACGCCCAGCTGTTCAAACGTCACCACATCGTCCTTGCGGCCTTCCGCTTGCAGCTTTTCCAGCCGGGCCTCCAGAGACTTTTTCGTGCGCTCCAACTGCTTGACTGTGAAGCGTTCCCCGCCGCTGGACTCCACCTCGGAGATGCCCTCGGTGATTTCCCAAATCTGCTCATGCAGCAGCCGCTCCTGGCGTTCCTTGCTGATGGGGATTTTCTCGAACTGGGAGTGGCCCATGATGATGGCATCATAGTCGCCGGTGGCGATGCGGGCACAAAACTTCTTGCGGTTGTGTTTCTCAAAGTCCTTTTTGGTTGTCACCAGGATATTGGCGGACGGGTATAGACGCAGGAACTCCGAAGCCCACTGCTCAGTCAGGTGGTTGGGCACCACGAATAAGCTCTTTTGGCACAGGCCCAGGCGCTTGGCCTCCATCGCGGCCCCCACCATTTCAAAGGTCTTGCCCGCGCCCACCTCATGGGCCAGCAGCGTGTTGCCGCCGTACAGCACATGGGCGATGGCGTTTTTCTGGTGTTCCCGCAGGGTGATGGACGGGTTCATGCCGCCAAAAACAATGTGGCTGCCGTCATACTCGCGGGGGCGGGTGGCGTTCATTTCCTCGTTGTACTGGCGCACCAGCGCCTGCCGCCGCTCCGGGTCCCGCCAAATCCAGTCCTTGAACGCCTCCCGGATGGCCTGCTGCTTCTGGGCGGCCAGGGTGGTCTCCTTGGCGTTCAGCACCCGGCGCTCCTTGCCGTCCGCATCTTCAACAGTATCGTAGATACGCACATCCCGCAGGTTGAGGGAATCTTCGAGGATTTTATAGGCGTTGGCACGGCCAGTCCCGTAGGTCGAATAGGCGGCCACGTTGTTTTGCCCCACGACATTTTTGCCGGAGATCTGCCACTCCGCCGTAAAGGGGGTGTAGTGGACTTCAATGCTGCGCTGGAGGTAAAAAGGCGTGTCAAAGGTTTCGTACATGAATTGCTGAATGTACTCTTTGTCAATCCAGGTTGCCCCCAGCCGCACCTCGATCTCGGAAGCGTCCAGGTCCTTGGGCTGGGCGGCGGTCAGAGCCTCCACGTTGACCGCAAAAGCCGGGTTCTGTTCCGCCGCCCGCTGGGCCTGGCGCAGCTTCCGGCGCACGTTGCCGGAGAGGTATTCATCGGCGGTCACATAATGGGGCGTCCCGTCCGGCTCAGTCTGGCCGGGCACACGGAAGATGACACCGCGCAGCTCGTCCGCCAGTTCTTCGCCGGTTTTGCCGGTAAGCTGTTCCATGTAGGCCATGTCCACGCAGGCTTTCTCCGAGATGGAGACCGCCAGCGCCTCGCTGGCCGTGTCCACGGTGGTGACGGCCTCATGGGGTTTGATAGTGCGCTTGGTGAACATATCTGCCTTGCGTTCCAGCCTGCCGTCCTCGTCCAGCACCTCCAGGGCGCAGAGCAGGTAATAGCTGCTGTCATCGGAAAAGGCCAGCCGGTTTGCCCGGTCGTTGATAAGGCCATATTTAGCGGAGAAATCGTCATAGCGGCGGTTCAGTTCGGCCATCTGCGCCCGGATGTCTGCATCCGGCGCGGCGGCGTCCATCTCCAGGTCGATGAGCCGTTGCACACAATCCCGCAGCCCCACCAGCCCTTTGACGCGGGCCTCGGCGGTGGCGTTCAGGTCAGGGCGCACCATGCGGCTGTTTTCCCGGAAGTACACCGCGCCGTCCACCACCGTGTAGGAGTAATTCTTCACATTGGGGTCAGCCGGGAGGGATTCGTCGATGTCCTCGCCCTCGCCCAGCTCCGGCAGCGCGGCCTCCTGATAGGTGCCGTGAATATACTTCACGGCATCGTGCAGCTGGTCGGCCAGCTCCAGCCCCTCGATGGGGACCACGGTGTAATCCTGCTTGCCGTATTGGGTGCTTTCGGCGGTAGGGCGGCCCAGCACCATCTCCGGGTGATCCAGAAAATATTGGTTGACCGTGAAGCCTTCCTCGGTCCGGCCGGTTTGGGTCCAGTCCGGGGCGATGTCCAGCGGACGGTCCCGCTTTTGCAGAAACAGGATGTCGGACACCACATCGGTGCCCGCATTGGCGCGGAAGGCGTTATTGGGCAGGCGGATGGCTCCCAGCAGCTCGGCCCGCTGGGCCAGATACCGGCGCACGGTGGAATCCTTGGCGTCCATTGTATAGCGGCTGGTGACGAACGCCACCACGCCGCCCGGCCGCACCTGGTCCAACGATTTTGCGAAAAAGTAGTTGTGGATGTTGAAACCCAGTTTGTTGTAGGCTTTGTCGTTCACCTGATACTGTCCGAAAGGGACGTTACCGATGGCAAGGTCGTAAAAATCCCGCCGGTCGGTGGTTTCAAATCCTGCCACCGTGATGTCGGCCTTGGGGTAGAGCTGCTTTGCGATGTGCCCGGAAATGCTGTCCAGCTCCACGCCGTACAGACGGCTCCCGGCCATGCTCTCCGGCAGCATCCCGAAGAAATTGCCCACACCGCAGGACGGCTCCAGAATGTTGCCGGTGCGGAAGCCCATCTGTTCTACCGCGTCGTAAATGGCGCGGATCACAGTGGGGCTGGTGTAGTGGGCGTTGAGGGTAGAGGCCCTGGCCGCTTCATATTCCTCCGGGGTCAAAAGCTCTTTCAGTTCGGCGTACTCCTTGGCCCAGGCAGTTTTGGATGGGTCGAAGGCATCCGCCACGCTGCCCCAGCCCACATAGCGGGACAGCACTTCCTGTTGTTCCGGCGTGGCCTGGCCGGTGGTTTCCTCCAGGTATTTCAGCAGCTTGATTGCCGCCACATTGGCCTGGTACTTGGCCTTGGGGCCGCCCTCGCCCAGATGGTCGTCGGTGATGTGAAAATTCTGCGCATTGCGGCGCAGGTTGTCCCGGTACTCCTGATAGGCCGCCTGCTCGGCAGTCCGCTGGTTGGGGAAGGTCTGCCACTCGCCGTTGACCGGGATGGCGACCGGGTGTTCCGGCTTCTCGCCAGGCTCCACGTCCGGCGTTGGTTCGGGCGGCGTAGGTTCCGACTGGTCAACGTGCAGCCGTTCCACCACTACGTCATAGGGCAGATGGTTCTGTTCGCCAGGATAGACGGTCACCGGATCGGAATGGAACGCCGGGGCCTCGGTGGCAGGTTCCTCAATGGGCTTGGCGGGTTCAATAGGTTCTTCGACAGTGGTATCAGCGGTAATAGCCGGTTCGGCCTGCTCCCGCCCAAAGCCGTCCAGCTGACGGGCATACAGCCCGCGCAGCAGGGGCGCGACCTCATCCCAGCGAAAATACAGCATGGCCAGCCGCTTCTCATCCGCGTCCAGCACTTCCAGCTCGATGCCTTCGGACGTGGTGCGATAGTCGGCGGTGTCGCCGGTCTCCAACTCCATCGTCTCGATGATGTCGGGGTAGGCCCGGCTCAGCCACAGGGCGACCTCCCGGTTGCTCTTGCCGGTGCGCAGCAGTTCGGAAACCTCCGCCTTGTCCGCCGCGCCGATGAGGCCGTGGGTCAGCACGTCCCGCAGGTCCTGGTCCGCCGTGTCGGGGTTGAAGGGCAGGAACTCGGTGTAAAAGTCGTTGCGGTTGTCTGCCCGCAGAAGCTGCTCGAACCGCTCCCGGCTCTCGGCCCGGTAGATGGGATAGCTCATGCCGGTGGGCAGCAGCTGCACCGTATCTTCCCGCAGTTCGGTGATCTGGTGGGCGCGGTCATCCAGATAGACGGTATCGCCCACATTGTAAACCGGGGCGGACGGGTCGTAAGAGGTGCGCTCCGGGATGGTGCCCCGGATGGCGGCATATTCCTCGTCCGACACCGTGATGTCGATCTCATGGGTGGGTTCGCCGCTGCCGATGGTGAGGGTGTCTCCCTCGCGGGTGATGGGCTGGCCGGACAAGTCCGGCAAAGGCGGTTTTGCCGCTGTCTCGGCCTGTTTCTCGGCTGCGACGGCCTCCACATCCCGCATGACCTGCTGGATGAACGGGTCACTGTCCAGTTTTTCCGGGTCCACCACCTGACCGTTCACAATGCCGCGCTCGGCCAGCGCCTCCCGGATGGCGATGGGGTCGATGTTGTCAAAACGGTCCTGCTCCGCCTCGGTGTAGAACCGATCTTCCTTGATGAGCTGGGCGATCCGGCGCTGCACCTTGGGCCAGGACACGTCGCCCGCCGCGCTGTCCACCGTCACAGGCAGGGCCGGGAGGTCATCGCCGTACTCCTGCCGCAGCCAGGCGGCGGTGTCCTTTTCACGGGCATGGTCCCTCATGTAGCGAACAACTGCGTGCTTACTTTCGATTTTGCCGTTCCATTCCTGGATGGCGGCGTCAATGTCGGCCTGGGTCAGCGCCCGGCGCACGGGTTCCGCCTGCGCAGCGGGTTTGGGCATAGAAAAAGCAGAGGGCGTTTTCACACTCTCTGCTTCGTCGATTTTATGGATTTGTTCCGCTTCGGAGAGGAACAGGTTTAAGGTCAGCTGTTGATAAGTTCCGCCAGCAGAATCTCCTCGGCCTGGGCTTTGCAGGTGTTCATCAGACCCACCCAGGCCATCGGGTCGGCGGCTTTCAGCGCCTCCGTTGCGCCCGCCGCCTCGGCCATCTGGGGCATCATCTGCGCCAGCCGCCGGTTCGCCGTCTCGTCGATCTCCCGCAGGTGCGGGTACAGCTTCTCGGTCATCAGCAGCTGGTTGTACAGGATGGGCCGATGCTCCTTCAGGTACGTTTTGCGCATCCTGCCGTATTTGCCCAGGGGCTTCGACGGCTGCTCGGTCAGGTTCAGGTCGGGAATCAGGTAATCTCCGTTCCTCGTGTAAGTCAGGTTGTTCTCCATGTGTGACGCTCCTTTCTGCGAGTTGTTCACGTTCATAGTTCTGGATGGTGACGCCGATCTGCCGCAGCACCTGCTGGTTTACCTGGCTGACCGCCGTGCCCAGCGCCCCGATGGCCGCAGGGGTGTTGAAGTCGAAGATCGGCATGAAATCTTCATGGCCGAAATACTGCTCCGGTTCCAGCCCGCAGCGGGACATGAGGGCATAGGTGATGCTGACGGTGGCGGCGGATTTGAATTGCACCTCGATGTTGTACTCATCGTACTCCTCCAAAAAGGAACCGTCAACGATATAGAGAATGTCCTGCCTGTGTTCGTCCCAGTATTCCTCCGCCAGCTTGGCGGCCACATCAGCCAGTTGCTGGGCCAGGTCGTTGCTGCTCACATCGTAGTTGCGTTCCAGCATAGCCGACAAAGGCCCAATGTGCCGTTCCTCCAGCTGCCACAGCCAGGGGGTACGAGAATGTTCACGAGTGCCGGTGTCGGAAATATCAAACACATACCGCAGCCGGGGCCGGTCCCCGGAATCATCCACCAGGGCGATGCCCTTGGACCCGCGCCGCACATACCGGCCCATGCGGTTGTTCCACAGGTCGTACTCGGCGCAGGCAGTAGCGTCCGGGCGCTGGGCGTAGATCATCAGCTGCTCATGGAACGGGTATTTGTAAAGCCGGGCGGCGGTGGTGAGAAAGCCTGCCCACTCCTGCCAGCTGCCGGTGAGTTGCCGCGCCACCTGGTCGGCCATCTGCGCATATTGTTCTGCTTTGGTTGGCATGGGGTTCTATCCTCCCTTCATTCGGATATGAAAATGGGGCGGCACGGCGGCCGCCCCGGCTGGTTAAAACAGGGGGTTACTCGTCAAAATCCGGGTACAGTTCCAGCTCGTCAAACTCGGCGTCGGTCATGGCACGCAGCTTGGCGAGGGTGCTGTCGGTCAAGGCCAGCAGCTCGGCCTCGTCCGCCTGCAAGTGGCCGCGCATCTCGGTCAGGGCCTCGATGGCCCCCTGGCGGGTGCCGGGGTTGTAGATGCACAGCAGGTTGGTTTCCTCAAAGGTCAAAGTGTTCATATCAGATCTCCCTTTCCGCGCTCTTTTTGGGCGCTGTCTTTTTATGTTCGGGTTTGGGCTGACTTTTCAGCTGCTCCACAACGGATTTCTTCTTGTCCCGCTCCTCCCGGTGGGCGGCGGCAGCCAGGTCCATCAGGGAGATGGGCTGGCCGCTGCGGGCCTGCTGTTCCAGCTGGGCCACCGTCTGCTCCTTGGAGCCGTTGTTGATGATACCGTCGATCATGCCGTAGTCATCCTCCACGGCCATCTCCGTATTTTTCAGCGGGTTGTCCGGCAGGAAGCCGGGAACCTCGGCAAAACCGAAGCTGTCGCAGTAATGACAGGATACCTTGCCGTCCCGCTTGATGGCAACGATGTCGCTGACGCTCATGGACGGGTGGCGGTAGTCGGTGGGGTGTTCGTTGTTGAAGCGGTATTCAAGATTGTCCAGCACGCTGCCTTTCAGGTCGCCGGGGGCCAGCGGCGCGGTGTAGACCAGATCATAATTGTCCCGCTGCACCGTCTGCCCGATGGACTTGATCCATTCCAGCCCCTCATAGCGGATGTCCCGCAGCTCGTCGGTGTGCTTTACCTGATAGATGGCAAAGCAGTCGCCCTTGTGGTCGAGGAACGCCTGCTCCCGTTCCTGCTGGTGGTCCATACGCGCCTTGACCTGGGCCTCAAAAGCCGGGCTTTCCTCCCATTCCTCGCGGGTGACGGCAAAGATCCCGTCGTGGGCGTCCAGGTCAGTGGTATCAAAAGCCATCGCCGGGTTCTCGCCCTGCTGGATGATGTAAACGGTCAGATCACGCTCCATCAGCTCATAGGCCCTTTCTTTGGAGAGGGGCAGAAGGTCCCCGTCCAGGTAGCCGCACTTTTCCAAATCGTCCTGGGTCAACGCCGGGTCCGGCATGGGATATTCGTCCAGATGCTGTTCCGGGGCGTCCGGCAGCTGGGTGGTTTCCGGGGCGGCGGCCTTGGCCTCTGTCTGCATCTGCTGGACAGCCGCCTCCTGCAAGGTCTCGATCATGGACAGCGGCGCATACTGAATGGTCTGGCCGCCCATCCCGTGCATCTCGCAGATTTTCAGCGCGGCGGTGGACAGGGGCAGCTCCGGCGCATCCAGCTGGCCGCCGTCCAGCTGCTTCCTGGTGGCGGCGTCGTAGAACGTGTAGTCCCAGCCGGTATCGCAGGGCTGAACATGAAGATAGGTGGTATCGTCCAGCACCAGCAGGGCCTCGCGGTACTCGGCGCTGGGTTCAGGCATGGTGGGTGTTTCCTCTGCGGCCGACTGAGGCACCGCCTGTTCCGGCTGGGCAGTCAGGTCAATGCCGCGCTCCTTGCAGATAACCTTATAATGCCGGTCAATGTCCGCGATCAGTTCCCCGGCCGCCTTGTTGATGGTCTCTAAACTGGCCCGCAACTCCGGCAGCTCCTTACCCTGGCTCCAGTTGGCGATGTAGCCGAAGCTGTTCTCGCCGGTCTGGATACTGTAATACTGGCAAACCGCGTAGGAAATGCTCTCGGCCTCCACCTCCTCGGTGTTGCGGTCTTTCTTCTTGGGCGGCTCCTTGTCACCGGCCCTGACCGCTTCCTCCTGAGCCTTAGCGTAGTTGTGCAGCTTGCTGTGGGCGATCTCATGGACGGCGGCGGAAACGGTCTGTACCTCGCTCATGCCAGCACGGATGGCGATGCGCTGCCGGTCCGGCGAGAAATATCCGTCCATGTTGGCTGCCATCGGCTCAAACTCGATGGGGACCGGGGCGGACCGGCGCAGGGCCTCCATAAATACCTCATAATTCTGGACATTCCCGGAAAGAGAGGACGCCAGTTCCGGCAGGGGCTTTCCGTCCGTCTGGCTGATGTCGAACACCTTCACCGGGCGGAACAGCGGGATCTCGATTTCCTTTTCCTCCATGATGACCTTGCCATCCTTATCCAGCATGGGGGCTTTGGTGTCCGGGTCCAGCTTCTGCTCCTCGATTTTCTTCTTATATGGTGTCGGGGCAATGATGGTAATGCCGTGTTCACCCCGCTTCACATGGCGGGAAAACTGGTTTTTCCACTTGTTGTAACCAGCTACCAGCGTGGCGTCCGGGCGCTGCATATAGATGAGCATGGTGTTGTTGACGGAGTAGCGGTGGAAGCGGGACATAACGGACAGGTAGCGCCTGTATTTCTCGCTCTCGAACAGCTCCTTGATGCCCTGTTCAATGCCCGCCGTGATTTCCTGCAACCGCTCCCGGTTGGTGGGTTTGTCAGCCATGATTTTCACTCTCCCTTCTATGGCCGAAAGTTCAGCGGTGTGTTCTGCGATCCACCGGTCCTGTTCCTCGGTGCTGCTGTCGAGAAACGTATCCAGCAGATAGCCCATGTAATCTTTCTTTTGAATAGCCTCCATAAAACGGGGATGCGGGTTCTCGTCCGGCGTTTTGGGGGAATAATCGGTTTCCCATTTTCGGAGCAAGTGGTAGTAGTCCGTCAGAACACGCCACCCATGTTCCCGTTTTTCCTTTAATTTTTGCGCCTCGGTTTTCTGCCGGACGTAACGCCTTCGGGGAGGGGCCTGACTGCCATAGGCCAGGCCAAAATCCAGGGCCAGCTTTTCGGCGGCCTCCCTGGGAGGCAGGTCATAGAGCCGGGCGGTGAAGTCGATCACATCGCCGTCTGCGCCACACCCAAAGCAGTGGAAACGTGTGTCCACCTTCATGCTGGGGTGGCGGTCATCGTGGAAGGGACAGCAGGCCATGCCGCCACGTCCCACCGCGATGCCGTAATGCTCCGCCGCCTCCCTGGTGGTGACGGACTGTTTTACGACTTCAAAGACACTCTCGCCCATGCTCACTTGCTGCCCGCTTTCGGGACGGGCGGTTTGTACCCGGCGGCCTTGGCTCGTTCACTGGCGGCCTTGCGGCGCTCGGCGCTGTACGGTTCCCGGACAGACACGCAGCGTTTGGGCACTGTAAAGGTTTGGCGGTCTTTCTTCACGATCTGGTCCGGGTATTTCTCCGCCAGCCGCCGCAGTTTCTCCAGCAGCTTCGGGTCATGGGTGTAGACCTCGGCGGTGGCCTCGGCTTGGTTGTAGAGGATAATGGTTTCCTGTTCATAAAGGCTCAGTTTCATTTGCCGCCGCCTTTCTGCCGGTCAAAGTCCAGCTTGAAATTGACGTACTGGCCGGTATCCTCCAGGACAACGGTGGCGTCGTAGGTTTTGCCGCTCTTTTCGGAGTGCAGCCCGGTCACACGGGCGCGACCATCTTTCAGCAGCGCCGCCACAATAGTCTTGGTGGGCTGTTTGCGCTTCGCGGCCCACCACTTGCTGTTTTTCCAGATGGCAAATTTGCAAGATTTGTCCTGGCAGAAGAAGCCCTTTTGCATTTCTGCAATTTCACCGCCGCAGCGGGGGCATTTGCCCACCACCTCGCGGGGTGGGGTGAACAGGTACTCGCTGCCCTTAATGACCTGATAGGTTCCCACCAGTTCTTTCAGCATGGCGCAGATCCCGTCCATGAAGTCCTCCGGGGCCAGCTCGCCGCGCTCGATCTCACCCAGCCGGTACTCCCAGTCGGCGGTCAGCAGCGGGGATTGCAACTGCTCCGGCAGGACAGTAATCAAGGAAAGTGCGTCATGGGACGGCAGGAGCTGTACGGTTTTCTTGCTCTTTTTGCGTTCCAGAAAGCCGGTAGAGACCAGCTTTTCCAAAATCCCGGCGCGGGTGGCGGGGGTGCCCAAACCTTTGCGCTCGGCATCCTCCGGCATATCATCTTTTCCGGCAGTCTCCATCGCGGAGAGCAGCGTATCCTCGGTGAAGTGTTTGGGCGGGGTAGTCTTGCCCTCCTTGACGGCGGCACCGGCGACCGGCAGCGCCTGGCCCTCAGCCAATTCCGGCAGCGACTTGTCCTCGGTGTCCTTATCCGGCTCCGCATTTTTCATGCTGGCGCGGTAGGCGGCGTCCAGTTCCCGCCAGCCGGGCTGCTTCACCGTGCGGCCTTTGGCGGTGAACTCCGCGCCGTCGCACTCCACCGTGACAGCGGTCTCGGCGTAGGTATAGGGCGGGGCCACCGCGCACAACAGGCGCAGGGCCACCAGCTCCAGAATTGCCCGTTCGCCCACCGGCAGGGCAGACAGGTCCACGTCCCGGATGTTGCGGGTGGGGATCACCGCATGGTGATCGGTCACTTTCTTGTCGTTGATGACCACCGCCGCATCGCAGGAAATGGCGATGCCCTTGCGGAACGGCATGGCGTTGGCGACCAGATTCACCAGCACCGGCAGGCCCTCGGCCATGTCGGAAGTCAGGTAGCGGCTGTCCGTCCGGGGATAGGTGCAGA
>CALZZE010000001.1 GCA_945830575.1 uncultured Subdoligranulum sp. | reverse complement strand
GCCAGGCATCAAACGGATGCGCACCGGTCATGCGGGCCGTCATGGTGCTGGGCGCTATCCCGGCGGCGCGGGCAACTTCATTTTGCGACATCTCACACTGGGCGAAACGTACGCGCAGGTTGTAGAATGGTCTGTACATAGTCAATCCCCCTTACGGCCTGTAGGCCTGTTCAACTTCGGCGGCCAGTGTGGCGGCCGGATCCTGTGCCCCGCCGGGGCAGTTCCGGGCATAATCGCGCCCAGTCAATGCGATTTCATCGGTTAAATAAATCATTTTCTCAAGCTCCTTTCTGCTTTCGCTCATAAATGCACGGGAAGCCCTGTTTTTCGGGGTGTACGGCGTTTTTCTTGGGTGGGGGTATATCCCTGTATTCCTAATGACCATAGCCCCTGCACGCATCGACAAATTTCAAGAATCTGTCAAAAGTTCCGTGACGTCCACGCCCAGAGCGCGGGCAATCTTCCCGGCGGTCTCCGGCAAGACTTCCTTGCCGTTGTTGATATTGCGCAGCGTTTGGCTGGAAACCTGGCCATTGTCGCGCAGCGTCCGCTGGTTCCAGCACTTACGCGCCAAAGCAATGGCAAGTTTGTTCTTGTCAATCTTCATTTTGTGTTCACCTCCTCAAAATAACCAATTATTTGGTTGTTACATTTACGATTATAACCAATATTTTGTATTTGTCAATACCGCTATTGCTAATTTTTTGGTTATGTGCTATATTGATAATCAAAAGGTGGTGATTTTATGAAAAGCAATACCACGGGAGAATCTATTCGCAATGCGCGAAAAGCCCAAAATTTGACGCAAGCACAGCTTGCACAGGCCGCTGGCATTGCTGTAAATAGCGTGCGCCTGTATGAAGCCGGGAAACTTTCGCCCAAAATCGAAACGCTAAAAAAGATTGCAGCAGCGTTGAATGTTTCGGTTATTGACTTAGCCGACTTCGACACAGCAACAGAAATCTTGGCGGACGATATAAACCAAATTAGCATGCGCTACGGCCAAGAAACCCCACAGTATTACCGCATGGTCGAAGCCTTTTCCACGCTAAACCACACCGGCGCAGAAAAGGCTGCTGTAGCCGTTGAAGATCTTGCCAAGGTGCCGGAATACCGCCGGGAAGACGACGCAGGCGGGCCGTTGTAGTTCCCTGGCAGTTCTTGGTATGGTATAATCGATGGGGTAGCGAATCGCTACCCCATCCCCGGCGGCAACTTCAAAGGTAGCGATTTCCGACCTTAATTCGATCCGGTACCCTGAATCAGGGTAGTGGTTTTATCCTCATCATCAACATGAACGGAGAGCTCATTTTCCGGTTTTCTGTACTCCACCAAGGGTGTCGCATTTCGTTACCCCCTTTCGGGAGGATGACAAGGGGATCTGTGAAATGTCGCCCCCTTACAAAGCAAAAAACCGCCCCCGGCGGCAACCGGTGTAGCCATTGCCCACGAGGCGCTGTGCCTTACCGATGCGACATTTTGTCGCAACGGTAACGGGGCGCTGTGTGGAGCTTGCGACAAAATGTCGCAAGCTCATAATAACCAGCACAGTTGTCCAACATTTGGACAACGGCAGAATAAACAGAAAAAACCGCCCACGGTTGCAGCCGTGAACGGTTTTGAATAGATGCCTACCCCAAAAGAGGAATAAGCCCCTACGCAAGGTTTATTATACCTCTTTTGGGTGGGCTTGTCAAAGTGCACCTGTAAGGAGGTTTTATTTTATGGGTAAACGCACAAACACAGCCAGCTGGACGGGCAAGATGTGGCGCATCGACGTCCAGAGCGACGGCAAGCGTAAGAGTTTCTATAGCAGCCGCCCAGGCCGCGCAGGACAGCGGGAAGCCAACGCCAAGGCGGATGCCTGGTTAGATGATGGCATAGCCGCAAGAGCGCCCAGGGTGGCCGATGCGGGCAAGCTGTGGCTGCATGAGGTAGAGCAAACGACCTGCGCGACCAACTACCGCCCCACGGCAAGCCGCTGGCGCAACTGGATTGTCCCGGCCATCGGCAACCGGCGGGTCAACCAGCTGACGGATCAGGATCTGCAGGAGATTATCAACACGGCATACGCCGCCGGGCGCAGCCGCAAGGTTTTGAAGCTGCTGGCCGCTGATCTGCGCGCATTCTGCAAATACTGCCGCAAAGCCCGGCTTTCTGCCTATGTCCCGGAGGAATTGAAGATCCCCGCCGGAGCGCGGTACAAGGGCAAGACAATCCTGCAGCCGGCTGATCTGGTAAAGCTGTTCAATGTGGATACAACCACATACCGCGGGCAGATCGTGGAAGATGAGTACATAAACGCCTACCGCTTCCAAGTCTTGACCGGCTTGCGGCCCGGCGAGGTAATCGGCCTGGATTGGGCAGACATTCACGGCAACATGATCAACGTCAGCCGGTCGGTCAATGTAGATGGAGAACAGACGCGGGGCAAGAATGAAAACGCCGTGCGGTCGTTCCAGCTGTCGGCCCTGGCCTGCCACGTACTGGATGAACAGCGGGAAGCCGCCGGGGGACGCGGAAGCGTGTTCAGAATCACCAACGAGCAACACTATTACAAGCGCTGGAAAACCTACTGCGCCGCCAACGGACTGACCCCGTGTAGCCTGTACGAACTGCGCCACACGTTTGTGTCTGTGGTTAAAACGCTTCCCGCCGGTGAAGTCAAGGGGCTTGTAGGCCACAGCGCGGACATGGACACGTTCGGAATCTATGCCCACACCCTGACCGGGGACGCTGCCCACACCGCCCAGGCCGTCAACGGCGTGTTCCTGCAAGTGCTGAAGAATGCTTGATTTATACCGCACTTTTTACCGCACATCTGGCTTTTACTTCGCTTTTCGCTGTTCACGCAACAGAACAGAAACCGCAAAAAAGCCTTTATCTATACGGTTTTATGAACACTGATTACTTGCAAGTTTCCGCGCTTCAGTGGTTCAAGTCCCATCTTCCGCACCAACAAAAAGAGCGTTGAAACGGTTGGTTTCAGCGCTCTTTTTGTTTTGCTGCTTTCAGGTCTTATCGTTCGGTTGACATATTCTGAGCGAATATGGTATACTCTCCTTACAGTTAGCTCAAACTAACCGCAGAAAGGAGGCTCCCGATGATATCGTTTCTGCAAATTTTTCTGTACTGCGGTGGAATTGCTGTGTTTTGCCATGTTGTGAAACGGCTCTGCCTGCGGACGGTATGCAAAGGAGCAAAGAAAGGCCGGGCAGACAAATGAACGAAATGTCCATGGAAAATGTCTGTGTGTTTCCCGGCATGGAGCTCATCTATGAATCCATCCACCTTTCCGCCGCGGTCGATCTGGGGCGTGACGGCGGGCATGTTTTTGAGATACGGCACTGCCGGGAAGGACGCCTGGAATATCAGAGCGGCGGCGAGTATTTCTTTCTCGGCCCAGGAGACCTGTCCATCGGACGCCCGGGAACGCAGGTACGCACGGTGCGCTATCCCCTTTCCCACTACCACGGGATCCTCATCCGGATCCACGTGGACCGTGCACCGCACTGCCTTTCCTGCGTGTTGGAGGATGTGAATGTACAACCCCGGCTGCTGATGCAGAAATTCTGTTCCGGCTCTGCGGCCTATGTGGTGCGGAGTCAGCCGGGCATCTCCCATATTTTTTCGGAGCTGTACTCCGTGCCAGCAAGCATCAAAAAAGGGTACTGCAAGGTCAAGGTTCTGGAACTGCTGTTGTTCCTGTCCGTGCTGGATCTGCGCAGCGACGAAAGCGCCCGGCGGCAATACAGCCTCTCCCAGCGGGAATTGGCCCACAGCGTCAGTGCCTATCTTCTGGCGCACAGGAATGCCCGTGTCACACTGGAACAGCTGTCCGAGGAGTTCCATGTGTCCGGCACCATGATCAAAACCAGCATCCGCACGGTGTACGGCGTCTGCTTTTCCCGGTTTGTGCGGCCGCAAAAGATGGAATCCGCCGCGGAGCTTCTGCGGGATACCGACCTGACCGTGCTGGACATCGCCAGCCGGCACGGCTATGACAACGCCAGCAAGTTTGCCGCCGCCTTCAAGGAGGTCACCGGCATGACGCCGCGGGAGTACCGGGCCACGCCCACCGCGTGGGAAAACCGTTTTGCCTGAGGTTATTCCTTCTCTCTCAGCAGGTCCAGCACAGCAAGCAACCGGGATTCCTTCACCAGTGCAAGTCCGCTCTCCTCATCGGCCAGCACCACCAGCCGGGTCCCCGGCTCCATGCCGAACAAACGCCGGGCTTTGGCGGGAATGACGATCTGCCCCTTGTCCCCCACCGTGACCACACCGAACAGGTGTTTGCCCCTGGGCGGCACTCCAAGACCCCAGCCGCCGCCGTCAAAATTCACCAGCTCATCCAACGAGACATCCAGAATCTCCGCCAGACGGCTGCACTTTTCGATGTCCGGCAGGGATTCCCCCGTTTCATATTTGGAAAGCGTCTGGCGGCTGACCTGAATTTTCTCGGCCAACTCCTCCTGCGACAGCCCCTTCAGCTTGCGCAGTTGGATGAGATTTTCACGAAACATGGTTCTTCCTCCTTTTGGAAATGCCCAGTACGCACCACCGCAGCACCGGGACTCTTGCCACAAGTTCATACAGCGCAAGGCCGCATGCAAAGGCCATCACCGCGGAGATCAGGTACACCGCCGGAGCAGGCAGAGAGGTGTAACCTGTCAGCAGCAGCGCCGTGACGGAGAGCGCCAGATAGTGAAACACATACAGCCCAAAGCTTTTTTGCGCCGCGAACGCTGTCAGCCGGCTGGAACGGCCGCCCCACCGGTAAAACGCCCCCAGCAGAGCAAGGCACATTCCCCATGCGTAGGCGATGGCCAGCGGGCTGTTCACCGCCGGGGATTGTGCGTAATCCTGCCCATAGCTGACAAACGTATAGACCGCGCCCAGCGCCAGCGCTGCCGCCAGCAGAGGTGCCGCCCTGCGGGAGAGCCGTTCCATGACTTCCTCATGGGAGAACACCGCATACCCCAGTAAAAACCCTGCCCCGTAAATGCCGAACCGGTACACCGCGATGACCGGCGTGTTCAGCACCTGCGCCGCCGCCCACACAGGGATGCCCAGCAGCAGAAGCGCTGGGACGCCGGTTTTTGCCCCCACAGCAGCCAGGCGGCCGCGCTCCACGCGGCGCAGCAGCAACAACAGCACCGACAGCACCCACATCACCTGAATGGTCCACAGCACGCCGGTGCCGCTCACACAAAGAATCAGGTATGCAACAGGCGGCGGAACCTCCCGCAGCATCCCCAGCGCACCGCTCATGGCCATGTTGCAGGCCCCCTGCGCCCAGCCGAACACCAGCACCCCCACCGTGGAGGGCACCAGCAGCTTGCGGGTGCGCGACCTCAGATACTCCCGCTCGGTGTGGCTTTGCAGATACCAGCGGCTGCACATGCCGCTGACCACAAACAGGATCAGCATGAACCATGGATACAGAAGATACTGCAATGCATCCAGCCACGCGGTCTCCCCGATGGGGCCGATGACCCCGGCGGTCAGGATGGAATTGTACATATAAATCACATGATACACCACCACCAGCGCCACCGTAAAGGAGCGCAGGTTGTCAATGTAGGCATTTCTCATACTTTTCCCACCTTTGCCATGATTTTTTACCAGTATAGCAAATGCGGGGCGCGGTTTCTACCAAGCGGCGTTGGCGTTTTTCGGCCTTTCCTGTTAAACATCGTGGCGGGGACTGGAATTGTCGCCCCGGATGTGGTATGATAATGGTATCTGACAGAAAACATCCACAATTCATTCTTAATTTATCCCTTGTTCACGATTTTCCCATATTTTTATGGCATAATAGCTGCCGAAATCAAAAAAAGGTGGGTATTGGCAATGAAAGCATGGTTTCAGCGGTTTATGTCCGGCCGGTACGGCTTTGACCAGCTCAATGGATTTTTGTGTATTCTTTCCCTGATCCTTGTGGTGTTGGGCGCGTGGCTCAGCGGTTTTCTGTACTGGCTGGGGCTGGCGCTGCTGCTTTGGTGCTACTACCGCATTTTCAGCCGCAACATCCAGAAACGGTATGCGGAGAACATGAAATACCTTTCTCTGCAAAATCAGGCCAAGGACTGGCTGGCCCGCCAGAAGCTGCGGTTCGACCAGCGCAAGGTCTACCGCTATTTCAAATGCCCGCATTGCAGGCAGTCCATCCGGGTGCCCCGCGGGCGGGGACGCATTTCCATCACCTGTCCCAAGTGCGGAACCAGTTTTATCAAAAAGAGTTGATCGAATGTTCGGTTACATCACCGTCTTTCCCCAAACCCTTTCCAAACCGGCGCGGGAGCGCTACCAGTCCTACTACTGCGGCCTTTGCCAGAGCCTTGGCCGGTATGGCACGGCGGCGCGGCTGTCACTGAGCTACGATCTTGCCTTTACCGCCACGCTGCTTTCGGCGCTCTATGAGCCGGAAACGGCGTTTTGCCGTGGCAGGTGCCTGCCCCATCCGGTGCGAAGCCGCCCCCGCGCCGCCAACGAATTTCTGGAATACGCGGCGGACATGACGGTGGTGCTGGCCTACTACAACGATCTGGACAACTGGCAGGACGACAAAGACCGCCTCAGCCGCCGCCACGCCGACGCGCTGGCCCCGCACCTGCCGGGCATCCGCCGGCGCTGGCCCCGCCAGTGTGCGGACATTGCCCGGTATCTGGAGGAGCTGAACGCGCTGGAGGGCGCGGGCAGTCATGATCTGGACGCGCTGTGCGGCGCGTTCGGCAATCTGCTGGGCAGCGTGCTGGCCTGCCGGGAGGACGAATGGAAAGCCGTTCTGCAGGCCATGGGCCGCGGGCTGGGCGGGTTCATCTATCTGATGGACGCTTACGACGATTTGGAGAAAGACGCCAAAAAAGGACGTTACAACGCGCTGTCTCAACTGGCGGCGCAGCTGCCGAAGCAAGAATTCGAGCAGTGCTGTCAGGAATATCTGACCCAGCAGATGGGTCTTTGCGCGCAGAGCTTTGAACTTCTGCCCATTTTGAAAGAGACACCCGAGGGAGAGATTTTGTACAACACCATCTATTCCGGCGTTTGGAGCAAATATGCGCTGGTGAAAACGCACAGAGAGGGGCAAACACATGACTGATCCGTACAGCGTACTGGGGATCCGGCCGGATGCTGACGAGGAGACCATCAAAAAAGCCTACCGCCAGAAATGCAAGCAGTACCACCCTGACCTGCACCCTGATGACCCCGCCGCGGAGGAAAAATTCAAGGAGGTGCAGGCCGCTTACAGCGAGGTGCTGCGCCGCAAGAACGGCGGCGGGCCTCAGCAGAGCTACGGCTACAGCAGCGGCCCCCAGAACCGGCAGGGCGGCGCGTCCTATGGCAGCGACCCCTTCGGGTTCGGCTACGGGCCGTTCGGGTTTGGATTTTACGGTGCCGGCGGCCCCAACCGGGGGTATGGCCGGCAGACCTACACCACCGGCGGCGAAAGCCCCGAAATGCAGGCCGCGGCCAACTATCTCCGCAACGGATACTATCAGGAGGCCATGAACACGCTGAACGGCATCGCCGCCAGCCAGCGCAATGCCCAGTGGCACTATTACTGCGCCCTCGCCAACGAGGGACTGGGCAACAACCTGCGCGCCCAGGAGGAAGCCCGCAATGCCGTACAGATGGAGCCGGGCAACTACACCTATCAGAATCTTCTGGATCGGCTGCGCTCCCCCGGGCAGAGTTATACCCGCTACCAGCAGCCTTACGCCCAGCCCAGCGGTGCGCCGGGCCGGTTCTGCCTGAGCATGTGGATGTATATGCTGCTATGCAACCTGCTCAGCATGTGCTGCTGCGGCGGCCGGGGCGGATTCTTCTGCTGCTGAACCGCGTGATGACCGGCGGCTCCCGTTTTGGTCGGGAGCCGCTTTTTTATACAAAAAAATCAGCGTCAAAACTTTCGTCCTGACGCTGATTTTTGGTGGGAGCTGGTGGATTCGAACCACCGAAGCATTAAGCAGCAGATTTACAGTCTGTCCCCATTGGCCACTCGGGAAAGCTCCCATCTGTTATGCACCGCTGACCTCGGGTGCTTGATTATTATAACAGACCCCGCCGAAAAATGCAAGTGTTTTTGCAAAAAAACTTTGTCGATAAAACGTCATTTTGAAAAAATTATGATTTTTGCTGATTTTTTGCCCTCTGATTCGTTATACAGAGTGAACGGTGGTGAACGCATGGACGAACAGGAATTCGAGACTTTGGTAGAGCAGCATTACCAGAGCATCTACGCCTATTGCTGCCGCCATGTGGCGGACCGGGAGCTGGCGCAGGATCTGACGCAGAGCACCTTTTTGCGGTTCTGGCAGAACCGGGAGAGGTACCGTCACCATGGCAAGGCGCTGAATTATCTGTACACCATCGCGGGCAACCTGTGCCGGGACTGGTTCAAGCGGAAAAAGCCGGTGTATCTGGAGGAGCTGCCGGAGGAGCCTTCCTCCCCTTCCGCTGACCGGGACACCGCACTGGCCGTCCGGGCCGCACTGGCGGCACTGCCGTTCAGGGAGCGCGATGTGGTGCTCTTACATTATTATCACGGGCTGAAAGCGGCGGAAATCGCCGCCGTCACCCACAGCACCAGTCCGGCGGTACGATACCGTCTGCGCCGGGCGGAGGAGCTGCTGCGTGAACTGCTGAAGGAGGAATTGGGATGAAACAAACCTTGCGCAATGTACTGAACACCTACCAGCCCCCCGCGCCGGAGCCTTCCGCCAAAGCCGCCCTGCTGGCGGCACGGCGGACGCTGCCGGGGCTGTCCCCTGCCGGGTTCCTGTGGACGCAGCTGGGGTTCATCCATCCCCGGATGTGGGCCGCGCAGGGCATGCTGCTGGCGGCGCTGGGCATGCTGGTCTACCGCATGCCGGGTGCGGAGTCGGTCTATCTCCTGCTGGGCAGCCTGCTGCCGCTGCTGCTGGTCATCAACATCACCGACCTTGTGCGGGTGTACAACGGCGGCATGCTGGAACTGGAACTGGCCACCCGGTACAATCTGCCGCAGGTCTGCGCGGCGCGGCTGCTGCTGTTCGGCCTTGTGGATTTCGCATTGCTGGGGGTTGCCGCCGCGTTGGGGGCTGCCGCACTGCGCGCCCAGCTGCTCACGCTGCTGCTGTACTGCCTGACCCCCTTCACGCTGATGTGCGCCGGGTGCCTTGCGGCGCTGCGGCTGCTGCGCCCCGACCAGCTGCTGCTGGCCGCCGTGCTGCTGACCGTTGCCACCGGCGCCATCCTGACCGTTGCCCGCAGACCTCTGTATCTGCCGCAGCACCGTCCTTTCTGGATGGCCGCGCTGGCCGTGGCGCTGGTGCTGCTGGTCTGGCAGAGCCTTGCATTGCAAAGAAAAGGAGTTTCTTCATGCAAACTGTAACCTTGGACCATCTGACAAAACGCTACGGCGGACGTACCGCCGTGAATGAAATCAGCCTGACGCTGGGCGAGGGCGTATACGGCCTGCTGGGCGCCAACGGCGCAGGCAAGACCACCCTCATGCGGATGCTGTGCGGGATCCTGGAGCCTGACGGTGGCCGCATCCTGTACGGCAGCAGCGACATTGCCCGCCTGGGCGAGGATTACCGGGCGATGCTGGGATACCTGCCGCAGGATTTTGGCTACTATCCGGATTTTACGGCGCTGGAATTTTTGCGGTATATGGCCTGTCTGAAAGGGTTGACCCGCACCGAAGCGGACCACCGCATCCCCGCGCTGCTGGGGCAGGTGGGCCTGGCCGGGGTGGGCAAAAAGAAGATACGCGCCTACTCCGGCGGTATGAAACAGCGCCTGGGCATTGCGCAGGCCATGCTCAACGACCCGTCCCTGCTGGTGCTGGACGAACCCACCGCCGGGCTGGACCCCAAGGAACGGGTTCGGTTCCGCAATCTCATCGCGGACTACGCCAAAGGACGCACCGTGCTGCTGTCCACCCACATCGTGTCGGATGTGGAATACATTGCAGATGAGATTCTGCTGATGAAGCAGGGTCGGCTGCTGCAGCGGGGCACCGTGGAGCAGCTGACCGCCGCCGCAGCGGGTCAGGTGTGGACGCTCTGCACCGATGAGGCCACCGCCGTGGGATTGGAGCGGGTGTACACTGTGGCAAACCTGCACCATACCGCCGGCGGCGTGGAGGCCCGCCTCATCACCAGCGACCCGCCCGCCGGGGCAAAGGCCGCCGAGCCAACGCTGGAGGATGTTTATCTTGCCCATTTCGCAGACGAGGAGGGCCAGTAACCATGAATCTGTTTGTGTGGGAGTTCAAAAAAATCTTCAAGCAGCGTTCTTCTCTGGTGACGCTGGGGCTGGCTTTCGCCCTGTGCCTTTTCTTTGGCATCTATCAGGGCACCGTTTCGCTGACCTATCGGGAATCCCCCGACACGCCGCGGGAATACGGCCCGGCTGTGGCGAAAAAAGAGCAGGCGCTCATTGAGCCGTGGCGCGGCCCCATGACCGCCGAAGTCATCAAAGCCGCCCGCGACCAGTTCGCCCTTGGCTATCAGCCGGAAAATCTTCTGGCGGACGGCACGCTGGAACCGCAGGTGCGTTCCGCCTACATCCGCCCCATTGGGATGATGATGAACAATGTGGATGCGATTCTGTCCAAAGTCGGCTCCAATTACAATACTTATGCAGAATACATAAACGCCGTCATCAGCTATACCGACGAGGAGATCGAGGGCTTTTACGAGGCGCGGGATGCCTATGTGGAGAACCGCCTGCGGGAGAAGCTGGACAATGAGCAGGACATCCAGTATTTTCTTGCCCTGAACGAAAAAGTGGAAACGCCGTTTTACTATGACTGGACCCGCGGACAGGAATACTACGCGGATACCGTTGGTTCTATCCTGACGGTGGTGGGCTGGCTGCTGTGCATCGCCTTTGCTCCGGTGTTCGCCGGGGAATACCAGTGCGGCGCGGCGTCGGTGGTGCTGTGTACCCGCAAGGGACGCGGAAAGGCGGCCGCCGCCAAATGCCTGGCCGTGCTGGCGGTGACAGTGCTGTGGTGGGCGCTGTGCTGCGGCGTCTATGTGGGCTGTCAGGTGCTCTTGCTGGGCACCCGCGGGCTGAACTGCCCGGTGCAGGCAGGCTTTTTTGTGAGTTCCTTCCTGCCCATGACGGTCTGGGAATCCGAGCTGTACGCCCTTGTGCTGGCGCTGGTCTCCTGTCTGGCCGCTGTGAGCGTAACAGCGTTTTTCAGTGCCCGGATGAACAGCACTTTCCCGGCCATCGTGTGCAGCCTTGGCGTTGTTCTGTTCCTGCCCATGCTGGGAAGCTTCCTCAAAATAGAGGCCGTCCAGAAAGTTCTTGCGCTGCTGCCGCTGGCAAAAGACTACTCCGTTTTGTTCAACACCCAGACCTTTCATCTGTTCGGCAGGGTTCTGTGGATGCCGGTGGTGCTGCTGGTCGTTCTGCCGTTGTACATGGTGGTCTTTCTGCCGCTGGCCGGGCGCATTTACACCCGGCATCAGGTACGATAGGAGGAAGGCATGCAGACTTACACCCAGCTGCTGCCCTTCAACAACTACTTTGCCGAACTGACGCAGTTCAGGGTGTACCACCCCTTCGGCCTCCCCGTCTGGCAGCCGGGCATGCAGTGCTGTATGCTGCTGCTCTATCTCGCGGTATGCCTGCCCCTCGCCGGGTGGGTCTATACCAACCATCAGGTGAAATAAAACACGCCGCCGTGCGGGAGCCTTCCCGTGCGGCGGCGTTCGTTAGGCAAACAGTCTGTCCAGAACCGGCCAGAGCTGCGCCATATTTTGCTGGAATTGGGGGTAAAATTCCTCCCGGGTGGTATACTGAAAGTACAGCGCCTTCGCCGCACGGCGGGCCGCCGGAGCAAAATGCGGGTGATCCCGGTGTGCCTGCATCAGCCGGGACAGCCGGGTGCACTCCACCGCCCAGCGGGCATCCACCCCCGCCCGGTCGGTCACACCCGCGTTTTGCAGGTATTCCCGCAGGGTGGCCCCCGGAGCGGCTGCCCCGCACAGCGGCGTCTGGGCAATGTATTCCACCGCCCCGGTCGCGCCGTCAATGCGCTGCCCCAGCGGGTAGAGCGCACAGGCCAGAGGCCGCGCCGGGTGCAGCTGACAGGCGCCGCCCTCCAGAAACCGGCAGTCCCCTGTGTGGGGGTTCGGCGTCAGGCAGAGGGTGGGCAGACAGGTCTGCTCTCCCAGATAGCTTTTGCAAAAGGCCGCCGCCACCGTGCGGGGCGACAGACGCAGCCACCGCGCCAGCCTGTACAGATCATACCCGGACAGCACAAGATCCCGCCGTTCCCGGCAGCAGTCCCCGCAGCCTGCGCAGACAAAGGGAAACGGCTCCTCCAGCGCCAGCGGGGTGCCCTCCAGAATCTCCCCTGCCCGGCCCGGTTCCACCTTCACAGTACATCCTCCAGCCATTCCAGACACAGCGGCAGCCAGTGGGCGCTGTGGGCGTTGGGGGTGTTCACCTCGGGCGTGCAGATGCTCTCTCCGTGAACTCCCTTATTGAAAATGTGCAGCTCATACGGCACCTGCGCTTTTTGCAAAGCGTCTGCCATCAGCAGAGAGTTCTGCACCGGCACGCTTTCATCGGTGACATTGTGCCACAAAAAGCAGGGCGGCATGTCGGGACGGGCGTGGCATTCCAGACTGAACTGTGCCAGCATGGCCGCGTCCTGTCCGCACAGCTGGTCAAAGGAACCCCGGTGGGCAAGCGGCCCCGAGGTGATGACGGGATAGCACAGCACCGCCGCATCCGGGCGAGCGGCGCGGCCGGGGCGGCCGAGGGCGGCCTGTACCGGCTCCGCGTCCCACAGCGCTGCCACGCTGCCGGCCAGATGTCCCCCCGCCGAGAACCCGCAGACTGCGATCTTCTCCGGGTCCACCCGCAGCGCGGCGGCATTCTGCCGGATGTGGGCCACCGCCCACGCCGCCTCGGTGAGGGGCTGCCAGCCCAGCGGCGGGCGCTTGGTGGTGTAGATCAGCGTGAACACCTGATACCCCGCCGCCAGAAACTGCATGGCGACCGGGTCACTCTCCCGCTTACTGCAATACTCGTAGCCGCCGCCGGGAAAAATCAGCATGGCGGGACGCACCGCCACAGTGGGCATTTCGGGGCAGTTGTCCCGCAGATAGCCGGTCAGCTCCGCGCCGCCGGGCAGGATGGTCTTGTAAAGTTCCATGGCTCAGCCCTCCAACGGGTGGGCGGCGATGTATTCCGCCAGTTCGTCCGCCGCGATGCGGCACAGCTCCGCACAGGGGCGCTTTTTGTAGTAGGCATCGGTGCGGGGGCTGGCGTGGGGGTCTCCCTCCGGCTTGTCCAGCCCCAGCAATTCCCGGCAAATGATGGAGTTCCCGCCGTTTTCCTGCTTGTAGCGGGCGGCCAGCGCCTGAATCTCCGCGTACATTTCGGTTTTGCGGGCCGGGTCGGCGCTGCCGTACAGGCCGCTGAGCACCAGCACCATGCCGGAAAACGCACCGCAGACCTCCCGCATGCGGCCCATGCCGCCGCCAAAGCCCACCGACAGTTTCAGCGCCTGCTCCTCGCTCATGCCCATTTCCCGGGCGAAGGCCGCCGTGACCGCCTGACTGCAATTATATCCCTCATGAAACAGGGCAAAGGCTTTTTCTCCGTATTGAGACATATCCAACTTCCTTTCCGTTGTTATGTTTTTATATTAAGCATACCGCAAACGGGCGGAAAAGAAAAGAGGTTTCTGAATATTTTGTTAAAATCCGCAAAAGGGGTTGCGCTTTTTATAAAAGAGTGCTAAACTACATTTAGCACTTTAAGCACGCGAGTGCTAAGCCATTTAACAAAGAGAGGGATTCTATCATGGCAATGCATCAATTCAAGGCCGAGAGCAAAAAGCTGCTGGACCTGATGATCAATTCCATTTACACAAACCGGGAGATTTTTCTGCGTGAGTTGATCTCCAACGCCTCCGACGCCTGCGACAAGCGGTATTTCAAGAGCCTGACAGATACCACCATCGGCATCAACAAGGAGGATCTGAAGATTCACCTGACGGTGGACAAGGACAGCCGCACCCTCACCGTTTCCGACAACGGCATCGGCATGACCAAAGAGGAGCTGGAAAAGAATCTGGGCACCATCGCCAAGTCCGGCTCTCTGGATTTCAAGACGGAGAACCAGAGCGACAACATCGATATTATCGGCCAGTTCGGTGTGGGCTTCTATTCCGCGTTCATGGTGGCGCAGAAGGTCACTGTCATTTCCCGCGCTCAAGGCGAGGAGCAGGCCTGGATGTGGGAGAGCAAGGGCGTGGAGGGCTATACCCTCTCGGAGGCCGACAAGGACGAGGTGGGCACCGACATCATCATGGTGATGAAGGACGACACCGACGAGGATAAGTTCAGCGAGTATCTGGATGATTACGAGCTTGCGAATCTGGTGAAAAAATACAGCGACTACATCCACTACCCCATCACGATGTACCGCGAAAAATCCCGCCAGAAGCCGAAGCCGGAGGACGCCGGCGACGATTACAAGCCGGAGTGGGAGACCTACACCGAGCTGGAAACGCTGAACAGCATGGTGCCCATCTGGAAACGCCCCAAGAGCGAGGTCAAGGACGAGGACTACAACGAGTTCTACAAGAACAAATTCAACGACTGGCAGGACCCGCTGCGGGTCATCACCTCCCGCACCGAGGGCACCGCCACCTACACCGCTTTGCTGTTCATCCCCGGCCAGACCCCCTACGACTTCTACACCAAGGAGTATGAGAAGGGTCTTGCGCTGTACGCCTCCGGCGTGATGATCATGGAAAAATGCGGCGACCTGCTGCCGGATTATTTCAGCTTTGTGAAGGGCGTGGTGGACAGCGAAGATCTGTCGCTGAACATCAGCCGTGAGACGCTGCAAAAGGACAGCCAGCTGCGTCTGATGCGCAACTCTTTGGAGAAGAAGATCAAGAACGAGCTGCGCGCCATGCTGAACAATGACCGCGAGAAGTACGAGACCTTCTGGAAGGCCTTTGGCCGCCAGATCAAGTTCGGCATCTACGGCGATTACGGCATGCACAAGGACTTGCTGGGTGATCTGCTGCTGTTCTGGAGCGCCAAGGAGAAAAAGCTTGTCACGCTGGACGAGTATATTGAGAAGATGCCCGAGGATCAGAAGTGCATCTACTTTGCCGCCGGTGACGATACCGACCGCCTGAACAAACTGCCCAACGCCCAGCTGGTACAGAGCAAGGGCTACGATGTGCTGCTGTGCACCGAGGATGTGGATGAATTCTGCCTGCAAATGATGCGGGATTACAAGGAGAAGGAGTTCAAGAACATCAACTCCGGCGATCTGGGACTGGAAACCGAGGAGGAAAAGAAGGCCGCCGAGGAAACCGCCGCCGAGAACAAGGACCTGTTTGAGCAGATCAAGACCGCACTGAACGGCAAGATCAAGGATGTGAAGGTGAACCCCACCCTGCAGGAGCATCCCGTGAGCCTGTCCAGCGAGGGCGGCATCTCCATGGAGATGGAGAAGGTGCTGCGCAAGATGCCCACCGGCGAGAACGTGGAGAGCACCAAGATTCTGGAACTGAACCCCAACCACCCGGTGTTCGCCGCGCTGAAGGCCGCCCACGAGGCGGGCGATGCCGACAAGGTGAGCAGCTATGCCGAGCTGCTCTACGATCAGGCCATGCTCATTGCGGGCCTGCCCATCGAGGACCCTGTGGCCTACGCCCAGCTGGTCTGCGGACTGATGAAGTAAGGAGCAGACAGTGGACTTGACCAGCGTACACCATGTGGCCATCATTGGCACAGACTATCAGCGAACCCGGGAATTTTATGTGGACAAACTGGGTTTTGCGGTGATTCGTGATACCCGCCGTCCCGAAAAAGGCGACTGCAAGCTGGATCTCCGTCTGAACGGGCTGGAACTGGAGGTGTTCATCAAGCCGGACGCCCCCAAACGTCCCAGCTATCCCGAGGCCTGCGGTCTGCGGCATCTGGCCTTTCGGGTGACCGATGTGCCCGCCGTTGTGGCAGAGCTGGCGGAAAAAGGGATCGCCTGCGAACCGATCCGCACCGACGACCTCACTGGTGAGCAGATGACCTTTTTCTTCGACCCGGACGGTCTGCCGCTGGAGCTGCATGGATAAACCACAACACCACCATAAGGAGGAGCCAAGCGGGCTCCTCCTTTTGCTATGCAAGCGGCAGCGTCAGCACCGCCTTGGCGCCATGGGGCTGATTCCGGGAGAAGGCCGTCTGCCCGCCGTGGGCGGCAACGATTTGCTCCACCAGATGCAGGCCCAGAATATGCGGTGTGTTCTCCCCCGTCTCTCCTGTTTGCAGCGCCGTCAGAACAGCAGGCGGGTAGCCTGTCCCATCATCCGAGACCGTGATGACGAGATGACCGCCGTTGCAGTTGGCTGCCAGTGTGACGGTGCAGCCTTCGGCGTTGTGCCGGGCGGCATTTTGCAGCAGGTTTTCCAGCGCCCGCGCCAGCAATGCGGCATCGGCGTGCAGCAGCGCCTGCCCGGCTTTCTCATCCAGCGAAAACACAAGGCGGGTGTTTGCCGGCAATTCGCTGTTGCAGAAATCCGCCGCCGCCTGCCGCAGCAGTGCTCCCGCCTGCACCTCCGCCAGCCGCAGCGGCTGGGCGTTGTATTGCAGCTTGCTGGTCAGGTTCAGGTCCTCCACAAGGGCTTTGATCTTCTGCGCCTGCATCCGTATTTTTCTTGCGGTCTCATCCGGTTCCAGCCGCTCAGCATACCCCACAATGAGCGCCAGCGGCGTGCGGATGTCGTGGCTCACCCCGGCCACCCAGTTGGTGCGGGCGGCGTCCCGCCGGGCCAGCGCCTCGTTTTGGCGGCGGAGCAGTTCTCCCGTGCAATCAAGCGTCTGCGCCAGCTCGGACAAAATCCCCTCTGCCTGCACCGTCACGGGCTGTCCCTGCGCCAGCGCGTCCAACCCCTCCCCGATGCTGCGCAGGCTGCGCCACAAACGCCACAGCAGCAGCCCGCATACCAGCAGCGCCGCCGCCAGCACAAAGGCTGCCGCCTGCACCGCGCTGCGCACCGCTACCCACACTGCATCCGGCGTGCTGTAATAGCTGTACCGCCAGATGCTCCCCTTTGCCTTGGCCAGCACCATCAGACCGTAGTCATTGCGCCACACAAACACCGGGTAGCCATCCAGATACCAGCGGGAAAAACCCGCCACCTCCCCCACGGTGTAGTCCCGGTTTAGACCGGCGGGCAGGCCAAGCCGCCAGATCACGCTGCCCTGCTCGTCCAGCTGCATAGCCCATTCGTAGCCGTCCAGCCACTCCTCCGGCGTGTGGGCGGCATCCAGCGCGAACCCGCTCCCCGTCCGGCGAAGCGCCTGCGCCACTTCCCCCACCTGATAGTGGGAATAGGGGTAATTTTGGGCCTCATGCAGTCCTACGCCCACCAGCACAGACAAAAGAACGATCACCAGTGACAGGGCCACGCCCACCGCTGCCAGCAGACAGCGCGCCGCCAGTTTGCACAGCGATTTCATGGCTGCACCTCCAGACGGTAACCCAGTCCCCGCACCGTGACAAGATACCGGGGCCGGGACGGCTCCACTTCCACCTTTTCCCGCAGATGGCGGATGTGTACCCCCAGCGCGTTCTCATACCCGTAATAGCCGTCGCCCCACACCGCCTGACACAGTGCGTCAAAGGTGACGATATGCCCCCGGTTGTCCGCCAGCTTTTGCAGCAGCGTCAGTTCGGTGGCGGTCAGCGCGGCGGTGCGCCCTGCCAGCTCCGCCGCCGCATCCCCCAAACGCACCGTGCAGGGGCCGATTTGTACCGTCCTCTGACTGGGCAGGCGGTACGCACGGCGCAGAATGCCCTGCAAACGCAGCAGCAGTTCCTGCGTCAGAAAGGGCTTGGTAAGGTAATCGTCCGCGCCAAGGCCCAGCCCAAACAGACGGTCGGCATCCGCGTCCCGGGCCGAGAGAAACAGCGCCGGAATATCCGCCTGCCTGCGCAGTTCCCGAAACAGCGAAAAACCGTCCCCGTCCGGCAGGTTGATATCCAGAATCATCACGTCCGGTCTGTGCGCCGCAAAGCAGGCCCGTGCCTCCGCACAGCCCGCCGCAGTATCCACCGTCCCATACCCCGCCTGCCGCAGCCTGCCGCTTACAAGCGCCAGCAGTTCCGGCTGGTCATCCACCAGCAGCACTCTGGCCGCAAAAATATCCTGCATGGTATCGCCTCCACCCTCATTCTACTGTATCTACGAGCGGCACACCAGTGTTTTTTGCAAATCTTAAGGCAAACTTAAGCGGAGCTTAGCCGCGGATTAAGGCGGCCATGATAGCATACAGACACACGAAAGGAGCGTGTCTGTATGAATGTGATCGAAACCTCCGGGCTGTGTAAGCAGTTCGGCAGTCATTTTGCGGTGGACCATGTGGCGATGGCGGTGCCGGAGGGCTGTGTGTACGGCTTTATCGGCCCCAACGGCGCGGGAAAATCCACCACCATGAAGATGCTGCTGGGGCTGTGCCATCCCACCGCAGGCCATGTGCAGCTGTTGGGCAAGGCCATGAACGACCAGAACCGTCTGGCGCTGCTGCGTCAGACCGGCAGTCTGATTGAAAATCCCAGCTGTTACGGCCACCTGACCGCCGAGGAAAATTTGCAGATCGTGGCGGATCTGAAAGGCGTGGACAAGAAAGACATTGACCGTGTATTGGACATCGTGCATTTGCAGAAGGATCGCCGCCGAAAAGTGGGGCAGTATTCGCTGGGAATGCGTCAGCGTCTGGGCATTGCCATGGCGCTGCTGGGAGGTCCCCGGCTGTTGATTCTGGACGAACCCACCAACGGGCTGGACCCGGCAGGCATTCAGGAGATGCGGGCGCTGATTGCCGGAATGCCCCGGGAGTGCGGTACCTCGGTGCTGATCTCCAGCCATCTGCTCAGCGAGCTGGAGCAAATTATCGACCAGGTGGGCATCATCAACAGGGGGCGGCTGCTGTTTCAGGGGCCGCTGACCGAACTGCAAAAGCACAGCCGGGGCGATGTGGTGCTGCGGCTGCTGCACCCGGAGCAGGGCGCGGCGGTTTTGCAGCGCAGCGGCCTGACGGTGCGGCGGGAGCAGCAGGACCTGCTTCTCCCTCCTTTGCGGGACGCCCGGCTGGCCGAGCTGGTGCAGGCGCTTGCAGCGGCAGGCGCCGGTGTGGTGGGCGTGACGGTGCGCAGCTGCACACTGGAGGAAATCTTCCTGAACCTGACGGAAAGTGGGGTGAGCGCCCAATGACCGCCTTTTTCTGTGAGTTGAAAAAAGCCCGCCGCCGCTGGGACTGGCTGGTGGTGGCGGGGATCCCTCTCTGCGTGCTGTTGTGGGCCAGCGGCGGTGCACCGGCCTCCGGGGACGAAAGGGCGTCCTATTATTCCAGCCTGCTGTACGTGCTGCCGGTTTTGCACACCGTTGTCATGCCCGTCGGCATGGCGGCGCTGGCAAGCCGGCTGTGGGACGCCGAAACCAAAGGCTGCACCGCAAAACTGCTGTACACGCTGCAAATCCGCGCCTCGCTGTACGGAGCCAAAACCGCGCTGGGGGCGGTGTATCTGACTGCGGTGGTAGCACTGGAAATGGCCGGGCTGCTGGGTATGGGGCGGCTGTCCGGCGTGACCGAGCCGCTGGACATTTCCCGGCTGGCATGGACGGCAGTTTCGACACTGGCGGTGGATGCCCTCCTGTTTCTGGCCGGGAGTCTTTTGTGCATCCGGTTCAGGCAAACGCTTCTGGTGATGGGTGTAGGGCTGGCGTGCAGCCTGTGCGGGCTGTTTGCGGCATACATGCCCGTTCAGTTCGCCTATTTCGTGCCTTTCGCGTATTTCCTGCCTCTCAGCTGCGTGGGGCTGGACTGGAATTTTGAGACCCGCACCGGCAGCTACTATGCCCTGCCCTTCCAGGTTCCCATGCTGGCGCTGACGGCGGCTCTGGCAGCGCTGCTGCTGGTGCTGGGCTGGCGGGCCGTTCAGAACAAGGAGGTATGAGTCATGCTTCACCATTGTATTGCCGCTGAAAACCGCAAGCTGCGGGGTTCGCCCATCTGGGTAGTGTTTTTTCTGTTGCCGTTGCTGTCGGCAGCGTACGGAACCTTCAACTTTCTGCAAAATCAGGGAGTCTTACGCTTTAACTGGTACAATCTCTGGACGCAGCACACCTTATTTTACGCACTGTTTTTCTTTTCGCCGCTGGTGGGGCTGTATGCCGCCTATCTGTGGCGGCTGGAACATCTGGGCCACAACTGGAACCTGATCATGAGCCAGCCGGTGCCGCCGCTGTATCTGTTTATGGCAAAGCTGGCGGTGGTTTTCAAAATGGCACTGCTGACCCAAGGCTGGATGTTGACGCTGTATCTTTTGTCCGGCAGGCTGTGGGCAAAGCTGCCCGGACTGCCGCCTGCCGAAGTGTTTCTGTGGGCGCTGCGGGGTGCACTGGCCGCCGCGCCGGTCATCGCGCTGCAGCTGCTGCTGGCTATGCTCATCCGCAGTTTCGCGGTGCCCATCCTGATTGCGCTGGGCTGCGGGCTGGCAGGCGTGGTGCTCTCCAGCCGGGGGCTGGGGCTTGTGTGGCCCTACTCACTGATGATTGCCGGCATGAACTCCAACAAAACAGAGGACGCGCTGGCAGGGAGCGAATTTTCCTTTGTGCTGAGCTGCCTTGTGTTTCTGGCGGTGTTTTTATTGGCGGCGGACTGTTTGCTGCGCAAACAAGATGTAAAGGCATAACGCTTTACAGGCAGTTTTTGCTTTACTTCCCCGGTTTTCTGTGGTATCATAAAAACAAAAACGGGAGGGCCATGCCATGACTGCCAACGTCGCCGATTTTGCGGGAACCGCCTGCGGACAGCGCTTTGAAAAGGAGTTGGAAACCCATTTCCGCGACTGTATGTTGTTTTATCTGGATGGACGGGTTCGGTTTGAGCGGTACTGCTACGGCGAGGCGGCCTGCCTTGTGTTCAGCGTGTGGGGCCGCGGTCTGGATGAGGACGGCAGCATCCTTTGGGAGAAGGAACCGGAATTTGAAAGCCAGCAGACTGCTCTGCCCCGCGTGCTTACCGATGTGCAGGAAGGCGGCACCGCTTTACAGTTTGACGGCGCACGCAAACGGTATCTTCTCACCGAGAGCTTTGAGGAGGATAAAGCCAACGGGTACAGCAAGTTCAAGGTCTGGTGGCTGAAACGGAAAAAAGGCTGAAATGATCCCCGGCGCTTTCAACGCGCCGGGGATCGTTTTTTCAGAACCGTTCCACGCCCTGTGCGGTGACACGGGCATAAATGAGAGGCGGGACATGGGGCTTTTCGGGGCCGATGACCAGACCGCCCCGATACATTTCCTCCGCCGCGGCGAACAGCGCCGGGTCATTCGCATAGAAGGTGCAGATGCTCTCCCCTGCCTTGACGGCATCCCCCAGCTTTTTGTGCATGGTGATGCCGGCGGCAAAATCGATGCTGTCCTCCTTTTTGATGCGTCCGGCTCCCAGCAGCACGCTGGCGTTGCCGATTTTCTCCACATCGTTCTCCACGATGTATCCGGTCTCCCGGGCGGTCAGCTCATAGCTGTATTTTGCTTTGGGGAATCTGGACGGGTCTTTCAGCACCGACACATCGCCGCCCTGCGCGGCAAACATCTGGCAGCACTTCACAAAGGCGGTGCCGTCCCGGATGACGCCCTCCGCCATGGCGCGGCAGGCCGGTAGGCCGCCCCGTCCCGCCAGCACCAGCATGTTGGCGGCCAGCTGCAGGCAGACTTCCGTCAGGTCGGTGGGGCCTTTGCCCTGCAAAACCGCCATGCTTTCGGCCACCTCCAGCGAGTTGCCGATGTTTTGGCCCAGCGGCTTGTCCATGTCGGTGATGAGCGCCGCCACCTTGCGGCCGTTGGCGGTGCCGATGGCCACCATCTGGCGGGCCAGTTCGGTGGCGTCCTCCAGATTTTTCATAAAAGCGCCGTTTCCCATGGTCACGTCCAGCAGAATGGCGTCGGAGCCTGCCGCCAGCTTTTTGCTCATGATGGAGGAGGCAATCAGCGGAATACAGCCCACCGTGGCGGTCACATCCCGCAGGGCATACATTTTTTTGTCCGCCACAGCGATTTTTCCGCTCTGACCAATGACCGAAATACCGATCTCATTCACCTGACGGAAAAATTCCTCCTGCGTCAGCGCGGTGCGGGTGCCGGGAACCGCCTCCATCTTGTCGATGGTGCCGCCGGTATGTCCCAGTCCCCGGCCGCTCATTTTGGCGATGCGCACACCACAGGCGGCCACGATGGGCGCGATGACCAGCGTGGTCTTGTCCCCCACGCCGCCGGTGGAGTGTTTGTCCACCTTGACGCCCTGAATGGCGGACAGATCTACCATATCGCCGGAATGGGCCATCACATCGGTGAGAACCGCGGTTTCTTCGTCGGTCATACCGCGCAGATAAATGGCCATCAGCAGGGCGGACATCTGGTAATCTGGCACCGAGCCGTCCACATATCCGTTTACCGCAAAGGCGATCTCCTCCCGGGTCAGCATGCCGCCGTCCCGTTTTTTGGCGATAACGTCGTACATTCTCATGGTTTATCCCTTCTTTCAAAACACCAAAGCCCGGCCCAGCGGGCCGGGCTTGTTCGCAAAATTACCGGGAGCCTTTATCGTAGGGGATGCCCTCGGCCTTGGGGGCCTGAGAGTTCTTGGAGGTGAAGATCAGCACGATCATCGTGACGATATAAGGCAGCATCTGGTAGAAGTTGGAGATATCCTTCACGCCGGAGAAGGTGGGCAGGAACGGCAGCGAGGAGCTGTACGCCGCGATAACCTTGAACAGCGCAAAGAAGAAGGAGGACGCCAGAATGGGCAGGGGTTTCCAGTTGCCGAAAATCATAACTGCCAGCGCAAGGAAGCCGTAGCCGCCCACCGTGGAGTTGAAACCGGAGCCGGCCGCAAAGGTGTAGGCAAGGCCGCCCACGCCGCCGAGGAATCCGGAGATCAGCACGCCGGCATAGCGCATTTTGTACACGTTGATGCCCACCGAGTCCGCCGCCTGAGGATGCTCGCCGCAGGCACGCAGCCGCAGACCGAACCGGGTCTTGTACAGCACCACCGCGGACACGATGAACAGCACCACAGCCACCGGCGTGGTGAGATAGAAATATTTGAAAATGAGGCTGTTGAGGAAGCTGGGGCCGTCCACCGGGGCCAGACCGAAGGTCTCCCGGGTGATGCGCACCCAGTTGGGAATGGAGATGGTGGTGAGGCCCTGCCCCTGAATGGCCCACGTCATGACCACCGCGAAGGCAGGCGCAAACTGGTTCAGCGCCGTACCGCCGATGGTCTGGTCAGCCTTCAGATTGATGGCCGCAAAGCCCAGCAGCAGCGAGAAGATCATGCCGGACACGCCCGCCACCAGAATGGCTATGAACACACTCACCTGCGGATGCATCTTGCCGAAGCCGGACTGGTCAAAGGCTTGCAGCGTAAAGCAGGCGAACAGCGCACCCACGATCATCATGCCTTCCAGCGCAATGTTGATGACGCCGGAATGCTCCGAGAACATGCCGCCCAGTGCCACCAGCAGCAGCGGCACGGCAAACATGATGGTGAGACTGATGATGTTGGCCAGAATCATCATTTGCCATCGCCCCCTTTCGTTTTGCGCCCGGAAATCGCCTTGGCGATGATACCGCGCATGAGCAGCGCGAAGGCCGCCAGATAGATGATGACCGCGATGACAATGTCGATGGTCTCCGGCGAGTAGGCCGGCTGCATGGCCGCGCCGCCCACCTGAATATAGCTGATGAACAGCGAGGAGAAGATGGTTCCCACCGGGTTGGAGTTTGCCAGCAGCGCCACGGGGATGCCGTTAAAGCCCATGCCCAGAATGGATTTTTGCAGCACGTACTGACCGGTGCCGGCCAGATAGTAGATGCCGCCGCCCAGACCCGACAGCGCGCCCGCGATGACCATGGACAACACGATGTTGCGTTTGGCGTTGATGCCCGCATACTGGGAGGCGTCCCGGTTGAGACCGCAGGCCTTCAGCTCGTAGCCGAAGGTGGTTTTCTGGAGCACCACCCAGATGACGATGGCCACCGCAATGGCGACAAAAATAGAAATATTGATCCAGCTGGAATTGCCGAACAGCTTATCCAGACCGCCCTTGGGGATGATGGCCCCGGTGTTGGCGGAGGACAGGGCGGCGGTGCGGTCCGAGTTGGGCGCACCCCAGCCGGAGGCCAGCATTTTGGGCATATTGGCCATCAGGAGGTTCACCAGATACATCCCGATCCAGTTGAACATGATAGAGGTAATGACCTCGTTCACATTGAAAAATGCCTTGAACAGGCCGGGGAACACGCCCCAGATGGCGCCGCCCACCGCAGCCGCCAGCAGGCAGACCCACCAGGGCATCTGGAACTGGATGGCGAACAGCAGCGCAAAAAAGCTGCCGATGGTGTACTGGCCGGAGGCGCCGATGTTGAACAGCCCCGTCTTGAAGGCAAAGCCCACCGAAAGGCCGCAGAGCATCAGCGGCGCGGCCTGATACAGCACCTTGCCGAATTTATCCATGCTGCCAAAGCCGGTACCCAGCATGGCTTTCATGCCGTGGAGAGCCTCCCCGGGGTTAAGGATGATGAGCAGGATAAAGCCCAGCACCAGACCGATGACGATGGACAGCAGGCTTGCCAGCACACTGATGGCCGCCGGGTTCTGCAAAAGCGGCTGTTTGGTTTTCTTGTTCATGCTTTCGCCTCCCCCTGCTTTTTCGCACCGGCCATATACAGGCCCAGCTCTTCCACGGTGGTCTTTTTGGGGTCGAATTCGCCCACGATCTCGCCCTCGTACATCACAAGGATGCGGTCGGACAGGTTCATGACCTCGTCCAGCTCCAGACTGACCAGCAGCACGGCCTTGCCCTGATCCCGCTCCGCCACAATCTGTTTGTGGATATACTCGATGGCGCCCACATCCAGACCGCGGGTGGGCTGCACCGCAATGAGCAGGTTGGGGTCCTTGTCCACCTCACGGGCAATGATGGCCTTTTGCTGGTTGCCGCCGGACATGCTGCGAGCCACCGTCACAGGCCCCTGACCGCTGCGCACATCATACTGGTCGATGAGGCGCTCCGCATAGGTGCGGACCTCGCCCCGCTTGATAAATCCACGGTTCTGGAATTCCGGCTGCCAGTAGCGCTGCAGCACCAGATTGTCCTCCAAAGAGAAGTCCAGCACCAGACCATGCTTATGCCGGTCCTCCGGAATGTGGCTCATGCCCAGCTTGCTGCGATCCCGGATGCGGGCATTGGTAACGTCCTTTCCCAGGAGGCTAACGCTGCCGCTGGCGGGCTTTTCCAGACCAGTCAGACCAAAAATCAGCTCGCTCTGGCCGTTGCCCTCGATGCCGGCCACGCAGACGATCTCGCCCCTGCGCACCGAAAAGCTCACATCCCGGACGGCATCTTTTTTATGCACGCGGCTGGGGACAACCAGATGCTGTACATCCAGCACAGCCTCTCCCGGCACCTGCGGTTTTTTCTCCACGGCAAAACGGACGTCATGGCCCACCATCAGGCGGGACAGTTCTTCCTTGGTGGTATCGGCAATGTCCACCGTGCCCATATATCTGCCCTTGCGCAGCACGGTGCAGCGATCCGCCACCGCCATGATCTCGTTGAGCTTGTGGGTGATGAACAGGATGCTCTTGCCCTCTTTTTTGAACCCGCGCATGATCTCCATGAGCTCTTCGATCTCCTGCGGGGTCAGCACAGCGGTCGGCTCATCGAAAATCAGAATATCGTTGTCCCGGTACAGCATCTTGAGGATCTCCACGCGCTGCTGCATGCCCACCGAAATATCGCTGACCAGTGCGTCCGGATCCACGCGCAGGCCGTATTTTTCCGAGAGCGCCACCACTTTTTTGCGGGCCTCCGCCTTTTGCAAAAAGCCGTAGTGGGTATCCTCCACGCCAAGGATGATATTGTCCAGCACGCTGAAGCATTCCACCAGCTTGAAATGCTGGTGGACCATGCCGATACCCAGACGGTTGGCATCGTTGGGGTCGCGCACGCGGACTTCCTCGCCATTTTTTTTGATCACACCCTGTTCCGGCTGGTACAGGCCGAACAGAACGCTCATCAAGGTGGATTTACCGGCGCCGTTTTCGCCAAGCAGTGCATGGATCTCCCCCCGCCGCAGCTGGAGAGTGATGTCGTCGTTGGCTTTGATGCCGGGGAATACCTTGGTGATGTGCAGCATTTCAATGACAAAATCTTCTGCCAATGGTTGCACTCCCTTTCCTTCACTAATATTCTTATTATACAAAATTTTCATCCGTTCTACAAGCGTTTTGGATAAAAAAGAATGAGAACAGAACAATTTTGCAACACAAAGGCCGCCCGCGCACGGCGGACGGCCTAAAAGGTTCTTATGGGAGAATCAGCCCTGATAATCCACAGTCACGTTGGTGACGGCAGGCTTGACCTCAGCGTCAAAGCTGTTGTCAACCACCAGAGAACCGTCAGCGATGGCAGTAAACAGGGTGTCATACTGCTCCTGAGTGAAGGCGGTGAACTTGCTGGTCTCCATGGGCAGGCCCACGCAGTCCTCAGCAGCGCCGAGAGTGGTCTCCTTGCCGGCGTAGGTCTCGCTGAACTTCCAGCCGTTGTTCATCGCATCGGTCAGAGCAACGTTGACGGAGTTGGCCAGCGCCTTCATGGCGGAGGTGATGACGGTGTCGAACTGGCCGCTCTGGTCAACGTCAACGCCGATCATCTTGCCGCCGTTGGCCTGAGCAGCGGCATCGCAGCTCTGGCAGACGGGGCCGCCGCAGGCAAACACGACCTCAGTACCCTCAGAGTACCAGCCGTCCATCTTGTTCTTGACCTCATCGGTGGCAGCGAAGCCGCCGGAGTACCAGTACTTGATGTTGACGTCGGACACGCCCAGCTCCTTGGCAGCGGCGTCAGCGCCCTGCACAAAGCCGTAGCCGTAACGGATAACGGCGGGAACGGCCATGCCGCCCAGGAAGCCCAGCTCCTTGTAGCCGTCGATGACCGCGGCGTAACCGGCCAGATAACCGGCCTGCTCCTCACGGTAGGTGATCAGAGCGGTGTTGGCACCGGCAGTCTTGTCACCCAGATCGAATGCGGAAACGTCCAGCGCCAGGAACTGCACTTCGGGGTACTTCTCCTGTGCCTCGGCAATGGAAGAGCCGAACAGATAGCCGGCCACAACAATGGCCTTGGCACCGTCAGCAACGGCGTTGTCCATCTGCTCGATACGGGCAGCGTCGGAGTCCTCGGTGGGACGGTAGTAGTTGGCGTTCAGGCCGTTGGCCTCGCAGAAGTCCTGCACGCCCTGCCAGGTGTACTGGTTGAAGGACTGGTCATCAATGTTGCCAACGTCGGTGACAAAGGCCACGTCAGTCTTGGTACCGGTGGTGCTCTCCGCGGAAGCAGCCTCGCTGGTGGCAGCCGCAGAAGAAGCCGTGCTGGAGGCGGCGCCGCCGCCGCAGGCGACCATGGTGAACGCCATGCAGGCGGCCATAGCCATAGCAAGCAACTTTTTCATTGTTTTCTATCTCCTTGTTTACATTTTTACACGGCGGGAGGCCCCCGCCGCAATAGAACCAGTATAGCGGATTTCGGGAAAAATTGCAATGCATAATCCCTTGAAAAGGCATTACAAAAGCATAACAATTCCCGGTCATCTCGGCGCAGCCTTCGCATTTTTTGCGAATCAGCGGTTTTTACTGAATGTCCAGCACCACGTTGGGCAGTTCCGGCAGGCTGCTGGTATCGGAGTAGCGCTCCACCTTCAGCGTGCTGCTGCGCAGCTGTTCATACACTCTTTCATACTCCGCCTGGCTGAAACGGTGGAACCGCCAGTCGGCGGTGGCGAGCGCCACCGCATCGTCCGAGTAGCCCACCTGCGTGGTAACGCCCGCGTTCTTGGCCCCCCATGCCTCATGGCCGTCGCTGAAAAAGCTGTACAGCGCTTTCTGGACAATGGCGCTGCGGTTGAGCACCGCTGACGAAAGGATGGCGTCACTCAGCCCGGAAGCGTCCCACCCGGCCGAGATGATGCAGTTGGAACCGCCGGACGCATCCACAGAGCTTTGCACCAGCTCCCCGCAGGTGAACACCATCCCCGCACCGTTGGCGAACCAGTTCATCACTTTTTCGGTAATTTCCTCCCCCGGCTCGCTCCGGTTGCAGAACCAGATGCGCACGTATACGTCGGTGCCCTGTACCTCGGCGGCCTGATCGACGCCCTGCAAAAAGCCGGTGCAGTACCGCACATTGCCGGGGAGCTGCTCGCCGCCCAGAAATCCCACGCTGGTGAACCCTTCCATCACGGTGGCATACCCGGCCAGATACCCCGCCTGCTCCTCCTGAAACAGGATGCAGTGTACGTTGGCGGCGGTGGAATAGCTCACGTAATCCACGCTGTGCGGCTCGCTCTCCAGCAACAGGTAGCTGACAGTGGGGTAATTGTTCTGCACCTCATACAAGGCCGCGCCCATGGTCTCGCCGCGGCAGACCACCAGCGGCGCGCCGCTCTCCGCCGCCTGACGCAGCGCCGCCAGCGTTGCCTCATAGGAAGCGTCCTCCGCCACAAAATTTTGGGCCGTAAATCCATAATTTTCCGCGAAGGTCTCGACGCCTCTCCACGCTCCCGCGTTGGGGCCGCTCTCCACGCCGGAACTGTCGGCAGCAAAGGCGATGAGAGTGCCGTTCCCCTGCGGCGCCGCGGGATCCTCCGCGCCGGGCTGATAGACGTAGGCGCTGTCATCCACGAGGGTGCCCGTCACGGCGGGTTCGGACTGGGCGGTTTTCGGGCTGCCACAGGCCGACAGGCCCAGCAGCAGCACGACGGACAGGATCAGGGAAATTGCTCGTTTCATCAAGGGAAATGTCTCCTTAGTCTAACTCCAGATTTTTGGGACCAAAGCCATAAGGGAGCAGTTCTCCCAGCGTGGTCTCCAGATAATCCTCCTCGCTCCGGGCCATGATGACCGTCAGTTCGGGGCCGCCGAACTCAAACAGCGCCTGCCGGCAGACGCCGCAGGGGCTGGTGACGATGCGGTTGACCTCCCCTTCCCGGCTGCCCACGATGGCGATGGCGGAAAACTCCGTGACGCCCTCGCTCACCGCCTTGAACAGCGCGGTGCGCTCGGCGCAGTTGGTGGGAGAATAGGAGGCGGATTCAATATTGCAGCCGGTGAACACCTGCCCGTTGCGGGCGAGCAGCGCCGCCCCCACCTTGAAGTGAGAGTAGGGCGTGTAGGCGAACCGCCGGGCCGCAAAGGCGGCACGGATCAGCTGCTGCGCTTGCGTTCGTTCCATGGCCTGCATCCTTTACAGGTATTGTTCGGCAGCCAGCGCGACCTTCATCATCTCGGTGAAGCTGGTCTGGCGCTGCTCCGGCGTGGTGATCTCGGGGGACACAAAGCTGTCCGAGATGGTGAGCAGGCAGGCCGCCCGCTTGCCCAGCACCTTGGCGTTGTGGAACAGCGCAAAGCTCTCCATCTCCACGCACAGGCAGCCCTGTTCGTCCCGCAGACGCTCCCAGTAGGTGGGGCGCTGGCCGTCATCCTCCCGGTAGAACACGTCCGAGGAATGGATGTTGCCCTCCAACAGGCGGATGCCCTGCGCATCGGCGGAGGCTTTCAGCGCAGCATTCAAGCGGGCGCTGGGCAGCTGGACGGTGTCGGTGTCGCCGGACTGGGTGACGGCGTAGTTGCTCTCGGACACCGCGCCCGCCGCCAGCACCACATCAAACAGCTTTGCTTTTTCGCTGTAAGAACCGGCGGAACCGATGCGGATGATGTTCTCCACGCCGTACTGGCTGTACAGCTCATAGGAATAAATGCCGATGGAGGGCATACCCATGCCGCTGCCCATCACGCTGATGGGATGGCCCTGATAGGTGCCGGTATAGCCCAGCATGCCGCGCACATCGGTCACGAGCTGCGCATTTTCCAGAAAGGTCTCCGCGATGAATTTTGCGCGCAGCGGGTCGCCGGGCATCAGAACCGTCTTGGCGAACGCGCCGTTTTCTGCGCGGTTATGAGGGGTTGACATATGATCACGCTCCTTGAGGATTCTTTTTCTTTTAGTATACCATACTTTGGGGGATTTGTGGTAGAATAGAAGAAGAAAAACTTGTGAAAAGAGGAATTTTTCATGGAACTCCCCCGCCATTGCAGCCTGTGTCCCCGCCGCTGCGGTGCAGACAGAACCACAGAACGCGGTTTTTGCGGAGCGGGCAGCACGCTGACGGTGGCCCGTGCCGCGCTGCATCATTGGGAAGAACCCTGTCTGAGCGGCGACCCCGGAGCCGTCACGGGCAGCGGCACGGTGTTTTTTACCGGCTGTTCTCTGAAATGCTGCTACTGCCAGAACTACGCCATCAGCCAGCAGGGGCTGGGCAAAAGCATTGATGCGGTGCGGCTGGCAGAGATTTTTCTGGAATTGCAGGCGGGAGGCGCCAAAAACATCAATCTGGTGACCGCCACCCAATGGCTGCCCTGGGTGCTGCCTGCGCTGGACGCTGCCCGCCGCCGCGGGCTGACGCTGCCCGTGGTGTACAACACCGGCGGATATGAAACCGTGGAAACGGTGCGGGCGCTGGACGGGTATGTGGATGTGTGGCTGACTGACTGGAAATACGCCGACCCCGCACTGGCGAAGGAGCTTTCCGCCGCGGCGGATTACCCTGCCGTCTGTGAAGCGGCGCTGCGCCAGATGCTTGCCCAGACCGGCGCGCCGGTTTTCGATGAAGACGGCTACCTGCAAAAGGGCGTCATTGTGCGGCATCTGGCACTGCCCGGCCATGTGCAGGACAGCCTTGCGGTACTGCACAGGCTGGCGGCCATCCGGCAGGAGACCGGCGTGGAATTTCTGCCCAGCCTGATGAGCCAGTTCACTCCCTTTTTCCACGCGGCAGAGCATGGTCTGGGGCGGCGCATCACCAGCTACGAGTACCGCAAGGTCATTGATGCGGCGGTGGCGCTGGGCCTGACAGATGGGTACATGCAGGAGAAAAGCAGTGCGCGGGAGGAATACACCCCGCCGTTTGATCTGGAGGGCGTATGATCGGAAATTGTTTGGCGGTGGGGATACTGGCGCTGTTTGTGGCGGCCGGTCTTGCGGCGGCACGCCGGGCACTGCCGCGGGAAAACATGGAGGTGGTGCTGCCGCTGGGCTGCGGGTTTGGCGTTTCGCTGCTGGCAGCGCTGCCCGCCCTGTGCGCGCTGGTGCTGGGATTCACCCGTCCGGCGGTGGTGCTGGCCTGCGCCGTCGTTTTGCTGCTGGGCTGGCGGCTGTGGCGCGGTCTGCCCCGCCCCGGTCAGGACTGGCGGCCAATGCTGTGCTGTGTGGTGCCGCTGCTGGCAGTGACCTTCTATTTGCTCTACACCCATGTGCTGCATGAGGTAGGCGGAGCCTACCACACCGGCCAAAGCTGCTACGGCGATATGGCGATGCATTTGGGATTCATCAAAAATATTGCGGTGACGGGAAAATTTCCGCCCAACTATCCCCTTTTGGGCGGCGAACACCGGTTCGGATATCCGTTTTTATGCGAGAGCGTTTCCTCGGTGTTTCTGCTGGCCGGAGCCGACCTGCGCACCGCCTACCTGCTGCCCATGCTGGCGGCTTTGGTGTCGGTGTACGGCATGGTGTGGCAGCTGGCACGGCGGGTTCTGGGCAGCGCCGCCAAAGCGTGTCTGACATTCTGGCTGTTTCTGATGGGCAGCGGATTCGGCTTTGTGCGGTTTCTCGGCAGCAGAGAGGCATTTGTCTCCATCTTTACTGGCTTTTACACCACCCCCACCAATGATGTGACCCACAATGTGCTGTGGGTCAATCCGGTGGTGGACTTACTCATTCCCCAGCGGGCCACCCTGTTCGGCTGGAGCATTCTGCTGCCCGCATTGTACCTTTTGTGGCGGTTCTGCTTTGAATCGCAGCACCGTCTGTGGCTGCCGATGGCGCTGTTGGTGCTGCCCCTGCCGCTGCTGCACACCCACAGTGCGCTGGCGCTGGTGTTGGTCTGCCTTGTGTGCGGTGTGTACACGCTGGCCGCCCAGCCGCACACCCGTGAGGTACTGCTGCCATGGCTGGGTCTTGCCGCGGTGTGCGGCGCGGCGTGGCTGTGGCAGATGTGGAGCACCGTGTTTGCCCAGTCGGTGGACGGGCAGAACATGCTGCGGCTGCATTTCAACTGGGTCAACAATCAAAACGGACAGCTCACCGACCATTATTTCTGGTTTTACATCAAAAACATCGGCCTTGTGTATCTATTGCTGATTCCCGCTTTCCTCCACGCCAACCCGAAGCAACGGTGGTTTTACGGCGGAGGACTGCTGATATGGGCGGTGGCGGAATGTGTGGTATTTCAGCCCAACCTGTACGACAACAACAAGCTGCTGTTTATCTGGCATCTTTTGGGGTGCCTGCTGGCGTCGGGCTTTCTGTGGGATGCCGCCGCCCGCCTGCCCATGGCGGCACGAGTAACGGCACTGGCCGCGTGCTGTTTTCTCGGCACCTTTGGCAGCGTGCTGACGGTGGGACGGGAGGCCGTGAGTGACTATCTCCAGTGGAGCGCTGCGGACATCGCGCTGGCGGATTACGTGGATGCCAACGCGGAGCCTGACGCCCTGTTTTTGACCAGCGACAGCCATCTGACACCGGTGTTCAGTCTGGCGGGACGGCAGATCATGTGCGGCTCCGGCAGCTTTGTGTTCTACCACGGCATGGAGTACAGCGCCGAATACGTGGCCATGAAGTCCCTGTACGAAACGCCCAGCGCCGAAGAACTTCAGCGCTGGGACGTGGAGTATGTACTGTTTGACGGCAACGTCTATGCCCGGTTTGCGGCAGACGAGAACTGGTACGCACAGCGGTACCCGCTATGGTATGAAAACGGTTCTGCGCGAATTTACAAAACGAAGTAGTTATTTCAACATTGCGTACCGGCCGATGGTCTCGAATCCGATGCGGTGGTAGATGCGTCCCGCCACCGGGTTGTCGTAGAACAGGCACAAAAACTGCTTGCCACGGGCAAAGCTGGCACGGCACAGCGCACTCACCACATTGCTGGCGTAACCCCTGCCGCGGGCGGATTTGTCGGTAGCCACCGCCACGACCATGGCGCTCTGGCTGTTGTCGGCGGAGGTCTGCGCGGTACAAACCATTCTGCCGTTTTCAAACAGGCCGTACAACAGGCCGTTTTTCAGGTTTTCAGCGTTGCCGCGGCGGCAGCGCTGGGGGCCATCCTCCCCCTTATAGCTGTCGGCAAATTCCTCCACCTCCAGCAAAAGCCGCGTGACTTCGTCCAAATCTGCCTCCGTCAGGCGGCGCAGTTCGGTTCCGGCTGGCAGCGGACGGCAGGCATCCTGATTGACCGCGTTGCAGCGGCACAGATAAGTGGGTTCCAGCGTCCTCTGAGGGAAATACGCCGTCATGGGTTCCAACAGTTCCAGCTTGCCGCTGAGGCAGTCCACCCGGCGTTCCTTCAAAAATTCCGCCAGCGCGGCGGTGTCATAGGTTTGCCCGCGGGTGTAGACAATGTAAAAGTCAAAGTATTGCAGCAACAGGAAATCCCAGCTGCCCGCAGCCGGATGGGCATAAATCTGCACCGGCGGCGTATCCACACCATAGCTCTCGATGTCCCCGATGAAAAACAGGTTCATCTCCGGTTCGGCGGACAGGCATTCCAGAATCGCCGGACGATCCTTTTCTGTCAACGCGATCATTTTTTGTTCCTCGCAGCGGTCTTGCGGCGTTTGGGTGTTTTGCGCACCGGCGCCGTTTTTTTGATGCAGACAAACTGGATGGGGTTGCCGTTGGCCAGCAGCCGTTCCTCCACCTCCAGTTCCGGGAAAGAAGCCAGAAATTTGTTCAGACTCTTGCTGCCGAAGTTGCGCACATCAAAATCCGGATAGCGCTTGATGAGCTGGTCCCCTACCCGGGAAGTGCGCACCCAGCCGGTGCCGTCATCCATCTCCTCGATGAGGCCGCGGAGCATCCGGCACATGGAATCCCGGTTGATGGCGGTGTCATCGCTGGAGACCGGCGCTGCATCGGGGGCAGGCTCCGGCTCCGGTTCGCTGTGATCCAGCAGCAGATCCAGGTACTTGAACTGGTCGCAGGCTTTCACAAAGGGGCCGAGCGTCTTGCTCTCCCCCATACCGATGACCAGCTTGCCGGATTCCCGCAGGCGGGCCGCCAGACGAGTGAAGTCACTGTCCGAGGACACGATGCAGAAGCCATCCACGCTGCCGGAATAGAGCAGATCCATGGCGTCAATGATCATAGCGGAGTCGGTGGCATTTTTACCGGTGGTGTAGCTGTACTGCTGAATGGGAATGATGGAATTGTTGAGCAGCTGGTCTTTCCAGCTTTTCAGACGGACATCCGACCAGTCTCCGTAAATCCGCTTGGCGGTGGCCACGCCAAAGCTGGCGGCCTCGTCCAGAATCACCTTCACGTATTTTGGAGAGATGTTGTCCGCGTCAATCAAGATTGCGAGTTTCAGGTCTTGCATAGAGTCACCTTAAATTCATAAATGTCGATGTTCTCGATGCTTTTCTCGTTTTTCTGAATGCGCTGATATTCGGAAGTATTGCTCATCACAGTCTCCTTGGAAAATGCCAGTTCTTAATTCATTTTCGATGCAATATAGGTATCATAATCGCAACCTTTCCAAGGCATTCCTCTGTCAAAAGAATACCTCCACGGATAAACCTGCTCGCCCTTCTCATTTTTAATTTTAGTTACACTGCCAATCACTTTCCCAGGATTTCCAACTACAATGCTCATTTCGGGAACATCTTTTGTGAGATTGGTCCCTGCGCCAATCAACGCATCCTGTCCGATATGAACGCCCGGTAACACAACCGTTCCAGTGCAAACCACTGCAAACTTCTCAACCGTAACACCGCTTAAAGTTTCGCTGGGGGGAGTGGGATCATTGGTAAATACCACGTAGGGGAATACCCAGACATAATCCTTAAGAGTTGTTTTCATTCCCACGTGCACATTGCTGTGCATATGCACATAATCTCCAATGATACAATCTCCCTGAATATCCGACAAAGTTCCAAGAGTAACATGACTTCCCATCTTTGTTTTTTCCCGGATCGTAACACGATGTCCCGCCTGGAAATGGGAGCCAATTTGAGAATCACCATACAGAATTGCGCCACTTCTGATCAAAGCATGCTCACCAATCACCAAAGGATGGCTTTTCTCTGTATAATCATCAAAAAAATCCATAAGCACTTCACCCAAAATGGAGTTGGCTCCAATAAAGCTGTCCGATCCAATGGATACATTCTGCTTGATGATGGTGTTGTAGTCAATATAGCAATTATCTCCGATCGTTACATTGTCCTCAATAATGACACCATCCCGTAAAATAACATTGTTTCCAATGATTGAAGTGCTTGCGATAGAAACATTTTTACCAATCTCTGACATTTGTCTTCTCCTTGACATTCATTTATATGTTGAAATCATTGATTTTCTGAATGACCCAGTCCACCTGTTCCTGTGTCATGCCATAGAACATGGGAAGGCTGAGCTGTGTGGCACTGATTTCTTCCGCGATTGGAAGCGCCCCCTGCGGGATGTTCAGTTCCTGATAAGCGCCCTGCAGGTGCATCGGAATGGGATAGTGCTTATTTGTCCCAATCTCAGCCTCATTCAGATGTTTCTCCAGAGCAGCGCGCTCCTTACAGCGAATAGCAAAAATATGCCATACAGGCTCACATTCCTCATGAATTTCCGGCAACTGAACCAGAGGATTTCTGATTTCCTGCAAATATCTCTCTGCGATCCTACGGCGCTCCTCGTTCATCCTGTCGAGATGAGGCAGTTTTGCGCTGAGAAAAGCCGCCTGCATCTCATCCAAACGGGAATTCTGCCCTTTGTAAATATGGTGGTACTTGTAGTCACTTCCGTAATTTCCCAATGCGCGGATCTTTTCAGCAAGAATTGCGTCGTTGGTAGTAACACAGCCTGCATCCCCCAGCGCGCCAAGATTTTTGCCCGGATAAAAGCTAAATCCTGCCGCATCTCCCAGACCGCCTACGCGGCGTCCTTTGTATTTTGCGCCGTGAGCCTGCGCCGCATCCTCAATCACCTTCAAATTGTTCTCACGAGCGATTTTTAAGATCCTGTCCATGTCCGCGGGCTGTCCATACAGGTGCACCGCCATAATGGCTTTTGTTCTGGGCGTGATTTTCTCCTGAATTCTGTCCGTGTCAATGTTGTAGTATTTCAGTGTAGGCTCCACAAATACAGGCGTTGCCCCCACATAGGATACCGCCAGCGCCGTCGCAATGAAAGTGTTGGAGGGAACGATCACCTCGTCTCCGGCACCAATCCCATAGGCCCGCAAAATGAGGATCAACGCGTCCAACCCATTGCCACAGCCGATGCAGTATTTGACGCCGCAATACTGCGCGAATGCATTTTCAAACGCTTTATCTTCGTGACCTTCGATATACCAGCTGTTCTCATATACCCTTGCAAAAGCCCCCCGAAGATCCTGATCCAGTTCTTTTTCCATAGGGCGAAACGATACAAATGGAACATTCATAAAATAATCTCCTCGTTTCTTTCGCATTTCTTTAGCTTACACTTATTAGAGATTTTTGTAACGATCTTCAAGCTAAATCTCAGTAGTCGGAACGCAAAAAACAGTATCACCCGCAAAACAGCCAGCAACAGGCAGGACAACGCAAACATTTCGGCGGCCAGTAACCAAAATCGTGTCCAAGCAAACGGAATCAATTCCATGGACAGGTACCTACTCAAGACACCACACACAATACCTGCCAACACAGAAAACACTGCAACCGAAAACAATGCTCGTTCCAGCGTTCCTTTTACTGTATAATTCACATATCCAATGTTATTCTTTTCAATCACTTTACCCAAAAACGGTTCAATCCGGTTCCTGATTTTCTGCATCTTGGAAGTTTGGAATGTTTCTTTGTAGCTGTGCTGGATATACTCCCACTTTCTCCTCATCTGTACAAGATCTTTAGGGTGAATTCGGTCTTGATAAGGAAGGATTTCTTTCTGATAAATCATCACTTCATCATAGCGATACTTACGATAGGTTTCACTGAGCTTTTTCGGTTCGCTATGACTAACTCCTCCGTCCCGATGGCGAGCCGCGACCATATCATCAATCCAATAGATCTTGATGCCAAGGCGAGAGATACGAAGATATAGCGAGGCATCTTCGATTATGAAATAATCCGTATCATATGGACCAACCAAATCATACAACGCCATACGATAGCAGGTGCTTGTCGTAGGTATCGTAAATGTATGGGTCAGACGAGAGAACATTTTCTGAGGCGTGTAGTTTTTTATTGCTTTGATACCCTCTATATCGGGTTGATAATCCATAATCTGACGAATATCGCACCCACACATAGCTGTCCTGCAGGAAAGCACCATCGCATCCGAGGGCAAACTCAAGAACCGGTCCACAAACTTTTCAAGCACGTATTTGTCATACAGCACATCGTCCGCTGCCATATACATGATAAATTCGCCATGGGCCATCTGGCGTGTGCTTTCCACATTTCTGACCGTCCCCACATTTCGGGGATGGTTTTGAATTTTGAAATCAACTATGTTTTCTCTTTTGTTTTTAAGTATGTATTCCCGAAGTTCTTTTTCATTAAAATCCGATGCTCCATCATTAGAGATCAACAACTCAATTTTGGGGTAAGTTTGTTCCAGTACGGAATCAACTGTCTCAAAAATGTATTTATAGTTGTTGTACGAGACGATTGCAAAAGAAAACAACGGCAACTGATCCGATTCCGTTTTGTCCCCTTCATAAAATTTCAGTTTCTGTTCAGTCTCTTTCATTCCAACACTCCTTGCCACCTTACTTTATTTATTGATATAACGAAGAAATTCATCGTGGCTCCGAATGTAATCCGATGGATCATAGTACTCGCTGGCCGCTACACACAGAACGGAATTTGCTTGATTCCAAATCATGTCCCGCCACATATTGTGCTCAACAATGAGACCTTTGTCGGGCTTATCCAACAAAACAGACGCTTTCTCGGTTCCGTCATCCAGCAGGATCGTGATACTCCCATAAGGGCAGAACAAAATCTGAGACAATTTTTTATGTGCGTGCCCGCCTCGCTGTATCCCTTCCGGAACACCATGAATATAATAGATGCGCCTGATAGGAAAACCCACGTCTTTTTCCGCCTCAAAAAAGGAGAGTGTCCCCATACCCTGAGTTTCGATACTTTTGATGGAAATCGTTTTAACAGTCATGATAATTCCTCCTGATGCATCTGATACAACCTGCTTAACTCCTGTAGCTTTCCATTGATAGGGGCTTTGAAATTGTTTTGTCCGCGCTTAAAAGGGAGCCACTGCGGAACGATTAGCCGCCCAACCATCCCTCGAAGAATCCTGGATTTTCGGGTTCCATTGAAGAAGTATAGATATGCCAAATATACAGTCCAGTCATGAGGGTACTTTTCCCTCATTATTAAAATCATTTCCTGCCAGTCAGAGTGCATTATATCGTGAAAGTTGGAGATACCCGTACTATCCTCATACCAACAGAGCACACGATCGTAACAAGAAATTGTCTTCTCTTGCACCGCATAAAGCCGCAATGCAAAATCTTCTGCAAATTTTACACGGCCTTTCATTTCTGCAAGTGCGGAAAGCAATTGTGTTCTTTCGTAAACAACACATGCACCAGAGATACCATCATCATAAAGCAACATATTCCGCTTAATTTTTTTTGCAGAATACGTGTTTTTACAGTAACAACTACGGTCATACGGCGTTTCACCAGGTAACTGTTTCAATTCCGGCTTGTCGGTGTAATAGGCAGCCTTACCAAAGAAGGCGGCAGCATCTTCTTTTTGTGCAGTTTCTTTGATCCAAGATACTGTTTTTCTGTCGTAAAGATAATCACCTGGTGATATTCCATATACCCACGTACCGTTTGCATGAGAAATGGCATTCCAGAAATTCCATACCGTTCCCCTATTCTCCGACAGCTTTATAAATGTAGCTGTTCTGTGGAATCGCTTCAGGATGGATTCCGAAAACACAAATTCATCATGCATTGAACCATCATCTGCAAGCAAAAGTTCAAAATCTTGATCCTCCTGCGTCAGAATAGAAAGAAGTGTTCTTTCTATTTTTTCTCGATTCGGCTCATATTGAACAACTACAATGGAAACAGTTGGCCTCATTATGCCTCACCTTTCTCCATTGCCGCGGTATATTGTTCACAAACCTCCTCCGTTGGACCATCCGCACGTTTATGACCATGATCAAGCCAGATAGAGCGCGTGCATAATTTTTTCACCTGCGGCAAGCTATGGCTGACAAACAGCAGCGTTGTTCCGCCTGACAGCATCCGTTCCATACGCTTTTGACACTTTTGCTGGAACATGAAATCTCCCACCGACAGCACTTCATCGCAGATCAAAATATCCGCTTTTACCTCGGTGGCAATGGAAAACCCCAGACGAGCAACCATGCCACTAGAAAAGTTCTTCACAGGAACGTCAACAAATTCCCTCAGCTCCGCGAAATCGATGATACTGTCGAAATGCTCGTCCATGAACGCCCGGTCATGGCCCATGACGGCACCGTTTAAGTAAATGTTCTCCCGGGCGGTTAGATCCATGTCAAAGCCAGCACCCAACTCAATCAGAGGAGCAATGCTACCGTTGGCCTGCACGCTCCCTTTTGTGGGGTACATCACTCCAGCAATAACCTTCAGCATGGTGCTTTTCCCGCTGCCATTGCGGCCTATAAGAGCCACAGACTCGCCTTGTTGAATAGTAAAGGACACATCGTCCAAGGCATAGAATTCATTGAAAAACAGTTGGTGTTTCAGAAATTTGACGGTATATTCCTTGAGTGTTTCGGTTTTTTCCTGCGCCAGATTAAAGCGCATGGATACGTTATTTACACTGATGATGGGTTCCATGCATTCCTCCTTAGATGTACAGGATAAAGTTCTTTTGCATTTTGCGGAAAGCCCACAGCCCTAAAGCTAACGAAACAACAGCACTAGCGATATTAGCAAACCATGTGTTGGGACCGGGGATGTTGCCGTACATCACCAAATTTCGGAACAGGTTGATATAGTGATACATAGGGTTCAGTTTCATCAGAGGGATAATGGAATCAGGGAGGGCTTCGATGGGGTAAAACAGCGGTGTGGCATATGACCAGCCCAGAGTCAAAACACCGTAGAGATGCTGCATATCCCGGAAATACACAGTCAGGGCTGATAACAGCAGTGCCAAGCCACAGCTGAACATGAACAAAAACACCAGTGGCAACCAGCACAGAAGGAGAGTCCAATAAAATGGTGATTTGGTGACTATCATAACCACAATAATGGCAGCTAAACTAAAAGACATGGTCACAAAGCAGGATACCACGCGGCTGAGAGGAAAGATAAATTTGGGGATATACACTTTCTTTATTAGCGCTGCATTCTGGATAACGGAGTTCATGCCCATGTTCGTGGCTTCATTGAAAAAGGTAAATAACGTATTGCCACAAATTAGGTACAAAGGAAAGTTGGGAATATTGCTACGAAACATGTAGGAAAAGATGATACTTTGTAGCAGCATCATGAGCAAGGGGTTGAGAATACTCCAGATATATCCCAAAAAGCTGCGGCGATACTTGACCTTGAGGTCACGCCCTACCAGTTCATGAATCAACGGCTTGTATTTCTGAAAACGCCGCCAGGAGGCAACCATAGAATTCGTCATAGGAAAGTCCTTTCATTCAAGCGAGAAGTGTGTCAGGCATCCTTCCGGTATGGCCTTTGAGAAAATCCAGCGCACCGCAGTAAATGCCGTAGCTGCGCCCCTTGGGGCGGCCGATGAGGTGAGTCAAAGCATGGCGGACTGCGCCGGGAATCAGTACAGACAGGCCGCGCAAAAAGCTGACCATCTTACAAGATCTTCGACATCGCAACGTCAACGTGTTGCGGGTGATGTAGTACATACTCATCGCGCCACCGCCAGAACCTCCCGCCTTATGCCATAATTTCGCCTGCGGGATATACCACAGTGGGATACCCGCATCAGTGAGACGCAGGCAATAGTCCACATCTTCGCAGTACATGAACAGTTGCTCATTGAGCAGACCAATCCTCTCGATCACAGTACGCGGCAACAAGACACAACAGAATGTAATAAAACTCACCTGCTTTAGCTGGTCATACTCGGGACCATCCTGCTGATGCCCCCCAATGTGCGTGACATTCATGGTTTTGCGGTCAACTTCACCGCCAGCAAACCATATTTCATTGGGAGAATCTAAAAACAACATTTTCGGACAGCAAACGGTTCCCTCCGGTGAGAACTGAAGCAATTTTTCCAACATGTCCGGCGCACAGACTGTGTCATTATTCAGGAGCAGAACATAATCCACTCCATCATCCAGAGCACGTTGGATACCAATATTATTGATCGCAGCAAACCCAATGTTTTGCTTCTGTGGAAGAAAAATTACGTCTTCTGGAATCAGCTGCTGAAGCCGGTTTACAGAGTCATTCGTGGATGCATCGTCTAAAAGGATGATCTCAAAATCATAAAAGCTTTGCTTTTGCAAACTTTGGAGGCAGGCCACTGTATCCTGCCAGCCATTATAATTCGAGATCACAATTCCAATTTTTGCCATACGGTATTTCCTTTATGACCTCCCATATTTTTCAAACACAAGCAGCGTTCATTCGCGAAATGGATATCACAGATAATTTGCATATTTATTTTATATTATACCATGCTTCTGGATAGTTTTCAACATGTTTCAATTACATTTCCTAAAGATTTCCTAAAGATGGCTGCGTAACCTTTCATTCGTAAAACCTGTAAATTGCAAAAAGAAAAACCTCCCGATAAACTAAGGTTGCACCTTGGCAGATGAACATAACCATAGTGAACTGGAGGTTGCAAATGATTTTTCAAAAAGAAAAAAGGCCACGAAAGTATCAGAAACAATTTAAGTTGAGAATCGCATTATAACAAAAGGCTTTCCTGACGATGTTAAAGGCCTGTTATTGTCAATATTGGTTGATAATTTCCAGATCCTCATTTTTTATCGAAATACATATACAGCTGGCAGGGAATCATGCCGTTGTAGATTTTGCGGCGGCGGGCGGCTTTTTTGCCAAAATGCGTCTCAAATTCCGCGTCCGCCGTGATGGCGTACAGTCCCTGCCCGGGATGGCGCTGCCACACCTGTCCCAGCGTTCTGGCAAGGCCCGCGGCCTCGGCGGCATCGCCCAGACGCTCGCCATAGGGCGGATTGGTCAGCACAATTGCATTTTGCGCGGCGGTGAAGTCCTTCACATCGGCCGCCTCAAAGCGGCAGCGCTCCCCCACTCCCGCCAGTTTGGCGTTGGCGTTGGCAAGCGCCACGGCGGCGGGGTCGATGTCATAGCCGATGCCCTCAAAGGCAGCGTCCAGCTTGGTTTCGTCCAGCGCTTTTTGACGCTGCTCCCGCCAGACGGCGGCAGGCACAAAGTCAAACTGCTCGGCGGCAAAACGACGGCGCAGGCCGGGGGCAATGTTCAGCGCTTTCTGGGCGGCTTCGATGACCAGCGTGCCGGAGCCGCAGAAGGGGTCCTGTACCAGACTGTCCCGCCGCACTCTGCCCAAATCGGCAATAGCGGCGGCCAGCGTCTCCTTGATGGGGGCCAGCGTGGCATTGCGGCGGTATCCCCGTTTGTGCAGGCCATCGCCGGAGGTGTCCAGCATGACCTCCACCACATTTTTGCGGATGGCAAACCGAATCTTATACAGCGCGCCGGTCTCCGGCAGTGTGGCCGTCTTGTGCCCTGCCTGCAAACGCTTGACCACCGCTTTTTTGACGATGCTCTGGCAGGCGGGCACGCTGGACAGCTGGCTGGACAGGCTGGAGCCTTTCACCGGGAACTGGGCGTCCGCGGGGATGAGTTCCTCCCAAGGGATGGCGTTCACGCCGTCAAACAGTTCATCAAAAGTGGAGGCCGGGAAGGTTTTGAGCAGCAGCAGCACCCGCTCGGCGGTGCGCAGGTTCAGGTTGGCAGCGGCGATCATCTCCGGCCCGCCGGAAAAGGCCACACGGCCATCGGTGACCTGCACGTTCTGCGCGCCAAGGCGGCGCACCTCGAAGGACAGGGTGGATTCGGTGCCGAAAAAGCAGGGTGCTACCAGTGTAAATTCATTGGGCATGGGTGGTCAATTCCTTTCCAGAGATAAAAAAGACAAAAGGCGGCATACGCCCGGCCCGCTGCCTTCCGGCAGTCGGTACGGACGATGCACGCCCCCTCATTTAAATAAACTCAGCCACGGCGGCGGGAATATCCGCCCCGGTGATTCTCCGTTACGCGCTTGAGGTCCGCGATTTTTTCCTCGCTGCGGCTCTTGTAGCGGGCCATCATGTCCTCAAAGCTCATTTCCCCCTGCGGTGCCGGCGGCTTAGGCTGCCACACCCGGGGCTTTTCCTCCCGCTTGGGACGCTGCTGCTGGGCGGGGCGCTGACCGCCGCCCTGACGGTTGCCGCGCTCCGGCGCCGGCTGCGTGCGTTTGATGGACAAGGCGATCTTGCCATCCGGCGCGATGGAAAGCACCTTGACCTGCACGGTCTGGCCTTCCTCCAGCACTGCGGAGAGGTCCTGCACAAACTCGTAGGACACCTCCGAAATATGCACAAGACCGTTTTTGTTTTCCGGCAGAGAGACAAACGCGCCAAACGGCTTGATGCCTGTGACTTTTCCCTCTACAATATCCCCTACCTGTAATGCCAAACTATGATACCCCTTCGTTATTTTATTCAAGAAAGGATGCCGCAAAGCTCCTTTACCCGTACCAGATCATTTGCCGCTGATGTCGATGAAAATGCGCTCGTTGGGCTTGGCGTAGTCCTGCTCCCGGGCGATGCGCTCAATAATGGCGTCCTCGCCCTCGTCAAGAATGCGGCGCAGCTCGGCGTTTTCCGCCTTGATGGTGACAAGCTGTGTCTGCATCTCGCTGAGCTGCTGTTGCCGGGAACTGATGGTGACCTGACAGCCGATGCGCATCAGGAACAGATACCCGCACAGCGCCAAAATACACAGAGGCACCAGCCAGCGCGGCAGGATACCGTGCCTTTTCATATCGGTGCCTCCCTTCCCACACTTACGTATAGTTAATTATATAATATTCTGGTCGGATTTTGCAACTGCTTTTTTGAATTTTTTGGTTTTTTTCGCAATTTTTCCGCCAAACCTCCCGCAGTCTGCCGAAAGCGGACGGCCAAAGGGGCCGCCACATGACGGCTGACGGCGGCAAAGGGCCACGCGGCGGCGGCCACCAGCCGCCAGACGATGCGGCGGACTGCCTCCGCCGCGCTGAACCGCCAGCCCAGTGCGCCGGCCAGCATGCCGGCAGCCATATACCAGCGCACCACGCCGCTGGCGGAAGCCCCCGCCGCAAACCCGCACAAAAGCACCGCGGCGGCGGCAAACATCAGCAAATCCCACAGCGCGGTGAGCAGCGGCCCGCCGCCCAGCGCCAGCCCCACTACCTGCCGCAGCGCGGCCAGCAGCAGACCAAGGCCCAGACAGCACAGCACGTCCCCCGCCAGCGCGGTGAGTACCGGCGCGGCGACCATCAGCGGAACAGCCGCACCAGCAGCCCGCCGCTGCTCTGACGGTTCTCGGCATATTGCAGGTATTCGATTTTGCCGCTCAGATCCACCTGACCGCTGTGGATGGACAGCTCGCTCACCTGGATCTGCTGGCCGCCCACCGTCAGACTGCCCAGCGGCGTTTCCAGCACTGCGCCGGTCTCATCGCAGCTGACAATGCGCGTCACGCCGGTGACCGTCAGGTTCTGCCGGTTGGTCAGCGTCAGGGTATGCTGCCGGGCCGGGGCGGCGGCACGGACAAGCTCGGTTTTTGTTTCAGGCATGGCAGGTTCCTCCCCATACAACATAATGTATGCGGCAGGGCTGCAGGTTAGAACAGCGGTTACTGGGAGATGACCTCAAACAGCTCCCGGGCCACATCCTTGCCCTTTGGCTCGATGGTGGACAACACCCGCACCTTGATGGGTTTGTTGCCGAAGGTGATCTCGATCACATCCCCCTCCTTGACGGCATAGCTGGCTTTGGCGGGCTTATCGTTTACCAGCACGCGGCCCGCGTCCGCCACCTCGTTGGCGAGGGTGCGGCGCTTGATAAGGCGGCTGACCTTGAGATATTTGTCTAAACGCATGAATTTCCTCCTGTTCACAACGGAAAAGCGCCCCCCGCGGACAGGCGAGAGGCGCAATGGCAGCAGTGATTACTGCACGGACTCCTTGAGAGCCTTGCCGGCCTTGAAGGCGGGCAGCTTGGACGCGGCAATGGTGATCTCCTCTTTGGTCTGGGGATTGCGGCCCTTGCGCTCGGGGCGCTCACGCACCTCGAAGGTGCCGAAGCCAACCAGAGAGACCTTGTCACCCTGCTTGAGAGCCTCGGTGATGGCATTGAGGGTGCCGTTGACCGCCTTCTCGGCATCTTTCTTGCTCAGGCCGGCAGACTCGGCCACAGCGGCGATCAGTTCAACTTTGGTCATTTGTTTGTACCTCCACAATATATCTTTCAGCAAAAAGCGGTCCTGCCGCCCTTGGCTATCTGAATGTGCCGCCCGCAGGCAGCGGTTCCCGCGCAGCGTCCCCGGTAAAGGCTTCGTTCCGGCGCTGCAGCGCCTGTTCCGGGTCCACGCCGGCCTGTCGGGCCAGCGCAACGGCGGCAAACAGCAGATCCCCTGCCGCACGCTCCGCTTCGGCAGCGTCCATGCTCTGGTTCAGGCGTTCTGCGGATTCCGTCACCCCGTCCGGCTGTGCCGTGACGGGGCGGCCATGCTTCTCCGCCCGCTTTTGCAGCTTGGCAGCCCGCATGAGGGCGGGCATGGCCCGGGGAACGTCCGCAAGGTCCTGTTCCAGGCTTTCCCGGCCCTTTTCCTTATTTTTGAGCGTATCCCAGTCCTTTATGCCGTCCGGGTCAGTTTCCTCGCCAAAAATATGCGGATGCCGGTCAATGAGTTTACGGCAGACGCCGTCACAGACGTCCTCCCAGGTAAAGCGGCCGCGCTCGGTCTCGATGCAGGTGTGAAACACCACCTGCATCAGCACATCACCCAACTCCTCGCAGAGCAAATGGGCATCGTCCAGATCCAGCGCATCCACCGCCTCGTAGGCCTCCTCCAGAAAATTCATCCGGATGGACTGGTGCGTCTGCACCTTGTCCCACGGACAGCCGGTTTCCGGATCCCGCAGGCGGGCAATGATCGCGTTCAGATCCCCGGCCGTGTACTTGGTGCCGGGATTTTTCTCCTGCATTATTGTACTACCAAATCTCGATTTGTCAAGTGACAATGTCACAGCTGTGCGCCGCAATGGTTGCAGAAACAGGCGTCGCCGTCCACCTCAGCGTTGCACACCGGGCAGATTTTGGTCTCGCCGCGCAGGCGGATGGGCTCCTCCTCGATGGGTTCCTCTTCGGCGGCAGGCTCCTCAGCGGCAGGCTCCTCGTACTCGGCGGGAATGTCCACCGACTCGCCCTGCTCGGCAGCGGCCTTCAGCGTCTCGATGGCGGCTTCCACCTCGGCAATGGCGTCCAGATATTTGTCCACCAGCGGCTGATTCTCCTCGCCGTTCTTGTGCAGGCTGTAAACCAGCGCGCCCAGCTGGCGCTCCGCCTTGGCCAGCTTGCCTTGCTGCTTGATCAGCTCCATCTGCGTCTTGCCTTTATCCGCCAGATCCTGCGCAGTCTTCTGGACCGTGTCCATCATTTGAATTCCCTGTTCTTTCAGGGCGTCAAAATCCAGTTCAAACATATCATACACCTCATTCATACAAAATGCGGCAGGGCGTTCCCGCCTTTGGTGCCCTTATTATATCGCATTACAACGGCGTTTGCAATGCAGATTTGTAAACTTTTGTGACCTTTTCGTAAATTCCGCGGCACTTTTTTGCCAGCTTTCCGCGTGGCATCGTTCAGTCCACAAATTCCCGCAGCATGCTGTCGGGCGGCACCAGCGAAACCGGCAGCCCCGGGAACCGCTGCAACTCCGCACACAGCTGTGCCAGCTTTTCGCGGCCGGGATGCTCCGCCGGGACGGTGTCCAGCAGCGGGGTCAGCAGCGCAGACCACAGGCACGGCTCATAGCTGTGAGCGGTGTCCAGAATTCCATCGGCACGGAAACGGAAGGCTTTGATATACTTTTCCTCCCCTTCGCAGACATGGAGCCACATATCCAGCGTTTCGGCGGCGTCGTGGCCGCGGGTAACGGCGTCCCGGTTGAGCCTCCGCGCCAGACGGAGGTCCTGCGTTTTCAGGCAGCGCAGCCCCTCCGGGTCGGCGTATTCCTCCCGGATGGACGCATACACGTTGAAAACCGCCTGCGCGGGAAGATGGTCGGTGATGGCGGGATTGAGGGCATGCAGCCCTTCCACCACCACGATGCCGTCCCGGCAGTCCACCAGCTGGGTGCCGCAGGGCTGCTCGGTAACAAAATCAAACACCGGGGCCTCGCTCACGCCGGTTTCATACAGACGCTGCAGACAGTCGCGGAGCACCGGCAGGTTCAGCGCCTCAAGACATTCATAGTCATCGGTGCCGTCCTCATGCTTGGGATAGAGGCCCTCCCCCAGAAAGAAGTCATCCAGACTCAGCACCTGCGCCGGGCGGCCAAGTTGGGTCACCGCCCGCGCCAGCTTGTTGGCGGAGGTGGTTTTTCCGGTGGCGGACGGGCCGGTGAGCATGACGATGTGACAGCCCGATGAAAGGATTCGCCGCGCAAGGCTGGCAACACGGCGGCGATACGCCTGTTCGCACTGCTGTACAAAGGCCTCCGGCTGGTTGGCAGCCAGACCGATCAGTTCACAGCTGACCAGACGTTTGGGCGGATGTTTCATAAAATTCCTCCACTCCTTTCTTGCGGGCCAGAATCTCCTCAAAGCGCCCGATGTATTCGTTGGGATATTTGAAATTGAAGATGCGCTGAATCTTGCCCCGGCGCGCGCCCGGCACCACCAGCTTGGTGGAGCCGCCCGCCCCGGCGGAAAGGATGGTGTGCACCTCTTCCATGATATAGATATTGTACAGACACTCGGTTCCGGGCTTGGCCCAGCCGATGTTCTCAAGATTTTGCAGCGTGCCCTTCTGGCGGTAGAGATAATAGGGCCGGTAGCCCGCCGCGTACAGCGCCCCGCACTGTTCCAGCATGGCGGCCACATCGTCATAGGCGGCGGCGCGGTGCTCCACCACCAGATCGGAGGCGCGTTTCAGCGTGAGGGTGTGTACCGTGATGTTCTCCGGGTCCAGCGATATGGCGGTTTGCAGACTGCGGGTAAAGCCCTCCACTGTGTCGCCGGGAAGGCCCGCGATCAGATCCATATTGATGTTGCGGTGCCCCTCCTGACGGGCGGCGGCAAAGCAGTCCGCAATGTCCTGTGCGGTGTGGCGGCGGCCGATGTTGGCAAGCACCGCATCCGAGAAGGTCTGCGGATTGATGGAGATACGGGTGGCGCCGTACTGTTTCAGAATATGCAGTTTTTCCGCGTCGGTGCAGTCGGGGCGGCCCGCCTCCACGGTGTATTCGTCCAGCGCGGACAGGTCAAAAATATCCGCGATGTGCCCCATCAGCTGGGTGAGCTGGGCGGCGCTGAGGCTGGTGGGGGTGCCGCCGCCGATATACAGCGTGCGCACCCGCAGACCGCACCTGTCCACCGTGCGGCGGATGGCGGTGAGTTCCTGACAGAGTTTGTCCACATAGGGCTGCACCAGTGCCTGCGTGGCCTTATCCCCCACCGTGCGGGAGACAAAGCTGCAATAGCTGCACCGGCTGGGACAGAACGGAATGCCCGCATAAACGCTGCAATCCATGGGGTCGGCCCCCTCCAGCACCGGGCGCTGCAAATCGGCAATGCCCCGGGCCAGCTGGAATTTCTGCGGTGTGCAGCGGAAATGTTCCAGGAAGTGGGCCGCAATGCCGGATTCCGGAATTCCCGCCGCCCGCAGGTCATGGATGATGCGCACCGGGCGCACGCCCGTCATCATGCCCCATGGCGGGGTGATGCCGGTTTGCCGGCACAGCAGCTCATACAGGAGCGTGCAAAGGGCGTATTCCCCGTCCCCTTCCGGGGCGGGCGCAGTGCGCCACACAACGGTATCGTTCAGGCGCAGCAACACCATGTGGGTCACTTCCCCCGCCAGCGCGGCCACCGCGTCGCCGGAATCGGGGAAGGTATCGGCGCGGTCCGCGCCGGGGAAAAACAGGCGGGCGGTGTGCTCGGCCTCATAGCCGGCCGCCGCGCCGCGCAGAATGATGAACATGGGCAATTCTCCCTCAGTACCAGTCCCCCAGCAGATAGGGGTTGGTGCGGCGTTCCCGGCCGAGAGTGGAAAAGTCCTCGTGGCCGGGGCAGACGGTGGTTTCATCGGGCAGGGGCAGATTCGCCAGCAGCGACAGGCTGGCCTGCATCTGTCTGGCGCTGCCGCCGGGCAGATCCACCCGGCCGCAGGAGCCTGCAAACAGCGTATCGCCGCTGAACAGCACCCCATCACACCACAGGCACCAGCTGCCCGGCGTGTGGCCGGGGGTGTGCCAGCAGCGGAAGGTCAGATCGTCAATGGTGAACTCCCCGCTGACCGGATAGCCCTGATCGGAGGACGCGAGGGGGAACATCTGGCTGCCCTGCGCGTCAGCCGGATCCATCCAGACCTGCGCGCCGGTGCGGCGTTTCAGTTCCTGCACCGCGCCCACATGGTCGTAGTGGCCGTGGGTCAGCAATAGATGGGTGATGACTGCGCTGCGTTTGGCGGCCTCCTCCAGATAGGTGTTGACATCGGCGGCCGGGTCAACGACCACGGCATGTCCCGCGCCGGTGAACAGCAGAAAGGTGTTGGTGCGCAGCGGCCACGGGCCGGGAATGTGCAGCATTTCCATGGGTTGCCTCCTTATTATTTCTTCCAATCATCGGTGTCAATGAAGATGGTCACCGGGCCGTCATTGGTGAGCGTCAGCTGCATGTCCGCGCCAAACTCTCCGTGCTGGACTTCCTTCAGGCCCTGACGGCCCATCTCGGCCAGAAACGCCTCATAGGCGTCTACCGCCAGTGCCCCGGATGCCGCGTGAACAAAGCTGGGGCGCTTTCCCTTGGTGGTCTCACCGTACAGCGTGAAGTTGGACACCACCAGTGCGGAGTATCCCAGCGAGACGGCGCTCAGGTTCAATTTTCCGTTTTCATCGGAGAAAATACGCAGGTTGGCGCATTTTTCCGCCAGCTTGGGAACAACGTCCAGTGTATCGGTCTCCCGGACACCCAAAAGGATCACCAGCCCGGGGCCGATGACGCGGGGTTCTCCCCCGTTGACGATCACCGATGCGCCGGTGACCCGCTGTATGATGGCACGCATGATTTATCCCTCCGTCGGAACCAGAAAATAGCAGGAATGAACCACAAACAGTTCCACGCCGGTATCCCCGGCAAAGGCCTCCTGCCAGGTGTTGTAAATGCTCTCATCGGTGGTCACGTAGACCGTATCCGGGTCGCAGCTGCCGCTTTGCAGCTGCGCTGCGGCCTGCTGTGCGGCCTCGTAGGCCTGCACATAATACCCCGACACCGCGACGGACAGGTTGGTGGACAGACCCTCCTTGCCGGCCTGAATGGCCAGCAGGCGGCTCAGCTCCCATCGGATGTCCCCTATGGCCATCATGTTGGTATGGGTGAGACCCAGTCCTTGGGTCTTGGGGTTTGTCATCACCGTGGCGTTCTGCGGTTCCTCCCATTTGGCGCGTTTTTCCGCCGCCGCAGCCGACAAATCCCACAGCTGCACCGCCAGCACCACCGCCAGCAGGACAGCGGCGCTTTTCTTTGGCAGGGCTCCCGCCACTGTGTACACACCGAACAGCACCATGCAGGCGGCGACAAAATAGAACATGCGGCTGCTGGCGCGGAAAATGCTGCACAGCTCCAGCAGCTTTTCGGGCAGCGGGATTGTAAAGCCCTGATTGCCCCAGTATACCACGTTGCTCACCGCGAAAGCGGACATAAACACGCAGGCCGCAAACAGCGGGCCGTTGCGCCGCCACCAGCCGCCTGCCGTTCTGATGTGCAGCGCGGCATACGCCAGTGCGCCGCCCACCAGAAGCAGCAGGCCAAGCCCCAGATAGTTGAATCCGTCATACTGACCGGGCATCTGCCCCAGAGACGGCAGGATGCGGGACCATGTATAACCTCCCCGGGAAATGGGATTGAAAGGGGCGTTCAGATTCATGGAAAACGCGCCGTAGCCGCCCCGATTATCCACCACGCCGCCGCCAATGGCCCCGCACAGCCATCCCCCAGCCAGCGCGGCGGCGGCAGGCACCCCAAAGACGCCCAGCGCCGCCAGCGGGCGATGAGTCCGGCGGGCACAGTCCACCGCAGCCAGAAGTGCAAACATCATCACCGGCGGCAAATAATACGGATGGATGCCCACCGACAAAAATGCCAGCAGCGCCAACTGCCACGGAAATTTTTTGCAGCCACCGGCCCGGTATTCCAGATACACATACAATGCGAACAGGATCAGCCATTGGCTGGCCAGCGCGGTGTGTCGGAAAGCCCGTTCCCACAGGCTGGGCAGGCATACAAACAGCGCAGCGCCCAGCACCGAGACAGGCAGTCCCGCCTTTCGCTGAACCAGCAGCGCGCCCGCCGCTCCCTGCAGCGCAAAGCAGGCCAGCACATACCAGCCGAACCACTGGAACACCGGCGGCAAAAACCGCCGCAGCGCTTTGAGGGCAATGCTTACCCATGGGATGCTGTCGGTGTAAGAAATGATGGTACCGTCCGGCGCGGCCAGATTGTCCGCCTTGCCCAGCGGAAAGGTCCAGTGGCTGTTGCGGAACAGCAGCCAGCCGGCGTAGTGCTGCTGCACATCGATCTCATCGTAGCCGTTTGCGATCCAGCCGTCCCAGCTGACATTCAGCGGCGCGGCGCCGTACACCCACAGGAAAATCAGAATTCCGGCCAGCGCTCCCAGCAGAGCGGCAAGCCATCGTTTTTGTATTTGTCGTTTCATAGCTTAACTGCGCACCACACTGATGACATCCTTAACTTTTTTCAGACGGGCCACCACGCTGTTGAGGTGTTCGGTGTTGGTGATGCCCACCGTCACACTCATGCGGGCGCGGCCATGCTCGGCGGCGCGGGCGGTGAGCGAGTAGATGGGCACCCGCATATCTCCCAGCGCCAGCGCCACATCGGACACCAGATTGGCCCGGTCCATGCAGACCAATTCCAGCGTAGCTTTGTAGTTTTCCCGCACGGCGTCATCCCAGTAGGCACGCACCCAGCGGTCGGCGTTTTCGGGATGGCGCATGCTCTCCACCACATTTTTGCACTGGCGCTTGTGGATGGACACGCCAAAGCCGCGGGTGACGAATCCCACGATCTCATCGCCGGGCAGCGGCGTACAGCATTTGGCAAACTTGATGGGACAGTTGTCGATGCCTTCCACCACCACGCCCTCGGAGGAATGGATGCGCTTGATGTCCACCGTGAAGGGCTTGGGGTCCTCCGCCTTGAGCTTGGCGTATTCCTCCTTGAGCTTGGGCAGCACGCGGGCCATCTGCAGGCCGCCGTATCCGATGGCGGCAAACATTTCATCCACCGAGTTGCAGCGGTTGCGCCGGGCCAGCGTCTCCATGAACTCGTCATAGCTTTCATCGGGAATGGTCATCAGGTTGCGGCGCAGCTCATGCTCAAACGCGGCGCGGCCTTCCTCGATGTTTTCCTCCCGGCGTTCCTTTTTGAACCAGTTGCGGATCTTGTTTTTGGCCTCGCTGGTCTTGACAATGTTCAGCCAGTCCCGGCTGGGGCCGCGGTTTTCCGGGCCGGTGATGATCTCGATGATCTCGCCGGTGACCACCTGATGGTCGATGGGCACGATGCGGTTGTTCACCTTGGCCCCCACCATGCGGTTGCCCACCGCGGAATGGATGGCATAGGCAAAATCAATGACCGTTGCACCCGCGGGCAGGTTGATGACATCGCCCCGGGGCGTGAAGGCAAAGACCTCCTCGGGGAGCAGGTCGCTCTTGATATCGCTGAGCAGGTCAGTGGCGTCGGCGCTGGTGCGCTGGCTTTCCAGCAGCTGACGCACCCAGGCCAGACGGGCGTCCAGCTTGTCATCACTGCCCATGATGCCCGCCTTGTATTTCCAGTGGGCGGCGATGCCGTATTCCGCGTTGCGGTCCATGTCCCAGGTGCGGATCTGCACCTCAAAGGGGATGGCCTCCCGCCCGATGACGGTGGTGTGCAGGCTCTGGTAGCCGTTGGGCTTGGGGGTGGAGATGTAGTCCTTGAACCGGTTGGGCAGCGGATGGTACATGTCATGGATGAGGCCCAGCGCGGTGTAGCACTCCGGAACATTGTTGAGGATGATGCGCACGGCGTAAATGTCGTAGATTTCCTCAAAGTCCTTCTGCTGCACGAACATTTTGCGGTAGATGCCGTAAATGCTCTTGACCCGGTGGCGGATGGTGGCCTTCTCGATGCCGTTTTCCGCAAGATGGGCCGCGATGGTGTGGCATACGCCGTGCAGGAATTCATCGCCGTGCTCGTTAAGCAGCTTTTTGATGTCCTCATAGCCCACCGGGTCCAGATAATGCAGGCTGCGGTCCTCCAGCTCCTCCTTGATGGCGGACATGCCCAGACGGTGCGCGATGGGCGCATAGACCTCCATGGTCTCCTTGGCCTTGTCCCGGCGCTTCTGTTCCGGCCACGCATCGCCGGTGCGCATATTGTGCAGACGGTCGCACAATTTAATGATCATGACCCGCACATCCTGACTCATGGCCAGCAGCATTTTGCGCAGGTTTTCCGCCTGACGGTCCTCCACATTGGAGAAGTTGATCTTGGTCAGCTTGGTGACGCCGTCCACCAGCAGGGCCACCTCGCTGCCGAATCTGCTGCGGATCTGCTCGATGCTCACCGAGGTATCCTCCGCCACATCATGCATGAGGGCGGCGGCAATGCTCTCGCTGTCCATGCCCAGCTCCACAAGGATCTCCGCCACCGACAAGGGATGGCAGATATACGGCTCGCCGCTGCGGCGGCGCTGGTCGCCGTGGGCGACCTCCGCCAGCTGATAGGCATGACGGATCATGTCCAGATCATAGGGCCGGCCGCTTTCCTTCAGTTCCTGTTCCAGCGCGTCATAGGTAATGGGCCACTTTTCAGATTCCATATACTCTCACTCCCCTTTTGTATAATTTGTCACTCTCCCGCAAGTTCATGCAGCCGCCGCAGCACCGGCGCGCTGGCGAGGTCCTGTTTTTGGGGGTTCTCCACCGGCTGCCACCGGCCGGACTGCTGCCGGATCAGTCCCAGCTGTTCCAGCGCCGTCAGGCTTGCCAGCGTTTTGCCGGTTTTGGCTGTTCCCTGCGCCGCCAGCAGCGGCTGCAGGTCCCCTGCCGCCACCCCGCCGCCGCGGATGCGGCGGTACAGTGTGACGGTGTCGGTGCGAGCAGGCAGAAAGTCCGCCGCCTGTTCCTTTGTGAGCGGTGCGCCAGTGCAGAACGCCTCAAACAGCGCCGCCTGATGACTGGGGCCGTTGCCGAACCCGGCCGGGCGGATGGCCTTGAGATGGGCGGATACCATCGGCCCGCCGCGTCCCTGGAAGATGCTGACCTCCACCGCCGCGTCCACCGCCGACCCCGCCGGGTAGGCGAAATCCTGCGGGGCGGTGCCAAACAGCGATACAAAGCAGGCGGCAGCACCCTGCCGCAGCCGGATGCGGGTGTGGCGGCCCTCGTTGCCCAGCGGCCACAGGCCGTCCACCACCGCGTTTTCAATGAGCAGCAGCGGCACCGCGTTCTCTCTGCCAAAGGGTGCCAGCCGGGCCAACTCCTCCACGGCGGGCACCGTCAGCTCCGCCAGTGTCACCGGCGCATCCAGCGTCAGCGGCGGCGGCTCCGGTACCGGGCAGGCCTCTCTGGCCCAGCGATTGATGGCAGCACGGAAGGCGGGGATGTTTTTCTCCTCGATGAGCAGTCCCGCCGCCCCCGCATGGCCGCCGTAGCGCACCAGCAGGTCAGCGCAGGCGCTCAGCGCGTTGTGCAGATTAAAACTGCCCGGTGCGCGGCCGCTGCCCCGCCCCTCGCCGTTTTGCAGCGAGATGACCACCGAGGGCCGGCCGTAACGCTCGGTCAGGCGGCTGGCCACAATACCGATGACCCCGGCATGCCAGTTTTCCCCCGCCACCACAATGACCCGATCCCGGGCCAGCGTAGGGTCCGCCTCCAGCTGGGCCACCGCCTCGGCAAAGAGGCTTTGCTCGGTCTGCTGGCGCCCGGTATTGATTTCCGACAGGCGGGCGGCGATGCCGGCGGCCTGTTCCTCATTTTCACAGAGCAGCAGTTTGAGGGCCACAGCGGCGGTGTCCATGCGGCCCGCCGCGTTGATGCGGGGAGCAAGGCCGTAGCTGACGGTCTCCGCCGTCACCGGCTTGCCCGTGTAGCCGCCCGCCTCCAGAAGCGCCTGCAGGCCGGGGCGCATGGTATCCTGCAAAACGGCAAGACCCTCCCGCACCAGCGTGCGGTTTTCCCCGGTCAGCGGCATCACATCCGCGATGGTGCCCAGCGCCGCCAGATCACCATACATATCCAGCAGCTCCGCCGGGTCGGCGCCCTCCAGCGCGGCGGCCAGCTTGAAGGCCACTCCCGCACCGCACAGATCCTTGAAGGGGCTTTCATCATCGGGACGCTGGGGGTCCACCACCGCCACCGCCTCGGGCAGCGGGTCGGGGGGAAGATGGTGGTCGGTGATGACCAGATCGATGCCCAGCTCCTTGGCATATCCGGCCTCCTCCACGGCGGAGATGCCGTTGTCCACCGTCACCACCAGCGAATAGCCTTTGGAGGCCAGCTTTTGCAGCACTTCCCGATTGATGCCATAGCCGCCGCCATCCCGGCTGGGCAGCATGCATTTGACCTGCGCCCCCAGATTGCTCAGCGCCTCGAACAGAATCGCGGTGGCGCTGACGCCGTCCACATCATAATCGCCAAAAATGACGATGGGCTGTTCTTCTTCGATGGCCGCCTGCAGGCGGGCCACCGCCTTGTCCATGTCCTTCATCAGGAAGGGGTCAGAGAGCGGCGCGCCCTCCCCCAGCAGCGCCTGTGCCTGCGCGGGGCCGGTACAGCCGCGCCCCGCCAGCACACGGGCCAACAGCGGGCCGCAGCCGCCGTTGGTGAGCGCCCGCTCCGCCGCAGCCGCCTGCGGCCGGAGCTGCCATGCTCGCAGATTCATCGACAATTCCTCACTTCGTTCCAAAATCGCTGGTGAAATCATGGGTCAGGCCATCCTGAGAAAGCATGGTCTCCAGCGTGTCGATCTCGGCGGATACATCCAGAGACACATCCTGCAGCAGCGTGTCATACAGCCGGGAATAGGCCATATTCAGCGTGTGCAGAATGCCGGTGATGTCCTGCCGGATTTTATCGGCGTTGTCCGCGTCCGCCTGTCCAAGTCCCTGTGCCGTGTCCAGCAGCTTGCGGGTGGTGGGCAGGTAGTAGTCCCGGAACCGCCGCAGCCGGGGCAGCTGCTCCGGGTGATTGTGAACAAATCCCATGATGGCGCCGCAGGTTTTTTGCATTGCGGCCAGCTCCTCGTCCGCCTCGGCGCTCAGACGGCCCTTGCAGTTTCGCAGGTAGTCCAGAAACGCCACACCCTCCCGGCGGAACTGCTCCGGCTCGGAGACCGTCTGTTCCGGGGCGGGGGCAGGCTCCGGGTTGGGACAGTACATGGTATCGTCCAGATAAAAGGTCTGTCCCGCCGTGTCCAGACAGGTGTTGGGCAGATGCCCCTCCACGGTGGCCTTTTGCAGGTCTTTCTGCACCTTGCTCCGCTGCATGGCGGCAGCGCAGGCGATGTCCGCCACGGAGGTCTTCCAGTCCCGCAGCACCCGCAGATACTTGCGCAGACGGCCAAAGTAGCTGGTGCCGCGCAGGCCGAAGCCGAACATCACGCCGAAACCGGCGGTGCACAAACCAAATACCACCGCAAGGATGCGGAAAACGCCCGTGGCCTCCAAGGGGTTCATCACCGCCAAAAGTCCCATCACCAGCCATGCGATGCCAAAGCTGCCCGCAAAAATGCCGCCCACAATGGCCAGCGCCAGATAGCCGCCCCAGCTGTCCTTGAGCTTTTTGTCCAGCCAGAGCCGCTGGGTGGCAACGGTGCGCTCCGCCTTGCCGGTCTGGGTGCTGCGCAGATTGTCCCCCACGCTTTGCAGCGCCTCGGAGATGCTGCTCAGCACAGTGGAACCCACATCGGTACCCAGCTGCACCATATCATTGGCGAAATCCACCCAGTCCCCGCTGTCGTACCGGCGCGGCCGCCGGCGGGTGCGGGGCTGTTCCTCCTGATTGTCCTTATAGGGATGCTCCATGGTTTGCTCCTCATGCGCCTTGGGACGGCGCGTTTTCTTTCATCAGCGCGGCGGCACAACGCACGCCGTCCACCGCGGCGGTCATAATGCCGCCCGCATAGCCCGCACCCTCGCCGCAGGGGTACAGCCCTGCCAGTTCTGTGCATTGCAGCGAATCATTTCGCAGTAGCCGCACCGGGCTGCTGGTGCGGGTCTCAGGCCCGGTCAACACGGCGTCGGGGGCGCGGTAGGCCCGCAGCTTGCGGCCAAAGGCGGTGTAGCCCTGCCGCAGTGTGTCCGCCAGTTCCGCCGGAAAAAGACTACCCAGATCATACGGCGTAACGCCCCGGGGATAGCTGGGCTGTACCCGGCCCAGCTCCAGCGCGCTGCCGCCCGCCAGAAAGCTGCCCGCCGTCTGAGCCGGGGCAAGATAGCCCCCGCCGCCGGCGCGGAACGCGGCCTGTTCCAGTTCTCTCTGAAAGGCCACCGCCTTGGCGGGGTCGTTGTCAAAGTCCGCGCCGTCCACGCTGACCACCACCGCCGCGTTGGCGTTGGGGCCGCTGCGGGCATGCAGGCTCATGCCGTTGGTGACCACGCCGCCCGCCTCACTGGCGGCGGCGCAGACCGTGCCGCCGGGACACATACAGAAGGTATACACGCAGCGGCTGCCGATATGCTGGCTGAGCTGATATTCTCCCTTTGGCAGGGCGGGATGCCCCGCCGCCGCGTGATACAGACTTTCATCAATATCGGTTTGCAGATGCTCTGCCCGGAACCCCACCGAAAAGGGCTTGCACACCAGCGGCAGCTCCAGCCGGTGCAGCAGGGCAAACACATCTCTCGCGCTGTGCCCCACCGCCAGTATGAGCCGCTCGCAGGGGATGTCCCCCGCCGTGGTGGCGATGCCGGTGAGAGCGCCGCCCCGGGTGTACAGCCCGGTGAGAGCGGTGTCAAAGTGCACCTCACCGCCAAGGCTTTCGATTTCCTGCCGGATGGAGGTGATGACGTCCCGCAAAAGGTCGGTTCCCACGTGGGGCTTTTGCCGCCACGCGATATCCTCCGGCGCGCCGTGGCGCAAAAGCGCCTCGGTGACAAAGGCGCACAGCGGGTCCCCCACCCGGGTGGTGAGCTTGCCGTCCGAGAAGGTGCCCGCGCCGCCCTCGCCAAACTGGATGTTGGCGTTTTCGTCCAGTTCCCCTGTGTGCTCAAACCGTTCCACCGCCTGTACCCGGCGGGAAAGTGACGGCCCCCGTTCCAGCACGATGGGACGGTACCCGCTGCGGGCCAGCAGCAGCGCCGCAAACAGCCCCGCCGGGCCAAGCCCCACCACCACCGGGCGGTGGGACAGCGGCATTTTGCCCATGGGGAAGGCAAATTCCGGCTTGCGGGCGAAACAGACACAGGGCGAGGCCCCGGCCAAAGCCGATTCCTCACCCTCGTCCTTGAGCGTGATGGCGGCGGTGATGACCAGCACGGGCGTGCCGTGCCGGGCATCCACCGAGAGCTTTGCGATGCCGCAGTGCGCCGCTTTGCGGGGCGGCACACGCAGGATGCGCAAGGCCTGACGCTGCGTTTCCGCCTCCACATCCTTGCAGGAAAGCGGAATCCGCAGATTTCGGACTAAAAGCATAGATACTGTTCCCTTTATTTGGCGGTGATCTCACTCTGGACGGTATAGCTGCCCACCGCAAAGATGCGGCTGGAGGAAGGCACCCGCACCGTCACCGGCAGCGTCATCTGTCCGGCGGTGAGGGAGACGCTGGCGCAGTCCACCTCGGCCTGCACGCTGGCGGCGGACAAGGCTTGGATCTCCTCGCGGGGACCGTACAGCGTAACCCCGTTCACCATGCTGGACAAAATCTGAATGTCGTAGCTGCTGGGCACGTTCACCGCCCGCAGATTGAATACATTGAGGGTGACGCTGCTCATGTTGGTGGTGTCAAAGCTCAGCGTGACCGTGCCGGAACCGTCCTGTGCCACAAGGCCCGCCGGCAGCTCGATCTGGCGCTGATAGTCCCTGTCAAAGGCGAACTCCCGGGACAGATCAAAGCTGGTGACGCTCAGTTCCTGCATCCCGCTGACGATGCGGGCGGGGCCAGCCACCTTCAGGGTCTGCTGGCTGAGGGAATACTGCAGGCTGGCGGTGTCAAAACCGCTGGGAACGCCGATGAAATCCACCGTCAGGGGCAGTTCCCGCACCTGATAGATGGTCAGCGTCACATTGGCGCTCTCCGCGTCCATGGTGGTGTAGGTCAGCTCGGGCACCTCGCCGTTTTCGTCCCGCAGCTCCAGCGTGGCGGGCAACGTGGTGGTGTCCGAGATGGTGTTCTCGGTATTGAGTACAGCCACCACCGAAGTGATTTTTTCCAGTTCGCTGGTGGGGCCGCGCAGTGTCACCTCCGCCGGAGCCGAGGTGCTCTTGTTGAGAATGTTGCCGTCCGCGATGGCGATGGTGGAGGTGTCCGCCGTGACAGGCAGCGTCTTTTCGCTCACCTCGTCAAAAACCACCTTGACGGTGGTGGGGTTTTCCACCGTGACCTTCACGTCACTGCCGTACTCGCTGGTGTTGGCGATGCGGGCGTTGAGGCGCAGCGTCACCTCGCCGGGGCCTTTCACGTTGGCATAGCTGGGATAGACCATGATGTCCTCCTTGCCGATGCCGCCGATGACGGTGCCGTTGCCCTCGATCTTGACCCGCACCGCGCCCACATCCTCGGTCTGCACGATGTCCAATCCCTGCGAGGTGTAGGTGGTGGCGGAATTCTGGAAGTTGATGGTGTCCACATACACAAAGTTGCTGTTCTGCGGCACAAAGTACATGGTGACGATCATCCACGACAGAAACCCGCAGAGGATCGAGATACCCACCAACGCCAGATGATTGTCCAGAATACTGCCGCGCCGGTTTTCCGGGGCGTGGCTTTCCTGTTTAGGCATCTACCTGACCTCCTCTCAGGCTTTGCAGGAGGCGCTGCCACAGCGAAGGCGCGCCCTGCTCGTCCTCCTCCGGGGGGATGATCTCCTCCTGCAGCATGTTATACAGGTTCTGGCGGTCCAGACGGCGGATGAGAACGCCGTTTTTCGCCATGGAAATGATGCCGGTCTCCTCACTGACCACAATGACGATGGCATCGGAGTTTTCGCTCATGCCAAGGCCCGCCCGGTGCCGGGTGCCCATGTCCTTGCCCATTTGCAGGTTGTTGGACAGGGGCAGCACGCAGCCCGCGGCCACAATGGTACCGTCCCGGATAATGACCGCACCGTCATGCAGCGGGGTGCCCTCGTAGAAGATGGTGCCCAGCACTTCCGGGATCACGTTGGCGTTAAACGTGGTTCCGGTGCGGATGACCTCGTCCAGATTGTTGTTGCGCTCCAGCACCATCAACGCGCCGGTGCGGGTGTCGGACAGCTGCTCCGCGGCATCGCAGATGGCCACCACGGCGCTCTGCCACACACCGCGCAGCGAGGGGTCAGCCCGGCGGCTGAACAGCTGTCCCGCCCAGCCGGTACTCTGCCCCATGCGTTCCAGCGCACGGCGCAGCTCCGGCTGGAAAATGATGACCGCCGCCGTAAAGCCGATGGTCAACACGTTGTTCAGCACCCAGCTGACGGTGCGCAGCTCCAGCACATTGGCCAGCGCGAAAAACGCCAGCAGCAGCACAAGCCCCTTGATGAGCTGCCCGGCATGGGATTTGCGGGCAAACACAATGAGCTGGTAAAACACAAAGGAAATAATCAGAATGTCAATGGTATCCCGTACCGGATTAAAGACCCGCAGATTGCTCATGACAGCATCGACCGATTCCTGAAAGCCCATCTCCGTGCGCCTCCTTTCCCCTCTGTCTTGAAAATATAGTATACCACATTTTTGGCGGAATGAAAAGGCAATACCGCATAATTCTACGTGCCGATACGGCAAGTGAGGGGTGCCAGCTGCTAAGCAAAAAGCGCAGAGAATACTTTGTGTATTCTCGAGCATTTTTGCAACGCAGATGGCGCGCATCGCTTGTCGTAGTGGTGCGTAAGGCGTTCGCCGTGAATTGTGCGGTGTTGCCAAAAGTAAATTATTGCAGCAGCGCCACCGCATGGGCCGCAATGCCCAGCCCTTCGCCGGTAAAGCCCAGCTTTTCCTCGGTGGTGGCCTTGACGCTGATGTTCTCCACCGACACGCCCAGCGCCTCCGCAATATTCCGGCGCATGGCTGGAATGTGAGGAGCCAGCTTGGGACGCTGGCACAGAATGGTGGCGTCCACATTACCCACCGTATAGCCGTGCTCATGCAGGATGCGCGCCACGTGGCGGGTCAGTTCCAGCGAATCCGCGCCTTGATAGGCGGGGTCGGTGTCGGGGAAGTGCTGGCCGATGTCCCCCAGCGCGGCGGCGCCCAGCAGCGCGTCCATGACAGCGTGGAGCAGCACATCCGCGTCGGAATGGCCCAGCAGGCCCTTTTCATACTCAATTTCCACGCCGCCCAGAATCAGCTTGCGGCCCTCCACAAGGCGGTGAACGTCATATCCGTGGCCGATGCGCATGGTGATCTCCCCTTTCAGGTCCTCTTTTGTGGTGATTTTGAAGTTGGCGTAGTCGCCCTCGGTGAGCTGCACCGGCAGGCCCGCCAGTTCAAACAGGCTGCAATCATCGGTGACCTGCGCCGCCTGTTCCCCGCTGACGGTTTCCAGCGCCTGCAAATACAGTGCGCGGCGGAAGCACTGGGGTGTCTGCACCGCGTACAGCGCGGCCCGGTCGGGGGTCTGCCGCACCGTGTGGTCTTCTTTCACGATCTTGACGGTGTCCTTCACCGGCACGGCGGGCGCGGCGGCCCCCATGGTTTCGGCGGCGGCCAGCGCAGCGGAAATGACCTCCCCGCTCACAAAGGGACGGGCCGCGTCATGGATGGCCACCAGTTCGCCGTCAGCGGCGGCAAGGCCGTTTTTCACGCTGTCCGCCCGGGCAGCGCCCCCCTGCACCACCGTGCAGGGCTTGGGGCAGGACGCGGCGATGGCCTCGCAGGCGGCCCGGTTGCTCCCCGCCACCAGCACCAGCTGGGTGACGGCGGGATGTTCCGCCAGCGCGGCGGCGCTGGTCTCCAGCACAGTGCGCCCGTCCGGCAGGCGGACGCTGAGTTTATCAAAGCCCATGCGGCGGGAGGAGCCCGCCGCCACCAGAATGGCTGTCACTGTGGTCATGGGATGTTCTCCTTTAATTTAATCTGCTCCCAGTCGGGAGCGGGGATGACGCCAAGGCGCTGAAACACCGGGTACAGATAGCTGGCCCCGTAGCAGCCCAGTTTTTTGGGACCGGTAATGGGCAGTCCCTGTGCCAACAGCTGCTGGGCCGCCTGCAGCGCAGACGCCACGGTGGACACCGTGATGGATTTGGCGCGGCGGTCCACAAACAGCTCGCCGCCGCGGACGGTATAATGAAACGGCAGACCCTTGGCAGTGTAGAAGGTCTCCCCCTGATGGGCCTCCAACAGCTGCCAGAGCCGCTCCACGGTCATTTCCATAGCGGCACCCCTTCTTTATTATAGAGCAGTTGCGCCCGCGGCGCAAGACATATTGCCCAAAAAGAAAAACTGCCCGCAAAAAGCGGACAGTCCGGGATTCACTTTTGGGGGTTCTTGCTTCCGAAACGGTACTCGGTGCCGTTTTTCAGGCGCTGGATGTTGCTGCGGTGCAGCCAGATGACCATACCGCCCATGAACGCCGCGCACACGGTCACAAATACCAGCGTGGCCGTGTTGGCGCCCTGCCACGCCCAGTAACAGAGCGTTCCCACCGGGAACAGCGCCGCAATGATGATGCTGCCAAGGCTGACGATGCGGGTGATGGCGAACTCCGCCAGAAACACCAGAAACAGCACGCCGCAGACCACCGGGCTTAACGTCAGCGCGGCGCCCGCGCCGGTCAGCACCGATTTGCCGCCCTTGAATCCGAAGAACACCGGGCGGCTGTGGCCGATCATGGCAAAGATGGCCGCCAGATAGCCGCCGCACACCGCCTGCGGCAGTGCGGCCCACAGCGCGTCGCCGCTGCCGGAGAGCAGCACATCAAACAGCCATTGGCCGATGAGCACCGCCGCCACGCTTTTGCCCACATCCCCCAGCGCGGTGCCCGCCGCCGCGGCTTTGCCGAAGGTGCGCAGCACATTGGTCATGCCGCCGTTGCCGCTGCCGTGATTGCGCACATCATCGTGGAAAAACACCTTGGAGATGACCACGCCGAACAGAATGCTGCCCAGCAGATATCCCTCCAGCGCCGTCAGCACACAGGCACAGAGCAAACGGAAAATCATAGGAAAGCCCCCTTTTCTCAACGGGCCGAGCCGTCGCCATGTTCCCGCGTGATCATGCGGATGGGCGTGCCGGTCAGGCCAAAGGTCTCACGGATCTGGTTTTCCAGATAGCGCTGGTAAGAGAAATGGAACAGCGCTTTCTGGTTCACAAAACAGACGAACGTGGGCGGACGGGTGTCGCTCTGGGTCATATAGAACACCTTGAGCCGCTTGCCCTTGTCCGAAGGCGGCTGCACCCGGGCGGTGGCGCGGGCCAGCATTTCGTTGAGCGCGCCGGTGGGGATGCGGGTTCCGTTCTGAATGTCCACAAAATGGATGGTCTCGAACAGCTTATCCACCCGCTGGCCGGTCTTGGCCGAGATGAACACGATGGGCGCGTAGGACATGAAGGAGAAATCCGCCTCCAGCTGCTTGCGCATGGCGTCCATGGTGTAGGCGTCCTTCTCCACCGCGTCCCACTTGTTCACGGCGATGATGCAGGCCTTGCCCTGCTCGTGGGCATAGCCCGCCACCTTGGAATCCTGCTCAGTGAAGCCAACAGTGGCATCGATCATAATGACGCAGACGCGGCTGCGCTCCACGGCGGCCAGACTGCGCAGCACGCTGTAACGCTCCACGCCGCTTTCCACCTTGCCTTTTTTGCGCAGGCCCGCCGTGTCGGTGAAGATGAACTTGCCGAATTTGTTGTCCACCAACGTGTCGATGGCGTCCCGGGTGGTGCCCGCCTCGTTGGCAACGATGAGCCGGTTCTCGCCCAGAATATGATTGATGAGGCTGGATTTGCCCACATTGGGGCGGCCGATGACCGCCACGGGAATGCGATCGTCCTCCTCGTCCTCGTTTTCGTCAAAGGTCAGGTGCTCATACACCGCGTCCAGCAGATCGCCGGTACCGTGGCCGTGTACGCCAGAGACCGGGATGATCTCCCCCAGCCCCAGCGAATAGAAATCGTACAGCTCCATGGGAGGCTCGCCGATCTTATCGCACTTGTTCACCGCCAGCACCACCGGCTTGCCGCTGCGCATGAGCATCCCGGCAATGTCCTGATCCTGCGGGGTCACGCCGCCGGTCAGGTCGGTGACCATGATGATGCAGTCTGCCGAATCAATGGCCATCTGGGCCTGCTCCCGCATGTGGGCCAGCAGGCCGTCGTCGATGCGCGGTTCAATGCCGCCGGTGTCCACCAGCAGGAATTTACGGCCGCTCCATTCGCAGTCGCAGAAGATGCGGTCCCGGGTCACGCCGGGGGTGTCCTCCACGATGGCGAGGCGCTGGCCCGTCAGCTTGTTGAAGATCGTGGACTTGCCCACGTTGGGCCGCCCCACGATGGCAACAATGGGTTTTGCCATGGTCGTTTGCCTCCTCTATACCGTTATTCAGCGGCGGATCGTCAGTTTGCGCCGTCCCTCCCGCAGCCATGCCCGGCAGCAGCCAGCGCCGTCGGCAGGCTGGGACACAGCCCGGCAGCCCAGCGCCGCGGACAGGTCTTTCAGCGAAACATCGTCTAAAAATTTGTCCTTTTCATCCCGCAGCATGACCTCCGGCACCAGCAGCGTGTCACTGCGCAGAGCGCCCTTGCACTGGCGGAGGATGTCGGTGCCGGTGACAAGGCCCGCCACGCTCACGTTGCCGCCAAAGAAATCGTTGCGGATGGGATGAACCGTCACTTCCACCTGCGGATATTTTTCATGCAGCGCGGCGGCCATTTGGGTGATGAGCGGCGCGGCCAGCGTGCCGGTGACGCAGTCCAGTCTGTGAGGGCGCACCGGGGCGGCGTAGCTTTCCAGTTCCTTCAAAAAGGTGTCGTGGTAGAGCCGCCACATGCCCACGCCGTCCTCCAGCTGGGCAAAGTCATCGTAAAATTCCGCCGGGGGCAGTTCCCGCTCTGCTGTCAGATACCACTCGTCGCTGGGGTAGACCACACTTTTTCCATAGTTTTCCCGGCAGAGGCGGCTGTACTCCTCCAGAATATCCAGCGTTTCGGCGGCGGAATCCCTGTCATAGGGTGTCAGCGGGTACAGGCCCTTGCGGTGGGCCGTGACCCCTGCGGGCACCGCAGCAATGCTGCCCACCCGGGGACGCAGCGCCAGCAGGTCATCCAGCGTGCGGCGCAGTTCCGCGCCGTCGTTGATGCCCCGGCACAGCACCAACTGGCAGTTCATCTCGATGCCGCCCTCCGCCAGCTTTTGCAGGTAGGACAGCGTTTCGCCGCCCCGCTTGTTGGCCAGCATCCGGGTGCGCAGCACCGGGTTGGTGGTGTGTACCGAGATGAAAATGGGGCTGATGTGCATCTCAATGATGCGGTCGATTTCCCGGTCTGTGAGGTTGGTCAGCGTGATGTAGTTGCCGAACAGGAAGGACAGCCGCTCATCGTCATCTTTGAAATACAGGCTTTCCCGCATACCGGGAGGCAATTGGTCGATGAAGCAGAACATGCAGTGGTTGTCACAGCTGTGCTTTTTGTCCCCCAGATAGGTCTCAAAGCTGCAGCCGAACGGCTCATACCGGTCTTTCTCCACCGTCAAGTCAGTTTGAACGCCGTCCCGGCAGACCGTCAGCGTGAACCGGGTGGCGGCGCTGTAAAACTGGTAGTCCAGCGCGTCCCGCAAGGGTTTGCCGTCAATGGCGACCAGCTGCATTCCCGGCGCAAGGCCCAGCCGCCGGGCGGGGGTGTTTTCGTCCACCGAGACGATCTGCAATGCCATGGGGCGGGCCTCCTTCCGAAACATAAAAAATAAGAGGAAGGCAAATGCCCTCCCCCGTGCAGAGGCTTACGCCTCCTTCTTGATGATCTCCTGGCCTTTGTAGTAGCCACACTTGCCGCAGACCTGATGGGGAACCTTCAGCTCGCCACACTGCGGGCACTTCACCAGCGTAGGCGCCTCCAGTTTCCAGACGTTAGAGCGACGTTTGTCGCGGCGGGCTTGAGAATGCTTTCTCTTGGGTGCAATAGCCATGATCGGACACCTCCTTGGTGATTTCAACTAAGCAGTTGTTTTAATATGCTAAGCCGGGCATCTGGTGGGGCGGCATCGTCCGCCGATTGGCAGGAACAACCCGCCGCACGCTTTTTGCCACAGATGGGGCATAGACCCTTACAATCGGCGCTGCAAAGCAGCACCCGGGGGATCTCGAAAACCAGTTCCTGAAAGACAAGCTCCTCCGTATCCAAACAGCCTTCCTCGCTCATGGGCAGCTCGAAATCCGGATCCTCCAGATCCCGCAGCCGCACCGTGTAGGCACGGGTGAATGCATAATGCTCTTTGACTGCGTCCAAACACCGGGCACATTCCGCCTCAATGTCCGCCGAAACTTCCAGAATCATTTCTGCGCCTTCCATGGTGGGAACGGCAGAAAACACGCAGGCGGCCGGGCCGGATAACGTACAGCCGTCCAGATCATACCCGGCAAGCGGCGTGGAGAAGGCCACGCGGTAAGGCGTCCGCCCATTCTGCAGGAAGTTCTTCAGATCAAATTGCATAGTTCACCTCAAAAGGTTGCTTTGACAGTATACACAATTTATAGGGGCTTGTCAAGACATAACGCACAAAAAATTTGAAAAACAAAGGAAAAAGGCGGAAACCGCTGCGGTTTCCGCCCGGAAAGGTTTGCGAATTACAGAATGGTATACTTTTTGATGCTCTCAGGCAGCTCTTCCGGCTTGGCGGACAGGGTGATGACCACCTCGATGGAGGCCGTCAGCTTGTCGATGGCATCCAGCAGCTTGGCGGCGGCGTCCATATCATGGTCAAGGATCTTGAGAAGGCCGTCCACGAACAGTTCGGTGATGTCATAGTTGCCGGCCAAAACGCCCGCGACAAAGCCGTACAGCATCTCCGCGCCGCTGATCTTGTACTCGTCCACATCCAGCAGACGGGCAGCATGGTTGATCTCGGTGGTGAGTTTCATGGACTTCTCAATGACGACGATGTTGCCCGCGGTGGTCTTGGTGGCGGTGTTGATCATGTCAATGAGAGTCTTGGTCTTGCCGGAGCCTTTGGAACCAACAATGAGTTTGATCATAAGGGAAATCCTCCTTCAATTACATCAGCCGAAAGCTCAGCCGTTGAGTTTTTCTTCCAGAGCAGCCTTCTGGGCCTCGTAGCCGGGCTTGCCCAGCAGCGCAAACATATTCTTCTTGTAGCTTTCCACGCCGGGCTGGTCGAAGGGGTTGACCGCCAGCAGGTAGCCGGACACAGCGCAGGCCTTCCAGAAGAAATAGATCAGCTCGCCCACGTCGCGGGCGTTCAGGCTGTCCACTTCGATGACGCCGATGGGCACGCCGCCGTCATTGTGGGCCAGAATGGTGCCCTCCATGGCCTTGCGGTTGACGATGCTCATATTCTGGTCGGCAAGGAAGTTCAGGCCGTCAAAGTTGCCCTCGATGGCGGGGATGAAGTAATCCTCGCGGGTGTTCTTGATGTCCACGTAGGTCTCGAACATCACCCGGTTGCCGTCCTGCAGGAACTGGCCCATGGAATGCAGATCGGTGGAGAAGATGCAGGAGGTGGGCATCAGGCCCTTCTGGTCCTTGCCCTCGCTCTCGCCGAACAGCTGCTTGTACCACTCGTTCATCATGGTGAAGTCCGGTTCAAAGCAGGCCAGCGTCTCCACGCTCTTGCCCTTGCGGTACAGGATGTTGCGGGTCATGGCGTAGCGGTAGGCGTCGTTGTCCTTGGACAGCACGCTGTACTTGGCACGGCCTTCGGCGGCGCCGGCCATCAGCTCGTCAATGTCGATGCCCGCGCAGGCGATGGGCAGAAGACCCACGGCGGTGAGCACCGAGAACCGGCCGCCCACATCGTCGGGCACCACAAAGGTGGGCCAGCCCTGGGCGTCGGCCAGCTGTTTCAGCGTGCCGCGGGCGCGGTCGGTGGTGGCGTAAATGCGCTTGTTGGCCTCCTCGGGGCCAACGGAGTCCTCCAGCAGCTTGCGCAGCACACGGAACGCCAGCGCAGTCTCGGTGGTGGTGCCGGACTTGGAGATGACGTTGATGGAGAAACGCTTGCCCTTGGTGACCTTGATGATGTCATTGAGATAGGTGGGAGAAATGGTGTTGCCGCAGAAATAAATCTTGAGACCATCCTCCACATCGTTGTGGAACTGGCCCTTGACGGCCTCCACGACGGCGCGGGCGCCTAAGTACGAGCCGCCGATACCGGCGACCAGCAGCACATCGGAATCCTCACGGATCTTGGCAGCAGCCTCCTTGATGCGGGCGAATTCTTCCTTGTCATAGTTGACGGGAAGATCCATCCAGCCCAAAAAGTCGTTGCCGGGACCGCTGCGGTCCTCCAGCTGCTTATGAGCGACCTCGACCTGCGGGAAGATCGCATCGTATTCTTCGGGGCGGATAAAGTTTGCCAGATGCTTGCCACTGAATTTGACACTCATCTTTTACTCCTCCTTTGGTTTATTCTGCCTTTATGATACCGTTTTGTCAACAGAATGTCAAGCGAAATCGGAAGGTATTTCATGAATTTTGCACAAAAAAACGTGGCTACGTTCCCTTAGACAGCAGCGCCGAGGCAAGACGGCGCAGGCACCACCCAAAGCTGAGCTGTTCCACATTGTCGGCGGCCGTCACCGGCCAGCTTTGCAGGGTCTGGCCGTTCTGGGTCAGCGTCACGGTGCCCAGCTTCTGGCCCAGCTCCACCGGCGCGGCGATCTCCTCCGGCAGCTCCAGCGTGGTCTGCAAGCCGCCTGCCTCCCCTTTTCGCACCAGATACCGACCGGGAGCCTCATATTGCAGCGTCACCGTGTCGGTGGTGCCCCGGGTGACGGGCAGCGTCTTGGGCGCGTCGTCGGGCAGCGCGGCCTGTGCACTCTCGAAGTTGGCAAAGCCGTAGTCCAGCAGCGTGGTGGCGGCGGCAAAACGCTCCTTGCCGGAATCCGACCCCAGCACCACCGCGATGAGCCGCAGACCGTCCCGCTCAGCGCTGGCCGAGATGCACACCCCCGCGCCGTTGGTGGTGCCGGTTTTCAGGCCGGTGGTGCCGGTGTAGCTTTTCAGCAGCTTGTTGGTGTTCACCAGCTGGGTCTGGCCGTTTCGCAGGGAATCCATCCAGATGGTGCAGTAATTGGCGATCTCCTTGTGATGCAGCAGCATTTCCCGGCTCATCACCGCCACATCCCGGGCCGTGGACAGATGGTTGGGTGCGTCCAGCCCGCAGGCGTTCTCAAAGTGGGTGCTGGGCATGCCCAGTTCGGCGGCCCGGTCATTCATGGCCTGCACGAACACGCCCTCGCTGCCGCCCACGAATTCTGCCACTGCCACGGCGGCATCGTTGGCGGAGGAGATACAGATGGCCTTGAGCAGCTCCTCCAGCGTCATCTGCTCCCCCGGCTCCAGCCAGATCTGGCTGCCGCCCATGCTGTAGGCGTGTTCGCTGACGGGAACGATGTCGGTGAGCTGGATCTTGCCCGCCTCCAGTGCCTCAAAGGTCAACAGCAGCGTCATCACCTTGGTGATGGAGGCAATGGGACGGCGCTCATCAGCGTTTTTCTCATAAAGCACCGTCCCGGAATCCTCATCCACAAGGATGGCCGCCTTGCAGGGCAGGTCAAAATCCGCGGTGGTGGCGGGGGTGATGGCCTCGGCGTGGGCACGCACCATGCTGAACAGCGCCAGCAGCAGGCACAAAATGAGAGTCACGGTGCGTTTTTTCATGGCAATGCCCCCTGTTCAGAATGTTCAGTATAGGGTATGCCGCGATGCGTCCGGGTATGCCCCTTGTGCTTTGCGCCGTTTTTGTTTATAATGTAAACAAGACTGTGAAAAAAAGGATTGAAACTATGCGTGTGACCTTTTATACCCTTGGCTGCAAGGTGAATCAGAACGAGACCGGCGCACTGGCCCAGCTGTTTGAGCACAGCGGCTACACGGTGGTGCCCGGCGGCGAGCCGGCGGATGTGTACGTGGTGAACAGCTGTACCGTGACCAACTTCGGAGACCAGAAAAGCCGCAAATGGCTGCGCCGCGCCAAGCGGGAAAACCCCGGCGCGGTGACGGTGCTGACCGGGTGCTATCCGCAGGCCTTCCCGGAGGAAGCTGCCGCCATCGCGGAGGCGGATGTGGTGACCGGCAGCGGCAGCCGCCGGGCCATTTTAGAGGACGTGCGGAAGGTGTTGGACGGCGAGGAGACCCGGGTGGTGGACATCCGCCCCCATCACAAGGGCGAGCAGTTTGAGGAACTGCCCATGGACAGGTTTGCCGAGCACACCCGCGCCTTTGTGAAGGTGGAGGACGGCTGCGGACGGCAGTGCGCCTACTGCGTCATCCCCCGCGCCCGCGGCCCGGTGCGCAGCCGCAGCGAGGAGAGTGTTCTGGAGGAACTTTGGCGGCTGGCGGAGTCCGGCTACAAGGAGGTGGTACTCACCGCCATCAGCCTGCCCAGCTACGGCACCGACACCGGCACCTCGCTGGTGGAGCTGGTGGAGACGGCGGCCGAAGTGCCGGGCATCGAGCGCATCCGGCTGGGCAGCCTTGACCCGGACATGCTCCATGAAGAGGATATCCGGCGTCTGGCCGCGGTGAAAAAGCTGTGTCCCCAGTTCCACCTGAGCCTGCAAAGCGGCTGCAGCAAAACGCTGCGGGCCATGCGCCGCCCTTACACCGCCGACCAGTTTGCCGCCGTGGCCGCGCAGCTGAGGGAGGCTTTCGGAGAAGACGAACTCAGCCTGACCACCGACGTCATTGTGGGATTCCCCGGCGAGACCGAGGAGGATTTTGCCGACAGCATGGCCTTTGTGCTCAGTCAGCATTTTTTGAAGGTACATGTATTCCCCTACTCCCGCCGGGAGGGCACCCCCGCCTACGACTTCCCCGGCCAGCTGCCGGAGAGTGAGAAGGAAGCCCGCAGCCGCCGCATGACCGCCGCCGTGGAGGCGGAGCGCGCCCGGCTGGCCGCCGCCATGGCGGGGCGCACTGCCAGCGTGCTGCTGGAAACGCCGCTTTCCGCCAACACCTTCACCGGCTACACCCGTCAATATCTGCCGGTGGTGGTCACCGCGCCGGGCAGACAAAGCGGCGACATCGTGACGGTAACGCTTGGCGAATGGGACGGCAGACGCTGCCGGGCCAGCGTGTAATTCCGGCACAAAAATCCAAAAATTTTACGCAAAAAAACAGGTAAGCCCTCTTGCCAAAACCGCTGTCTCTTGGTATGATAGTAACAGGAATGTCCTGTTATAAATTTAACGGCATTCGCCGCCCCGGAGGGTGGGCGGTTTACCCCCATGGTTTACGGAACTGTATGAAGGAGTTGTTCGTATGAGAGGAATCTACACCCCTGTCACCGACATTCGGCGAAAGGTGTTCACCGAGGTGGCCCGCATGGCCTACGAAGTGGACGACATGCAGGATTATGCCTATCTGCTGAAAGAGCTGCCCTACCGCATCATCCCCGGCGAGGAAGGCAACATGCGCAGCAGCATCTTTTTGGAGAGAGCCATCGTGTCGGAGCGCATCCGTCTGGCGATGGGCCTGTCCCTGCGCCCCATCAACGAGAGCGTGCCCGCCACCGACAATCTGGAGCAAAGCGTCATCGCGGACAAGTACTATGAGCCGCCTCTCATCAACGTCATCAAGTTTGCCTGCAACAAGTGCCCCGAGAAGATCATCAAGGTCAGCCAGCTGTGCCAGAGTTGTCTGGCGCACCCCTGCCAGGAGGTCTGCCCCAAGAAGGCCATCAGCTTCCTCAACGGGCGCAGCCATATTGATCAGGAGAAATGCGTCAAGTGCGGCCGCTGCGTCAACGCCTGCCCCTACGGCGCCATCGTCAAGATCGACCGTCCCTGCGCCGCCGCCTGCGGCATGGGCGCCATCCATTCCGATGAATACGGCCGCGCCGACATCGATTACGACAAGTGCGTGTCCTGCGGCATGTGCCTTGTGAACTGCCCCTTCGGCGCCATCGTGGACAAGAGCCAGATCTTCCAGCTCATCCAGTCCATCAAGCGGGGCGACCGGGTCATTGCCATTGTGGCTCCTGCGTTCATCAACCAGTTCCCCGGCCTGACCCCCGGCAAGCTGCGCTCCGCCATCCGTGCGCTGGGCTTCGCGGACATCGCGGAGGTCGCCGTGGGCGCTGACCTGTGCGCCATCGATGAGGCGCAGGACTTCATGAAGGAGGTTCCCGCCGAGCATCCCTTCATGGCCACCTCCTGCTGCCCCGCCTGGAGCATGATGGCCAAAAAGCTGTTCCCCGACCACGCGGACTGCATCTCGATGGCCATGACGCCCATGGTGCTGACCGCCCGTCTGGTCAAGCAGGTGGACAAGAACGCACGTATCTGCTTCATCGGACCCTGCGCCGCCAAAAAGCTGGAGGCCGCCCGCCGCACCGTGCGCAGCGAGGTGGACTTCGTGCTGACCTTTGAGGAACTGATGGGCCTGTTTGAGGCCAAGGCCGTGGATTTCTCGGAGTTCCCCGAGGAGCCCAACACCAACCTGCAGTCCGCCAGCGCCGACGGCCGCGGCTTTGCGGTGGCGGGCGGCGTGGCACAGGCCGTTGTGAACGTCATCAAGAAGATCGACCCGGAGCGTGAAGTCAAGGTCGCCAGCGCCACCGGCCTGAGCGAGTGCCGCAAGCTGCTGACCATGGCAAAGGCCGGCAAGTACAACGGCTACCTGCTGGAAGGCATGGCCTGCCCCGGCGGCTGCATCGCGGGCGCGGGCACCATCGCTGACCCGGCCAAGAGCGCTGCCATGCTGAAAATTCTCAAGTCCAAGAGCACCAAGAAGAACTGCGACGAGACCCCCTACAAGGAAGGTCTGGAGCTGCTGAAATATTAAGGCACTACCTAAAACTGCCCACCGGTTCGCGCCGGTGGGCAGTTTTTTCACTATGCGGTTTCTTCCGGCGGTTTGCCCGCCCGCTGCACAAAGCCGATGAGCTGGCCGGACAAAATGACCGTCAGCAGCGAATAGGCGATGCGCCGCAGCGGAATGTAGGAAATGGACAGCGCCAGAATGGAAAGGTCGCTGATCAGATACACCCACTGGATGCGCACCCCCGTGACCTGAGAGAGACACATGGCCAGCGCGTCATCGCCGCTGGTCGCGCCGCCCACCCGGACCACCAGCCCGGTGCCGACGCCCACGAACAGCGCGCCCAGCACGGCGGCCAGCAGCGGATGCTGGTACAGCTGGGGCCACAGCGGCGGGAACCGCTCCAGAATACGGTAGGCCACCGAAAAGCTGACAGCGGATACCGCCGAATAGAACAAAAAGGTCTTGCCCAGCAGCCGCCAGCCCATGACATAGCAGATGGTGCTGGCCACAAAGTTGGTGATGGACGGCGAGATGCCGAACCAATGCTCCAAAAGCAGGTTCAGACCCAGCACGCCGCCCTCCGTCACGCCGGACATGGAGTGGACATGGTACAGCCCAAAGGCCAGAATGGCGCTGCCCAGCATCGTCATAAGACAGGAGGACAGCTTGCTTTCTTTGAAAATCTGTTGAATCATTTCTCCGTTATTTGTGGTATTTCATACCTGCATTGATGGTGGCGGCCCGGTACAGCTGTTCCGTGAGTACCAGACGCGCCAGCTGATGGGGCAGCGTGATGCGACCCAGACTGATTTTGGCGCTGGCCGCCGCCTTGACCTGCGGCGACAGCCCATGGGAGGAGCCAATGACAAAGGCCATGTCCCCTGCCCCGCTGAGCGCCTGCCGGGAAATCAAGTCGGCCAGTTCCTCACTGGACACAGACTTGCCCTCCACGCAGAGCGCAGCCAGAAACGCCCCCTTGCGGCGTGCGGCCAGAATAGCCTCTCCTTCCTTTTGCAGGGCTTTCTGAATGGAGGCTTCGCTGGCGTTTTTGTCTGCAATGGCAGCTTCCGGCAGTTCGATGATGCGGAAATTGTAAAAGGCGGACAGGCGTTTCTGGTACTCCGCCACCCCCGCCGCAAAGTAGGCGGCGTTGAGCTTGCCCACACAAATCAAGTCGATGTTCTGCACGGCGTCCCCCTTAAAATTCTATGTAGGGGCTGACCTTGCTGCGGCTCTGCGCCTGAATCAGCACATCCCGTCCGGGCTGGATGCCCGCCGCCAGCAGCACATTGTACACGGTGGTGAGCGCCAGCTCCGGCGAGTTGTTGGTCTGGCTCAGATGGCACAGGGCAAACTTCTTGCAGCCGTCCTGCACCAGATCCAGGATCTCCGCTGCGCAGGCCTTGTTGTCCAGATGGCCCCGGTCGCTGGCGATGCGCACCTTCAGATAGTAGGGATACGGCCCGCCATGCAGGCTGAACGCATCATAGTTGGCCTCCAGCGCCACCAGATCATTGCCCGCCAGCGCCTGCTGGACCACCGGCGTGCAGATGCCAAGGTCGGTGGCGATGGCCATGCTTCGTCCGTCCGGCGTCCGGATGCGGTAGCCGCAGCAGGGCACGTCATGGCTGGTGGGAAAGCTCTCCACCACGAAGCCGCCCACATCCTCCCGCCGGCCGTCCATGGCGATGGCGTCAATGGCCGGGGGCAGCGTGCCACGGCTTTCCAGCATTTCCAGCGTGTCCGCCCGGCCATACACCGGCACGCTGTAATGCTTGAGAAAGGTGTCCAGCCCCGCCACATGGTCGGAGTGTTCATGGGTGAGCAGGATGCCCTCGCAGTCGCTCACCGAAAGGCCCAGACTGCGCAGCGCCGTGAGGGTGGTGCGGCAGCTTTTGCCCATATCCACCAGCAGGTATTTGTCCTCGCAGAGCACCAGCCCGCAGTTGCCGGAGGAACCGGAGTACAGTGTGGTAAACAGTGCCATGTTACGTCCTTTTCTTCACAGAAAATGCCCTCCCCCAAAAAGAGGAGGGCAGCTTATTTTCAAATCGCCCGGGAGATGGCGCTGACAGGCACCTCCACGCGGCGGATATCCGCGCCCAGTTCCTGCAGTTTCTCCACGATGTTCTCGTAGCCGCGCTCGATATGCACCGTCTCGTCGATCTCACTGGTGCCGCTGGTGGCAAGAGCCGCCATCACCATGGCAGCGCCGGCCCGCAGATCGGTGGCGCGCAGCGGCGCGGGATGCAGCTCCTTTACGCCCTCAACAACGGCCACCTGACCGTCCACACGGATTCTGGCGCCCATGTGGATCAGCTCATCCACATAACGGAACCGGTTTTCCCAGATGCCCTCGGTGACGATGGAGGTTCCTTCCGCCAGCGTCATCAGCACCGTCATCAGCGGCTGCATGTCGGTGGGGAACCCGGGATGGGGCATGGTTTTGATTTTCAGGGGACGCAGCGGGCCGGTGCGGCGGATGCGCAGCGCATCGTCAAATTCGGTAATCTCGCATCCGGCGCTGATCAGCTTGGCGCTGATGGGCTCCAGATGCTTGGGAATCACGTTATGCAGCGTCACATCGCCCGCCGTGATGGCGGCGGCCACCATGTAGCTGCCCGCCTCGATCTGGTCGGGGATGACGGAATAGGTGCAGCCGTGCAGCTCTTTCACGCCGCGGATTTTGATGACGTCGGTGCCTGCGCCGTGGATATCCGCCCCCATCAGGTTGAGGCAGTTTGCCAGGTCCACCACATGGGGTTCCCGGGCCACATTTTCCAGAATGGTGGTGCCCTGCGCGGTGGCGGCGGCCAGCATGGCGTTCATGGTGGCCCCCACCGAAACGGTATCAAAAAACACATGCGCGCCGTGGAGGTCCTGCGCCGTCACACGGATCATGCCATATTCCACCGAGTCCTGCGCGCCCATGGCGGTGAACGCCTTGAGATGCTGGTCAATGGGGCGGGGGCCAAGGTTGCAGCCTCCCGGCATGGCGACCTGTCCCGAACCGAACCGGCCCAGCAGCGCACCGAGGAAATAATAGCTGGCGCGCATCTGGCGGGAAAGCTCGTTGGAAACTTCGGTACAGTCGATATGGGTGGTGTCGATCTCGTAAATATTGCGGCTGACCATGCGGATGCTGGCGCCCAGCTCGCTGAGAATCTGGAGCGAAGCCATCACATCACTGATACAGGGCAGATTTTCGATGACGCACTTGCCCTTGGCCAGAATGGTGGCGGGCAGGATGGCCACCGCAGCGTTTTTGGCGCCGCCGATGACAACATCCCCGCACAAGGGCTTGCCTCCCCGAATCACAAACTTTTCCAAAATAAACTCTCCTTTGAGTCGCCGCAAAGGCGGCCGCGGCATGGTCTGTCTTTGGCAGAGGAGGGCGCACGTGAGCGCCTGCATTCCCATGCACCAGTCTATTATACATCTTTTTCGCTGCTTTGAAAAGTCCTGTCCTTAGTATTTGTACACAATTTGTAAATTATGTGAAACAATGTCATGGGACCGAGAAATTTTTGTATGCAATCACAGCCCGCCGAAGAAGTTCCGGGCGCTGACACGTACGCCGTTCTGGTACATTTCAAAGTGGCAGTGGTTGCCCGTGGAGTTGCCGGTGGAACCGATGTAGCCGATGACCTGCCCGCGGGCCACGCCCTGTCCCGACGACACCGCGATGGAGGACATGTGTCCGTACAGGGTACGCCAGCCATTGCCGTGGTCGATGACCACATAGTTGCCGTAGCTCCAATGGTAGGTGGCGGTCACGACCACGCCGGAATCCGACGCGATGATGGGCACACCGTAGGCGGCACAGATGTCCGCACCGTTGTGGCCGTTGCCCATCCAGCGGCTGACATACTTATACTGGGGTACCGGCCAGACGAACTGGCCCGAGCCCACCTGCGCCACCATGCCGCTCTTGAGCTTGGTGCCCTTGGTGACCAGCTTGGGCGTGGCGCTTTGCAGCACGTTCACCTTGACGATGTCCACCGAGCTGAGGCTGCCGTCGATGTAGGTCAGGTCCTGCGTGACCTCCTGCACACCCGTGGCGCCCTCCTGCGTGACCACCGTCTTGCCGAAATCATAGTCGCTGGATTCGGTGGTGATGGTCTCAAAGGGGATGTCCTCCAGATAGGTCTGGCGGTGCACCACCTTCACTTTCAGCAGTTCCGGCGATTCCGCGCCGATGATCAGCTCGGTGCCGGCGGGGATCTCCTGCTCCAGTGAGAGCAGGTCGGGGTTCATCTGGGCCAGTGAATCAAAGGTCACGCCGGTGGTATCCACCGCGGACTGCACCGTCTCCCCTTCCGACGCCGTATAGGTGAGGATTTTGTCGCCGCTGCGCAGCGTGGCAATGATGTCCTTGTAGGAGGTGATGGAGCCGGACAGGAACACACCGTCCACCAGGCGGATGTCGTGCAGAAAGCTTACCCGCATGGAGGTGTCCTGCCCTTCCAGATAGGGCTTTTTGATGGACTCCAAAAACGTGCGCAGATGGTCGCCCTCGGTGGTGACGTAGCGCAGTTCCCCGTCCACATACACGGCGGTGCCGTTGACGATTTCGTCGCTGGAGGCGCGGAGAATGGCGTCCGCCGCCTGACTTTCCGTCATGGTGGTGCCCGAGATGGCGAGAGTGTAGGTGGGCTGGATGTCCCATTGGGTGTCCGGCACCTCGGTGCCGGATTCCGCCAGAATCTGTCTGGCGGTGTTGATGCGGCTCTGCACATCCTCGCGGGCGTTTTCAAACACCTGCTCGGTGGCCACAAAGCCGACGCTCTCGCCGTTGACCTGCACGTTCAGGATGTACTGGCTGCCCAGCGCCGTGCGAACCACCGCCACCAGGCCAAAGGCCGCCGCCACCGGCAGAATGTACGACAGTGCGTTAAGTACCAGCGGAAAATACCGCTGCACGCCCCGTTTCAGATAGCTGCGGCGCATGGCCCGCAGCTGCTTGGGAGAGCCGCCATGCTCGGACAGTTCCCGCATGTGGCGGATGCCGCTGGCCAGCTGCACGAAGGGTGCGGTGAGGTCCTCCAGCAGCGTGATGATGCCCAGCAGAAAGGGACGCAGCACGGTGAGCAGCAGCCGCGCAGCGCTGACGCCGATGCCTCTGCAGACCCGCCGGATGGTGCGCACCGTCCGGACAGCCGTGTACTCCACACCAAACCCGATGCGGTACAACGCCTCTCCGATCAGCTCCGCGTAGGGCAGCGTTTCCAGAACGGCGGCAAAGCGGTTGCGGCGGGCTTCCTTTTTCTGGTCGCGCCGCCACGCCCGCACCGTGCGGTTGATTCGGATATCATCCAGCCAGCTGGTGCTGGCGGGTTTCTGTTTTTTTGGTTTTTCAGTGTGCGTGGAATTCAAAAGAAAAGCTCCTTTCGGCGCCTGACTACAGAGAAGTCAATGAGAAATGCAGTTGTTCAGCCCGGCAAAGCGCCGCCATATCCCCGGGCAGCGGACAGTCCACCCGCACCGGAGCACCGGTGACAGGGTGACAAAACCGGATCACCGCGCAGTGCAGCGCATGACGGGACATCTCGGACAAGGGGCCGCCATACAGGCTGTCCCCCGCCAGCGGATGACCGATGTGCGCCATGTGGACCCGGATCTGATGAGTGCGGCCGGTGATGGGACGGCAGGCCAGCAGGCTGTAACGCGGCCCCGATGCCAGCACGGTGTACTCGGTGCGGCTGGGCTTGCCTTCCGGCGCAACACAGCGCCCGATGATGGAATCCCCCCGCCGGGCAATGGGCGCATCCACCGCGCCCTGTCCCGGCGGCAGCGTTCCCTGCACGATGGCAAGGTAGCATTTGGCGGCAGAGCCGGCCAGCAGCGGCGCAGCAAAGGCATTCTGGGCCAGCAGTACCAGACCGCTGGTGTTTTTGTCAATACGGTTCACCGGGCGGAATACTCCCTGCCGCCCCTGCCCGCGCAGATGCTCCAGCCAGCCGTTGGCAAGGGTGCCGTCGGGATAATTGAGGGTAGGATGCACCGCCACGCCGGCGGGCTTGTCCACCACGGCGGCAAAGTCATCCTCGTAAATAATGGAAAAGGGCACCGGCTGGGGCGTCACCGAGGTGTCCTGCTCCGGCGGCAGGGCAAACCGGATGGTCTGCCCCGCATGAACCGGCTGGTCGGTGTGAAGGGGCCTGTCATCGGCAAAAAAACCGCCGCCCCGGTGCTTGACGCTGCGCAGGCAGCCCGCCGTGACGCCCCGGCGCCGGAGAAAGGTATCCAGACGCTGGCCTTCCGCCTCCGTGGGCACAAGGTAGGTAAGTTCCGTCATAGGATGCCCCCTGCGCATAGTAATACATTTGAATTATAGCACAAATTTACGGAGTTGACAAGTCTTGTCCCCGTGTGGTATCATTTGACAGAAACGAGTGGGACATACGGCGGCGGGACACCTTCGGGTGCCTGAGGAAAGTCCGGGCTTCACAGAGACAGAGCAACTGCTAACGGCAGCCGGGGGTGACCCCAGGGAAAGTGCAACAGAAAGAAACCGCCCGCTTTGCGGGTAAGGATGGAAAGGCGAGGTAAGAGCTCACCAGCGCACTGGCGACTTTGCGGCTATGTAAACCCTGCTTGAAGCAACATCCGTATGGGACACGTTGGCGAAAGCCAACAGCGGAGTCTCGCGCGTCCCGGAGATGGCGTGAGCCTTGCGGCGACGCAAGGCCAAGAAAGATCGTCGTTTAATACAGAACCCGGCTTACGGACCAGTCGTTTTTCACAGCAAAAAACCACCCCTGCGGTTTTTCCGCCGGGGTGGTTTTTTGCTGACTGTTACAAAATCAGCTGGAGCAGCAGCAGGCTGATCACGCCGGGCAGGCCCAGCACCGCCGCCACAAAGGCCGTAAAGCGGTTGAGGGGCAGCGCGGTGCCGGTGAGAGGCTCCAACAGACGGAGCAGCGCAATGGCGGCAAACCCGCAGACCGCACTGCCCAGCACCGCCCGGAACCCGTGCTGCTGGCGGACCGCACAGCGCAGCACCAGAACCACGCAGGCCGCCGCCAATAGCAGCCAGCCGGTCATGGGGCACTCCCCTGCCCCAGCCCGCGCAGCTGGCGCAGCACCGCCCGGCACCGGCAGAGCAGCGCCGCGTGCTGGTAGATCAGCTGCTCGGTGTAAAATTCGTCCTCGGAGCGCTCAAAGGCGGCCTCGTTGGCGCGCAGTTCTCCCAAAGCGGCATCCCATTCCCGCAGCAGTGCGGCCCGGCGGCGGGTCAGCGCGTTGTGTTTTCTTCCAAGCATCCCCGCGCCCCCTTACAGCAAAATGCAGATCAGCCCGTCGCAGCCCTCGTTGATGATGCGCTCCAGCGTCTGCTGAAGCCGGGCGCGGGCCTGCTGGGGCATATGCAGCAGCTTGGCCTGCAGGCCCTCGTTCACCAGCTCGCTGAGGCTTTTGCCGAAAATGTTGGTGCCCCACAGCTTTTGGGGGTCGTTCTCGAAATCGCTGAGCAGGCTTTTGATGAGTTCCTCGCTCTGCTGCTCGCTGCCCACCGTGGGGGAAAGCTCGGTGTGGATGTTGGCCCGCAGCAGGTGCAGCGACGGCGCACTGGCCGCCAGCCGCACGCCATACTGCCCGCCCTGCCGCACGATCTGGGGTTCCTCCAGCGTCAGCTCCTCCGCGTCCGGCATGACGATGCCGTAGCCGGTGGCCTCCACCTGATCCAGTGCGCTTTTCAGCTTGTCGTAGGCACGCTTGGCCCGGGCAAGGCTCACAACGCAGGGCAGCAGCGTGGCCTCATCCACGATGGTCAGGCCGGTCTGTTCGCTGAGAATTTTGTAGAAAATTTCCGGCGAAAGGGACGCCGAGATGCGCACCGTGCCGGTGGCAAGATCCATGCCGGTGAGACTGGCCCCCGCAAGATACTCGCAGTCAAACCGGGGCCGCTGACCGGCCACATCCCCCATTTTATGGATGCCCGCCGCGTAGTCCAGCATGGCGGTGTACACCGCGCTTTGCAGCCAGTGGCCATGCTCCAGCATGGTCACCCATGCGGGCATGGTGACGGCGATCTCCTTCACCGGGAATTCGTAAAGCAGCTTTTGCAGGATGCCGTCCAGCTGTTCCTCGGTGAGCTGGGCGCAGTTCACCGGCAGCACCGCATGACCGTAGCTCTCCTGCAAATGGGCGGCAAGGCCGCGGGCGTCATCAGTGTCCGGCTGGGCGCAGTTGAGCAAAATCAGATAGGGCTTGCCAATGTCATCCAGCTCCGCGATGATGCGCCGTTCTGCCTCCACATAATTCTGCCGGGGCAGCTCCGCCACCGAGCCGTCGGTGGTGATGACGATGCCCACCGTGGCATGTTCCCGGATGACCCGCCGGGTGCCGGTCTCGGCGGCCTGCTCAAAGGGCACCGCTTTGTCAAACCAGGGGCTTTTCACCAGCCGGGGTGCGCTGTTTTCCTCACTGCCCAGCGCCCCGCTGACCAGATACCCCACACAGTCCACCAGCCGGGCGCGGAAGCTGCCTCCGCCCTTTAATTGCAGATTCACCGCCTTTTCCGGGATGAATTTGGGTTCGGTGGTCATGATGGTGCGCCCTGCGGCGCTCTGGGGCAGTTCATCGTTGGCGCGGGCACGCTGGGCGTCATTTTTGATGCGGGGCAGCAGCATCAGTTCGGCAAAGCGCTTGATGAAGGTGCTTTTTCCGGTGCGCACCGGCCCCACCACGCCCAGATAAATGTCGCCGCCGGTACGGCTGGCGATGCTTTGGTAGATTTGGTCCTGTGTCATGGCGTTTCGTTCCCTCCTTACAGCGCGGCCGGGATGAGCAGGCAGGCATCCTGCGCGGTGGTCTCCTGTGCCGGGTCCAGCCCGTTGGCCTGCGCAAGGTCTTTGGCGCGGGCGTGGTAGCGGCGGGCGATGTCAAACAGGCGCTCCCCCGCTCCGGCATAGTACAGGTACAGGGCCGGGCCGTCCGCCTTGTCGGGGAATTCCTCTCCCAGCGCCACCTCGCTGACGACCTGCACCGTGCGGGTGGTCAGCACGCCGCCGGTGAGAGCCAGCTCCGCCTCCACCCGCAGCCGCGCACCGGTCTTGCCGCTGCTCACCCGGCTGACGGCCGCCTGCACATGGGGCAGAAGCTCCTGCGAGCCCACAGTCCAGCTGCCATACTGCCATGTGAAGGGCTTGTCGTAGCAGGTCAGTTCGCCCCGGGCATCCGCGCACAGCACGTGGGCGGTTCCCTTTCCCTGCAAATGGAGAACACCGTCCTCGCCGGGCACCGCCTGCGCCGCCGACAGACTGAGAAAACAGCCGCGCACCTCCGCCTCGGCGTCCGGCAGGTCATCCTCCACCTCCACATGGATGGTCTCCTCCAGCAGCTCCGGCTCCTGCGGCAGGCAGCAGTCCGCCCGCGTGACGGCGGTCTCGCAGAGGGTGGAGTAGGCGTCCGCCACCGCCATGTACGTGACGGGCCGCCAGACCTCGCAGTGCAGCTGCCACGTGACGGTCAGGGCCGGGTCGCTCTCGCCGTTTTCCGGTGCGGCCAGCGTGCAGGCCAGCACCTCGCCCCACACAAGGGCAGCGTCCCCCTCGGCGGCAGGCAGCTCCAGCAGCTGTTGTACCGGCACATCCCGGCTGCGGGTGGACAATTCCTCCACGCCGGGACTGCGGTAGCACACCTGCATGGACAGCGTCCCCTTCACCTCCACCTGTCCGTTCTGCACGCTGATTCCCTGCTGCGTGAACAGGCCGCTGATGTCCAGAATCGCCTCCCCGGTGCCGGGCAGCGGGATGGTGGTCTCGGCGGTACAGGTCTTTTCCTCCGCTGCCGCCAGCTGACTGCCGGTGAGCGGCATGGTGCGCTGCTCGATGCCGCAGTCCGCCAGCGAGGTGAGCAGGTCGGTCTGCTCCACCGCCAGCGCCGCCGCGCACAGGATGTAGGCGCCGCGGATATCGATGCGATGCTCGCTGACACAGCGGCAGTTGCAGTATTCCAGCTCCCCCCACAGGCGGGCGGGGCCTTCGGGAAACTGCCCCTCCGGCAGGTCGGCGGTTTTCTCAAAGGAAAATTTCTGTTCGGTGCGGTACAGGCGGCAGCCCGCCTCGTCGCTCTGATAATAGACGGTGCAGCGCAGATATCCTTCTCCCTGCCATCGCCCGCCTGCCACCCGGTTCTGCAGCACCACCGGCTCGATGAGACATTTGACGATCTTGAACACGGCAGGCTGATAGTCCGGCACCAGCAGTTCGGTCTCCACCGGCAGCTCCAGCCGGGTCTCCCACCGGGTACCGCAGGTCTGGACGGCCTGCCGAAACACCTTGAGTTCCATTTGCTTGCCCCCTTTGCAGTTTGGTGAATTCTATGCGGGGACAGGCACAAAAATGCCCCGGCCCTTGCGGGCCGGGGAACCCATCAGACTTTGAAGGCGGCGCGGAGCAGCCAGCAGAGGGCACGGGGGCATCGGAACACATAAATTTGCATAACATGGCACCTCCTGAGGGATTTTTCGCCATACTATGCCGGGGCGTCGGATTTGGTGAGCAGTACCAGTACCGCGCCGGACGCGCAGGACAGCCGCGCCTGCGGGGCGGTGAATTCGTTGCTGACGCCGAGGGGGTAGTCGGCGGTGAGGGCGGCATTTTCCAGCGGGTAAAACACGCCGGAAATACACAGTCCTTCGGTGCGCCCCTCCAGCGGGAACAGTGAAAGATACTGCCAGTCCTCCCGATCCAGCGTCAGCGGGTTGCCCGGCAGAAGATACCGCAGTTCACAGCGCTCGTCCGCCAGCAGAGTCTGTACCCCCGCTTTGGCAAGGTACAGCCCGGTGGCGATGGAGGCCAGCGTGTGGTCGAGGCGCGCACCGCCCAGCGCCCCCAGCAGCGTGACACAGCCATAGCCATGCTCCGCCAGCCAGCGGGCGGCGTACTGGGTATCGGTGTCGTCCTTCACGTGGGGCAGCACGATGGTGTCCGCCCCCGTCTCGGGGCGGGGCGCGGAATCAAAATCCCCGATGAGTAGGTCGGGATGCACCCCCAGCCGTTCGGCATTGCGGTAGCCCGCATCGCAGGCCACCACGGTATCGCCGGGGCGCAGGTAGCGGGCCATGGCAGTGCTCACCGGCACGGCGGACAGCACCACCGCACGTTTGACCGGGGCCGTCATGGCAGATGCTCCCATTCTTTATATTGCGCTGCCTCCTCATACATGGCAAGGTAGCTGGCGTAGCGGGTTCTGCTGATTCTCCCTTCCTCCAGCGCGGCGCGGACGGCGCAGCCCTTTTCGCTGCGGTGAGAGCAGCCGGTAAACCGGCACTGGCCGAAATACGGTTCAAATTCCGGGAAGGCGTGCTGCAATTCCTCCTTGGGGATGCGGCAAAGCCGCTGGGCGTCCAGACTGGCAAAGCCCGGCGTATCCGCAATGCGGCCGCCGCAGACCTCAAAAATCTCCGCCTCCCGGGTGGTGTGGCGGCCGCGGCCCAGCTTCTGGCTGATCTGTCCGGTCTCCCGGTTCAGTTCGGGGGCCAGCGCGTTGAGCAGCGTGGATTTTCCCACGCCGGAATTGCCGCAAAAGGCGCAGAGGTGCCCTTTAATCCAGCCGCGCACCTCGTCCAGACCCTCGCCGGTCTCGTAATTGACGCAGATCAGCGGGATGGTGCTTGAGGCATAGGCCTCCCGCAGGCTGTCGGCAGCGGCCAGATCGCCCTTGGTGATGACGATGACCGGCTGCACACCCTTGTACACTGCCGCGGCGGTGAGCTGGTCCAGCACCAGCGTGCTGGGCACCGGCTGGGTGGTGGACGCCACCAGAAACAGCACATCCAGATTGGCCACCGGCGGGCGGATGAACAGGTTTTTGCGGGGCAGCACTTCGTCCAGCGCCGCGCCGTCGGCGCTCAGCACCACGTTGTCCCCCGCCACCGGGGTGATGCCCTTTTTGCGCAGACTGCCCCGGCCGCGGCATTCCACCACGCCGTGGTCTGTCTGCACATAGTAAAACCCACCGATGCCTTTGATGATATAATTCTGCATCTTACTGTCCGTCCGGCTGACCATCCGGTCCCACGTGATACCAGTTTCCGTTCTCGTCCTGATCCCACCAGCCTTCCTGAGCGGCCTGCTCGGCGGCTGCTGCGGCGGCAGCGGCATCGATCTCTTCCTGGGTGATGCCGGTGGACACATACAGCGTGACCGGCGTGTTCATCTTGACCTGGGTGCCGCCCACCGGGCTCTGGCTCAGAACAGTGCCCTCCGGCTCGCCGCTGACCTGCTGCACCACCTTGGCAATGAGGTTCTGGGCGGCCAGCTCGGTGCGGGCGGCGTCCACCATTTTACCGGCCAGACTGGGCACGGTGCGCTCGGTCTTGATTTTGGGAGTGCTCACATACATGGTGATGGTGGAGCCGCCCATCACGGTCTCCCCCGCGGCAGGCTGGGTGTAGACCACCGTGTTGGTGGCCACGCTGTCCTCCTGAATGGGATAGGACTGCACCGTCAGTCCGCGGGCTTTCAGCGTCTCCTCCGCATCGGTGCGGGACATGGTGGAGACCTCAGGCACCTGTACCCATTCGGTGCCAAGGCTGACCTTGAGGGTCAGCTTCTGGCCCTCCTTGACGGTGCGCCCTGCGCGGGGTGTCTGGAAAAAAATGGTACCCTCGGGGTATTCGCTGTTGTACTCCTGCACAAAAACACTGCGTACCTGCGTCATATAATCTGAGGCACGGAACTCGTCCTCCGTCATGCCCACAAAGTTGATGAGGGTGACGTCCTTTTTATGGGAGAACAGGGCGTTGTCCGAGTTGGCGAAAATCAGATAGCACAGGATGGCGCCGCCGATGACGAAGGCGGTGGCCATGCCCAAAAAGATGGGAAACACCGAAAATCCGCCGCGGGACTTTTTCTTTATCCGCTTTTTGCCGCCGCCCGGGTTCTGGGTGCCGGCACGGCGGGCCTCGCCGGTGCGGATGCTGCCGGTGGCTCCGGCGCCCGGCGTGCGGGCGGGCGTTTTGGCCCGGCTCTTGGCGTTGTTCACCACTTTATTGATGGTCTTGCCGGGAGCGTCGCTGTTCTGATACTCATAAGCAAATTTGATGGATGGGTTGCGTTTGAATTCCTCGATAGCCAGCAGCATCTCCTGCGCGCTGGCGTAGCGTCTGGCGGGGTCCTTCTCCATGGCCTTGGCGGTGATCTGACAAAGCCCCTCCGGCACATTGGGGGCTACCTCCGACAGCGGCTTTGCCTTGTCCGCGATCTGCATGATAGCAATGGAGACCGCGCCGTCCCCGTCAAAGGGCAGCTTGCCGGACAGCATCTCATACAGCATGATGCCCACCGAGTAAATGTCAGTGCGGGCATCGGTGCGGTCGCCCTTGGCCTGCTCGGGGCTGATATAATGCACCGAGCCGATGGCCTTGTCGCTCACCGTCTGGCTCTGGGCACGGGACAGCCGGGCAATGCCGAAGTCCATCATCTTGATGGAGCCGTCCGCCAGCAGCATGATGTTCTGGGGTTTCACGTCCCGGTGGATGATGCCTTTGGAATGGGCGTGGTGCAGTGCGCTGAGCACCTGCGTGGCAAAATGCACGGCCTCTTTCCAGGTGAGCGGGCCGCCGCGCTGTTTGAGGTATTCCTTCAGCGTGATGCCGTCCACATATTCCATAACGATGTACTGGAGCTTGTCCGTCACCGACACATCGTACACTTTTACGATGTTGGGATGGTCCAGAATGGAGATGGCCTTGGACTCGTTTTTGAAACGGCGCACCAACTCCTCGTTGTCCAGAAACTCTTCTTTCAGAATCTTGACAGCCACCGCGTTGCCGGTCTTGGTATCCTTGCCCCGGTAGACGTTGGCCATGCCGCCCACGCCGATCAGGTTGCCAATGAGATACCGGCCGTCCAGACGCTTGCCGATCAGATTATCCATGTTGTTCCTCCTTATCCTCCACACCCATCAGCAGAACGGTGATGTTGTCCTGTCCGCCGCCCTGCAAGGCCCGGTCTACCAACAGCCGGGGGGCGTCAAAAAAGGTGGTTTCCTGTAAAATCAAGGCGATCTCGTCGTCCGATACCATGTTGGTCAGTCCATCGGTGCACAACAGAAAGATGTCGCCCGCGGTGGTCTCGCAGCGGTTGTATTCCGGCACGATGCTGGCCGAAACGCCCATGGCCCGTGTGATGAGGTTTTTCTGGGGATGCTGCGCCGCCTGTTCCCGCGTGATCTGGCCGCTGTCCACCAGTTGCTGAACCATGGAATGGTCCCGCGTCAGCTGACGCATCTGCCCTTCATGCCAGAGATAGGCGCGGGAATCCCCCGCGTGGACGATATGGGCCATGCCGTCCTTCACGTAGGCGCAGACGGCGGTGGTGCCCATGCCCATCATCTCGGGGTTGGTGGTGGCCTCGTCATAGACCTTGCGGTTGGTCACATCAAAGCCGTGCATCAGAAACTGCTTTTCCTCGCCCCGCTGCATGGTGTGCAGCTGGCGGGTGACGTATTGCAGCATGGTGTCGGTGGCGATGCGGCTGGCCTCCCGGCCTCCCGCCGCGCCGCCCATGCCGTCACACACAAGGCCCCAGCCGGAACCGTCTGTGAACTGCTGGGCGCAGTAATTGTCCTGATTTTCCTGACGGCAGCTGCCTATGTCGGTGATTGCGGCGATCTTCATGGGCCAGGTTTCCTTTCTTTTGCATCCTCGCGGCGCAGCTGGCCGCACGCCGCACTGATGTCGGTGCCAAGGCGGCGGCGCACCGTGGCATTGACGCCGTAGTCTTCCAGCAGTTTCTGGAAGCGGCGGACGTTGGCTTCGTCGGTGGCGGAATAGGGACTGCCGTCCACCGGGTTGATGGGGATGAGATTCACATGCGCTCCCATCCCCCTGATGAGCTCCGCCAGCTCTTTGGCGGTGGCGGGGGAATCGTTGACGCCCTTGACCATGGAATACTCAAAGCTGATGCGGCGGCCGGTCTCCTTCTGGTAGCGGCGGCAGGCGGGAATGAGCTGTTCCAGCGGGAAGGCGTCATTCACCGGCATCATCCCGGAGCGCATGGCGTTGTTGGGCGCGTGGAGCGACACCGACAGGGTGAGCTGCAAATGCTTCTGCGCCAGCCTGTCGATCTGCGGCACCAGACCGCAGGTGGACAGGCTGATGTTGCGCATGCCGATGTTCAGCCCTTCAGAGCAGGAAATGATGGTGAGAAAATCCATCACATTGTCAAAATTGTGCAGCGGTTCGCCAATGCCCATCAGGACGATGTGGGAGACCCGCTCACCGGTGTCCTTCTGGGCGGTGTAGATTTCCGAGGCGATCTCGCCGGGAGTCAGGTCCCGCACCCGCCCGGCCTGGGTGGAGGCGCAGAACCGGCATCCCATGGCGCAGCCCACCTGGGTGGACACGCACACCGTATTGCCGTATTTGTACCGCATGAGGACGGTCTCAATGCAGTTGCCGTCCGAAAGCTCCAGCAGATACTTGACGGTGCCGTCCTTGGATTGCTGGCGGCGGCGGATGACGGGGGCCGCGATGGCCGTGGTGTCCTGCAGGGTCTGCAGCAGCGCCTTGGGCTGGTCGGTCATGGCGGCAAAGTCGGTGACGAGCTTTTGATGCAGCCACTTGAAAATCTGTTTGGCCCGGAATTTAGGCTGCCCGATGCTTTGCAGATAGTCCGCCAGTTTGTCCGGCGTCAGGTCGCTGAGATAGGTTGGCTGTGCCTGCATGGTTCGTCACCTCCTGTTTTGGATAATATTCTATTATACACTACTTCTCTCTAAAATGCACACAAAAAATCCGTCCGTACCAGTGTTCTGCGGCAGCAAAAGGGTGCCGAGAGGGGTGGTCTGTGCCCCGGGCAGGGTGATTTTTGGCGATACTGTGCGAAAATCCGGATTTTGTGACAAAAAGGTTTCGATTTGCTGCGTGTTCTCCTGCCGGTTGATGGTGCAGGTGGAATACACCAGTCTGCCCCCCGCAGCAAGGCTTTTGGCGGCATTTTGCAGGATGGCCTGCTGGACGGCGAGCAGCTCCGCCATGCCGTCCAGCGATTTGTAGCGGATGTCCGGCTTTTTGGCGATGACGCCAAGACCGGAACAGGGCACATCACAGAGAATTTTGTCGAAGAACCGTCCGGTGGGCGCGGCGGCGTCGGCACAGACCGCCTCGCCGCAGGTGATGCCGCAGCGGTCAAATGCCTGCCGGATGAGCTGCACCCGGGCGGGGACGAACTCCCCGCTTTGCAGCGTACCCTTATCCTGCATACACTGGGCCAGCGTCAGGCTTTTGCCGCCCGGCGCGGCACAGGCATCCCACACCCGGTCGCCGGGGCGGGCATCCACATTCAGCGCCGCCAGCTGGCTGGCAAGCCCCTGCACATGGTAATGCCCCTGCCGAAAGGGTTTGGTGTCCGCCGGGCTGCCCTGAAAATGCACCAGCAGGCAGTGAGGCCACGGGCCGGGCTGTACGGTGTGGCCCGCCTCCGTGAGCGTATTTGCAAGTGTTTCATCCGTGGCGGCCAGCGGATTCACACGGATGGTCGTGGGGGCGTCCGGGTCGCGGAGCATGGCGGCGGCCAATGCGTCCGCCTGTTCACTGTACTGGGCGTACAGCAGTTCCGCCACCGGCCGGGAAAGGCTGTGGTACTGTATGAGCCGATCCAGCGGGTCGGGGAAGTCCCCCGGCTCCACTTTCAGCGCGGCGGCGCGGCGCAGCACCGCGTTCACCATGCCGGCGGCGCTGGTCTTGCCCATGGCTTTGGTCAGCTTGACGGATTCGTTCACCGCCGCGGGCAGCGGCACCTGCATGAACCGGGCCTGCGCCAGCCCGGCGCGCAGGATCGCCCGCACAGGCGCGTCCAGTTTGGCAACGGGACGTCTGGAAAACCGGTTCAGACAGTAGTCCAGAAAATTCTGACGTTCCAGTGTGGTATAGAAGATGCGCGCCGCAAAGGCGGCATCCCGGGGTTCCAGCGGCGGACGGCAGGCTTTCACGGCGGCATCCCACACAAGGTTGGAGTAGCCGCTCTGTTCCTGCCGCACCAGCGCCCGAACAGCAAGGTTGCGGGCGGTCACAGGCTGTCCCCCGGTTTCAGGCGGCGGCCTGCCGCCCATGCGGTGCCGGGCATGGGCTTGCCGCCCTCCGGCGTCACGGTCAGCAGCTGCACCGCGCCATCCGCGGCGGCCACCGTCAGCGGCTTGATGGCAAGCACCGTGCCGGGAGCCGCGCCCTGCGGGTTGTCCGCAAGGCGGCTTTCCAGCACCTTGATCTTTTTGCCGTCCTGTTCAAACCACGCCGCCGGCCAGGGGTTCATGCCCCGCACCCAGTTGTGGATGTGGGCGGCGCTGTCCGTGAAGGCAAACTGCGCGGCGGCCTTGTCCAGCGGTGGGGCCAGCGTGGCTGCGGCATGGTCCTGCGGGGTGGGGGTCAGTTCCCCCCTGCCCAGCTTGTCCACCGCCTCCACCAGCGTGGCCGCGCCGATGGCGCTGACCTTATCAAACAGCTCTCCGCTGGTCTCCTCCGGGTCAATGGCCACCGGGCGCATCATCAGAATGTCGCCGGTGTCCAGCCCCTCATCCAGTTGCATGATGGTGACGCCGGTCTCGGCATCGCCGTTGAGCACCGCCCACTGAATGGGCGCGGAGCCGCGGTATTTGGGCAGCTGGGACACATGCAGGTTGATGCACCCATATTTTGCCACGTGCAGAAGCTGGGGCGGAATGATGCAGCCGTAGGCCACCACCACCACCAGCTCGGGGGCCAACTCCCGGATGATGTCATCGGAGGAACCGTCCCGCAGTGTGCGGGGCTGGTATACCGGCAGGCCGTACTGCTGGGCCAGCTGCTTGACCGGCGGCGCGGTGAGCACCTGCTTACGGCCCACCGGCTTGTCCCGCCGGGTGAAAACGCCGCAGATGGTATGCCCCGCGTCCAGCAAAGCCTGCAGGCTGGCGGCGGCGATATCCGGCGTGCCCATGAAAAGGATCCTCATGTGTTATTCCTCGTTGTCCTCGGGGTAGTCGTCCTCGTAAAAATGCTTGGCAAGGTCCATGATGGTGACGCCGTCCAGATGGTTGTTCTCATGCTGGATGCAGCGGGCCAGCATGTCGTCGGCCTCCATCTCAAACCATTCGCCATGGCGGTCCTGCGCCTTGACCTTCACATGCCTGGAGCGCTCAATGGCGCCATTGTGTCCCGGGAAGGACAGGCAGCCCTCGTACAGGTCCACCTTTTCCTCGCTCAGCTCCAGAATTTCCGGGTTGATGAACTCGATGAACTTGTATTCGTAATCCGCCGGGACCTCCTCGGGCATGTCCCGGTCATCAAGACAGATGAACAAGCGGCGCATCATGCCCACCTGCGGGCCGGCCAGACCCAGTCCGTTGGCGTCAATGAGGGTCTCCTTCATATCGTCCAGCAGGGTGCCCAAGCGGTCGTCAAATTTGGTCACGGGGCGGCAGACCTTCTTCAGAATAGGATCGCCGTCCTTGACAATGGTACGCAGTGCCATGGAAATTCCTCCTTATAATTCTCCGTCAGAGTTGAAATCGATGATAACAGACGCTTTCTGGGGCAGCTTTTCCTGCCCGTAAGCGTCCAGCGTTTGGCGCAAAAGTGCCCGGAACGCCACGTCGTTGCGGCATTTGAGGGTGATTTTGTAGCGGTATTTGTTGTTCAGCATGGCGATGCCCATGGGCACCGGGCCAAGCAGGCGCAGCGGCATGTCAGGATGGGCGGCGGCGTTTTCCGCCAGCAGCGCGGCAAACCGGGACGCGGCGGTGAGGACAGCCGCCTCCTTCACCCCCACAAAGCCCAGCACGCAGAAGGCGCAGAAGGGCGGGTACAGGCCGAATTTGCGGAAGGCGATCTCCTCCCGGTAAAAGGCATTGTAGTCCTGCCCGGCCGCCAGCTGCAGCACCGGATGCTGCGGCACGGCGGTCTGGATGAGCGCCCGGCCCGGCAGAGCGGAGCGCCCGCCCCGGCCCACCACCTGCGTCACAAGGCTGAACACGCTCTCATAGGAGCGGAACCCCTGCCCGAACAGCATGGAATCGATGCCCAGCACCCCCACCAGCGTGACCTTCTCAAAATCAAGGCCCTTGGCCACCATCTGGGTGCCCAGCAGAATGTCATAGTCCTGCCGGCCAAACTCCGCCAGCATTTTTTCGTGGGCGTTTTTCTGCATGGTGGAGTCCTGGTCCATCCGCAAAATGCGGGCGCCGGGCAGCAGGGTTTGCAGCTCCTCCTCCACCTTCTGGGTGCCGAACCCGGTGTACAGCAACTTGCCGCCGCACTGGGGACAGGCCCTTGGCGGCGGTGCCAGCATATGGCCGCAGTGATGGCACAGCAGCGCCCGACGCGCCTTGTGGTAGACCAGCGGCACGCTGCAGTTGGGGCATTGCAGGCTTTGGCCGCAGTCCTCACACAGCGCCACCGTGCGGTAGCCGCGGCGGTTGAGCAGCAGGATGCTCTGTTCTCCCCGTTTCAGGTTTTCGGCCAGTTCTCCGGCTAGCCGGGTGCTCACCTCCCGGGGATTGCCGGAGGTCAGCTCGGCGCGCATATCGATGAAATCCACCCGGGGCAGCGGCCTGCCGCCGTACCGGTGGGTGAGGGTGACTTTTTTCAGCCGCCCGGCTGCGGCGGCGTGGGCGGTCTCGATGCGGGGCGTGGCGGAGGCGAACACCAGCAGGGAGTGTTCCATGGCCGCCCGCTTTTTGGCCACCTCATGGGCGGAGTAGCGGGGCGCGGATTCGCTCTGGTAGGTGTGCTCCTGTTCCTCGTCCAGAATGATGAGGCCGATGTTTTGCAGCGGTGCAAACACCGCGCTGCGGGTGCCCACCACGATGTCGGCGTTGCCCTGCTGGATCATCCGCCATTGCAGCAGCCGCTCGGTGTTGTTGAGGGCGGAATGCTGCACCGCCAGCCGGCTGCCGAAGGTGGATTTGAGGCGGCGGATCATCTGGGGCGTCAGGCCGATCTCCGGCACCAGCACCAGCGCCCTGCGGCCCTGAGCCAGCGTTTCCTCGATGAGACGCAGAAATACCATGGTCTTGCCGCTGCCGGTGACTCCGTGCAGCAGCGCCGCGTGGGGTTGCCCGTCCCGCAAGTCGGGCAGCAGCGTATCAAAGACCTGCTGCTGCTCCGGGGAGAGAGTCAGCGGCCGGGGGTCAAAGGGAATGTCCGCGAACAGATCCAGCGATTTGAACTGTTCCTCCGCTTTGACGATGCCCTTCTGGCAGAGGGTGTCCAGCGTGGCCTTGCTGACGCCCAGCAGCTCCAGCGCTTTCTGGGTGAGCGGCCCCTCCCGCAAGGCCTGCACCGCCGCCAGCTGGCGCGGGCCGGGCTTGGGCTTTTCGGGCAGGTCTCCCACAAGGGTGTAGCGGCGCTCGGTGGGGCGGGTCAGGCGGCTTTGCACGCAGGGACGCCCGTTTTTGCGCCCCGGCTGGTACTGCGCCCCGTAGGGGATGACCGCCTTGACCGCCTCGAACCAGGTGCAGAAGGTGCGTTCCTTCAAGAACTGCACCAGCTCCAACAGGTCCGGCGTCAGGCGGGCGTCCTCCGGCGCGGCGTCCAGCAGGGATTTGCAGCGGGGGTCGGGGGTTTCCTCCTCCCCCACCGCCAGCACCACCGCCATGCGGGGGTGGTCGCCCCGGCCAAAGGGCACCAGCACCATGCTGCCCGGCCACACACTATCCGCCAGCTCCGGCGGGATGAGATAGGTATACAGCTTATCAAAATGGATGGTGGCGTCATTCACCGCCACCTGCGCAGTGTGTGTCATTCGTCCTTCCCGTGGGCCAGCTTAAACTGGATGATGGAATACAGGCTCTCGGCGCAGGTCTCCACCTGCACGTTGACCACATGCTCGTCATAATCCACCGAGCGGCCGATCTCGGTCTCGGCCCGTTTGAGCCGTTTCTGGATGGTCTCCTCGCTCTCGGTGCCCCGGTTGCGCAGGCGGCGCTCCAGCTCCGCCATGTCCGGCGGCAGGATGAAGATGGTGGTGGCGCCGGGGTACATCCGCTTGATGTTGCCCGCGCCCTCCACCTCGATGACAAGGATCACCGGGATGCCCGCCGCCATGCGGCCCTCGATCTCGCTGCGCAGCGTGCCGTAGTAATTGCCGCAATACTGCGTGTGCTCCACGATCTGGTCGCGGGACAGATGCTCCTCAAAATCCGGGATGGTCATAAAATGGTAGTTAATACCGTCCTTCTCCCCTTCCCGCGGGGTGCGGGTGGTGGCAGAAACGGTGTGCTGAATTTCCGGGTGGTTTTTGAGCAGACGCGCCACCACGGTGTCCTTGCCGGTGCCGGAAGGCCCCGACACCACAAACAGATATTTTTCTCCCTTCACTGCGGTTCCCCCTCTTTTTGCTCCTCCTCAAACCGGCCGGCGATGCTTTCCAGCGGGATGCCGGACAAAATCACATGGTCGGAATCCATAATCAGCACCGCACGGGTGCGGCGGCCATAGGACGCATCGATGAGCGCCCCTTTTTCCCGCGCGTCCTGCACGATGCGCTTGATGGGCGCGGAGTCCGGGCTGACGATGCCGATGACCCGGTCCGCATTGACCATGTTGCCAAAACCAATGTTGATGAGTTTCATGGTTTCCTCACTCGATGTTCTGAATCTGTTCCCGGATCTTCTCGATCTCGGATTTCAGCTCCACCACCAGACGGGTGATGGCAACGTCCTGACACTTGGAGCCGATGGTGTTGGATTCCCGGTTCAGCTCCTGCGTCAAAAAGTCCAGCTTGCGGCCAATCGGCTCGTTCAGCTCCAGAATCTGACGGTACTGCGCCACATGGCTGTGCAGCCGCACCGTTTCCTCGTCGATGGCGGTCTTGTCTGCAAAGATGGCGGCCTCGGTGACAAGGCGGCTTTCCTCAATGTTCCGATCCTCCAAAAGCTCCTGCAGGCGGGCATACAGGCGGTCGCTGTATGCCTTGACGCGGCCCTCGGTGGCCTGCTCGATCTGACCCACCAGCGCTTCCACGTTTTGCAGGCGGCTTTCCACATCCGCCTTCAGCTTTTCGCCCTCAGCCGCACGCATGGCCACAAAGGCATCGATGGCCTGATTGGCGATGCTCTCCACATCCTGCCACAGTGCGTCCTCGTCGGTGGGGGCGGCGGTCTGGGTCAGCACATCGGGAAAGCGGGCCAGCATGCCCACCGTCACATCGTTTTTCAGGTCCATGCGCTCCACCATGGAGGTCAGCGCGGCGCGATAGCCCTCCGCCAGCCCCCAGTTCACCGACACCACCGTGTCGGCGGCGGTGACATTCTGGATGGACAGGGACAGCTCCACCTTGCCGCGGCTGACTCTGGCCGCCACCAGCTTTTTCAGCTTATCCTCCAGAAAAAAGCAGGAGCGGGGCAGCCGCGAGGAATATTCCAGATAACGGGAATTCACGCTGCGCAGCTCCACCTTGATGTCCCGCCCGTGGAGCACCGCCCCGGCGCGGCCATAGCCGGTCATACTAAGTACCATAGTTCCAACACCTCGTTCATTGGGGTTTGCATACCAATACAGGATATATTGTACTATTTTTGGCCGGAACTTGCAAGACGACACAGCCCATTTGGGACATTTTTATAAGGAAATTTTACAACTTGCGGCGGATAAGGGCATCCCCCGCCGGGGAAACGGCGGGGGATGCCTTGGTTTATTCGGTGGAAAGGCGCACTGTCTGGTAGTCGTGGCGGACGGCCTGCAAAAAGGGGCCGAACACATCGGCGGTTTTCAGCCGCAGGCTGGAGGTGTTGATGCAGGGGTGGCAGCCCACGTACTCCGCGGCCAGAACGTCCTCATCCACCAGCAGCTGGACGTGGTTTTCGGTATCGTTCGCAAGGCCCATGATGCTCACCGAGCCGGGGGTGATGTCCAGATACTCCGCCATTTTCTCCGGCCCGGCAAAGGACAGCCGGGCACTGTTGATTTGGGAAGAAATCTCTTTGGTGTGGAATTTTTTGTCCTCCCGAATCATCAGCAGGTAAAATTTCGTCTGCTGACGGTTGCACAAAAACAGATTCTTGCAGATGACTGCCGGGGCCAGCACCCGGTCTACCGCCTCGCAGGCCTCCATGGTCTCGGCGGCGGGATGGTCGGCCCGCTCGTAGGCGATGCCCAGTGAATCCAGCAGGTCATACACCCGCATTTCCTTGGCAAGGCGGCCCGCGGCGTCCTCCGGGCGGCCTTGATACAAAATCAAATCCATACGTTCCCTCTCCTCAAAACAGGACGCGTCCCCGTACATCGGACAGCTGTCCTATCCCTTCGGGCGCACAATGTGCGCCCCTGCAATGAAAAACAGACTGCACCCCCGGTGTGTGCCGGGGGTGCAGTGGGTCACATCAAACGGGATGGCTCTTGTTCTCGTAGTCGGCGTGATTGGCGTCCACACCCTGCATACGGGCGTTGCGCTTTTCAAAGAACTTGGGCGCGACCTGCGGGAACATGGCGTAGGTCAGCACGTCCTCCTCCTGAATGGCGTACTTGGCGGCCTCGGCCTTCAGCTTGTCCATTTCCGGCTCCAGCGTGTCCGCAAAGCGGCAGGTAATGGGCTGCTCGCCCTTCAAAATCATGTTCTGGAACTCCGGCTTGATGGGTGCGGGGGTCTTGCCGTAATCGCCGTGCACAAGACCCTTGAACTCCTTGGTGACCATCTTGTAGCGCTCGCCCATGATGACGTTGAACACGGCCTGGGTGCCGACGATCTGGCTGGTGGGGGTGACCAGCGGCGGGTAGCCGGCGTCCTCGCGCACGCGGGGGATCTCGGCCAGAACATCGTCCAGCTTGTCCTCCTTGCCGGCGTCCTTGAGCTGCTTGAGCATGTTGGAGAACATGCCGCCCGGCACCTGATACAGCAGGGTGTTGGCATCCACGCCCAGAGACTTCGGGCTGATCTGGCCGTTGGCAATGTACTTCTCGCGCAGCTTGGCGAAGTAAGCACGCACTACGTTGAGCTGGTTCAGGTCAAGGCCGGTGTCGTAGTCGGTGCCCTGCAGCGCGGCCACAAGGCTCTCGGTGGGCATGTGGGAGGTGCCCAGTGCCAGCGGGCTCATGGCGGTATCCACGATGTCGGCGCCCGCCTCGATGCCCTTGAGGATGGACATGGAGGCCAGACCCGCGGTGTAATGGCTGTGCACGTCCACGGGGATGCTGACGGTCTCCTTCAGCTTCTTCACCAGCTCATAGGTGGTGTAGGGCTTGAGCAGGCCGGCCATGTCCTTGATGCAGATGGAGTTGACGCCCATCTCCTCCAGCGTTTTGGCATACTGGCAGAAATACTCGTTGTTATGCACCGGGCTGAGGGTGTAGCTGATGCAGGCCTGCACGTGCGCACCCTCCTTGTTGGCGGCCTTGATGGCCGTCTGGAGGTTGCGGGGGTCGTTCAGCGCATCGAAAATGCGGATGACGTCAATGCCGTTGGCAACGGATTTCTGGACGAAATACTCCACTGCGTCGTCGGCGTAGGGACGGTAACCCAGCATGTTCTGGCCGCGGAACAGCATTTGCAGCTTCTGGTGAGGCAGCTCCTTGCGCAGGATGCGCAGACGGTCCCACGGATCCTCGTCCAGAAAGCGGATGCAGGAGTCAAAGGTCGCGCCGCCCCAGCACTCCACAGAGAAGTAGGGGATCTTGTCCATTTCGGGCAGGATGGGGCGCATGTCATCGATCGTCATGCGGGTGGCCAGCAGAGACTGGTGGGCATCACGAAGGACGACTTCGGTGATTTTTACGGGTTTTTTAGCCAATGTCATTCACCTCGCCTTATCAAATCAGTTCATGGTGCAGAGCAGGTCGCCGGAGTTGACCACATCGCCCTTGCGCACATTGACGCTGGCCACGGTGCCGTCCTGCGGGGCGCTGATCTCGTTCTCCATCTTCATGGCCTCCAGGATCAGCAGCACATCGCCGGCCTTGACGGAGTCGCCGGGCTTAACGCGCACGTCCAGAATGTTGCCGGGCATGGGGGCGTTGACGGACACCGCGCCAGCGGAACCGGCCGCGGCAGGCGCCGCAGCGGGGGCCGCAGCAGGTGCGGCAGCGGGGGCGGGCGCAGCGGCAGGAGCGGCGGCGGGAACGGCGGCGCCGGTGCCCTCCTCCACGGTCACATTATAGGCAACACCGTTGACGGTAACGATCAGGTTTTTCATAGGAAAGTTCCTCCTTATTGCTATCTTTTACAGAGTGATGTTGCCATGCTTTTTGGCAAGGCGGGCAACGCGCTTGGTGGCGAGCATATCCAGCGCCTGCGCGGTCTGGGCGCGCACATCAGCGGGAGCGGACACCGCATCGGCAGCGCCGGCGGCCACGGCGGCGGCAGCGCCGCACACCTCTTTGGCGTAGGCGGCGGCCTTGGCCCTGGTAGCGTTCACCACGTTGTCGGATGCGTAAATTTCGTCCTTGTACAGCACACTGACGGCAGCTTCGGGCGCCAGCGGGGCCACGGTGCAGCCCTCCACGGCAATGCGCCAGTCGGCGGAGGCGGCAAACACGGTGTAGACGGGGCCGACTGCCTCGCCGGTGAGGATGGCGACCTTGGGCGCGGTGGCCTCGGCGTAGACGCCGGCCATACGGGCGGCCTGACGGATGCCGCCGGCCTGGTCGTCGCTCTCGCTCTTCACAAAGCCGGTGGTGTTGACGACGGTCACGATGGGCAGGCTGTACGCATCGCACAGGCGCACAAAGCGGGCGGCCTTGGCCACGCAGGTGTGGCACAGGCTGTCCTTCTCGGTGGCAAGGATGCCCACCGCGTTGCCGTTGACGGTGCCCAGCGCCGCGAACACGTGGCTGCCGTAGCCGGCGTACAGCTCCACCAGACTGCCCTCGTCCGCCACAGCGGCGGCAGCATCGGCGGCCTTGTAGGCGGCCGGATTCAGCGTTCCCTTGGGCGCGGCGCTCTCAAACAGCACCGGCAGGGACAGGTTGTTGGCAGGCAGCAGAGCCACCACTTGCGCCGCCTGTTTGGCGGCGTGCAGCGCATCCTCCGCCACGATGGCGGCCACACCGGCACGGGCGGCAAAGTCCGCGGAACCGGCGTCCTTGACCTTATCGCTGGCGTTGAAGGGCGCGTTGAGGAACAGCTCGGCATCCTTCGCCATGACGCAGACGTCCGCCGCGGCGGCCTGCACGGCGGAGGTGCCGGCACAGGTGCCCACCACCACCGCCACCTGCGGCACCACGCCGGAGATGCGGGCGATCTGGGCGGTCAGGCGGGAGTTGGCGTTGAGCAGCTCCAGCCCTGCCTCCAGCTTTGCGCCGGTGGAATTATAGAAGGTAACGGCGGGGCAGCCGATCTCGGCAGCCAGCTCCAGCACACGGATGGTCTTTTCGATGTCCTGCACGCCCACCGGTTCCCCGTTCTGGAACACCGCATACACGGTCTGTCCGCTGGCGCTGCCGTAGGCTGCGCTGACGGCCCCCTCTGCAAATAACGGCGTGTAGGCGCCGTCATCAAAGAAAGTGGCAAGAATTTCTGTCTTGCCGGGTTTGTTTGCTGCCATATCCTGACCTCCTAATTGGAATGGTTTGACAAATTATACGGATATATTATACAACTTTGTGAGGGTTTTCACAAGTCCCTAAAGCACAAAATCCACCCTGATTTTACCAAAAAAATGGCAGGTCTTGTGAATGACCTGCCGGAAAACGGTTCAAACCTTCTGTTTTTTCTTTTGCTGGGCGGCGTTGCGCAGGGCGTTGACCTCGCTGCGCTTCAGCTCCCGCCACTCGCCGGGCTGCAGCATACCCAGCTTGACGGGGCCTTCGGCGCTGCGCTTCAGGCGCACCACCTCAAGGCCCACGGCGGCGCACATGCGGCGGATCTGCCGGTTGCGTCCCTCATACAGAGTGATCTCCATGACGGTGTGTTCCGGCTCGTCAGTGACCACATGGATGACGCAGGGCTGGGTTTTGACGCCGTCGTCCAGCACCACGCCGCTGGACATCTGGATGACCTGCTCCTCGGTGGCGCGGGGATGCACCGTGACCCGGTACAGCTTGCCCACGCCGCCGGACGGATGGGTGAGCAGATTGATAAAGGCCCCGTCATCGGTCATGAGCAGCAGTCCCTCGCTGTCCTTGTCCAGCCGGCCCACCGGGCGCAGATGGGCGTCCACCCCCTGCACCAGGTCCATCACGGTCTTGCGGCCGTGTTCATCGGAGCGGGTGGTGAGAAAGCCCCGGGGCTTGTGCAGCATGATATACACATACTGCCGCTTGCGCACGATGCGCACACTTTTGCCGTCAATGGAGACCTTGTCCACATTGGGGTCCATCTTGTCCCCGAGGCCCACGGGATGGCCGTTGACCCTGACGCGGCCCTCGGCAATGAGTTTTTCCGCGGCGCGGCGGGACAGGTCGGTCTGGTCCGCCAGCACCTTCTGGATGCGTTCTTCTGCCATGGGGCCTCCTTATTCCGCCTTCGGTTCGGCCTCGGCGGCCTTTTTGGCCTCCTTGCCTTCCTTGAACCCGGCCATGAGTTTCTGGATCAGCTCCGGCAGCGCGGCGATGGCGTTGTCCAGCGTGCTGGCCTTATCCACCAGCTGCACGGTACGCACATTGCCGCCGGACACCACCAGAAACGCCACCGGCGTGACCGACACGCCCGCGCCGGAGCCGCCGCCAAACATCTGCTTGCTGGCGCTGGCTCCCACATCGGAGCCGCCCGCGGCAAAGCCGAAGGTAACGCGGGACACCGGGATGATGGTGGTGGCCTCGTCCGCCTTGATGGGGTCGCCGATGATGATGCCGGAATCCACCATCTGGCGGATCTTGTCGATGGTGGTGCCCATCATATCTTGAATCGGATGTTCTGCCATTTTTGGTTCCTCCTTTATTGGTCACTGGGTTGAAAGTTGGGCTCGTGCCACAGGCGCCATCCAAACCGGGCGGCCAGCAGCAGCAAGGTACCGGGGCGGGCGGTGAGCTGGCCGGATACTGCGCGTCTTGAGCGCTGCTGGCCGGTGAAGTCCGGCTCCAGCCAGAGGCTGTCCGCCTCGATGGAAATAAACTGACGAAGGTATGTCAAAAGATTGTTGGACAGCGTCATCATCTGTCCAAAGCGCAGCGCGGTTTCGGCGGCGTCCTCCCCGGTGATGCTCCACCAGATGCGCAGATGCCGGACGCGCAGCCCCTTGAGCAGCCGTTTGGTAAACCAGCCCGCGTGGCCCAGCATCGTTCCGGCAAAGGCCATCGGGTCTTTCCGGGCAAAGGCGATGGCCGCATCCAGGCGCTTTTGCAAAAACGCCGGCAGTGGGGACGCCTTTTCGGTTTTTTCCGACGCCGGGGCGGCCGCTTTGGGGGGCGGCGGGGCGGCTTTTTGCGGGGCAGGTTCCGGGGCCTTGGGCGCGGCGGCCTGCGGCTGCGGGGCCGGCTGCGCGGCAGAGGGTCTCTCCCCTGCCGGTTTTCCGCCGGTTTTGGCGGGCGGCGGCTTTTCGGTGCGGGGCCACAGGGCAAAGGACAGCGGCCCGATTTTCAGCCGCACCGACAGCGTCCCTGCCCGCCACTCCCCGGCCACCCCCATGGGGGTGAGCAGCACCAGCACCACCAATGCCAGCAGTACCAGCAGCACCACCCCGATGACTTTCAGAATCAACAGGACAACGGCCATGGGCAATTACTCCATTTCCGACTGGGTTGGTTCGGAAGGCTCCTCCTCGTGCAGCGGCGGCAGGTCGTTGAGACTGCCCAGACCGAACACACGCAGGAAGGTGTCGGTGACCTGAAACGCCACCGGCTTGCCGGGCAGGTCCAGACGGCCTGCCTCCTCGATGAGGCCCTTCTCCAGCAGCTTGGTGACGGTGGAGGAGGAATCCACACCGCGCACCTGCTCGATAAAGCTGCGGGACACCGGCTGGTTGTAGGCGATGACCGCCAGCACCTCCAGCGCCGCCGGGGACAGCGGCGCGTTGCGGCGGGTATCCAGAATCCGCTTGACCATCTCCCCGTAATAAGGGCGGGTGGTCATCTGCCAGCGGCCTTCCTCAAAGCGGAGCAGCGCAAGGCCGCTCTCGGTCTCATCGTAGCGGGTCTGCAGACGGGCCAGCAGCGCCTCACACTCCTCGGCGGACAGGCGCAGCGCGTCCGCCAGACGGGCGGTCTCCACCGGCTCGGCGTTGGCGAACAGCATGGCCTCCAACGCGCCGATGCGCTGGGATTCATTCATGGGCAGCGCCCTCCTTTCGACTGTGATGGGTGCGGTCAAGATGCAGCGAGCCGCCTTCCCCGATGGTCACGCGGCCTGCGCGCACCAGCTCCAGCAGCGCCAGAAAGGTGGCCACGTTGGTGCTGCGGCTCTCCTCCCGGCTGAACAGCTGTCCCATGCGGGCCAGCGTTCCCTTCAAAAGTCCCCGCAGCATGTGGGTTACGCGGCTGGACACCGACACAAAAGGCGCGGTGACCAGCGGTTCGAACCGTTCCTGCGTGGGCTTGCGCTTGCGCAGGCTGCGCCCCATCAGGCCGTACCACGCCTGCACCAGCGCGGCGGGCGAATGGGGGCGGGTGTACTCCGCCGCGCCCACCAGCGGCATGGGCTGGCGCACCGCCGTGTACAGATCCCGTGCGCGGCCGCCCAGCTTGGCGGCCACCTCCTTGCAGGTACTGTACTCGATGAGCCGGCCGGTCAGCTCCGCCTTCATGCGCTCCGCCTCGGGGCTGCGGGGCAGCAGCAGCGCGCTTTTCATCTGCACCAGATGGGCCGCCATGTCGATGAATTCGCTGGCGATATCCAGATGATGCGCCTGCATGGTCTGGATAGCCGCGGTGTACTGGTCGATGAGCGCCATGATGTTCACATCATACAGGTTCATCTTATTCTTGCCGACCAGATACAGAAGTAAATCAAGCGGGCCTTCAAAATCTTCAATTTTGAATGTCAGTTCTTCCAAATCAAACTCCAAACAGCAGTTCCACAAAGCGGGTCAGGCGGTCCACCAGCGCGATGACCGCCCCCACCGCCGCGGACAGCGGACGGTCCAGCGCCCCCAGAAGCACCAGCGCCAGCACCGCCAGCATAATATAGCGTTCATACTTCATCACACGGAAGTACAGCTTTTGCGGCAAAAACAGAAAGGCCACCCGGCTGCCGTCAAAGGGCGGCACCGGCACCAGATTGAACACGGCGAGGGAGATGTTCATCACCGTCATCAGGCGCAGAAACTCCGCTGCCAGGTATCCCGGCGCGGAGACGGTCAGGCCCCCGTAGACGGCCGCTTTCAGCAGCGCGTAGGACAGCCATGCCAGCAGCAGATTGGACAGCGGCCCCGCCGCCGCAGTGAGGGCCATGCCGGTCTTGGGGTCCCGGAACCGCCGGGCGTCGATGCCCACCGGTCTGGCCCAGCCCACGCCGCCCACCACCATGCACAAGGCGCCCCACGGGTCAAAGTGGCGCAGCGGATTCAGCGAGATGCGGCCCGCGTTTTTGGCGGTATCGTCCCCCAGCCAATGGCTGATGAGCGCATGGGCGGATTCGTGCACCGGCAGCGCCACCAGCATCACAGCGGTGCGCAGCGCATAATAGACCACCTGCTGCGCGGAAAGCAGCCCGTTCAAACGCCGCACCTCCCCTTTCTACAATCAACTTATTATAGCGTATTTTATGGAATTGCACAAGTCCGAAATTTTTTTCAAAAAAGGCTTGCATTTTGTTTCAAAATTTGCTATGATATTACAGCTACTTAAAGGAGGTGCAAGCAAAATGGCCAAATGTTCTTGCTGTGGCAAGGGTGTCACTTTCGGTATTCAGGTCTCCCACTCTCATCGTCGGAGCAACCGTACCTGGAACCCCAATGTCAAGCGTGTGAAGGCGATCGTGGACGGTTCCCCGAAGTACGTCTACGCCTGCACCCGCTGCCTGCGCTCTGGGAAAGTCACCCGCGCGGTCTGATTGGACGGAAAAAATGCCGGTCGCTGTGCTGCGGCCGGCTTTTTCTGTGAAAGGGGTGAACCGATGCTGCCAAAAGACCCTGTGATCCTGTTGAGCTATGTGAACACCAAGCTGCGTGACCGGGACGCCGATTTAGAGGAGTTCTGCAAGGTGGAGGACGCCGACAAGGACGCCCTGTGTGCGGTCCTTGCGGAACTGGGATACGAGTACAGCGCCCCGCGAAACCAGTTTGTCTAAAGGCGTTTGTGAGAGAGGAAGTTAAATGTTATGAATTTCGTGTTTGTCAGCCCCCATTTCCCCAAAAGCTACTGGAATTTCTGCGACCGTCTGCGCCGCAACGGCGTCAACGTGCTGGGCGTGGGCGACGCCCCCTACGAGGAAATCCCCGGCGAGCTGAAAGCCTGCCTGACCGAGTATTACCGGGTGAGCAATCTGGCCGACTATGACCAGATGGTGCGCGCCGTGGGGTACTTCACCTTCAAATACGGCAAGATCGACTGGCTGGAATCCAACAACGAGTACTGGCTGGAGATGGACGCCCAGCTGCGCACCGATTTCAACATCACCACCGGCGCGCAGAATGATTTCATCGACCGCATCAAGTTCAAGAGCCACATGAAGGACAGCTACCGCAAGGCGGGCGTGCCGGTGGCGCGGCATCACATGGTCTCCACGCTGGAGGCTGCCCAAGCCTTTATTAAAGAGGTAGGTTACCCGGTCATTGTCAAGCCGGACAACGGCTGCGGCGCAGAGGCCACTTACAAGCTGAAAAACGACGCCGACCTGAAAGCCTTCTACGCGGAGGATCACGGCGTGCAGTACATTATGGAGGAGTTCATCAACGGCACCATCGTCAGCTTTGACGGTGTGGCGGACAGCAGCTGCGTGCCGCTGTTCTACACCTCCAACTACTTCCCCACCCCCATCATGGACATTGTGAACGAGGGCGGCGATCTGGCCTACTGGGTGCAGAAAACCGTGCCCGAGGCGCTGCGGGATGTGGGATTCCGCACCATCAAGGCATTCGGAGCCAAGAGCCGGTTCTTCCACTGCGAGTTCTTCCAGCTCAACGAGGACAAGAAGGGCCTTGGCAAAAAAGGCGATTACGTGGCGCTGGAAGTGAACATGCGCCCCGCCGGCGGCTACACGCCGGACATGATCAACTTTGCCAACAGCGTGGACTGCTACCAGATCTGGGCGGACATGGTGTGCTATGACAAGGTGCAGAATCAGGATTTGAACGGCTCCAAGTATTTCTGCGTCTACGCGGGACGCCGGGACGGCCGCCATTATCAGCACACCCACGAGGAGGTGCTGGAGCGCTACGGCGATCGGATGGTCATGTGCGACCGGATGCCGGAGGCGCTGGCCATGGACATGGGCAACCAGATGTACACCGTGATCCTGGACACCGCCGAGCAGCGGGATGAGTTCATCCATTTTGTGCAGACGCTGGCATAAATTGATACACAGCAAGGCCCTCCGCCGCAGCGGAGGGCTGATTTTATTGCTGGCCCATGGTGACGATCTCGCGGATCTTCTGCCCGGTGGGGGTGCCCGCCAGACCGCCGATGCCGGTCTCCCGCAGATCCTTGCTCATGGCGGCGCCCACCTCGGCCACCGCGTCAATGACCTCGTCGGCGGGGATGTGGCCCACGATGCCCGCCATCGCCATGTCGGCGGCGGAGACCGCGTTCACCGCGCCAATGACGTTTCGTTTGATGCAGGGCAGCTCCACCAGCCCCGCCACCGGGTCGCAGACAAGGCCCTCCAAATTGGTCAGCGCCATGGCAAAGGCCTCGGCGCAGGCCTCTGCCGTGCCGCCCCTCAGGTCCACCAGCGCCGCCGCAGCCATGGCGCTGGCGGCGCCCACCTCCGCCTGACAGCCGCCTTCCGCGCCGGCCAGTGTGGCTCTTGCGGCCACCACCTGCCCGAAGCCCGCTGCCACAAACAGCGCCCGGCACACCGCGTCCTCATCACAGACGCCTGCCCGGTACAGCGGCAGCAGCACCGCGGGCAGCACCCCGCAGCTGCCCGCCGTGGGCGCCGCCACAATGCGTTTCATGCAGGCGTTGCACTCGGCGGTTTTCAGTGCCTCCGCCATGACCTCGCTCAGATAGCTGCCGCTCAGCAGTACGCCGCCGGCAGCAGCCGCCTCCATTTTGGCCGCGTCGCCGCCCGCAAAGCCGCTCATGGAGCGGTCACAGGCCCGGTAATCCGCACTGGTCTGGCACATCACCGCCCACAGACGGCGCATCTCCGCCTCCGACGCGGCGCGGCTCAGACCGCTCTCCGCCAGATCGCTCTCTAGAATCACCTCGTACAGCGGTTTGCCGTTGGCTTTGCAGGCATTCAGCATTTCCCGCACAGATGTGTATGACATGGCAGCCTCCTTACAGGTTCAGGCTCGTCACCTTGACGATGCCCGGTTTCTGCCGCAGCTCGGCAATGACCTCATCCGGGATGGGCTGGTCACATTCCAGCACCATCACCGCGTACCCGCCCGCCGTGGAGCGGTACAGCTGCATGGTGGCAATGTTGATGGCGTGGTCGCTCAGGCAGCCGGTGACGGCAGCCACGTGGCCCGGCGTGTCCAGATTGTGGACGATGAGGGTGTTGTAATCCGCCCCGAAGTTGGTGGTGATGCCGTCGATCTGGCAGATGCTGATGCGTCCGCCGCCGATGGAGGCCCCCACCACTTCCAGACTGCGGCCGTCCTCCCCTGTCAGGTGCAGCACCGCCGTGTTGGGATGCGCCCCCCGCAGCGTGACGCTGCCCACCGAGAACTGCAATCCCGCCTGTCTGGCCAGCTCAAAACTCTGCGGGATGCGCGGGTCATCCGGCTGCATCCCCAACAGCCCCGCCACCAGCGCCTTGTCGGTGCCATGTCCCCGGCCGGTGGCCGCAAAGCTGCCGTGCAGCTGAATTTCTGCGTTGAGCGGACGGCTGCCCAGCAGCCGCCGGGCCGTCAGTCCGATGCGCACCGCCCCCGCCGTGTGACTGCTGGACGGGCCGGTCATCACCGGCCCCAGAACATCAAATAAGCGCATCGCGCACCGCTCCCTCCAAGAGATTTGGGAACAGTATACATTCTTTGGGCGGATTATGCAAGTACCCTTGACAAAGAATCCCTGTTATGATATATTGTATTTAGCAATACTAAGTAATTAGGAGTACAATATGGAGCAGCAATTTGCCCGACAGCTGAAAAAAGGCGCGCTGGAGATGCTGGTTCTGGCACTGCTGGACCGCCGCGCCAGCCATGGATACGAGCTTCTGCTGCGGCTGAAGGAATCCAGCGGCGGCCAACTGGTGTTGAAGGAAGGAACGCTGTATCCGATTTTGTACCGGCTGGAGGACGACGGCTGCATTGTCTCGGCGTGGCAAAGCCCCACCGGGGAACCGCAGACCCCCAAAACCGCCCGCAAGGTGTATCAAATCACCGGACAGGGCCGGGCGGTGCTGGCGGAGCAGGTGGAAGTCTGGCGGCAGTTCAGCGGCAGCGTGGAACAGGTTTTGGAGGGAAACGCATGAAACAATACACAGTGAAACAATACATGAATGCCATCGAGAGCGCTTTGCGGGTGGATTGGAAAACGCGGGTGCGCATCATGAACGATCTGGCCAGTGATTTTCAGAGCCGCCGTGATGCGGGACAGACAGACGCGCAGATCATGGCGGAGCTGGGTACGCCCAAGGCCGTGGCCGCGGAATTTAACGCCGCCTTTGCGGAGGAACACGGCCCCTACCAAAGCCCTCTGCGCTGGGTCTGGCTGGCGCTGGCGGTGCTCCTGCCCCTTGTGGCAAACTGGACCGGCCTCCAGCCGGCAGAGGCCTCCTCCATCGGCATCATCGGCGGCGCGGACGGCCCCACCGCCATTTTTGTGACAGGACGATTCGGCTGGTCAGGTGTGCTGCCGTGGGCGGTGGGCTTTCTGGCGCTGTTTCTGCTGGCCGGCTGGTGCCGCAAAGCCCGCGGCCGCCTGTGGCTCCCCCTCTTGCTCTGCGCCGCGGTCAGCATCGGGAGCGCAGTCAGTCAGCTGAACGCCGCCCACGCTATGGCAATGACCGGCGCACTGCCGGTCTGGATGTATTTCATCGCCAATGTGCTGAGCAACGGCACGGTTTTCTGTCTGGGCGTGCTGTTCTATACGGTATTTTGCCTTCGGAGACCATAATTTTCAAAATTTTAGCAGAAAATGCAGCGCCGGGCTTGACATCCCCGGCGCTTTGTGCTAAAATAAATCTCGCACTTAACGGTGACCTCTGTGGAGAGGTGTCCGAGTGGTTTATGGAACTGGTCTTGAAAACCAGCGATTCGCGTGAGCGGACCATGGGTTCGAATCCCATCCTCTCCGCCATTTTTGAAAAAAAGTGAATAGTTTATCACTTTGACTTGTGGAGTAATACTCAAGAGGTCGAAGAGGCGCCCCTGCTAAGGGCGTAGGTCGGGAAACCGGCGCGAGGGTTCAAATCCCTCTTACTCCGCCAAAATGCCGCAAATCTACGTTAAAACGTTAGATTTGCGGCATTTGTTTTTGACTTTATGATATATGCGTTTTGTTCGATACTTGCTTAAACCTGTGTAAACTCGTTTGTGGTGCCATCAATGGTGTCATCAGTGGTGTCTGTTTTGGTGTCTACTATCACCTCAATGCACATTGCAACAAATCCGCAAAAAATGTCTATCACGTTGGCATTTTTAATGCGGCCCTCCGCAATATCGTTAATAATGTTTTCGACGCCGCCAAAGTATATCGTTTTCTCCCCCTCGATAATATGAATTTGTTCATCACAATTAACAACAGATAGCAAATCAGTCAGTTTCATGTCTGTTCCTTTCTCCCCGTCTGGCCGGTGGGTCAGCCTATTTTTCAATGTGCGTGTAAAACCGGGGCCATGGAATAGCGGCCCATGGGGTAAACGGTTTCTGCGCCGTAATATTCGCTGCACTTCTTATTGATCCGCAGGGTTTTGGTTTCCTCGCCATCCGTCACGGTGATGGTGGCGGCGGTTCTGGCGATCACGATATACCTCCAAACGCATTCATGGTTGCAAATGCTGCGCATGGTGTAAATTCCGTTCACTTCAAACTTTTTCATTGTGGGCCTCCTGTTTATTTATAATGCCGGGGCCTTGCGGCCCCGCTTGTTACTGCGCCAGAAACGCTTTTGCAATCATTCTGGCGGCGGCGCTGTACTGTTTTACCGTGATGCTGCCATTTTCAAGGGCCATTTTGTTTGCCTTGTCAGCAACCTTTACGCCATCGCTTTTCAGCGTGCTGTTGATGAAGTCCATGTACATCTTTTCGTTGATTGCGTTTTTCATTGTCTGCCTCCGTTGTTCTGTGTGTTTTCCTGTTGTCTATATTATATACTGTTCAATATAAAATATCAAGTGTTTTTTCGCACAAATGTTCAACAAATATACTGTTCAATATTTGTTTATTTTGTATATTGTTCAATATTGTTTTTCCGTGGTATAATCTTATCAAAAACAGACAGGAGGCGGCAGGAATGCCACGCACAAAAGTTTTCACCGATGAGGAAACCCGCAAAAAGAACGCCGCATACCGCCAGCGCTGGCAAAAAGAAAACCGTGACCGGCTCAATGTGCAGGTTGTCAAAGGGCAGCGGGATGTGCTACGGGCCTACGCGCTGGCGCACGGCTATGCAGGCTATGCAGAATACATTTACGATTTGGTGCAAAAAGACAGCGGCATCAATCTTATGGCCCCGCCGGATGCTGGCGCAGATACCACCCCATAAAGAAAAAGCCCGTCGGTATATTCGGCGGGCATATATATTTTCAACTTGCTACAAATAGCACAAAACTTCTTACATTTCCAAAATAGGTAATACATAAATCAAAATCTTGTTATGTTTTTCTAAATAAGTTGCAATAAATCTTCTTATTTTTTGATGTATCAATTATTTATGCAAATAATTGTAACTACATTGCGACTTTTTTTGCAACAAAAAAGGGCCAACGCAAATACAACATTGCGCTGGCCCCCGGTTCGTTTTGGGTCGATTATTCAGTTTTTTACTTTGGCTCGTTCGCGGCGGCAAGCTGCTGGCGGTCAATTTCCTTTTCTGCCGCCTCGGCGCTTGTCAACTCGGTGTAGGCCGCCTCTAATTCGCCATTCCAAAAACCGCGCTTTTCGGTTTTTTCGTAGGCTTTGGCCCCATGGTACAACCAGAACAGGCAGCGGCCCACGGCGTGTTGAATGCGATCCTCCGCCGCGTATCGCTCTTGCCGCAGCTGTATTTCATGCTTGCGCTTTTCGTTGGCCTCTTTCAATGCGGATTCCACAAACCAGCGCATTATAATTGTGACGATGCCAGAGGAAAGAACGGTCGAAATAATCACCGTAATGACGGTTTGTGCATAATCCTGCATTGGATCATCCCTCCATAATCAGAGCCAGCAGCGCGGCCAGCGGCACGGCGCGGCGCAGCTGCTTTTTGATTTTATCAAAGATGTTCACGGCTTTCCACCTCCGCGCCCCCGGCGCCCGCGTCGTTGGCGGTTTCTGTGGTTTTCGCCAGTTCCGGCGTAATCATTTCGGCATCCCATTTCAGATAGTTAAAAACAAAACTTTTCATGCTGTTGTAAAGGCGCTGCACGGCAGCCTGCACCCGTCTGTCGGTCAGAATGCTGCGCATGGCGCCGGGCAGATACGCCCGGACCTGCGACACAACCCACGCCATACGGGCCGGGCCGTCAGTCAATGCAGGGTTTGTGGCAGCCTGATTGATGCACTGCGCGGCGTATTCCATAGCGCCCGCCCACACAGCCGCCGCAGCGGCCAACAGAGCGCACAGCAGCAAAAGCAAATACGGCAGCACCTCCGCCGCCATACTTTTGATAAATTCCATTTTTTGCTCCTTTCATCCACCGGCCCCGGTATCGCCCGGCCCGGCTTCCTGTTCTGGAACGCTGGCGGCATCCTTGTTGCCTGCCAGCTTTCCCCAAATCTTGATTGCATACACAGCGACACTGCCCAGCAGTTCGCCGCCCCAGAAATGGAAAACATATTGAAAATAGCTGTCTGCAATAGGCTCTGCCCGTATTGCCCACAGGGCAAGCGGGGCCACGGTGACGATTACGCCCATGACAACGCAAAGCCATACCACCTTGTCAAGCATGGATACACCCTTTTGCAGCTTTTCCGCAGCGGCCTGCCGGGTGGCCCGGTAAACGGTGCGCGGCTCATCGCCGCCGGTCATAGGACGGCCTCCGCCGCCGTGGCGGATATGTAGCCGCCCTCCACGGCGTACCAATCGCCGGTTTTGGCGGTGTATGCCAGCTTGCCGCCGCCCTGCACCACCTTAACCACGGCATAGCTTGTGCCCGGCCCCTTGCGGATGTTCCACCGCCCGGCTTTCAGCTGGATGGTGCCGCCGGTGGTTGTGGCGGTGTTCTCCCGCTTCACGCTGGTATAGCACCCCAGAATCACCGTGCTGGATGATTTATAGAAATCATCATCCAGCCAATTCAACGGGTGGACGCGGTTGCCGTTGTAGATCACCTCAAAATGCAGGTGGCCGCCAAAGCTGTGCCCTGTGTTGCCGCTGTATCCGATCAGCTGGCCCTCGATCACGGCCTGCCCATTCTTTACGCAAATGCTTTTCAAATGGGCGTACCGGGTTTGCAGCCGGAGGTTTTTATACCGGGCATGGTTCAGCCGGATCATGTTGCCATAAGACTGCATCCCGGTTGTGGTTTTGTTGTCCCAATACTGGACCTGGTCCACGATGCCAGCCTCGGCGGCGAAAACAGGCGTACCCTCTGCGGCCCCAATGTCGATTGCATTGTGCGGGCTGCCGTCGCTGTACGTCCAACCCGCGGTGATACGGTGGACCGCCAGCGGCCAGCACATCAGCACATCACCGTTGTTCAATCTCATAAAATCACCCCTTTTGTTCCAATGCCTGCACGTCAGCCTCAAGATAGGCCAGCGCCTCACGCGCATCGCCGGTGTCAATGCCTGCGCGTTCCATTTCGCACAGCGTTTTATCCAGCAAATCGGCAGCGGCGCGGGCCGTCTGTATGGCCCGACGGGCTAATTGTTTATCCGTCGTGTTATTTCCTCCTTTCCGCCAGTTTTTGCATGGCAAGCCTACCGCACATCTGGTTCAGCTTGTGCCGTAGTGCCATGCACTCTACATGGGACAAAATGCCCTTGTAGCTGTTTATGGTCCGTTTCAGCCGTTCCTCGGTAATAATCCCGTCAAGATACTGCTGCCAGACCTCGGCCAGCCGGTGTTTGATTCCCTTGATTGTCAGTTTTCGTAACCGCCTGTGGGTGGGCCATAGCTTTACACCCACAAATTCCACGCCCTGCCCAAACGGCTGTATACTGGTTTTGTGGTTCAGCTGCAAATGCAGGCGGACCGCCAGAAATCCCTCAATGGCTGCCCAGATTTGCAGCAATTCCTCTTTGCTGTTGGAAATAATCAGCAAATCATCCATGTAGCGGGCATAAAAGTGAACGTGCAAACAGTGTTTTACAAACTGATCCAGCACATCCAAATAGATGTTTGCAAACATTTGGCTTGTCAGGTTGCCAATGGGGATGCCCACGTCCTCCAACCGGCAGTCTGGCGGCACATCGTCCGGCCCGCACCCCACCGGCAGACCAAAGCGCATTGTGTCGCTGTTGATGATCTGGGCAAACAGCCGCATCATGTCGGGATCGTCAATGCGCTGCGCCAAAATCTGCATCAAAATGGCGTGGTCGATGCGGTAGAAAAACTTTGATATATCCATTTTCAGGGTATACCATGTGCCCCCGCGCCGCACGCACTGGCGCATCCAGTACTGTACCCGATCCAATGCCGCGTGGGCGCCCTTTCCCTTGCGGCAAGCGTAGCTGTCGTAAATAAAGCCCTGATCAAGCAGCGGGAACACCTGCAAATAGATGGCCCATTGTACAACCCTATCGCGGTAGCGCAGCGCCATGATCATGCGCCGCACGGGATGGCTCACCCTAAAAACGCTGTATTGCCCCGGCTTATAAGTTTTGTTTGCAAGTTCAGCAGAAATTTTCTGGAGGTTGTCATTTTTGCGGCTGCGGAAAACCAGCACCTCATCGCGCTGGCCCTTGCCTTTTCCTGCCTTTCTTTCTGCATGGCGCACGTTGCTGAAACTGGCAACTGCGCCATATACATTGCGGTAACGTTTGGGCATTCAAAGCCCCTTTCAAGCAAAGCCACCTGCGCCAAATAAAAGCCGCAGCCCACACGATGGCCGGGTGGTGGGCGCTTCGGCTATTCTCCCCGGCGTACTGTCTGGCCCGGTAGCAATACAAAATTTTCGTGCAGTTGTCTGCTGCACGACGGTCACAAGCCCCTTTGGGCGCACTCGGCGCACTGCCGTTTCCGGCGTGCTACCGTATCTGTGCGCAAAGCGGAACGCCGCCCGATGTTGCCGTTGACGTTGGAACGCGGATTGTTGAGGTTCAGTTTGAACACGCCCGCGTTCGTGGTGTTGTTCCAGTTGCCGCCACGAATGGGCAAACGTTGATACGGCTTGCTCCTACAATGCCACAGGCGCCACCCTTACCCCTTGCCGGGCGGGTTGCGCCTGATATACTCTTGAAAATAATAAATTTGCCCGCCCAGCGCTGCCGTGTACCGGCTCCAGACTTCTAATTGGTGCTCGGTGATGCAGGTGATCGGGCGCGGTTCCTGTTGCGGCTGTTGCGGCGCCACCTCGGTGCTGTCACCGTTTTGGTGCCTGCGCCGCCGCTTCTTTGTGCCGCCTGTCCCGCGTGGGTATAACTTGGGGCTTGCGGCAAGATCGAGATAGTCCCTCAAATCGTCCAGCAAAACATTTAATTTCTGGACAGTATCTTTCTTATAGAATTTGCGGTTGATTTCGTTGCATATATGCAACATTTGGTACATGGTTTCCCGGATCATCTGCGCCAGCAGATATTTTTCCTCCCGTGGAAACTGCACCAGAATGGGGCTGCCGTATTCGATCATAGCCCGCACAGTATCTTTCATTCTAAATTCATAATGCTTTTGCTGGGTCGGTCCGCCGGTTCCGGCAGGCGCACCCGGCGCGGGCCGTGGTGGTGCATTTTGCTCCATAGTTTTTGCCTTTCGCATAAAACGCACGAAAATTCGCACGGCGTGCGTTGCGTAACGCACGCCGTGCGATCCCGTGTATTATTTTTTGCTGCAATCCTGAAAAGAAAGCTCGCAGTTGGTTTTTACCTACCGGGGGCGGCTACCGCCGCCCCAGCGGGGTGCTGTATTGCGGGGTGCGGGGTGCCCCTTACAGGGAACCCACAAAGCCGGAACGCCGCCCGCCGCCGCCGACGACGCTGGAACGCGGATAGCCGAGGCCCAGTATGAACACGCCCGCGTACGTGGTGTCGTACCAGCAGCCGCCACGAACGGGCAAACGTTCTCCGCTGTTATTCATGTACAGGTCATCCCCGCCATAGTCGCCGCCGGGGTCCTTGGGATACAGGCCCAGCCCGTGGATCAGCTGCGGCACGGTGGACAGGGTGGTGCCCAGCGATGTAAAACCAGTGCCGCGCCAGGTGTCCGCCTGCCCGGTCAACGCGCCGGAAATCAGCGTGATTTTTCCGTCACGGTAGTCATATTTCAGGCTGCCGGAGTCACCGGGCGCCACGAGGCTGCCGTCCGCGGCAATGGCTTTCCAAAGGGTGCTGCTGGCGCCGTGGTCAGCGGTGGACAGTGCGGCGTTGTTGTAGGGAATGATCTGGATTTCGCCGTTGTACAGGCGCAAGCCCGCCGTCCATTCCCATGCGTTGCCGTTGAGGTCGCAGATGCCGGTGATGTCATTATTGTGGCACCAGCTGGCGGGGCCGCTGCCGGTCAAGGTCAGGTTGGGGCGCCCGTCGCTGCCCTTGTTGGCTGCAATACCCTTTTCCCACGGGCAGGAAACGTCCTGCCCATAGTTGTTGTTCCCGCGGGGCATAAAGCCGGATTTGCGGCACAGCAGGGCGATGGCGGCATACATGGCGTTGGTCATCAGCGTCCAGCCCTCGCCCTTGCTGCGGCTCTGGGCAAGCGCATTGTCAAAGTTGACGGAAACCGCGGGAATCTGCATCGGCAGGCTGCACGGCACACCGTTCACCAGCGTGTCAAGATACTTGCCCGCGCAGAAATAGTCTTTCTCCACGCCGTCCAGCATAAAGGCGGGCAGCACGTCACTGGTGCCCACGCCCACGTCTGCATAGGTCATTTTGGCAATTGGTACAAGCACGCTGGGCAGGCCGTACTTGTCCAGCCGTGCGGTGTTTTTGCCGCCGGAAATTCCCTCAATGGCGGCTTTGAAATCGTCAAAATTGGTCATGTTTTTTCTCCTTTACAGCAGCGCCCACAGGGTCAGCGTCACCCGGTCCATGTCAAACGGCAGCGGCTCCCGTGTGGTTTCCCGCACTTCCTCGCCCTGTTCGTTGACGGCAGGCCCCTCGATTTCGATGTACTGGCGGGCAGGCACAAAGATTTCGGCGGCGTAGCACTTGCCCTCGGTGCTGTCACCGATGGAGGTTGCCAGAATGCCGCCGTCATCCCGCACCACATAAATTGTCACGTCGGTGTCGCGCTCAAACTTATCAAGGCGCAGGGCAATTTCGCCATCGCCCAGCGTCAGAACGTTGCCCACCGCCATGTATGCCAGTTTCGGCCCCTCGTTCTTTTCAATCACGTTCATTAGTACGTCCCCCTTTTGATCCCGTTTTCGTAGCACACCTCGCGGGTCTTGGCGGCGATGGTTTCCGCCTGTTCCCGTTGCAGGGCGCTGGCGCGGGTGGCGTCCACGCCAAAGCTGGCGGCCACCTGTGCCTCATAAATGCGGCGCTCATCGCTTTTTACAATGATGTTAGCCACGTTCCATGCCTCCCCTCACGATCCATTCCACCGTCACGCTGGCCGCGCTGCCGGTGTACTGGATTTTGAAACCATTTAACAGTTTGTCGGTGACGATCAGATGCCCGGCAACGCCCGCCGGGTCGTTCTGGGTGGTCACGCCGCTGCCGGGCATCACCACGCTTTTGACGCGGGCCTCCACCGTGTAGCCGGTGGTCGTGCGTTTCTGGGCAAGCGCAACCGTCTGCAAGCTGTTGTTGTATGGATATTTGCCGCTGTTGGTCAGCACCACCTCGCCGGTTTCGCCCTCCAGCGCGGCGGCCTGCCGCTGCTGTTCGTGGGTGATCCGCAAAGCCTCCGCCACCAGCAGGCTGTTTTCCAGCACACCCATTTCCAGCGCGTTGAAATGCGCAGCGTTCTGCGGGGTGCCCTCCTGTAAAACCTCGCCGGGCACCTTGTCCAGCGTGACCGTGCCATCCGCGTTGTCCGTCTTTTTGTAACGGTTGACGTACTGTGTGGCCCGGTCAAGCCATTTCGTAAAAATATACACTGTTTTCGGCCTCCTTAACTGCCGCTGGCGTCGCTTACGGTGTACGCAAAGCGCACCAACGCGCCCTCGCTGGCATCCTTGATGTGGATCACTTCATTGCCGGTCAGCGCCTTGCTGTAAAACACTTCCTTGGACGTGTCCAGCAATGCCAATTCGGTGACGTCCAGCGCCTTGCCGGGCGTGATGGAGCAGTAAAATGCCACCCGGCCATCCACCAGCGTTTCCACGCGGTCAATGGGAATCTCCACATAGCTGCCGCCGGTTTTGTACCGGGCCAGCGCCACGCGGCTTTTGGTAAAATTCTTGTAATCATTCAACGCCTTTGCGCTTAACATAGTTGCACCCCCTTTCTTTACAGCGATTCCTCGCCGCAATATGGTGTATCGAAACCAAACGCCTGCGCGGCGACAGATGCGCCCACCGCGTCACCGGCAGCGCAGCCCCCTCCATCAAACGCGCAGACGCCGGTCCCGGTCATGGGGTAGGCGGTGGGGGCTGTGTCGGCCCCAACCGCAGCGCCGGACACCATGCCAGCAATGGCGGCGTGGGTGCTTATGTCCGGCAGCGTGCCGCATTCCGGCGTATCAACCGGCGCCGCGTCTGCCGCAGCGCCAGCACCCAGCGCAAGCCCGGCAATGGCCGCCCACGTTCCCGGCCTGTACCATGTACCCGCGTACTGTGTGGCGCTGGTATACGGCACACAGTAGCCCCACACGGCGGCGGAAACGCCCATACTGCACCCCGGCCTCACCTGCAAATACACGCCATCCAGCCGGGCAATCACCCGTTTGTAAAGCGCGGCGTTCCGCGTGATCTCCGCAACGTCAACGCCGCCTTTGGCGTTTTCAATGTTGCAAATGATCTGATAATGGCTTGGAATGCCGCCGTAATCAAACCATTCCTCGATTTCTGATTGGGGAAAAACGGTCTCCACGGCGGTGCGCATGGCGTACACGGTGCCCATGGTGCGGCGCACTTTCAGGGCGTTGGCAATCACGTCCCGCTTTGTTTGCAGGCTGTGCCCGGTGTCGTACCAATCCACCTTAAAGCAGACGGCCAGCGCGTCCAGCACTGGTTCGTCCAGCTGTTCGATGGCGGTGTAAATCTGGCTCTTGTCGGCGGCATCCAGCGCCCTATGCTGCAATTCCAGCCATGTGCGGCTGATTGCCTGCGCCCACACCTGCCGCCCCACAATGGCGGGCAGGGCATCCGTCATTTGCGCATCGTATAGCTTAATCATCCTCAATTCCCCCGTAGGTCACGGCACAGCTGCCCAGCTTGGCAATGCCGGTTTCGGGGATCGGGGCGAACGCCGGCGCGGTCATGATCATGCGTTTTGCTCCGGCCATGCGCACCAGCTTGCGCAATTCGTCGGGGTTCACGTCCCGGCCCAATGTGCGCTGCCACGCCTGATAGGTTTCCACGGCCTCGGCCACGGCGGCCTGTATGGCGGCGGCGTTGCGCTTGTCGCTGGCGGCGATGTAGTAGGTAAAGCCGATGTTGTAAACGGTTTCCTCCGGGGCCAGCGCCTCCACCTTGTCGCACATGGGGCGCAGCCGTTCGTCCCGCAGGTAGTTCTCCATTTCCTGCAATTCCGCCGCGCTGGGCAGCTTGCCGCCCTCCAGCATGAAATACACCCGCACAACACAATCGCTGGGATTCGTAATTTTCACGTCGGCAACATCATTGCGCCAGTTTTTTGCAAAATAGGCGTAGGCATCCAGCGGCCCGGCGCAACTGTAAATGCTGGGCGCCAGATAAACGCGCTGTGTCAGTGCGTCATCGCTTTCCGGCTCTGTGCCGCCGCTGCTTGCGCTCACATTTTCCACGCTGGCAACATAGGCGATGGGATCAACCAGCTGATTGATTTTCCCCGGCGCTATGCCGTCCGCGTCGGCTCCGGCAGTTTCCGCAACCACGGCAACGTCAATGGTGGTTTGTCCCGCCGGGATTTCGGCATAATCGGTTGTATTGAAATAGATGCCGCTTTCGGTGCGCACCCTTGTGCCCGCCGGGATCGCCACGGCGCCCGGCTGTTCAGCGGACAGGGTAAACCGCACCCGTGCGGTGGCCCGCTGCGCGGCGTGCCGGTTCAGCCCAAACAGCGCGGCCAGCTGTTCCAGCGCGTTGCCTGTGGCGGTGGGCAGCATTTCCGAGTCACCCTTGACCTCGATATACTGCAAAATCTGGTAATACAGATAGCCCATTGTGTCAAGGATCAGTGCCACCGGGTCCGCCTGACTGTACTTTGCATCGCTGCCCGCCATTTCCTTGTAGTAGGTGTCATAGATGGTTTTTGCCTGTTCCACCGCCTCTTGCAAGGTCAGGTTTTCGGTAAAACTCAACTCCGGCACGCCTGCCAGTTCTGGGATTTTAGACAAGTTCAATCACCACCCTCGGTCTTAATTCGCCCCGCTGGGCGTCGCTTTCTTCCCATTCCACCCGCGCCACGCGGGCGCGGGGTTCGTATTGTGCGGTTTTTTTAACGATTTCAGCGGCAAACAGCGCCTGCGCTGCGGCGGGCGGCATGGCAAGGCATTCTTGATCAATGCCAAAATCCCTGTCAAGCGCCTGTTCTCCCGGCGTCGTGCCGTATAGGACGGCAAGGCAGCGCCGCACGTCCTCCGCCGCTGTTTCGCTGGCGGCTTGTATGGTCAATGCAATGTCCATTTACACATATTCCTCCAGTTCCAACGAAACCTTGCACTGCAAAAGTGCGCCGTCATTCAATACGTTGTCCCACGAATCACTCACGGCGTGCAGCTTGTACGGGCGATCGCCTACCGGGCGCCCGCCGATCACAAACCAATAAACGCCGCTACCCTCGGCCATGGCTTGCAGCGTTTCCAGCGTCCGCCGGGGCGGCACGCCAAATCTGGCGTCAAGGGTCAGCGGTATTTTGTAGCTTTTCAGCTTCGGCCCGATATATTCACTGGCGCTTTTCCCGTGCAGGCTGTCATGCTTGGCCCATTCTGCGCCGGTGCTGCCGCTGATACTTTCCGGGGTCAGCAGGTAGTCCTCGCTCACGTTGAAAATCACATCACCCAAACACCCAACCACAATGCCACCTCCTTATTTTTCGGGTTCACCGCTGCCGCCGTCCTTATGCTTGTGGTGGCAAAGGCTGATCCCGTCCACTTTAATGTCGCCGGTCCCGGCCTCCACCGTCACCTCGGCGGCGGTCACGCTTGCCTTGGTGGTGGTGATGGTCACGTCACCGCTGGCCGCCACCTCCACGGTTGTGCCGCCCACCGTCAGCAAAACATTGCCCTCCACCGTCTGGGTCACATCGCCGGTCACGGTCTGGGTCAGGTTCCCGGTCAGTTCCTGCGTCACATCGCCCTCCACCGTGTCGGTCAGGTCCCCGGTCAGCTTTCGGGTCACGTCCGCCTCGGTGGTGCGGGTCACATCGCCTTTCTGGGTAACATTGCGCTTGCCGTTGTAGGTTTCTGTGTCCAGTGCGGCAACTGTCAGCTTTCGGCTGGTTTTGCAATCCCGCGTATAGGCGGCTTTGTTGGTGTAGGTTTCCGCGCCGCCAATGCTGGAGGTTTTGGTTCCGCCGGTGGTCACGGTCAGCTTGGTGCCTGCGCCAATGCTCACCTCGCTGCCCGCCTCAATGCTGGCATAGGTTCCGGCGGTAATATCCACCGCCGCCCCGGCGCTGATCCCAACGCCCGTTGCTGCATTGATGCCAACGCTGGCCCCCTTGCTGATCAGGGACAGCGGGCCATCTGCCGCATGGGTAATAGGCCCGCGGCTTTCGTCGTAAATTTCGCCCTTGGCGTTTCGCCCGGCGCGGCCATCGCAAAAGCTGGTATATTGGCCCGTGTTGGCGTCGTATTCGTCATAACACTGGCCTTGCGTGTTGCTGTATTCCTTGCGGAAATAGCCCTTGTAGCCCTTGGCCGGGCTGTTGGTTTTATTCCATACACTGCCCTGGGTCACGCCCGCGGCGCTGCCGTTGTCGTTGAGGGATACCCCCACCACCTGCCCAACGGCAGGCATACGGTATTCGCCGTTGCTGTATGCGTTGATCTCCCGCGTCACTGTGCCATCCCGGTCCGGGAATGTGACGGTATAAGTGCCGCGTTCATAGTTGATTGCGGAAACCCGGCCCGTTCTGTTGGTTCTTCCTGCCATGGTGCCCCCCTTACAGCCCAATGTCGGACGGATTCACCCATCCAGTCACGTTGGTGCCCACGGGCAGCTTTCCGCACCGGCTCGGCGCGTTGGTGATACGGTATCTGCCGTTCACCAGAATGCCATCGTAAAGCCAATATGTGCCGCTGATCCGCCGGGTCATGGTTTTGATAACGCTTGTATAGTACAGCGGGCAGTTTTTCAGCGTCAGCGCCGCGCCCGCCGTGCCTCCCTTTTTCGCCATGGCGGTGCTGGCCGCGCTGGCCGCTGGAGAGGTGGTGGCATAATTGGATGTATAACCGCCGCTGTAAACCTCGGTTTCCGGCTGGTTGTACACAATATTTCCGCCAACCTGCCACGCATAAAACGGCTCCGTCACTTGGCTGGCGGAAATGGCGCAGGTATACCCGCTGCCCCGGCTCATTTCGTGCTGCACCTCGTCCACAAAATACTTGCCATCCAGCAGCCCAAACCCCTCCAGCTGCACCGTCTGGGCGCTGGCGATGGTGAAATTTCCCCGCACGGTAAAACTGATTTTGGTTTTCCCGTGGTTGGCGTTGTTCAGCGCGGCCACCAGCTGTGCCGCCGCATCGGCAATGCTGTCCGCCCGCTGGTTCAGGTCCTTTGTGCGGTTTCCGCTGCCCACGCTGGCCGTGATGTCCATATCCTTGTCCGGGTCAGTGTATGAAAAATAGCCCCGCGTGTAGGTGCCCGCCATGTCAGTTGTCCATCGGAACGTGCCCGGCACAATCACGTTGGGATCGCCCTCCGCGCCGGTGCGCCGGAACGTCTGCACGGCAGCTTTTGCCTTGTACTGTTCCCGGTCGTATACCCACAGCCTCCCGCTGTATGTTTTCAGCACCAGCCCGTAGGTATCACACAGCCTTGCAAGAAAATCGCTGTCCGGCCCATCCTGTTCAATGGCCTCAATGGGGTATTCGTCTGCGTCGTAGCCAAAGCCCAGCCCATACCGGGCGGCAATGTCCTGCGCAATGCGTTTGGTGGATGTGTTCCGCCAGACGTCGCCCCGGTCGCGCTCTGAAAAATCCGTATCGCTTGGACGGGCTATCCCCGCAATTTCCATGGCGCCCGGCGCGTCGGAATAACTCATGCTGTCCAGCAACAGGGTGCCGCAATCCATGGCAAGGCTGTCACCCTGCACAATCCAGTTTTTGCCGCGCAGAACCGGGTGCAGGCGGGCGCCTTTTTTTGGCATCCAGCTGCCCAGCCATCGGGCGCCGTCCCGCGCATTGATGGTGATGCTCACGCTGTCGGCGCTGTCCGCCGCGCTGTCCGTGTAGGTAAAACTTTCCACCTCTGCCGCCACGTCCGCGCTGATCGGCGCGTTGTCGTACAGCAGTTCCAACGTTGTGTACCGGCCCTGCATAATCAGCCCTCAAATTTCCACGGCGGCAAATGCCCGTCTTTTTCGTCAGTCAAAACGGGGGTGGCAAGCACCACCCCCGCATCAAACGCAAAAACGCCAATGTGCTGCGGGTTTGCCTGCATCAGTTTGCCCGCCTGCCACTCGTCGCCATAAACAGCCTTTGCGGCAATGTCAAAGGTGTCGCCGCTTTTTGTGATGTACGCCATTTATGCCTCCTTTTTGTAGCCGGTCCGGGCCTGCTGCCGCATATATTCCGCCATCTGGCGCTTAAATTCCGGGAACATATCCCGCACAGCCTGCTGGATTTGCTGGGCGTCACCGCCCGGCGCAGTGATTTGCGGCGCAAACACAAACTGCGGCCCGGCGTCCGTTCCGCCCTGTCCGCCGGGTGTGCCTGTCGCGTCATTGCCTGCCATCGGGATTTCCTTTAATTCAATCGGTTCCCGCTGTGCGTCCAGCACGCTGCGCAGGTCAATGGCCGTCCCGCCGTCCGCCCCGGCAGCCGCCGCAAATGCCGATGCCATGCCGGGATACAGCACCAACTCCGCGCCCGCCGCTGTGGCGGCCTGCTGCGGGGTGACACCCAGCATGGCGCCGGCCTGCTGCCATGTCTGCACGTTCTGCGCATGGTATTGCGGTAAAAAGCTGATCACTGCCTCCGTCCCGGCTTCGCCCGCAATGCTCACCCCGTCGGTCATGCCGCCGCGGGCCAGCATGGGGATCTCCGGCAAATTGATGGAAAACGGCTTTCCGCCTATGACCGGCACCCAATCGGGAATGGTGATGCCCAGACTGTTGATGCCCCGGATCGCGCCGTTGATGATTCCAATGACAGCGTTGATCGGCACCTTGCACAATTCCACCAGCGCGTCAAAAGCATTCCCGAAAATCTGCTTGATTCCCTCCCACGCTTGGCTCCAGTTGGCGGAAAACGCGCCGGTGATAAACGTGATCAACCCTTGCATCACGCCTTGCAGGGCGCCAAACACCCCGCTGAACGACGCCGCCATGCCGCTTGCGGCGCCCAGCACCGCCGGGATCACCACCTGCGCAACGTTCATTATGGCGCCAATGACCGCCTCAATGACCGGCAGCGCTGCGTTGAACGCCTGCCCGATGATGGTTGCAACGCTCAGGATCATGCTGCCCACGCTGGCAAGTATCTGCCCGATGGTGGGCGCGGTGGTGGTGATCAGGTTCAGAATGCCCGGCACCACCGTGCCGGTGATAAACGCAAAGATGTTTTCAATGATCGGCCTCATGGTGGTGTTGGCAAACTGGACCAGCTGGTCAAAGACCGGCAGCACGTTCTGCACCATCTGCACCAGCGCTCCAAACGCTGCCCCGGCATTTTCGCCAAACAGTTTTGTGATGGTTTGCTGTACGCTGGCAAGGTTTTCCGGGCTGAAAACTGCCTTGATGGTGTCTCCCACATTGGAAATGGCCGCAAGCGCCCCATCAAACAGGGACGCGGTGCCCTCGCCAAAGGTCGTTGCAATCGCGGCCCGGATTCCCTCGGTGTTGTCTTTCAGGATTCCCAGCACCGCAATGATGCCGCCAATGGCCGCCACGACGGGCAGTGCCCCGGACAGGATACCGCCAAATAGGCCCGTCAGCGGCCCCAGCGCCGCCGTGAAAACGTTTGCCAGCGCGGGCAGGTTACTTGCCACCCCTTTCAGCAGGCCGCCCACAGCGCCCGCCAGCGGGCTTTGCAGTGCACCCGTCAGCGCCGCGGTGATGGGCTTGGCAAGGTTTGCCACGCCGCCGCCCAGCTTAAACGCGGCGCCCAGCGCCTTTTGCAGCGCTCCGCCCGCGGTGTTTTTCACCGCGTCCAGTGCGGCGGTAATTCCGCCGCCTATGCCGTTGGCAAGATCGCCCAGAACGCCCATGTCAAGGCCCTGCAATGCCGCGTGCAGCCTGCCGGTGTAGTCTGTCACCGGCTTGGTGATTTTTTCAAGACCTTTCACAAACGGGCTGTTTTGCGGGTCCAGCTTTAACCAGTTTATGGCATCGCCAAAACTGCCGCCCACGGCCAGCGTGCCCATGACGCCTTTTAGATTTTTGCTTCCCAGCTGCGCGGCGGCCACCATGCCGTTAAACAGTTCGGCGATGCCGCCGCCCTTGCCCTTGCCCAGCTTGGCGGGCAGCGCGGCAAAGGCGCCCAATTCATCCAGTTTTGTTTTGATGGTCAGCCCGGCAAACGCGGCGGCAATGCCACCCACGGCGGCAGCCACCTGCGGGCCGTTGTCCACCAGATATTGCACCAGCGCCGTGATCTGGGGGCTGTACTGGTTCACCAATTCGGCAAACTTGTCCGCCAGCTGTGCCACCGCTGGCAAAAAGATTTCTCCCACGCTGATTGCAGCCGCCTCAAGGCTCTGCCGCGCCAGCTGGATTTTGTTTTCCGCTGTGTCGCTCCGGCTGGCAAATTCTGCCTCCATGCTGCCCGCATACTTGGCAGAATCTGCTATCAAATCAAAAGCCTCTTCAAGCGGCTGCATATTATTGACCAGCTTGCCAATGGTGCCGGATGCCTCCTGCCCGAAATATTGACTAACGGCAGACAGCATTTGTTCCTCTGGCAGCTGGTTGAATGCGTTCAACAGATCAAGAACGGCGTCTTTTGCGTTTACCCGCATATTCTTTGCAAGCGTCACGGAGTCCATGCCCAGCTGTTTCAAAACTGCCTGTTGCTTTTTGGTCGCGCCGCTGCCCAGCGCCATAACCGTCGCCATTTTTTTGATGGCGGTGGCGGCCACCTCCGTTTCTGCGCCGGTCGCCACCATGGCATCACCAATCGCGGCAACCTCTGCCACGCTGAAACCTGCCAACTCGCCCAAACCGCCTATGCGGGTCACAACGTCGGCGATGGCCGGGGCTGTTGCGTTGGATTTATTGGACAAATAATTGATTTGGTCGGCCAGTTCCGTGACCTTTTCTTGGCTCATATTAAACGCGGCCCGCCATGTTGCCATCCATTCACCGGCCTGCTCCGCGCTGGTGTCAAATGCAATCTGCATTTTACCTGCGGTTTCGGTAAACTGCACAATGTCTTTGGCGGCAATGCCGCTTTGGCCCGCGGCGGCGGCGATCTGGGCAAGGTCGTTTACCCCGATTGGGATTTGCTTTGACAGCTGCACCAACCCATCCTTGAGGTTGTAGTACGTTTCTGTCAGCTGGCCGTTGTCATCCTTGGCCCCATCTACTACCTTTGCCACGTCCGCCATGCTGCTCTGGAATGTGATGGCTTTCTGGGTGCTGGCGGTGATCCCGGCAATGCCGGCAGCGCCCGCGGCGGCTGTCGCGGCAGCGGTGGCCTTTGCCGCGGTGGACAGCGTTTTGGTCAGGCCGTTGGTTTCCCGCTGGGCCTCTGCCATGGCTTTTCCTAAACTCGGATCAACCTTTCCGGCAATCTTGATTGCCAATTCTAACGCTTTTTGTGCCATTGGTCCGCCACCTCGCGTTGTAGTTCCAAAAATTCGCCCACGGGCAGTTGTAAATAAAAATCCACCCCTGCCCGCGTGGCGATCGCCAGATTGACGGCGGCTTTCCGCAATGCGTCCGCGCCGCCTTTTATGTTAAAAAAACCGCACTGGAAACCACATTTTTGATGTTGGTGGCCTCCACAATGGGCATCCCGTAGAAAAACTCCACCGGCCTGCCGGTGGCCCGCGCCGCCGCCATGCAGCAATAGGAGTAGTTCAGCGCGGGGATCACCGCATTGCCCAGCCCCATTTTGTCCATCTGCATTTTCAGCGCCAGCGCGTCAATGCCGGTCAGTTCGTCCACGCGGGACAGATCAACCTCCCGCACGGTTTCGCCGTCCCACTCATACGGCGCGGCCAGCCGCAAAACGCGGCGGCCATCCTCCGGCAGTTCGTCATTGGCGGTGTCCTCGTCGCCGTCGGATTCCCCGGCATCGCCAAACAGCAACCCCGTCAGGTGGTTCTTCACGGCGTCCAGTTCCGGCAGGCGCATCCACTTGAAAAATTCCGCGGGTTTTCCGCTGGCCCGCACGGCAACCTCGATCAAATAATCAAGGTCGATTTCCGGCACAATGGGCTGTTTACCGCGCTTCAAAAGCAATCTCTGGATGTTGCACGCGCTTTTCACGGTCAGGCGGTCCATGTTGCCCAGCGGCACCTCGGTATAAACCGTGCCCTCAAACGTGTACGGGCGCGGCAGGGGAATGGCGGCCCCGCCGGGGGCCGCCATGACATTCTTTTCCTGCTCGTTCATTGCTTTTCAGCCTTTCTTTTGTCAGATGTACTTGCGCACGTTGGCCATCTGGTCAACGCCGCGCACCTTGTAAACGTTGTTCAGCTTGTCGATTTCCAGCATGTTTTCACCGTCCACCTCGATCATCAGGTAGAACAGTTCCAGTTTGGTGCTGGTGTCCATGGCCTCGCCCATTTTGGCTTTGCCGGGCTTAAATTCTTTGGGCACGCCGCGTTCCACCACGCGGCAGCCCCGCTCGGTGGTGATGCCCTCCCGGTCCAGAATCTGCGCCGCGCCCCGGAACGTCAGTGCGCAGGGCTTTGTGGTGTCCAGAAAATCCACAAAGCTGCTGTGCAGCATGGTGAACGGCAATTCCTGTTCAATGCTCTGGAATTTGCCCAGCGTGGGCAGGTCGATTTCGCCGCCCAGCCCGCAGCCGGTCAGCGTGCTGGTCATCATGCTGGCGGTGGGCAGTTCCAGTTCACTGCCAGCGCCCACAAGCCTTTCACCGTCGCCGTAGATGTTGAAATCAATGATCTTTGCGGGAATGATGTTTTCGCCTTTATCCATATTTCAGCCCTCCTTTTGCGTTAAGACAGCGCCGTGGCAATGGCGTTGGCGTCAAATTCGATCAGATCGTCAATCGCCTTGGTGCCGGGGAACGGGGTGCAGATGTGATGGAATTTGATGTACCCGCCCGCCAGTTCGGTGATGGGGTTTTCCTCCTCCCGGTATTCGATCCGATCCTCGGCACAGATGCCCAGCGCCTTGAATTTGTTGCCGTTGATGTTTTCGCCGTCCACCACGTTGTCAACAAGTGCGCGGTTCATCGGATCGCCAACCTTGGAAAAATAGGTCAGGATAAAGCTGTTGGCACGCCAGATCAGGAACCGGCGCACACCGATCTGCTGGTCTTTGGGGTCGCTGGTGCCGGGTGCCGCGGCGCTGTCAGGCCCCCACAGCTTTTGCCCGCCCGCCTTTGCAAAGGTCGCAGCACCCACGGCGTTCACGGCGTTGGCCTGTTCCACGTCCAGCAGCACCTCGGTGCCGTCCTCAAGGCAGGAAACGCCAAACGGATCGCTTTTGTTGTCGGGGCTGCGGTTGGGAATGCCGTTGTTCTCGCTGTCGGTGCGCACCATAATGGCTGCCGCCGCCGTGCTGCCGTAGTAGAACGCGCTGCCCAGCATCTTGTGCAGCCACACAGCATAGGCGTTTTTGCTGGTGATGGCCTGCTTTTCTTTCTGGGCGCCCACTTTGGTGTACTGTGTGCAGCCGGTGGCGCCGCTGTCAATCTCGGCAATGCAGATGCAGGAAAACACGCCGTTCAGGTTGGCGGTTTTGGCCTGCAGCGCGGCAGCAACCTCCGGTTCCTTGCTGTATCCCGGCGCAATCAGGATACCCGGCACCATGTCAAAGGCGGGGTACACCTGCCGCACCACTTCAATGCCGGTTTCCTTTCCGGCAGCATCCACGCCGCCCACAATGTCGGCTTTGGTCACTTTGCCGGGGTCCAGCTTTTTGCCGGAAACGGTCAGCGTGGTGGCGTCCTTGCCCTTGCCGTCAGCGGCCACCGCAATGTCAACGCCGCCATCGTCGTTGAATGCAGCGGCATAGTCGGTGCCCGCGGTCAGGGCCTGACCTGCCGCCTTGACCACCAGCTGATCCAGCACCGCGCCGGAAACCTCCAGCTTTGCCACGCCCTTGTTGATCTGGCATTCCGTTTCGGGGATGTCGGCGGTGTGCTTGGCAGGGTCCAACACATTGATGCAGACGATGGGGCCAACCCCCACCACCTGAAAAAACGCAGAAACGACGCCGCACAGGGTGTAGGCTTTGAAATCGCTGTCAAAGCCCAGCTGGGCAGCGGCCTCCGCGTAGCTGTACGCAATCACCGGCGCATTGACGGCGGCGGCAGGGTTCTGGGCCTTGTTCACGGGCGCCGTGCCAACGGCAACCACAAGCCCAGCGGTGGACGTTTTCGGGGTGGACAGCGTGCTGGCCTGCTCCGCTACATAAACGCCATGCTTGTACATATTGTTCAGCCTCCTTTACAGCTGCTTGTTGATTTCGGCAAACATGATCTGCTCTGCCGTGCCCTTGATTTCAAGGGCGTTTCTCACGGCGGCAAACCGTGCCAGCGGGACGATCAGGCCCCGCAGCATCGGAATTTCACGGCACTTGTTTTCAAGCGCCGCGGGGATTTCGCCGCTGAATACGGCGTACTGTTTCGCAACGCCCCGGATGGACGGCCCACAGTACACCATGGCCCCGCCGGGCACGTTTCCTTGCGAGGTCTGCGCCGCCTTGGCGGTCTGTGTTTTTCTTGTGCTCATGCAAATTTGCTCCTCCTGTTCGGTTTGGGCGCAGTTACCAAAAACGTCATACTTCCGTAGTAGTATGGCGATTTATCCTGATCGGCCCGCCCCCAATAAAACGGGGGTATTGCTTCAAATCTCCCGCCAAAAACCGGCTGCTCTATGAAATGCCCGGCAACCAGCTGGATGATGTGCATCATTTCCCGATGCCCCGTTTTTTCATCGTCAGCGTAAAGGCTGAATGTCAGCGTCACGCCAACGGTCTGTGGGCCTATGGCCGGCAGTTCTCCATCTTCCAACCGTACAATGCAATAGGGGCTTGGCTCCGCGTCCGCGTCATCGGCGTAACGGTCGGCGGGCGGCATATCCTGTTCATAAATCCGCATGGTTCTGCGCCCTGTCGGCCCGCTGAACGTCTGATTTTTGAACAGTTCCGCCAACTCCGCCATCAAGGCAGATTGCATATCAAGGGCTGTCCAGTTGCCTGTCATCTCGTTTTCCTCGCAATGGTTCTGGCAATTTCCGCCGCCATGCGCTCTTGCATTAACTGCCGCACGGCGGGTTCAATTTCCGCGTAGGTTTTCCCCAGCAGTGCCGCCGCGCTGGGGGATTGGTAAACCACAATTTTTGTCAAATCGTAATACCCAACGCCGCCTCTTTTGCGGCGGTAGGCACGGTTTGATTTGCTTTTGGCGCTGTACTGTTCGCCTTTTTCGCTGCGCTGCACCATGGTCACATGGCCGCTTTCAAACTGTGTCACAAATGCGCCGTGGCGGCCCGCCCTCATGGGTTTTAATCCGCCTTTTTTAACGGCGGCGCGGGCGTCAACCTTTCGCCCTGGTCCCGTTTTGGTGGGCTTGTCCGGGCGCGTCTTAAAGTCGATCAGTTCATTCATGGCCCGTTTGATCCGCAGCATGGCCTCCTGCTTGGACAGTGTGGCGGGCTGAAAATCCAGATCGTTTTCCCCGCGCAGCACCTTGGCTTTGATCACATATTCCTGCCGTGCCTTGCGCACCAGCATGGTGCGGGTCTTTCTGGCGGTGGAGTTCAAAACGTTTTTCATGGTGCGCGGGGTTTCGCTGGCGTACTCTCCCAGCGCCGCGGCAATTTCGTCCCCGTTACACTCAATGTAGATCATGCTGGTTTTTACATCGGGGTGCTCCCGCCATCGGCTGGCGGGGTCCCTCCAACGGCGGCTCATTGCTTGCGGCGGGTCAGCCGCATGGTGTAAACGCCCGCCATTTCTTGGCAATCCGTAATGAGGTACGGCCTACCGTCAAGGGTGATCGGCTTGCCATTGGCAGGCTTGCGCCCGTAGTCACACACCCGCACAAACAGGGTGATTTCTGCCACATAGATGCCATCGTCATCTTTCGCGCGCCCCGGCTCACTCTGCCGGTTGATTTCGTCGGCGTCAATCACCACCGGCATTTCCTTGCCGTCTACCCGGCACATTTCTGCAAATTCCGTCACGTTGAAAAACGTTGTTGCAACGTCTTTTGCCAATGCGTCCTTAAATGTCATGGCGTCACCTCAAAAGTGCCCCGCCGGGCTGGCGGGGCGGGATCATCGCTCAAACAACGGTGGCAACCACCCAGCTGTCAACCTTATTCGGCACGGGCAGCGGGTGGGCGGCGGCCTCCAGCATCCGGCGGTCCGGGTGGTGCATGATGTAGCTGTGCAGCACGCGGTCGCTTTCCACCGTGACCCAGCTCTGGGCGCGGTCCTCGATGTAGGTGTGGGCGCCGTACAGCATGGCGTAGTTGGCGCCGGTGCCCAGCACAATGACCGCCTCATCGGGGATCATGGGCTTGGTCACGGGCGTTTCGCCGGTCTCATCAAGGTACATTTCGTCATATTCGTAAACGTCCATCATGGGGTCCAGCAGTCTGCCGTGGTAGGTCACGCCGCTTGTCATCTCCTGCGCAGTGATCACGCCGGTATCCATGCGCTTGATGTCCAACATTTTCTGCACAGCCTCATTGCGGGTGAACGCCTCATAGGCTTTGTAGCCCATGATCACACAGTTGCCGGAGGTGAAACCGTTTTTCTGGATCAGGCGTTTCCATTCGCGCAGGTTGGCAAGCGGGTCGGTGCCGGTTGCGGTCCACTTTTTGGATGCGTTCAGCGTGATTTTGTGCTCGGCGGAAAGTCCGAAATTGATCACGCTGTCAACGCCGTCACCCACCACATGGATGGACCCATTCAAAAGCGCCTGTGCGCACATCCATTCCTCTCGGCGGGAAATGGCTTCATTCTTGCGGCGGTATTCGCGGGTCAGCATCTCAGCGGCCCGCTGGGCAGGGGTGCGGCTGCTATACAGCGCCTCGCCGGGCTGGCGTGCCATCAGCTGGCCCGCCGTGGTCACGTCCGCCTCGTTCACCAGCGGGGGCGTAAACGAAACCGTTTTATAGCCCTGCTTGCCCACAATCTTTGCGGGCAGGTCAGGGTTGAGGAAAGATGCCATGTGGCGGTTTCCCCGCACAATGTCCACATCAACCCCAACGGTGGGGAACGTCTGGCGATCCGTGAAAAAGGTGTCCCGCAGGAACGTATGCACGGGCGGATTGTTCTCCACCACGCGCATCATGCTGCGGGGGCTGTAAATGTCAATTTCGTTTGCCATGGTTTTGTCCCTCCTTTACACCAAAAAAATGCCAATGCCGCGCAGCGCTACCTCAATGTCGGCGGCGGTCACGCCTGCCTCCAGTGCCAGCGCATCGGCAAATAATTCACCGGTCAGCAGCACGGGCACATCGGTGCCGGTGGTGCCCGCCTGTGCGGTAATACCGTAGATGCCCGCGGTATCCACCTTGCCCTCGGCGCCTGCCGCCAGCGGCTTGATCTTGCCGTCAGCAATCACCACCGGCGCATGGGCTTTCACGTCCGCGGCGGCGGTTTTCACTTTGGCAACGGTGCCAATGGTGCTGCCAGCGATGAAATGGCCGGGCACATACTCAAATTCTTTTACGCTGTAATCCATGTTCGGCCTCCTTTACCGGGTAATACCGGCAGCGGCGTCAAGGGCCTTTTCAAACTCCTGCTGCGCCGCGGTCTGGTTGGTCTGGGGTGCGGTGCCCTCGGTTCCGGGTACTCCGTCAAGGGTCTGGGCGTCCTGCCGGGCGCCTGCCATGTAGTGTGCGCCCTGCGCCTTGGCCGCCGCAATGGCGTTGCGGGCGTAGGCATCGGCGCTCACGGGGTTGGTGAATTTGGCCTCCTGCGCCACCGCCTCGCCGCCGGGCAGCGTCATGTCCTCAATGTCGGCAATGCGCTGCCGTTCCGCTGCGGTTGCCGCGTTGGCGGCCTGCTCACGCACCTGCCGCATCAAATCGGGGTACGCCGCCTCCAACTGTTCAATGGTGGTAATGTTTTCCATGGGGTTGTCCCTCCTTGCACTGCTGTGCTCTGTGTTTGTATTCTGCAATCCGCCGGGTGCGGGGGCAGCAAGGCGGCTTTGCCATGTTCTGGGGGCATTTTCCGCGGTAATGCCCAGCGGCACGCTGTTGGTAAACAGCGCCCCGCCAATGTTCTGCACCGGCTGGGGTGCGCTCTCGGTGATTTCGTCCACAAAGCCGTTTTCCATGGCCTCGCGGGCGGTCCACCACGTTGTATTTTGCAACAGCGCCTCGATTTCTTCCGCGGTTTTGCCGCTGCGCTTGCAATACAGGTCAATGTTGTTTTTCTTGATGGCGGCCAATGCGTTCTGATAGGCGGCCAGCTGGGTTTCGTTGTAGCTGCCATACAGGGATACAGATGCCAGATGGATCATGTATTCGCTGTCAGACGCGGCTTTCACCCGATTGCACTTGCAGGCAATCAGCGTGGCCGCACTGGCACAAATGCCGCTGATTTCGCATACCACCTCGGCGGGGTGCGCGGCCAGCGCGTCGCCAATGGCCTGCGCAGCAAACACGTCACCGCCTCCGCTGTACAGATGCACCGTGATGCGGTTCACATTCCCCAGCGCTTTCAATTCCTCGCGGAATTGCCGGGGCGTCACCTCATCGCCGTACCACGTCCGGGCAGATATTTCACCGATCAGGTACAAATCTGCCTCGCCCGGCGTTTCCGCCTGCTGGCAAAACTGCCAGAATGGTGCGCTATTGTGCCCCTCCGGGGTTCTGGTTTTGTTCGCCATTCCCGTAGACCTCCTTTTTCTGCATTTCTTCAATCTTGCGCTGCCGGATATTGGCGGCATAGCTGCCGCCGCACAGCGCAGCGGTTTCTTTCTCCGCCGTGCTGAAACAGTTTTCCACCCGCATTTTTGCGGCGGTTACTTCCTTTACCGGGTCGATCTGGATTTGTGCCGGGCCGCTCCATTCGCACCGGCAGTATGCCGCCCTCACGGCGGGATCATCGAAAAATCCCGGCGCACTGATCCTGCCCAGCGCAACGGCCTCGGCCAGCCATTCCTCGTAAATCGGTTGGCAAAAATCGTCCACCAGCCAATCCCGCTGCATTTCCACGGTCTGCCAAAATTCGTTAAAGGCACCGCGTGCCGCGCTGTAATTGCTGTTGAACGATTTCTCCAATACTTCCGCCGGGGTTTCCAGCGCGGCGCCGATCTGCTTTGTCAGGCTGTCCATGAAATTGCCAAAGTTCCCCGTTGGGTGCTTGGGATCAATGGCCTCCGGCTTTTCGCCGGGGTTCAGGTCCCAGACGGTGCCGCTGCCCAATTCCAGCGCTTTTTCATCGTCCGGCGCAATCTGTTGTTGCGGTGCCACAAACTGCCCCGGTTTTACGTTGTCTGCCGGGGCGTCTTTTGTGATGTAGACTACCCACAGCGCGTTGACCAAAGCGGCCTGCTGTTCCGCGTCCAGATAGCGCCCCATGCTCTTGATGGCGTCCAGCACGGGGGCCAGCATCGGCACGCCGCGCACCTGCCCAACCCGTTCTCTGGTCATGACGTGCAGCACATTGCGCCGCCCGCTGGCCTTGCCATAGGCGGGGATCCTCTGCCACGTCACGGGGGTTCCGTCCGGGGCGTTCTTGCTTGTCGCCAGCGGATGGATGTTGCAAATGTGGTATGCCACCGCCTCTCCGCTGCCGTCCAGTTCCACGCCCTGCACAATGCGCGGTTGCGTGCTTTCCGCAAAATGCGGGTTGCACAGCCGGTCAGCCTCTATCAGCTGCACCGTCAGGCTGTACGGCCATCCGGGCCGCTGTTTCATGGGCAGCAGCGCCAGCACATCGCCGTTCATGGCGTAGCTTAAAAATGCCAGCTGTTGCAGTTGGTAGAAATTGTCAATTCTTGCCGCGTCGCAGTTGGCGGAATTTGCCCAGATTCCAAACTCCCGCGTGATCTGTTCTTGCAGTTGTTCCGCCGCCTGTGGCGTGATATTCAGCAGCGTGCTGTCAATCTGGGGTTTCGGCACCAGCCCGCTGCCCACCACATGGGTGCGCATCGTCTTGATTGCACTGGCGGCCAGCGGCACTCCCATGTAGGCGTCCCGGCTGCGCTGCCTCAATATGTCCAGATTGTCCTCAATGTCTGCTTTGGCGTCGCCGCCGCTGTACAACCAGCCGCGCAGGCTGTTTTTTGTGGTGCTTGCGCCGTAATTGCTGTACCCGGTCTGCCGGATCACTGCCATCTGCTGGCGGGCCATCGCTCTGCGGGCGCCCCGTTCCGGGGCAAAGGTTTCCACCAGCCCGTCAATGGCATTCTGCACAACTCCCATGGTTCACCTCACAGGTCGCGGGGGATCACATAATACCCCCGGCTCCGGGCGCCTGCGCTGCGCTCTGCGTTTTCCGCTTCGGTCAGTCTGGCCCGCCAGTATTCAATCTGCTTGCGTACCGCGTCCAAATCCGCCCGTTTCAGCGTCAGGGTGCCCATTGTATAACTTTGCCCGGTTGATATGGCGCTGTCGGCCTCCAACCATAGGTCAAGGTGGCGCCGGGCCTCTTCCTTGCTTATCACCATTGTTTAATCCCTCCGCGCACCCTGCGCCCGGTAGTCTGTACCGGCGCGGGCGCATCCATTGCCAGCACGCCGCCCTCGCGGATTTCCGGCTGTGCAATTTCCACCGCCGCCGTGGCGTAATCGCGTAGGTCAAGCGGTTCGTTTCGTTTCTGGTTTCGGTCTTTCAGTTCCCACACAAAGACCGGGCGGCCCTTTCTGTACCGCGTCACCCGCTTTTCCGCCGTCAGGCCCTTAAAATACGTTCTGTCGTATCCGGCCCAATCGTTCGCGGGAAAATGGCTGTACCCCGGCCCCGGCTGTTCTGTTTTCAATCGCTCATAAACGGTTTCTTTGCCTTTATCAACGCCAATCACAAACAGGTTTACTTTTTCCCGGTTGTTTCGGCTCGGATTGTTGATAAACGGCAGGCCCACGGCGCTGCGGCCCTTGATGGCAAAAACGCGGCGGTCAAACTTGTCCGCGCAGAATTTGTACACCTCATCGGTTTTGTATCCGCTGTCAATACAGGTCGCCAGAATCGGCAGCATGGCGCCGTTTTTCTTGCTGTAATGCCCCAGCAAAAAGCGGTCAAGTTCTTCCCATACAGGTTCCTGCATGGGATCGCCAAAAATCTTTTTGTACTGTATGCCCCAGCTTTCGCGCCCGTAGCCCCAGCCAACAACCTCCACCTCAAGGCGATCTTCCTGCACGTCAACGCCGCACGTCAGCACGGCAACGCCGTCCGGCACCTCCGCATCGTACAGCTCCCGGCGCCGGTACAGCGCCTCATCGTCCAGTACAATGCCGTTGTCCTCCCATGTCTGGCCCAATTCGGTGTTGGTCCATACAATCATTTCCTCGGCGCTGCCGTGGTCCAGCTTGGCTTTTGCGTCCAGAAAATTTTGTACAACCATTTCCCATGAACACAGCGTACTGGCAAGGGTGTTCAGATGGAATCCCCGCACATCCCGCTCCGGGTGTTCTGCCACATATCTGCCCCGGACGCTGCCGCTTTTCCATCGGTGCTCCGTGTCAGTGCATCCGCAATATTCGCAAATGTATGTTACTTTTTCCGGGTGATCCTGTTCCCACCGCACGTTAGCCCACACAAGCGGTTGATACTTCCCACAGTTGGGGCATGGTATTTGCCATTCTTCCATGGTGCTTTTGAGGTATTCTTCCTCAATGCGGGATACCCCCTTGATGGTCGGGGTGGAAATTTCCACCGTTTTTGCGTCCCAAAAGGTGGTTTGGCGCTTTTGGGCCAGCATCAGCGGATCGCCCTCCTTGCCCGCGCTTTCAGGGTAGCTGTCTACCTCATCCGCCAGCAGGATTTTTACCGGGCGGCTGCGCAGGCTGTTTGGGCTGTTAGCCCCAATCAGCGTGACGGACCCGCCGGGGAAAATTTTCTGTAAAATGGTGTTTCCGCTGCTGCGGCTTTTTTCGTCAATCATGCCCGCCAGCGACGGGGTATCCCGGATCATGGCGGCCAGCCGCTTTTTGCTGAAATCCTCCGCCATTTCCTTTGTGGGCTGTATAATCATGATCGCCGCCGGGGCGTACTGCATGAAATACCCCGCAATATTCAGGATGATTTCACTTTTCCCGATCTGGGCGGCACTCATAATCACAAATTTTTTATAGTGTGGGTCTGTCACCGCGTCCATGATTGCGCGTTGGTAGGGTGCTTTGTCGGTTTTCCAGCGCCCCGCCTCGGAGGATTCTCCGGGCAATCGCCGTTCAGCGTCGGCCCATTGGCTCACCGTCATTCTGGGCGGCGGTTTTACGCATTGCAGCACCTCTTTCAGCAGTTCCGCCGTGTTTGGCGCAATCCTGATTGCCGCCATCGCGTTTTGCCCCCTTTACGCAGGCCGGGAACAGGCACAGCACGCGGCCCCGGTCAATCCGCGTCCCCCACGGGCACCCCTTGCAGGGCGGCCCCTTGGTTTTCTGTTTCCGTCTGCCTTTCGTCGCTGTCCTCCAAAGCCGCAAAAGCCTTGTCAAAGTCGCTCATTTCTTCCAGCGCCTCGTCAATGTCGGCTTGCAGCATGGCAAGTATCTGGCCCCGGTCCGTCATGTCCGCCAGCGTAGCGGCCCGCTTTTGCGGGATCAGGCGCATTCTGTTGCGGAAATTGACGTGCTCCGTCATCAATGCCAGCTTGATTTCATCGGTTCGGTGCAGTTCTTTTCTGGTCCGCTGCAATTCCAGTTCCGCGGCCTCCCGTTTTGCTTTGGTCAGCCCGGCCCGTTCCGCATTCAGTTGGGCGGCGCCGTCGCCGCTGCCTCGCAGGTATTCAATATACCGGCGTATGGTTGGTTTCAGTTCCCACAGCCCCGGCCTTGCCTCCGGCAGCACGTTTTGGTCCCGCAGCTGGCGCACTCTGCGCTCCGTCAGCCCCAGATATTCCGCCACCGCCGCGCTGGTATACAGCCGCATGGCGGTTCACAGGCGAACAGGCGCAAAAAAAAGCGCCGCCGCAAGCGCCGTCGCCATAATTCTCGCCCACATGGGCCGCACCGGCTGCACCTCGCAGCGCCCCCGGCGTTTGTTCTGCACCTGTTTTTTCCGTTTCTGGCCCATAAACCGCACCCTTTCCATGCTGTTTCTTGTGATTGCTCCGGCTGTTTTTGTGATTGGCCCGGCTGTTTTTGTGATTTTTCGGCCATTTTTTGGGGTGCCCTTATTTCTTCGGCGCCCGCCGGGCGGAAACCGAAAAATCCCCCTCAAACCTAACCAACCCTTGCGCTATCGGACCCGCAAGGTTACGGAAATTCCGTCACAGTACCTTTGGCCGGGGGCGTGTCCTCGTCCTCTGGGTCGGGAATTTCCACCGCACCGGTCAAGCGTGCCCGCATGATTTCCAGCTTCTGCCGCTCCATTTCCATGCGGGCCTCGTTTTCTTCGGCGGCCCGCAGCTGTGTTGCAACGGCAGCAATGCGGCCTTGCAAGCGCGTCAACGCCTCTTGCAGCTTCATGGCCCGCGCAAACGGGGTGTCTTGGCTTACCATGCGCATTGTGCTGCGCTCACCCTTGCCGCCTTTTCCCGGCACGCGCATGTCCATGATGTGCGCCGTCTGCAAGCTATCCTGTGGCGCGTTCTCGGCCTCTGCAATCATGTGCAGCAGTCTGTCCTCCCGTAGCTTTAGCACCTGCAATTCGTGGCGCAGGGCAGGCACCGCCTCGGTGGGTGTGCTGTCAATCAGCTGTTTCTGCCTGTCCGTCAGGTTATCAAAAAACAGCGTACTATATCCGCCATGGGTGACGGCGTTGCTGTTCCTCTTGGGGGCGCCGCCGCCCTTGTTGCCTTTAGCATTTTTATGCCCTTTGCTGTTGGTGTTTCCGGGTTGGGCACCGCGTTTTCTGGGGATTGATTTTTCCCATTCGTCTTTTTGTTTCCAGCGCCGCAACAGATCGTAGGCCACCCCAAACTCTGCCGCAAGGTCTTTCAAAACTATGGTTTTGCCTTTGGCTTTTCTCTCGATGTATGTGGCTTTTACTTCATCCCGTTTCGGATTCCGCGCTGCCATTTGGCCCCTCCTGTTTGCAAGTTTGTTTTGCCGCGCCGCCTTTCCGGGGTTCGGAAACCCCGCGCACCTCTGCAATTTCGGCTGTGGATTTTTCCCTAAATCCAAACGCCCGCCGGGGTGTGGTTTCACCTTGGCGGGCGCCTTTGTCTTATTTTTCCATTGTAACCATTTTACCACAAAAAGCGTGCCATGGAGTGCCATGTTTTATTAAATGCGTGCGTCACGCGCCCGCGTGAGGATTTCTCCGGCCATCGGCATATCATCCAGCAGCTGGCCCAACCGTTCCAGCGCCTTTTCCTGCACCCGCATTGCCTGCCTCCGGCTGTATGACAGCTTTGCAGCGGTGGCCTCCCATGTGTGGCCGTACAAAAAGCGCTCTAAAATCAGCGCTTTGTATACGCTGTACAGCCGGTTGATCTGCCCGGCAATGTTTTGCCGGTCTGCCTGCAAAACTGTGATGCGCACCGCTATTTCGTCCAGCTTGGCTTTTATTTCTTTGTCCTCCAGACGTTCCACGGCATTTTCCACCGGGCTTGTGACCTGCCCGCTGTGCGGCATCCCATTCAATGCGCTGCCGGTGTATGTATCGTATTCCTGCTCCAGCACCGCGCTTTCCGCCCGCAGCGCTTTGATGTGGCGTGGAATATCTGCATAATAGTTCAGCACTTCAATGGTCTGGCCGCGTTCCATGGTTTTCCCTCCCGTTAGTACAGCGTTTTGCCAAAAATCGGTTGTTTGTTGTAGTCAGTTCCAATGTGTTCCTCGCCGCCAGTCATTTCGCGCACTTTTCGATCCAGCAGCGCGTGCCCGTATGAGTCACCCAATGCCGCCTCGTCCAAAAACTGTTGATAGTTCCCGCGGGTTTCTTCCAAAAGCTGCTGCATCTTGCCGGTATCCCGTGCCCAATCAAAAAACTGTCTTGCGCACAGCACAAACAGGCGCAGGGAATAATTGATTCCGTCACGCTGGGCGTCAAATGCAAGGCGTTCCCGGTCATTTTTGGCGGCGCGTGGGATAGGCCATTGATCCCGGATGTATTTTCCCATGCTGTCGGCTGTCTGCTGTGCAAGCCATTGATCGGCGGCGCGGATGCCGTGCCTCAATGCAACCGCTTTGTATTCTGCACCAACTTTTTGCAGGGCATCGCCCATCTGTTCCCACGCATCTGCCGGGGTATCAAACAGGTCATACGCCGCAATCATGGCGCACAGCGTGATAATTTGCCCGGCTTGCGCCCGGTTTTCGGTGATGTAGGCTTCTTCCTGTGTTCCGCTGGGCAACTCGCCAACGTTCTTTTGTTTCTGCTTTCTGCGGTCTTTTCTGTTCATGCTTAATCGCTCCCCAAATATTTTTCTTTGATTTCCGGGCAGTTCTTCACCGCCCAGAAAAGATACTGTTGCAAAATCCCGGCCCCCGGCGTGGCGCTGGGAAATACCCCGCCCATGGCCCGCTCGATGATCCGCGCCATCCATACGTCAATGGGCACAGCGTCAACATCATGCAGGCCAAACAGGCATACACAATTCGCTACTTTTGCCCCAATTCCATAAACGCCGCAAAGCGTCTTGAAATGGTTTTCATAGCTATCCTCGGCCCAAATCTGGGCGATGATTTTTTCCCAATTTACGGCCAGATTGAAAAGATATTTTGCCCGGTACCCCAGCCCCAGCCCCTCCAACGCGCCGGGGCCTGCCTCAACAATCTGCCACGGTTTGGGCAGGCAAGCGACGTACCTTTCACCAAAAACCTCGATTTCCCCGTTAAAACGCCGCGCCAACGCATCCACGCATTTTTTGATGCGTGGAATGTTGTTGTTCTGACTTATGATAAACTGCACGGCGGCCTCCCACGGCGTTTGCCGCAAAATTCGCAGCCCGGCCCCGGCTTTCACGGCATCGTCAACAATGCCTTTCTGTCTGAACGCGCCCACGATGGTTTCATAGTCGGTGTAATCATCAAAATATTCCTGCCAGCTTTCCTCGCAGAAACTGGCCATGCTGATACTGTAATTTTCGCCGTCCTGCTGCACCAGCGCCCAACCGCCCGCGTTGCGCACAAGATAGCAAACATTGCCGCGCTTGTCCACCACTTTATCCCACAAAAACGTTTGCCCACTTGTGTATATCTTTTCCAAACTAATCATGGTTTTCCTCCTGTATGTACTCTGTGAATTTCCAGCCATTGGGCCGGGCGTATTTTTCAATAAACAGCCTGCGCCGGTAGATATAATCCCGTTGTTGCTTTCTTGTAAAGCGGCTTTTTACCTCCACGATTTCCACCGTGCCATCCTTGTGCTGTAAAATAAAATCCGGCGTATAGTGTGCGGCGGGCAGCTTGATCCCGCAAAACTCTGCTGCGGGCATCAGTTCAAATCGCCGCCTGTTCAGCACCTTGACGATTTCACCGCACATCAGCCCCGGCAGCACAAAGCGGTTGTAATAATCCACCTCGCTTTGCGGCGGCCCCTTTTTGGCTTTGGTTGGCGATTCTGGCGCTGGCGGTGTGGTTCGTTTCTGCTGGCGTGCCAGCTGTTCAAGCACCTGTTTCTGGTATCGTTCCGGCAAATCCTCAAGGTTGATTCTTTGCATTGGTGCGCCTCCGTTTTTGTGCCGCCGGCACCCGTTCCAGCTTTGCAACAATGTGCCACGATCCCGCCCCGGTCATCATCGGTTCAATGCTTGTCGGGGTAAAGCCCGGGTATTTCTTTTCCCAATAGTCCCGGTCATCCACATACAGCGTCGCGGCCCGGTCCAGTTCCCGGCGGCTGTATCGGGTGTCATTCGGTTGGGGCGTCTTTGGTTTTTGCAGGCCCCGGCTTTGCCGCCATTTCCGTGCGTGGCGGCGCCGCTTGACCATGTAGCGGGCCAGCGCCTCGGCGCTGCTGTGTTTCAGGTCCATTTTTTCCACATACACAAAGCCTATTTTTTCTCCGTCCCTGTCGCACCATGCTGCCATCAAATCCTCGTAAGTGACCGCGCCCTCAAGTATGACGTGGTGATGGTGTCGGCCCGTCACTTCGCCCGTGTCAGGATCGATCACGCTGTATTCCGGCACGGCCACCCACTTGATGGGGCTTTGCACCCGGCGGCGCAGGCGCTTGATGCAGTTTGTCCAATCCGCGTCCACCCGCTTTTCATCGCCCGGCGCTGGCAGATGTTCGCTGTTGTATGTGTAGGTCAGCACCCACGCATCGCGGGTAAAGTTGGTTTTTACGATCTGGACAAAATGCCGGATCGATATTTTTTCATTATACTTTTTCTGGGCCAGTTTGGTTGCCATTTTCTGTTTTGCCCGTCGGCTTGCCCTGTGTTCCCGGCTGCTGATCTCAAACAGATCAACCTCCAAAAACGGCGCCGTTTTCATGTCCCTACCGCAAATGGTCCGCTGTTCCCGGACGTATCGGCATTTCATGGCTCCCTCCAAAAATTTTCTTTTCCTGTTGGTATGGGGAAATAGGGCAAGCGCAGGGGACAACGCCAGCGGGCCGGTGTGCGGCATCCTGTTTTTCTCTCGCGGTGGCCCGCTTTCGTTTTCCCCTGCACCCCTTTCCCCAACGGGGGAATGTCCCTTGAATTAAGACCATATACAAGCCCCACCGCCGCCCAATAGGCGGCATTTTGCTGGGGGCATATTTATATATAGGTAGTTAAAACGGCGACGGCGGCAGCGGCCTGCCTTGGCGCACCGCATTCTTGCAGGCCATGTACCAACCCACAATGCGGGCATCCGTCCAGCGAATTGAAAACCAGTATGTAAACGAATCGCATGGCGTCTTGTCGCACGTTGCCGCGTCCGGGCATCCCCGGCACGGGCTGTCTTTCGGTCCGCCGGGCGGCGGGTCCTTTTTGGTTTGCTTTGTTCTGTTCATGGTTTTTCTCCACGCTTTTATTTTTCTTCTAAATCCACATCCCTTGCCGCCGTGATTTTCCGGCGTGCCAGTTCCTCCGCGCACAGGCTTTCAAACCTTGCGATTTTCTCACAAAATGACTGCATTTCCACCTGCACCGGCATAATTGCGGCCAGCACGTCATCCATGCCATCCTGCACAATGATATAGGCCCCTCCGCTGCCCATTTTGCGGGCATAATAGCTAATAAAATCGTTGTTCTTCATGGCGTCCGCTATGGGTGCTAAATACGCCTCATTGAAAAACACCAGCCTGCCGGATTGTGAAATCAAAACCCGGTTGAACGGGCAGAACGGTTCGTAAACGGCAAACGGCAGCGGCTCCAGCGTTTCGTCACCCTCCGTGATCGGCAGCAGGTTGGCGGACCCGACGGCATCAATCTGTACGTTTGCTTTGATCTCGGAATGGACGCCGAACCATTTGTCTGTCGGTACGTCCAGCATAACCCGCAGCTGTTCATCTGTCTGGGGCTGTGCCACGTCCGGCAACAGGTAAATGGCGTGCCCACATGACAGGGCGGCCCGGTTCGCGCCCAGCCCGTAAAAGGTGCATTCTCCCGTATTCTTCAAAAGGCTTGCAAACTTCTTGATGATCATGTGTGTCCTCCTTATTCCATTGCATACTGGATCGGCGTATCGTATTGCGGCCATTCGTTGGGGTCCACGCCGTCCCGGTAAATGCACTGTCCTGTTTGCCGGTCGAGGAACGGGCAGCCCTTGCAGGTGTCCCGATCATCGCAAAACCGCGCCAGAATGGCCGCCGCCTTTACGGCCTGCATAGTTTTGTCAATCTTACGCATGGCAGATTCCTCCTTTTTGAATAACATAGCACCAGCTTTGCGGAGGGCGGCGTAATTTCAATGCATCGTTGCCACATGTTCCGTTTTCGTTCCGATACATCGCGCAGCTCTCGCAATTTATATCGTTCACGCACTCCTTGCGGAAAAAATCCAGTTCGAGCGGGATGCCGTAGATTTTCAGATCTGATATTTGCCATCTATAAAATGGAGCACATTCAGCTCTCGGAGTTCCGATATTCCATCGTAGATATTCAAACAGATCTGCTTTATCTATGCAGCTCCCTTCCAGTGCTTTCTCGCCATCCTCTTTTACGACAAAACAGGAGGCGTCTGCATATTGAATTTCATTACAAACAAACTCGCCTATGACTTTGCTGTTTCCAATCTGGCAGTTCATGCTTCTCATTCCGTTTATAGAACAATCAGCCAAAAGACGTTCTACATTTATTGGGATATTCAAGGTATTCGCGCCAGTTCCATTCGTGCAGTAAATATAGCACTTGAATGGTGTTTTTAGCCTTGGAGCCGTCTTTCTGATCTCAACAGTCTTTTCTCCAGATATGATCTTTTTGCACCACTTCGGGCGGATGCTGATAAGTACGGCTTTACTCACGGTGTTACCTCCTCCGCTGGCTGCTGGAGCCAGTCCAAAACGATCTCCACGCATCGTTGCCGCGACGTCTTGTTAAGTGTTGCAAACGCCTTGCAATCTCTCCCACAAACAATATCACACACGGAACTGATGGTTTGGTGGCTGATTTTCACCGCCAACTCCTCATCGCCCATAGACCGGATGCGATCTGCGCGGGTCATCACATATTTTGTTTTTGCCCTTTGACAACTCTTCCTTTTGATGGTAAGATTTCCTTCTTTCCAACATTTTTCATAGTCCTGGCATTCTATGCACTTCATGATCATTCTCCTTTCGGCTTATGGCGGTAGACCATTAAGCCGTCATCCTCAAGCTCCACATCATCGGCATATTCGGTTCGCCTGCCCAGTTTTTATCTTCCTGCATAAATTCATACATGGCCTCCGCCACCGCGCAGATGGCACATTTTAACGCATTGTCAATTCCGGGCCGCAGCTTGATGGTGCCATAAAGGCGCTCCCATTCTTGGATTTTTTCTTTTGCGCGTTGGATCGCATCGTCAAAATCAGCCTCCGGGATTTCTTCCCCCAAATAAACCTCCCTATAAAACCAATAATCAGGCATGTCAAAACCTCCGTTAAAATAAACTCAGCTGTTCCGGGCGTTCGTCCGGCGGCGGCTGGTGAAACAAAGATTGCTGTGCAGCGTGTGCATCAAATCGCTGCTGGCCCTTTTCAAAATATTCCGGGTCGATCTCAAACCCTACAAAATCAAGCCCCGCATCGTATGCGGCGATCCGGCTGCTGCCGCTGCCGAGGTGCGTATCCAGTATTTTCATACCCGGCGCGGCAAATAGTCTGTACTGCCACGCATACAGCGCCACAGGCTTTTCCGTGGGGTGGAAATGCGCCTCGCCTTTGGTGCGGGCGCTTGAATGGTGAAATATTTTTGCGTTGGTGTTGTACGACGTCCACGCAACCTCACATTGTGCCATTGTGAAGTCCGCCGGGATGTTTGGTTTGTTCCATACCAAAAAGCAGCGGCAGGGTGGCAGATTGAAATAATTCCAGCCCCAAATGATTTGATTTTTGCTTACCCTGCGCAACTCTTTGAAATATTCCTCGGCCGGGGCGTGATCCCAGCCTATAATTTTTTTGCCGTATTTCTGCGCCCAGCCGCCGCCGGTTCTGTAAACGCTATACCCCCCCCGCAATGGTTTGCGTTGTGGTTATGGCATCCGCCGGGTCGGTGTCGGTTTTGGCATATCGGTCAAACCGCCCGCCAAACCGTGTGCCGCCCTTTCCGCTAAAGGCAAACCCGGCCCCGCCATACGGTGGATCAACCACGGCAATGTCAAAATATTCGTCTGGAAATTCTGCCATACCCGCCATGCAATCCATGTTGTATGCCATGTTTAACTCCAGCATTTTATTGGTTCCGCCTTTCCATAACTACGCTTGGCATCATACTCAGTCCGCCGTCAGCTTTCAGCGTTGGCGCGGTGGTATCGGAAAAACCGCACGTTCCCGCTTTTGCGCCCTGTCCGGCTGTAAACGCTCCTGTAAGTACCATGTGACGGTCCCGCGCCGTCAGGGTAAACATCGTTCCGTCATCCTTTATGCCGCTTCCGTTCTGATGGCCATTTTCGTTTGCTAATGTTCCCTGTATGGCAATGCTTGGCCCCTTGTCGATCATGGGGCTGCCGTCCATTCTGGCGATCAGCGCCCTTGAATGGTCCCGCCCGTCATCGCAAAATGCTCTGTGTTTGTTTGTCATCACCGTAGCGTTATCTGGGCACGTGTTAAGCGTTGGGCTTATCTCATGGCCAAACCCAATGCTTCTCGTTTCTGCACTCACATTTCCGCAAAACGCACTTGTGATGACCGCTTGATCCTGATGGGTGGCAAGCGTTGCGCTTAAATTATCCGTCACAAGCGGGCCTTTTCCTCCGCCGGGCTTGCCTGCACGTTCTTTAAGGGTTTTGCAAAATCCCTCGGTGCCTGATTTTGCCACCATACGATCATGCCATTGATAGCAGTTGTAAGGCAGTCCGGCAACCCGGCCTTGTTCAATCGCTTTTTGCGTTTCTCCGCCCGGTTCAAAATTCCACGCAGCGCCTTTTCGCTCAAAAGCGACCAGACCGGCGGATTCTCCACCAGTATCTGCGACAGCGTAGATTCTACGCCGGCGCTGGGGGATTCCCCAGTATTGCGCGTTGACAACTCGGTAGGCAACCGCTCCGTAGTCTGCGTAGCCCCCCCATCTGTCATGTTGTCGAATAACGTCATTTGTCCCGGACAGTTGTAACAACTCATTCAATACCACCTCAAAATCCGCGCCGTTGTTGGATGACAAGGCTCCCGGCACATTTTCCCAAATCATGAAACGCGGATACTTCCCGCCGGTCGCGGCCAGCATTTCCCGCGCAATGCGGATCGCCTCAAAAAACAATCCGCTTCGCGTGGTTTCATCGTCGCCGCGGCTTGTGTTTTTCATTCCGGCCCGCTTTCCTGCGGTGGACAAATCCTGACACGGGCTGCCAAATGTGATGATGTCAACCGGCGGAATTTTCCCACCGTCAATTTCCGTCACACTTCCCAGATGGACCAGGTCCGGCAGGTGGGTGCGCGTCACCGCTATGGGGTACGGCTCTACCTCACTTGCCCAGACAGCCCGTGCCCCGCACAGTTCAGCGGCCAGCGGCATTGTGCCGCTGCCGTCAAACAAACTCCCCAGCTTTATATTTTCTTTGGCAGTGTGTCTTTCCTTGGCGGCAATTTCTACCGCCCTCTGTACAAAAAAATAGGGCGTTTGGCAGGGCCATCCCATTGCCCCACATTTTGTATTCTGCCTGTCGGCTGTGGAGTTTTCCGTACCATGCCGCCAGCTTTTCAGTGCTGCCCACAGTTTTTGCATCTGTCTTTTTGCCCGCGATCTGCTGCGCCGTGGTGTATGCCTGTTTCCAAAACTCCACGTCATCCGGCCTTGTGCCAAACGGGGCGATTTCGCCCCAACCGTCCGGGAATCCTTGCAACCGCCCGCATTCCAACGGGATCAGCCGCCGGACTATTTGATCCGGCAGGTTTTCAAGGTCGGCGCACGTCGCCGCTTGAAATACAACCTCGCGTTCCGTATATCCACGTTCTCCCGTTCCTCTGTAATAGTTGGCATCCAGTGTTCCGGCAACATCGCCGTTAATCCCCGTTGCTTTCGTCAGGATTCCCATGCTCACGCCTCCGCCGTTTTCTCTGGCAGCAATGCATGGGTGCACCCCGTTTTCATCACAGATTCTTTGCGCCTGTGTTTCTCCCGGCGTCAGATTATGTACCACCATTGGCGTATTGCCTCCTCCCGTTCCGTACTGTGCAACCACCGTGCGTGCCACATCCAGCGGACCATCCGCCCGGCTGTCCTGACTGTGCCAATCAAACATCATCATTCCCGGCACCCACGGCTGCAATAATCGTTCAGCTGCATCCACATCCGGGAAATAGAACATCTGTACTCCACTCGCGTCACATAACCGGTCATGTCCACGTGCGGCAGGTGGAATTCAAGGTTCTTGCATTCCCGGCAGTATACCGGCTTTACCAACTCCCCGGGTTTTCCCAAACTTCTATATTCGTTCAGTTCCCGCCAGTCTTTTTTACACATCTTTGGGCATCCTCCTTAATTTGCAAAAATAGTATGGGTTTTCATAAATCCCCGGCTCCACTTCTTTGAAATCGCCGCGTTTCAGCCTTTGCAGCAGGGCGTCCCGCCGGTCCGGCTTTGATTTTGTAATTTTGCCGTTCATGCGGCAATAACATACAATCTGCCATTGTTCCATTTGCCGCTCCTTTCTCTGGTGCAGCGTGCGGGTGCTGGCCCCTCCGCCGGGGCGATGGGTTCCCCGGCGCCAACCGTGGCGCTGCATGTTTGCCCCGCCCGCCTGTGGATCGGAACGGGCGGGGCAAAGGAGGCCCGGCGCAAAAAGCCTAAAAACACCGGGCGATTTTTCGGTGCGGGCCAGACCGCGCCTGCCGCAGCCTTTTGACGGAGGATCATGTGGTGCGCTTTGCAGCATCACGGCCCGCGGAGCGTTGCAGCACTCCTCCCGCCTATGGGGCACCGTATGGCGGCTCGATGCTCACCGCCATTATGGGCTTGCTGGTGGCCCCCACGCGCAGGGATGACACGGGCGGGCCGTTGGTGAGGCGGGGCGGAATCAAACCGCCAGCGGCGGACAGAAAACCGCTCAATTCCTACCGCCTCATATTTCCCCGCCGTGGTGGCGGGGTGTGGGATCATCTTGGAAAATCCGGCCAGCGCATGGGGCAGCTTTTGGCGGCCTCTTTCTGCTGGCAGTTGTCGGCCCCTGCATAGCAGGCCGGTTGTTTCGGGCATCCGGCGTAGTTTTCCGGGCAGGTGATGCACCGGCAATCCCTGCATCCGGGCGGGGTGTCGCTTATGGCGGCGCCCGGCGCAGGCTGTGGGCGGCGGGCTTTCATGTGTCCGCCTCGGTATCGTGGGCGGCCATCATGTCCGCCAGATGCACCGCCAGCGCCTCCGGGCAGTTGTCAAACGCCTTTGACATTTGGCTGATCTTGTCCGGGTCCTTGTATGCGCCCATGTGCCATCGGATCGCAAGCGCAACGCGGGGCGGCATATTGGGGATAAACCGCATTGCCATGATCACGCTTTCCTCGCCGTGGCCCAGCAGGCGGCCATCGCTGTGTATGTAGCATGGAACAGTTTCCCATTTGCCGGTTTCTGGGTTTTTCACGTTTTTGCTGCCGGTCTGGTACAAATCCAGCTTGCAAATGTCGTGGATCAACGCGGCGCGGACGGCATCAACCACATCCATGCGCCCATCGGCAAACTGTGGAAAGTCGCCGCCCGCCAGCGCCAGCACGTTCCTTGCAACCGCGTTTGTGTGGGCCACAAGCCCGCCGGGGCGGGCGCCGTGGTATTTCGTGCTGGCCGGTGCGGTAAAAAATCCGTGAATCTTCATAAAATCCAGCAGTTCTTTGGCGCCATCGTATCCGCCCCAATAGGCGTTGTACAGTTTCAGATATTCGGCAACCGCCGCATTGCCCGCCGGTGCGTCAGTGTGGATTTTCTGCACGTCAACGTCAACGCGCTGGGCTGTGTCAATCTTTTCCATTGTTGCATCCTTTCAATTCGTCAGCGTAGGCGGTTGCCTCGCGGATGATTTGGCAGTGCCGCCGGGCTGTGGCCGCAACGCTGGCATTGTGCCGCATCGCGTTGGCGGCGGCGCGGATTCTGGCGTGCTTTTGCAGGTTGGCCTCTCGGCGGCTGTTTTCAATCTCTTTTTCGGCATCGTCCGCCGTCATGGCGCTGGCAATGCAGCCCAGCGCCAGCAGCAGGGCCGTGATGGCGTCTTTGGCGTCGCGTGCATTCACCGCGTACAAAATCGCCAACACGGTATAGCACCCCAGCGCCAGCGACGCGATGCCCATGGCGGCGGCCAGCGCGTGAAGGGCAAGTTCTCTGTGTTTTAGGTTCATTGGTGTACGCTCCTTTCGCAAATCCATGCCTCCAGCTGCACCGTGTAAATGGTGTAGCAATCGTTTTTCAGCAGCTTGCCATCGCGGGGTATGTAGTCCCCAAAGGGATAGACTCCCGCCACAATGCCGCGCTTTAACTTGGCCTCGCTCATGGCAAAGCCTGCCTCCCGCAGACGTTCCGCAGCCTTGCGCACGCCCATTTCCGGCGGCGTCCAACGTTCATTTGTGGCGGGCATCTTTGGTCACTCCTTTTTCAGTCTTTTTTTCAGTCTTTTGATTTGGGCGTAAACAGCGCCCGCAAATTTTTCGGTTTCCTGCTTTGTCGGTTCGCCGGGAAAGTGGCAAAGCATATATGCAACAGCGACGGTTGCGGTGGTATACAGGTCAACGGGCGTCCCGGTTGCATCAACCTGCACGCCGCTGCCGTCAAGCACGGCGTGCAGTTCCGCCCTCCGCTTACTTTCAGCCATTGCCGCCCTCCTTGATGCGCTTGGCAATGCTTTCAAGGAATGCGGCAAAATCATCCGCATCGTCGCCTTTCATGTGGTGGCCCAGAAATTCCACCGCCTCCTCAACGGCCTCATCCTGTTCTGCATTGTCATCGGCCCCGTTGTTAGGCTCGGCGGCCCGATCTCCGGCGGCCTTGTTGGCCTTTTCCCTTGCTATCTTCAAGAAGTCGGCCTCGATAGCCTGGGCGAACCGGTGCGCGGCACGTTCCACGGGTACATCATCCCGCAAAATATTCGTCACGATTTCCACCAGGCACTGCGTCAGCGCGGTCACGATAGATTCGCTGTCGCCGCGCATATTCATCTTGGTTTCGATTTCGTTCTTCACAATGGTGATCTTTGCATACTTCATTTTTCTTTCTCGCTTTCTGTTTTATTTCTCCCCGGTGGTGTTCCGGGGGTGGTAACTTGTTTTTGTGCGTTTGTCCCGTTTTCTGTGCTGGCGGGCAATTCCGCCCACCAGCAGCCCCAGCAAAAGCGGAACGGCAACCCCTGCAATAACCTCCAGAATCTGCAGGCCCGCCACCGCAAACCAGATCAACACGGTTTCCATCAGCGCACCCCGTTTTCCTGTTGCTCTGTTTTCGTTCCGGTATTGTTGTATCGTCTTGTTGCCATTTGCCGGATCATCAGATTTCTGTATTCCCGCACAATATCTTCCTGCATCCACGCCAGCATAATCCGCTTAATTGTTAGACTTCTCGCATGGTATCCGTAATAATAGCCAATCGCAAAAAATCCTGCCGCATCCAGCGCGGCCAGAATAACCGCAATGATTGCCGCCTCCATCAGCGCGCCTCGCTTTCCAATCTGCGTTGCAAATCCTTTAGTGTGCGCTCATATTTTTGCAGGCTGGCATAATAGCCGTTGAGTTCATCTTCATACCGATCCAGCATTTCCCAGCGGGCCTTGATATTGCCATCACCGCGCCCCGCCTGATAGCCAACACTAAAAAACACCGCCGCGGAAAGGATGATAAAAGCCATAAATCCGATAAATTCAAGCATCGTAAGCCTCCTCGATCTGTTTAATCATCTCTGCTTGGCTTTCGCCAACTGTTCCATGGTCATTTGTTCCGCCGGGCCGGTAATTGCCTTTCGGAATTTGACGGCATCAGGGCAGGTAGCCCAATGCGGGCGGTAGCCCCAGCCGGTGGCGCCTGCCGTTCCCGGTGCCACCGCTACGCCATGTACCGCATCGCCGTTTGGCGTGATGATGATCTCGCCATCCGGCGCGGTGCGGTAGGTCAGCGGCGCATCGTCGCACGGCATGGCCTTTCCGCCGGGCGTTTTGACAAACACGATGGCCGCCCCACAGCCCCGGCATTTTCTTGGAATGTTCATGCGCAGCCCCTTTCATTCGTAGCGGTAAAAATCTTTCCCATAAATTTCGTTCACCCAATCGAATACTTTTGCATATCCCAGCCCCCCCTTGCTTGCCGTCCACAGGGGCTTGCCGTTTTCGTCCTTTGTCCATTCGCCGCCGCCCAATGCAAATTCATATTGGCGCGGGTGAGTTTGTTTTAACCTTTGGTATCGCGTCAGGCCCTTTTCTCTGTGCATTCCAAAAGGGCAAAAGATGCAGCCTGTCCGCTGGCATCCTGTGCAATGCAACGGCGCGTTGGCGTCAAGGCTGGTTTCCATTGGCAGGCCGTCACCGTCGGAGTACACAATCTCGCCATATACGGAGCAAATTGGCACATTGCGGGTTTTGATGTATAGCAAAATATCCTGTTCCAACCAAGGCGACAGCGGGTTGCTTTTTGGTGCCCCGCGTCCTGATATGCTGTATGTATTGCATCCGCGCCCGATCCAGCTTTGCTCCCGCAACAAGCCCTCGGCGGCGGTGGTTCCCGTGATGGGGTGGCGGCCCGTCTGGCGCTCATATTTGTGCATGGGGCTTTTCTTCATGGCCTTGCAGCATTTGTCTGAAATCTTGATGGGCAGGTCCATCAATGGCAAATATCTGCTTGTGTCAAACTGGCTGCGCTGGCCGTTGGTTTTCTTGTATTCGCCGTGCATCCGTTTCCAGCGCGTTCCGCCGGGCGTAATCCTTGCGTTTTCAATGGCGTTTGAAACCTGCTTGCTGATCAGCGGGTATCCGTATTTTTGAATAACCTCGATGTAATTTAACTCCGGGGCCACGCGGACGGCCCCCATGGTATTTAGGGCAAATTTTCGGATTTCTGGATATTCTAACCCGGTATCCGAGAATACCAACGGAACATCCTTGATCAGTTTCCCGTTGTATTCGTTCTGGATCAGCCATGCCAGCACCGTGCTGTCTTTGCCGCCGGAAAACGAAATATAGCATTTGCCTTGTTCCTTGATGTAAAAGTTTTCAATCATGGTCAAGGCGTGCCGCACCTTTTCCTCCAACGGCATTGCCTGCAAAAGCCGCAGGTTTTCCCTTGTAAATTCCTGCCCGTACATTCTTGTTCTGTCCTTTCGGTGCAATTTCAGTGCTTAATGGCTATTGCCAAACCTTTACTGCCCTGCACTGGCCCCCTTATTTGCCCGTCACGTTTTTGGTGCCGCCGTTGCGGGCAATGTCGCGGGCAATAGCCTTTGCAATGTTGTCATGCAGCAGGCGGGCAATCTCTGGTTCTACCTCGCCATAGCTTTTGCCCAGCATGGCGGCGGCGCTGGGTGATTTGTAAGTGACAATGGCGTGGGTATCGTAATGACCCTCGCCGTCGCCGTGATAGGTACGGCCCCTGCTGTCTGTCCAGCTGTCCTTTTTTCTTTCGCGCACGCCGCCGCCCTTGACCGTCCATTTGCTTTTGCGCTGGTATTCGCGCAGCTTTTTGTTGGAATATTGCTTATTTTCTTTGCGCTGTACAACGGTCACATGGCCGCTTTTGAATCTTGTGACAAACGCACCATAACGCCCACTATGCATGGACTTCATGCCGGTCTTTTCTACGGCGGCGGAAACGTCATGCCGTTCACCGGGGCCGGTGTGCACATATTTGTTGGGGTTTGTCTTAAAGTCAATCAGTTCATTCATGGCCCGTTTGATTCGCAGCATGGCCTCCATTCTGTCGAGGGTGGCCTTTTCAAAGTGCATATCATTTTCGCTGCGCATGACCTTTGACTTAATGTGATATTTTTTCCTTGCTTTGTTTGCCATCACGGTGCGGGCCTTTCTGGCCGTGGCGTTGATGGCATTCCGGCAGGCTTGCGGCGTTTTGTCCTGCATCTGTGCAAGGGCCGCCGCCACATCGTCACCGTCCACACGGATTTCTATCAGCTGGACGGGGCCAACGGGGTTGTAGGTTTTCTGTCTGTTTTTTCTTGGCATTTTTCACCTCACGCCGCCGGGCCCTGTTTCTGTGTTGCTCCATAGCTTCGCAATTCGTCCGGCGTGGTTCCCAAAGCATCACACAAGTCGAATAGTTCATTTGCCTCCAGCATACGGCGTTTTTTCAGCACGGCACACAATTTGGCTGGCGTCATTCCGGCCCTTGTTGCTATTTCGCATTGCTTGACCGCTTTATCGGAAATATAGTTGTTAAGATTTTCCCGAATATCCATACGCGCCCTCCTTTACTGAAATTTTCGGTACGCCTATATAATACTACCGAAAATTTCAGTTGTCAATAGTTTTTTACTGATTTTTTCAGTTTTTCTATTGATTTTCTGAATTTTAGCTATATAATATATGTAGGTGATGTTTATGACAAAAGCAGAGATCGCGGCAATTCTTAAAAACTGCCGTATAACCGCCGGATTTACTCAAAGCGAGGCCGCTACTAAAATTGGTCGCCCGCAACAAACTTTAGCCTCATGGGAAACCGGGAAAAGCCAACCAGATGCAAATACACTTTTCCTTTTGTGTGATCTGTACGGAGTTAGTGTTGACCGCGCTTTTGGTTATTCCTCAGAGAGTACGCCGTCAAATTGCTGTAATTTTAAGCAGTTATTAGGCGATTCTGCACCGCCCACGGATGACGAATTGATGATTATTCAAAAGCTGCGTGCGCTCACTCCCCGTGACCGCGCTGTTGTTCTCTCCACTCTGGACACCATGTACCAGACTTCCGGCGGGGAGAAACGTAATTCAACTACAAATGCAGTATAAAAAATAACTCTCGATGCAAAAAAATCCCGCCGGGCATACCGGCGGGGGATTGGAGTATAAAATGGGTTTCTTTTCTTCCTTGTTTGGTGGCGGTCAGGATTCAAAGCCGGGCATTACCTTTTCTGTTTCCTGCGAACAGTACAGCGTTGAATATAGCGACCGTCAAATTGATTTGCTAAAAAATGGGTGCATTGAAGATTCGGAACACTATATTTACCCAGAGGGCACAGTATGGGCAGGCAAACGCGCTAAAGTTTACCACCATTCTGATTGTTGCTGTGGCACGGTTCACCCTGAATGGGTTGCATTGCCAGAATGTGAGGCCGTCCGGCGGGGCTTAAAGCGTTGTTCTCGCTGCGATTGGAAAAACAAACCCGTTCCCTCGCCTTGCTGGCGTGAAAAGAAACCGGCTCGGCCCCTGTGCCGCGCAACTGTAAAAAGGGTTAGGTGATACAAAATGAAAAAAGTACATGCAACTTTCATTTTCGGCGCGGCTCTGGCCGTGGCATTGGTTGGTTGTGGCGGCAAACGTATTGCCGTGCCCATGGCGTCAGATACCTGTGTAGGGATGAATTATGCCGATGTTCAACAGGCATTCAACGACAGCGGATTTGCCAACATCGTTTTGGTGCCGGTTGACGGGTTCGCAAAGTATCACGAAGATGGCGCTGTCAAATCCGTGGAAATTGGGCAAACCATTGTATGCACCGGTTGGGAAGATGACAGCACTTTCCCGGAAGATGATACAATCAGAATAACTTATTATGTCGTTGATGATCCCGCGCCCACCGCCACGCCGGAGCCTACGCCCACACAGGCCCCAACCGATGATGCCGCCAGCGCTGCCCCCGTATATGAAGAATACCCTGATAGTGACAACTGGTTGTTGCGTCCCCGTGTAATTGTGTACCCGTTATGGAATGGAAACAATACAAAGGTTGTGGCCTATCGCGGCGTCGTTCAGTTTGACAAAGAAATGATGGAGGCGCACATAACATCGGACGATTATAAAGAATTTCTGGAATTGAGGTTTAAGGATCATCGCTTAAATTGGCTCACGATTGATTTTTTGGACGGCACCGGGATTTGGATTTCCAGCGGCCTTTATGATGCGTATGGGCCGCTTGAGGAAAACGGAACAGTGCAAGACGCTGTGGGCTATATGGAAATCACAAAAGACGGCTGGATTTATAGCGCACAGTGATGCCCCGCCGGGGCCAGTGCGGAGGAGGTGCTGTTGGTGACGTGTATTAAATGCCGCTCCGCCATTGAGGATGATTCCATATACTGCCGCTTTTGTGGCAAAAAACAGGTTTCTACCTCTGGCGAAAAACGGCGCAAGCCCCACGGCCCCAACGGTTCCGGGACCGTGTACAAACGGGGCAATTCATGGTATGCCTATGTGCGCGTGATCCGGGGCGGTCAGGTGATTGCCCGCCGGGCAAAGGGCGGTTTTCCCACAAAGGCGGCGGCGCTGGAATACCTGCCGCAGCTGAAAAATAGCCCGGACGCGGCAAAGGCGTACACCATTGACCAAATGTTTACCCGCGTGCAGGCCACGCAAAAATGGCTGAAAATCAGCCCGGACAAGCGCAGCCATTATTTGACGGCGTATAAAAAACTGGCCTCCATCCACCAACGCGATGTCGCCAGCTTGAAATACTTTGAATTGCAAAACCTGATTGACGGCATTGACGGCGCTTTTTATCCAAAGCGGGACGCAAAAACAGTGCTGCAAAAGATTTATGATCTGGCCGCAATTCAAGAGTTGATCCCCATGGAAAAGCCTGCCATCATCAAAATGCTGGAATTGCCCAGCAAGCCCCTCACAACACAGGACGCCCGCACCCCGGATGAAATGACCGCGTTTTGGAATGACTGGCGCAAGGCCCCGACGCCCATTGCAGGCTACGCGCTGGTGATGGCTTATACCGGGATGCGCACCGGGGAATTGTTTGCCCTTGACCTGCAAAAGATTGATTTGCCCCGCCGGGTGGCGGTGGGCGGCATCAAGACAGCGGCAGGCATTGACCGGCAAATTCCCATTGCGGATTGCATCGCCCCTGTTTTTGAGTATCTGTTGCCGCTGGCCCGCTATGGGCTGGTGGCCTACGACGAAAACGAATATTACACCCAATGGGCACAGCTGATCCAGCGCACCGGCGTGCGCCCGCTGGGCAGCTATTGCCAGCGCCACACCTGCGCCACCCGCTTGCAAGAGTTGGTGCCCGCCGTCAGCCGCCCGGTCATCAATTCCATATTGGGCCACAGCAACGGAAAAATTGACGATACCTACACCCACATCGCCCTCGAAACAAAGCTGGCCGCCGTCAACCGCTTGCCCGTGTACTGATTCCGGCAAAAAAACATTGCGCTACGGGTGCCAACGTGGTGCCATCCATTCAGCGCAATAATTTGATACATCGTTTAATTTTTGCAATTTCTGCGCCCCTGCTAAGGGCGTAGGGTCCGAAAGGGCCGCGAGAGTTCAAATCTCTCTTACTCCGCCAAAAGCACCCAAAACCGTGGAACATCGGTTTTGGGTGCTTTCTTTTCTCCATTAACTCTATTTCAGTCGTAATCATACTCCGGATGCTCGGCCAGATAGCGGTCCAGCCAGCGGAGCAGGCGCTCCAATTCCGGGTTGCTCAGGCGGCCGGTGTCTGTGAGGGCCGCCAGCATGCCCCGGGCGTCGCCGCCGTAAAGAGTCTGCAAATGCGCCGCGCTGGCGGCACCGCAGTAGGTCGTGCGGCGTACCAGCGGCGTATACACATTTTTGTTGCCCTGCTTTTCAGGGCGCACAAAGCCCTTCTTTTCCAGACGAAGCAGAAAATTCAGCACCGTGGAGTCCGCCCAGTGCACCCCCTCCGGCAGATGCGACGCCAGTTCCCGCCGGGTGGCGGGCCGTCCGCAGGCCCAGAGTGCCGTCATGACCTGTTCCTCGCTGTGGGATAAACGTTCCATCTTTATTCTCCTACATTTGTGGTTGTTTCTCTATATTTTATTTTACATTTGTGGTTGTTTATTTTTCAAGACGGAAATTCGCACAAAATTTGTCGTCTGTTTTTGTCTGTTCTTCCAGTTCTATTTTTACGTTTGTAAAAATAATTGTAGTTCCGTCAGATACAGTTGTTGTAATTGGCCTCAAATAGCCGGTTTTGCACCGGGTTTTTCGGTGTTTTGCCAAATTGCACCAACGCCCGCCGCCGCCTATAATAGGCACATACCGCAATGACGCGTTGGCAGAGCCGCCGCGGCATCTGCCGTTTTTATTAAAGGAGAGAGAATACCATGGCAAGAGTTTACAATTTCAGTGCGGGTCCGTCCATGCTGCCCGAGGCCGTCCTGCGCCGTGCACAGGCCGAGATGCTGGATTATCAGGGCAGCGGCCAGAGCGTGATGGAGATGAGCCATCGCAGCAAATGGTTTGACGCCATCGCCGTCAACACCGAGGCTGCCATCCGCCGTGTGCTGAACGTGCCGGACAATTATAAAATCGGATTTTTCCAGGGCGGCGCTACCCAGCAGTTCGCCATGGTGCCGCTGAACTTCATGACCACCGGCAAGGCGGATTATCTTGTCACCGGCAACTTCTCCAAGAAGGCCGCCGAGGAGGCCGCCAAGTTCGGCACCGCCAACATCGTGGCCAGCAGCAAGGACAAAAACTTCACCTACATCCCCGATGTGAACGCCATCAACTACGACAAGGACGCCAGCTACATCCACATCTGCCAGAACAACACCATCTTTGGCACCAAGTTCAAGGAAGTTCCGCAGGTGGATGGTGTGCCTCTGGTGGCGGACATGAGCTCCATGATCTGCTCCGAGCCGGTGGACGTGAGCAAATACGGCTGCATTTATTTCGGTGTGCAGAAGAATATCGCTCCCGCCGGCATGGCCATTGCCATCGTGCGGGAGGATCTGCTGGGCCAAAGCGCCAAGGGCATGACCCCCGAGCAGATCCCCACCATGATGAACTACACCACTCTGCTGAATGCCGACAGCATGTACAACACGCCCCCCTGCTGGTGCATCTACATGACCGGTCTGGTGATGGATTATCTGGAGCATGACATCGGCGGTCTGGCCGAGATGAAGAAGATCAACGAGGCCAAGGCCAAGGTTCTGTACGATTATCTGGACAGCCAGGACTTCTACACCAATCCCGTCCAGCATGCGTACCGCAGCATGATGAACGTCACCTTCACCAGCCCCAGCGCCGAGCTGGACAAGGCTTTCTGCGCCGCGGCCGCCGAGGCCGGGTTCGTCAACCTCAAGGGCCACCGTCTGGTGGGCGGCATGCGCGCCTCCATCTACAACGCCATGCCTCCCAAGGCCATCGATGAACTGGTGCAGTTCATGGAGAAATTCCGCAAAGAAAATCAGTAAGGAGAGCCTGTATGTATACCATCAAAACGCTCAACGCTATTTCGCCGGTGGGGCTTGCCAAGCTGCCCGCCAGCCAGTTCGAGATCCACAATAACGTGGACGATCCCCACGGCATTCTGGTGCGCAGCGCCGACATGCACGACATGCCGCTGCCTGACACCCTGCTGGCCATCGCCCGTGCGGGTGCGGGCACCAACAACATTCCCATCGACGAATGCACCGAGAAGGGCATCGTGGTCTTTAACACGCCGGGCGCCAACGCCAACGCGGTGGCCGAACTGGTGGTGGGTGCGCTGGTATCCGGCAGCCGCAACATGGTGGACGCCGTCAACTGGGCGCAGAGTCTCAAGGGCAGCGCCTCCATCGCCAAGGATGTGGAAAAGGGCAAGAAGCAGTTTGTCGGCCCCGAACTGCGCGGCAAAACGCTGGGCGTCATCGGTCTGGGCGCCATCGGTGCCCGGGTGGCCAACGCCGCTGTGGCTCTGGGCATGGAGGTGCTGGGCTACGACCCGTATATCTCCATCGATGCCGCGTGGAGCCTGTCCCGCAGCGTCAAACACTGCGTCAGCCTGGGCGACATGCTGCCCCAGTGCGATTATCTGACCATCCATGTTCCCTACCTGCCCTCCACGCGCTACACCATCAACGCACAGACGCTGAACATGTGCAAGGACGGCGTCCGGGTGCTTAACTTTGCCCGCGGCGAGCTGGTGGACAACGCCGCGCTGCTGGAGGCGCTGAACAACGGCAAGGTGGCGCAATACTGCTGCGACTTCCCCGCCGAGGAGCTGCTGGGCGTGCGCGGTGTGGTCTGCACGCCGCATCTGGGCGCGTCCACGCCGGAGAGCGAGACCAACTGCGCCGTGATGGCCGCCAATGAGCTGGCGGATTACCTGAAAAACGGCAACATCACCCACAGCGTCAATCTGCCCGATGTGAGCCAGCCCCGCATGGGCGGCAAGCGCATCTGCATCATCCACAAGAACGCCCCCGGCGCCATTGCGGACATCACCAGTGTGCTGACCGCCTCCCACCTGAACATCGAAAACATGGTGAACAAGGGCAAAAAGGACGTGGCCTACACCCTGCTGGACGTGACCGGCAGCCTGCCCGCCGATCTGGCGGCCCAGCTGGCCGCGCTGCCCGCCGCCATCCGTGTGCGCGTGCTGTAAATTCTTCCAATAAAATGACCGGGAGCCATGATGGCTCCCGGCTCTTTTATTCTTCCGTATCTCCGGAGGCCGGCTCCTCCTGCGAGGAGGTGTCGGTGGACTGTGCCACCAGCGTGTCGTCCCGCTCCCCGGCGATAAAGACGCTGACAATGGTCTTGCCTGCGTCAAATTTTGTTCCGGCTGTCACATCCGTCTTGGCCACGCAGCCTGCGGCATTGCTGCCGTCATTGTCCACGATGGTCATGCGATATTCGATGCCCTTCTCGTCCAGCAGGCGGCTGGCGTTGGACTGGGTGTAGCCAATGATATTGGGCATTTCCACCAGATGGGGGCCTTTGCTCACCACAATTTCAATGATCTGGTTTTCTTCGGGCAGCGTGCCGGGAGCCGGCTCCTGCCGGATGACACAGCCCTGCGCCACATCGGAGGAATATTCCTCCGTCATAACGATGCGGAACCGCAGGTACAGGCTGCTCTCCTTGATCTCAGATGCGTACCGCAGGCCCACAAGATTAGGCACCAGCTCCGGGTCCTCCACAGCCACGGCGGCGGTGGGTTCCGGAGTGGCCTTTGCGGAGGTGCGGTCCTGCCCGCTGCCATCCCGCAGCAGGCTCCACAGCAGCAGCGCCATCAGCACAAAGATGACCACCAGAGAAGCCCCCATGATCTTCCGGGTGCTGATCTGGGTGTCCGACCGCTCGAACATGGCGTTGGCCACGCCGGGGTCTGTGAGGGCGCTCATCAGTTCCGGCACCGTCTGCATCCGTTTGGCCGGGTCAAGGCGCAGCGCGCAGGCAAGCACCTGGGAAAACCAGGTGGGTACGCCCGCCTCCAGACTGTGGGCGGATTCCAGACTGTCCCGCACCTTGCGCTGGGGCGCGTCTACCGGCGTCTGACCGGTGACCATCCGATACGCCACCGCCGCCAGCGCGTACACGTCGGTGTAGCGGCCGGAGAACTCCGCTGCAGAATACTGCTCCGGTGCGGCGTAGCCGGGATACAGCTGGCTTTTCAGCTCGCTGCCGCCGGTGCGCAGCGCCAGCGTACCGTAGCCGGTGAGACGCGCCGTGCCGTCAATGGGCAGCACGATGTTTTCCGGGCAGATGCCGCGGTGGATCAGTCCCGCCTTGTGCAGCTGGGTGACCCCCTCCATGATGGGCTGCAGAATGGTGCGGGCCTCGGCAGGGGTCAGCGTGCGGCTGCGCAGGCCGAGATAATGGGTCAGCGTCATGCCCTTTTCGGTTTCTTCCACCGCATATACGGTGTTGTTTTCCTCCAGCACATCCAGAATCTGGGACAGGCCGGTGGCGGGGGTGATGTTCCGCAGGTCATCGTACAGGTCCTTGAAATCCATACGGCTGGTCTTGAACAGCACTTCCCTGCCCTCCTTGGGCATCAGGGTTCCGTCCAGATTGCGGCCGTTGCAGAGGGTGACGGGAAAATACTCCTTGATGAGCACAAACCGCTTTTCCTCATTGAGAACGCCCCGGTAGCACAGGCCGTCCCCATCGGCGCTGAGATAGCTGCCGACGGTATACCGCCCGGCCAGCTGGGTTCCCAGCGGCAGCGCCCCCTCCGGGTTCTGGTTTTGCAGGCTGCGCCCGCAGTGAGGGCAGTCGCCGTCATAGCCGCCGGGCAGCGCCTGCAGGCAGTGGGGGCAAAGGGAGGTGAAAGACATAGGTGAAACTCCTTACTCCGTAACAAAAAAGCAACCCGCTTTGACAAGGAGTTGCTTTTCCATCAGATCTCAGCGATCCAGATCCTCTTCATTTTCCAGTGTGTGCCATGCGTTCTGCACATCGTCGTCATCATCCAGCGCATCCAGCAGCTTGCCCATCTGGACCAGCTGGTCCGGGTCGGTGAGCGTGGTGGTGGTGGAGGGCACCTGCGCCACATCGGCGGACACGAAGGTGTAGCCCTTCTGTTCCAGCGCGGTGCAGACAGCGGTGAAGTTCTCGGGGGCGGTGGTGATCTCGGCGGCGTCCTCGCCGGCGTCGAAGTCGTCCGCACCGGCATCCAGCGCGTCCATCATCAGCTCGTCGGGGTCCTTATCCTCCAGATCCACCACGATGACGCCCTTCTGGGAGAACATGAATCCCACGCAGCCCATCTGGCCCAGATTGCCGCCGAACTTGTCAAAGTAGTGGCGCATGTTGGCCGCGGTGCGGTTGCGGTTGTCGGTGAGGGTCTCCACCATGACGGCCACGCCGCCGGGGCCGTAGCCCTCGTAGGTCATGGCTTCATACTCGGTCTTGTCGCCGCCCTCGGCGCGCTTGATGATGCGCTGGATGTTGTCGTTGGGCACGCTGTTGGCCTTGGCCTTGGCGATGAGCGCCGCCAGCTTGGAGTTGGAGGCGGGGTTGGCGCCGCCCTCCTTGACGGCCACGGCGATCTCGCGGCCGATCTTGGTGAACACCTTGGCGCGGGCGCCGTCGGTCTTTTCCTTCTTGCGTTTGATGTTATTCCATTTGCTATGTCCTGACATGGGTATTCCTCCCTGAATTTTACAATTACACTATATTATAGCACACTATTTCAGATTGCGCAAGGCCTTCGGATAGTGGTTCTTGACGCGTCCGCTGCTGACCTTGCCGCCACCCAGCGGGAACCCGTCCACCAGAACGGCGCACCAGCCGTTTTGGGCGGTGACGGCATCAATTTCCTCCCCCCGCAACCAGGCAGCTGTGCGGGGATCCCGCAGTGTGAGCCGCTCCTGATTGGTACAGACTGAACCGCAGGCCATGAACAGGGCGTGGGTTGGCTGGAACCGTTTTTTCAGCACGCTGCCCGCAAGTACGCCGCTGCGCAGGGTTTTGAGCCTTGTCTGCGGGAAATCCGGAGCCAGCAGCAGCCACTCCCCCGCCTGCGTCAGAGGCACGTCCGCCAACGCGGGAAAGAACGTTTTGGCAAAATCCAGCCACTCCTTGGGCGGCCTGACAGGTTTTGCCGGTTTCAGGCGGGACGGAACGGACGGCACATCGGCGCTTTTGCGCAGCTTGGCCATGAAATGCCCCTCTCCCCCATCCGCCGGCCAGATGCGGCGGCAGAAAGACGCGGGAAATCCGTCCGGGGCGCGGTTCGCCTCTCCGGGACGGCCAAAGCCGCACCCCGACAGATCGCAGAGCGTGAATTCCGGGTGGCGCGCCAGAAAAGCGGCCACCTGTGCCTCATCCTCCTCCGGCGCAAAGGTGCAGGTGGAATAGACCAGCACGCCGCCGGGAGCCAGCAGCGCGGCGGCATTTTCCAGAATTTCCCGTCCCAGCGCGGCGCACTGGGCCACCAGCGCCGGGCTGTGCTGGGCAAGCGCGGCAGGCTCCTTGCGGAACATTCCCTCGCCGGAGCAGGGCGCATCCACCAGCACCCGGTCAAACCAGCCGGGCAGCGCGGCGGCGATTTTGGACGTATCCTCGTTGGTTATCACAGCGTTGGCAACGCCCATCCGCTCCAGATTCTGGCGCAGTATTTCCGCCCGGGCGCTCACGTACTCATTGGCCAGCAGCACGCCCTGTCCCTGCAGCGCGGCGGCCAGCTGACTGGTTTTGCCGCCGGGCGCGGCGCACAGATCCGCCACCCGCATGCCGGGCTGCACCTCCAGCAGCGCTGCCGGGGCGGCGGCGCTTGGCTCCTGCGAATACAGCACCCCCGCGTGATGATAGGCATGGCGGCCAGGACGGAACGCCGCGGGCACCGCGAAGGCCGCCGGGCAGAACGGCGAGGGCGTGAGGGGAAAATCCGCCCGCTCCGCCAGCGTCTGCGGCGTACAGCGCAGCGTGTTGACCGTGACGCCCCGGGCAGGTTCCGCCGTGGCAAAAGCGTACAGTTCCTCAAAGCGCGGCCCCAGCAGGGCGCGCTCGCGGGCTTCAAATTCTGTGGGCAACTGCATTTTTTCCTCCATCATGTATATTCCCCATCGCGGGCGGGTAAGCTAAGCGTGCAGCCGGCATCCCGGCGCGAAAGGAGAATCTGTATGGCACGCAACCAGAATACCGAAACGACCCAGAAGACCACCAACAATTCCCAGCAGAAGAATTCCAACAACACCCAGAAAACCACCAACAGCAGCAAAAACTGCCGCTGAGAGGCGGTGAAAGCAGCGGCGCTGTGCGCCGCTGCTTTTTGTTACATTTACGGCTGATAGCCCTGCCAGAGGGCGTCAAACAATTCCTGAATACGGTCCAGCTGGCCCTGCAGATACAGCCAGCCCAGCAGGCACTCAAAGCCCGTGGAGGCGCGGTATTCCTCGGCGCTGGCGTGCTTGGCCACGCTGGCCTTGCTGGCGTTTTTGCCCCGGCGCAGCACGGCAGCCTCCCGCTCGGTGAGCAGCGGCTCAATGACCGAGAGTTCCCGAAACTGGGCGGCGGCACTCACGTACCGGGTGGCGGCGGTGTGCAGCTTGCCCGGCTGCAGCCGGGTGGTGCCCACAAGGCGGGCGCGCACCAGCAGTTCCAGCACCGCATCCCCCACAAAAGCCAGCGAGATGGGGCTTTGCTCATGAATATCAACGGTTTGTTCCTGCGGCTGCGGCAGCATCCATGGCCCCCCTTTTTAGTACACGTAGTCGAACTCGTATTCCCCGATTTTGATGGTATCGTCCTCCTCCACGCCGAGGCGCACCAGCTCGTCCAGAATACCGGAGTCGCCCAGCTGAGTCTGAAAATATTGCAGGCTCTCGTAGTCCTCCACGTTGGTGCCGGCGAGAATGCGTTCCAGCCAAGGCGCGTCCACGGTGAATTCGTGGTCGCCGGTGCGCTGGACGGTGAAGGGCCGGGTGGGCTGGGCGCTCTTGTCGGGGCGCACGTACTCCGGCTCAAACACCCGCACGGGGGGCAGCTCCTTCAGCCGGTTGTACACCAGCGCGGGCAGGCCGTCGATGCCCTGCCGGGTGGCGGCGGAGATGGGCAGGAAGGTCAGCCCCTGTTCTTCGATATAGCGCTTGAAATCCTCGATTTGTTCCTCAGCGGCAATGTCGCACTTGTTGCCCAGCACAATCTGCGGCCGTTGGGACAGTTCGGCGCTGAACCCTGCCAGTTCCCGGTTGATCTGCTCGAAATCCTGCTTAGGGTCGCGGCCCTCGCAGCCGGACACGTCCACCACATGCAGCAGCAGACGGCAGCGCTCCACGTGGCGCAAAAAGTCATGGCCAAGGCCCACGCCCTCTGCCGCGCCTTCGATGAGGCCGGGGATGTCGGCACAGACAAAGCTCTGCTCCGGGCCAACGCGCACCACACCCAGCACCGGGGTCAGCGTGGTGAAATGATAGTTGGCAATTTTGGGCTTGGCGGCGGAGATCATGCTGATGAGGGTGGATTTGCCAACGTTGGGGAAGCCGATCAGCCCCACATCCGCGATGACCTTGAGTTCCAGTTTCAGATGCAGATCCTCCCCCGGCAGGCCGGGCTTGGCGAACTTGGGGATCTGGCGGGTGGGCGTGGCAAAATGGCTGTTGCCCCAGCCGCCGCGGCCGCCCTTGGCCACCACCACCGGCTCGTCGCCGGAGAGGTCCGCCACCACAAGGCCGGTCTCGGCCTCCTTCAGAACAGTGCCGCGGGGCACACGGATGACCAGGTCTTCCGCATCCGCACCACTCTGGCGCTTGGCGCGGCCGTTCTCGCCGTCCTTGGCGGTGTATTTGCGCTTGTAGCGGAAATCCATCAGAGTGGACAGGTTATCATCGGCCACAAAGATGATGTCACCGCCGCGGCCGCCGTCGCCGCCGTCCGGGCCGCCGGCCGCCACGAATTTTTCGCGGTGGAAGGTCACGGCGCCATCGCCGCCCTTGCCTGCATGCAGCCAGATGGTGGCTACGTCAATAAAGTTGCCGGACATGGTTTCCTCCTGTAACGTAAAAGCGGGCCGCTGTGCGGCCCGCCCTTTGGAAATTCTTACTGCTTGACCGTGCAGCGCTTGCGGTCACGGCCCATGCGCTCGAAATGAACGCGGCCATCCACCAGAGCAAACAGGGTGTCATCGCTGCCGATGCCCACGCCCTCACCCGGATGAATGTGGGTGCCGCGCTGACGGACCAGAATGTTGCCGGCCAGCACGAACTGACCATCGCCGCGCTTGACGCCGAGACGCTTGGACTCGGAATCACGGCCGTTCTTGGTAGAGCCTACGCCTTTTTTATGTGCCATTGTTCGTTACCTCCTTAGCCGTTGATCGCGGTGATTTCCACCTTGGTGTAGGGCTGACGATGACCCTTGCGGACCATGCTGCCCTTCTTGGGACGATAGGTCAGGATGTTGAGCTTCTTGCCCTTGCCGTTCTTGACGACCTTGCCAACAACGGTAGCGCCCTCGACAACGGGAGTGCCGACCTTGACAGCGCCCTCCTCGCCGACAGCCAGAACCTGATCGAAGGTGACCTCAGCGTCAGCTTCAACGCCCAGCTTCTCGACGAAAACCACGTCGCCGACCTTGACGCTGTACTGCTTGCCACCAGTCTTGATAACTGCGTACATAGTGATAACCTCTCTTAAAAAGTCTCGCTGGCCTGTGGGGCGGCGCCCTCAAATGGGCACACTTCGGGAGCCTTTGCCATGCGGCTCTATTATCATAGCATTTGCAGACGGGAATGTCAATAGGAAATCCCGAAAAAATTTCCTTACAGCGTGATGCCATTCTGCCGTGCGGCGGCACAGGTGGTGTTTTTCATCAGCATGGCGCGGGTCATGGGGCCGACGCCGCCGGGCACCGGCGTAATAAAGGCAGCCTTTTCGGCGGCCTCCGCAAAGTTCACGTCGCCATGGAGCTTGCCGTCCGCCCCCCGGTTGATGCCCACATCGATGACCACCGCGCCGGGCTTGACCATATCGCCGGTGACAAAGCCTTCCCGGCCCACGGCAGCCACCAGAATGTCCGCGTTGGCGCACAGGTGCTTCAGGTTTTTGGTACGGGAATGGCAGACGGTGACGGTGGCGTTCTCCGCCAGCAGCAGCAGTGCCGCCGGCTTGCCCACAATGTTGGAACGGCCGATGACTACCGCGTGCTTGCCGCTGATGTCGGTGCCGGTGGACTGGATCATGCGGATGCAGCCCGCCGGGGTGCAGGGCAGATAACATTCCTCACCGATCTGCATGAGTCCCACGTTGACGGGGGAAAAGCCGTCCACATCCTTCTCCGGCGGGATGGCGTTGATGACGGCCTTTTCATCGATCTGCGCGGGCAGCGGCAGCTGAACAAGGATGCCGTGTACCGCCCTGTCAGCGGCCAGCTCTCCCACCAGCGCCAGCAGGTCGGATTGGGTGGTGTCAGCGGGCAGGCGGTATTCCCGGCTCTCGATGCCGCAGGCCTTGCAGTCGTTGACCTTGCCGCGGACATAAACCTGACTGGCCGGGTCCTCCCCCACCAAAATCACCGCCAGACAGGGGTGGACTCCCTGCGCTTTCAGGTGTTCGGTTTCGGCGGCGGCTTCGGCTTTCACCTCGGCGGCCAGCGCCTTTCCATCAATCAGTTGTGCGGACATAAAGAACCCTCCCTTAATATACTTTCCTCTATGATAAAACAGGTCAGTCCCCTTCCCCAAGGGTCTGGGCCAGTCTCTCATTCATCTGCTTTGTCTGTTCCGCAAACTCGCTGTGGGGCGCGGAAGCTGGCAGTGTGGCGGGAATCACCGCCGTTGGCCCGTCGGCGGTTTTCATCCGTTTCAGGTTGGCGGAGCTGACCGCCAGCGGCACCGTCAGCGTCGTGCCTTTGGCGCGGCGGAATCCCAGCGCCAGCAGCACCAGACCTGCCGCCACGCAGACCAGCGCCACCTGCTGGCTCACCGGCATGGAACCGGCGCCCATCAGGGTATCGCTGCGGATGCCCTCGATCCAGAAACGGCCCGCGCCGTACCAGACAAGGTATTCCAGAAAAATCTGGCCGTCGAAGCGGCGTTTTTTCATCAGTGCCCACAGGACGAGAAATCCCGCCATGCACCAGACAAATTCATAGAAAAAGGTGGGGTGTACCGGCTGGGTGGGATCCACAATGACGCCGCGGGCGGCCAGCTCGGCCTGCACCGAGACAAGATACGCCTGCGTGGCCTCGCTGACCATGCCCCACGGCAGCGTGGTGTTGACGCCGAACACCTCCTGATTGAAGAAGTTGCCCCAGCGGCCGATGCCCTGTCCGATGAGAAAGCCCATGCCCACCAGATCGAACAGCGGTAGCAGCGGGATTTTGCGCCATTTGGCCGCAAGGCCGCCAAACACGAATGCGCCGATGATGGCCCCGTAGATAGCGATGCCCCCCTGCCGGATGTCGATCATATCCCAGAAGCTCTCATACTTGAACGGCGCAAAGGCCACATAATAGATGCGGGCGCAGACGATGGCCATAACGGTGCCGATGCAGACCACATCCACGAGGCGGTCGCTGTCGATGCCGAAATCGGCGGCATAATGGAAGGCGAAGGCCATGGCCAGCAGCATGCCCGCCGCAATGACCACGCCATACCAATAGATGTTGAACCCGCCGATGGACAGCGCCACCCGGTCAATGGTAAATTCCAGCCCAAGGCCGGGAAACTGAACATGAAACATGGTACTTCCTCACTCCCGCGGCTGAATTTCCACGTAGGCACGGTTTTCTTCCAGCAGCGCGGTTTGCAGCAGCGCGTTGGCGTCCTCCACGGTCAGCGCCGCCAGCGTGTCGATCTCATCCGCCAGCGTGCGGCCCTTCAAAAAGGCCGCGGCCTGCTCCTCGGCGGCATCGTCCACGCTCTCCACATCGCCCAGCAGCTCGCCGTACATCTGGTGCTTTACCAGCTCAAACAGCTCCGGGTCGATGCCCTCCCGGCGCAGACGGTCAATTTCCGCCTGCAGCAGCTCCACCACGCGGCGGGGCTGGCTGCTCTCGCCGGTGAAGGCGATGGCACACATGCCGCTGGCCGAAACAAAATCTCCCGAAAATTCCGGGTTGGTCAGCGCTTCATCGTAAAATTTTCGGTAAAGACCGGTCAGGCCGCCGCACACAAGGTCGGACAGCATGTCCAGCAGCACCTCCCGTTTGGTGTCGCCGGGGGCGATGGGCTCCTCCCGGTAGCCCACCGCAAAGCAGGGCTTGGTCACCGGCATGGAGAACACCAGTTCCTTTTGGGGCACCGGGCCGGTTTCCTCCGGCAGGGACAGCGCCACGGCGCGGGGCGGGCGGGCCTCATACAGACCGCAGCGTTTGCAGGCGTCCACCGCCTGTTCCAGCGTCACACTGCCCGCCACCGAAAGCACCATGTTGGCGGGGGCGTAAAAAGCGTCGGTGCAGGCGTAGAGCAGCTCCGGCGTGAGCTGAGCGATGCTCTCCACGCTGCCGGCAATGTCCTCCCGGATGGGATGGCGGGCGTACAGACAGCGGAACAGCCCGGTGAGCAGCCGCCAGTCGGGGCTGTCATCGTACATTTTAATTTCCTGTCCGATGATGCCCTGCTCCTTGGCGATGGTCTCCCTGGTGAACCATGGCTTGCCCACCGCCCCCAGCAGAATGTCCAGATTGCGGTCGATGTCCCGGGTGGCGGTGAAAATGTAGCAGGTGCGGTCATAGCTGGTGAAGGCGTTGGCCGCCGCGCCGGTCTCGGCGTAAAGGTCGAAAGCGTCCCCCTCGGGGGTCTCGAACATTTTGTGTTCCAGAAAGTGGGCGGTGCCCGCGGGCAGATGCACCGGGTTGCCGTCCAGCGTGAAATCCAGCATCACCGAGCCGAATTTTGTGGCGTACATGGCGTGGGTGGAGCTGTAGCCCGGCATAGGGCGGCACAGAACCGTCAGCCCGCTGGGCAGCACGGTTTTCTGGCAGCTCAGCGCCGCGGCGGCCTTGCTTTGGGTGTGGTTCATTGGGCGTCCTCCTGTGCGGTGACGATGTAGCGGACGGAGTAGGAATATCCCTGCAAAATGGCACGGACCTCCTCCGCCGTGACGGCACGCACCGCAGCGCGGGCCGTTTCAGGGTCGGTGAGCGGCTCACCCCGGGCGATCTGGCCGTAGTACCAGCTTTCCAGCGCGGCCAGCGAATCCCCAAGGCTCTCCATGCCGGAGAGCAGCGCACGGCGGGTATCCTCCAGTTCCCCGGGGGTGATGGGGCCGTTTTTCAGTGCCTCCCATTCCTTCAGGATGGCCTGCTCGGCACGTTCCTCGCCGCCCGGCTCCACACCGGAATCCACCATCATCACGCCGGTGGAGCGCACCGCCGTGGAGGCGCAGTAATAGCAAAGAGACTGCTTTTCCCGCACGTTGCGGAACAGACGGCTGGTGGAGGTGCCGCCAAACAGGCCCATCGCCATGCGCAGCTGGTGGATGGTGGGCTGTACCGATGCATCGCCGGTGGTGAACAGCATGCACAGCTTGGCCTGGGTCAGGCCGGGAATTTCCTCGATGTAACGCTGTATCTCCGCCCGGGGCATTGCCACCGGCGCGGCGTAGGCACAGGGGGTGCGGCGGATGCCTGCCAGACGCTCCTGCACCAGCGCGGCCACGCTGTCCGCGTCCGCGCCCTGCACCATCACGTCAATGACGGCGCTTTGCAGAATGCGGTCATATTCCGCTTTGAGGGTCTGCGGCGTGACGGCGGGCAGGTCGGCCAGATAGCCGCCCAGCTCGGTGCCTGCCGGGGAATCGCCGAAGAATTTACGGCGGGCCTGCCGCACACAGTACAGCCGCTTGTTGTTGTATTCCGCCTGCAAACGGCGTGTCATCGTTTCTTTTTCGATGCGCACCGCTTCCGGGTCAAAGGCGCCGTCCACCAGATAGGGGTCAAAGATGGTGCCCAGCACGATGCCGCAGTATTCGGCGGTGAGGTTTTCGCCGTTCAGGGCAAACTCGTCTTTAATGCCGCAGATGTCGGCGGTCAGCACCCGGTCGATGCCCGCAGTGCCCAGGTCCACCCCCAGGTCGGCCCCGTACAGCGCCGCCAGACGGCGGGACAAGGCGGTCATGTCCGGGCAGGCGGCGTATCCGCGCTCCAGCACCAGCGGCAGCAGCGCCGTGTTGGTGGCGTACTCCCGTTTGGCCGGGAACCGCAGATGCACCGTGATGCGGCAGCGGTTGAATTTTTGTGCATCCAGCGCGGTGAGGTACACGCCGGGAGCCAGTTGTTTGCGTTCCAAATCTGTATTCCTTCCCACCGGGCGAAATTGCCCGGATTTAGTCTATAGATACAAATATTATACCGCTTTTTGTGCAAATTGTAAAGAGCGGGAAAGGCATTTTAACAAATGCCCCCGCACCGCAGACACGCGGCGCGGGGGCTACCCACTTACCCTCTATAAAGCTTAGTGAATGAAGGCGTCGTGGATGGCGGCCACGGCGCGGTCGGCGTCATTTTCGTCGATGATGACGCTGATCTTGATCTCACTGGTGGAGATCATCTTGATGTTGATGTTGGCATTGGACAGCGCCTCGAACATGGTGGAGGCCACGCCGGAATGGCTCTGCATGCCGGCACCCACGATGGACACCTTGGCGCAGGTCTTATCCACGCTGATCTCGCCGCCGCCGAAGCGCTTTTTGTTGTTTTCCAGCGTGGCGAGGGCGGTCTCGGCATCGCCCAGCGGCACGGTGAACACCACGTCCTTGTTGCCGTCGCGGCCGGAGCTTTGCAGAATGATGTCCACGTTGATGTTCTTCTGCGCCAGCAGGCTGAACACCTTAAAGGACATACCGGGCACATCCGGCACACCCAACACGGAAATAACGGCCACATCGTTGTCCTTGGCAACGCCCTTGATCAGCATACCTTCCACTTGAGATTCCTCCTTCACAATGGTGCCGGGCACCGGGTTGATGCTGGAAATGACCTCCAGCTCCACATTGTACTTTTTGGCAAGTTCCACGCTGCGGTTGTTGAGCACCTGTGCGCCCAGAGAGGCCAGTTCCAGCATTTCATCGAAGGAGATTTCCTTCAGCTTGGTGGCCTTGGGGATCTTGCGCGGGTCGGCGGTATACACGCCCTCCACATCGGTAAAGATCTGGCAGCGGTCGGCGTGCAGCGCCGCGGCCAGCGCCACAGCGGAGGTATCGGAGCCGCCGCGGCCCAGCGTGGTGATGTCCTCGGAGCGGTTCAGCCCCTGGAACCCTGCTACCACCACCACGCGGTTGCGGGCAAGCTCGCTCTCCACGCGCTCGGTGTCCAGACGCTTGATGCGGGCGCGGGTGTAGGCCCGGTCGGTGTTGAAGCCCGCCTGCCAGCCCGTCAGGCTGATGGAGGGCACGCCAAGTTCCTGCAGCGCCATGGCCAGCAGCGAAATGGAGATCTGCTCGCCGGTGGCCAGCAGCATATCCATCTCCCGGTGGGACGGGTCGCTGGTAATTTCCGCGGCCTTCTTGATGAGGTCATCGGTGGTATCGCCCTGCGCGGAAACCACCACCACCACATCGTTGCCTTCGTTGCGGGTGTTCATGACAATACGTGCCACATTGAAAATGCGGCTGCGGTCCTTCACAGAAGTGCCGCCGAATTTCTGTACGATCAAACCCATATTGGAAACCTTTCCTCCCCTGTTTTCCTTCTATTACTGAACCTCCACCGCAGCGCCCACATTGTCAGCCAGCAGGCGGTGGACGGTGAAGTGCCGCAGCTTTTCGTTCTGGGGCAGCGCCGCCGCCACCCGGTCAAAGAATTCGGTGTCGTCCCGGTGGATCACCGCCATGATGGTGGGGCCGGCGCCCGAGATATACACCGCCAGCGCCCCCATGTCCTGCGCCAGCTCAAAGACCTCGTAGCCGCCCTCGATGAGGGGCAGACGGTACTGCTGGTGCAGCGAATCCTTGGTGGCAACGCCCAGCAGGCTGTAATCGCCGTCACAGAAGGCGGCGGTGGCCAGCGCGGCGCGGGACAGATTGTACACCGCGTCCTTGTGGCTCACCATGGCGGGCAGCGCCGCACGGGCCTTGGAGGTGAGCAGCCGGAAATCCGGGATGAACGCCGCGAAGGCAAGCTCAGTATCGATGCATTTTTTAACGCTGTAAACCTGCCCTTCGTCGTAGACGCTGGTGACAAAGCCGCCCAGCATGGCAGGAGCCACGTTGTCCGGGTGACCCTCGATGGCGGTGGCAAGGGTGAGCATCTGACGGCTGGTGAGCTTGTCGCCCAGCAGCGCGTTGGCGCCCAGAATACCCGCTACAATGCAGGCAGAGGAGGAGCCAAGGCCCCGGGCCATGGGAATGTCGTTGCGCTGGGTGATGCGCAGCCCCTTGAGGGGGATGCCCAGCTGGTCATAGACCGCACGGGCGCTGCGGAACACCAGATTGTTGGAGCCGGTGGGAATGTGCGTGCCGTCCGAGGAGGCGATCTGGATGCGGTCGGATTCCTCGAAGGTGAACACGTTGTGCATGGATACGGCCAGTCCCAGCGAGTCAAACCCCGCGCCCACATTGGCGCTGGTGGCGGGAACGGTAACTTTTATCATGAAAGGACACCCTTTGTATCAGAATAGTAAAATTCAAGCCAGCATTTTGAGCCGGAGCGCGACCTGACCGCCCAGAACCTGAAGCTTCTGCTCCGCCGCGTCCACCTCGGCGGCGGTGGCCTTTTCGATGAGGTAGGCGCACTCGCCGTCCTTGTCGAACACCAGACGGCCCTGCCCTGCCGCAGCAGGCAGCACGGCGGCGGGAACGCCCCGCACCCGCAGATACCACGCATGGGCGGCCGCGTCGGTCAGCTGCCCCTCCGGGGGCGGCGCGGGCTGCCAGAACAGGCTGTCATGGACGGCGGAGCCCTCCTTGAGGGCATCCACCACGTCCGCCACCACGGCGCTGGCGGTGGGCAGCTTGCCCGCGCCCTTGCCGTAGAACACCACATCGCCCAGCATATCGCCCTGCATCAGCACGGCGTTGAACACATCGTCCACACCGGCCAGCTGGTTTTCGGCGGGAACCAGCATGGGTTCCACGCCCGCGGCCATGGGCGCGCCGTTCTCTCCTTCGTGATACCAGGCGATCAGCTTGATGGCGCAGTGCAGACCCTCGGCGGCGGCGATGTCCGCCACCGTAATATCCCGGATGCCCCGGGTGGGGATGGCCGCCGGGTACACATGATGCCCGCAGGCCAGACTGGCCAGAATGGCGATCTTGCGGCAGGCGTCCCGGCCGTCCACATCGTCACCGGGGTCTTTGGTCTCGGCGTAGCCCAAGTCCTGCGCGATTTTCAGCGCGGCGTCAAAGCCCATGTTCTCCCGCTTCATCTTGGTGAGCATGAAGTTGGTGGTGCCGTTGACGATGCCCTGAATGGCACTGATGTGGTTGGCGGCAAGGCACTGGTGCATCGGCGTGATGATGGGGGTGCCGCCGCCCACGCTGGCCTCAAACAGGAAGGCCGCGTTGTTGGCGCGGGCCAGTGCCAGCAGCTCGGCGCCGTAGGTGGCCACCATCTCCTTGTTGGAGGTGCAGACGCTGCGCCCGCTCTCGAGACAGGCCTTCACAAAGGGATAGGCAAATTTGGTGCCGCCGATGGTCTCCACCACCACTTTGACCTCCGGGTCCGCAAGGATGGTGTCGATGGATTTGACGAACAGTGCGGCGTCGGGATGATTGGAAAAATCCCGCACATCCAGAATGTATTTGACTTCCACCGGCTCGCCGGCGCGGCGGGCAATGGATGCGGCATTGCGGCGGCAGACTTCCAGAACGCCGCTGCCCACCGTGCCGAATCCCATGATCGCAATTTTAGCCATGATGGTTTTCCTCCTGTTCCCCCGGTGCAGTGTCGGGGGATTCTATTTTATGCGCCGCGGCGGACTTCCACCACCTGCGGCTGGCGGGACAGCCGGGCCAGCAGCTCCTCCACGGTGAGCTGCATGGTGTCGGTGCGCATGGTGACCTCCACCTGCGCGGTGCCGTCCTCCGGGCGGGACTGGGTGATGGTGAGCACCGAGGCCCCTGCCGCCGAAATGCCGGACAGAAGCTCCTGCAAGGCGCCGGTGCGATCCCGGAGCGTGGCGATGACCGTGATGCTTTCCCGGCCGTTTTCCGCGTCAAACACGCAATCCTTATATTTATAGAAGGCGCTGCGGGAAATTCCCGACTGTTTTGCAGCGGCGGAAATGCTGGCGACCGCTCCGGACGCCAAAAGCTCCTTCGCCTCCAGCACCTTGACGAATACTGTGGGCAGGACTTCGGAATCCACCAACAGGAACCGTCTCTGTGCCATAGATGTACCTCCCTTGCGTACAGTTGTTTTCCTGACGAAGTACATCATAGCACATCCCACCGACCGTTGCAAGGGATTTGCCCCCGCCGGGACGCTTTTTGGCGGATTGCACAGTTCTCCACGGGAAAACGCAGTTTGTTTTTGGTCACGGTACAGCTGTCTTTTGCACAAAAACACCCCTGCCATCCGGCAAGGGTGTTTCGGGGTCTGATATGGCCTGCTCAGCCGCCAGCCGCGGCCAGCGCAGCCTGTGCGGCGTCTGCCGCCGCCTGGGCGTACTGATCCTCCTCGGAATACGCGTAGTCGTTGGAGGGCAGGTTGTCCTCGGTGTAGTAGCCCACCGCGCCGCCGCTGGTGACCAGCGCGCCGGTGGCAGGGTCAAAGTTCTTTTCCACCACGTTTTCGGTGTTATAGAATTCCTTGTAGGGCAGGTCGGCCTGCACCTCCTCCATCAGCGCCTTCCATGCGCGCTGGATGGGCTTGCCGCTTTTGCCCAGTCCGCTGGGATGCTCGTACATGTTGTGCGGCTTGTCGTAGCCCCACCAGATGGCGGTGACGTAATAGGGCGTCATGCCGGCAAAGGTGTAGTCCTTGAAGTCGCTGGTTGTACCGGTCTTGGCCGCGGCCTCCATCTCGCCGTCCGGAGCCATGCCGTTGGCAGTGCCGGTGGGCTTGAGCACGTTGGTGAGCATCCGGTTCATAATGCGGGCGGTCTCCGGCTTGATGGCCTGCGTCTTGGAGATGAACTGGGTGTTGTCCAGCACAATGTTGCCCTGATAGTCCTCCACGATCTCATAGTAATGGGGCGTGGTGAAGGTGCCGTCGTTGAAGATGGCGTAAGCGCCCGCCAGCTCCACGGCGGTGACGCCGTAGCTCTGGGAGCCCAGCACCAGCGGCGCCAGAGACATATCGCCCTCGGTGTTCAGGTAGCTGAAACCAAGCGTGTCGTGGGCAAAGTTGTACATATATTCCTCGCCCACCATGCTGCCCACCAGCACCGCGATGGTGTTGTAGGATTGGCGCAGCGCGTCATAGATGAGCATGGTCTTGCCGGTGCCGGGGCCGGTGTAGTTGGTGGGCCATTCACGCCACACATCGTCACGGGCCAGGTTCACCGCCGCGAACCGGTCGTTGGGCAGACCCAGCGCCCTGACACGGTCGGTGTCCAGCACCTGCTTGGATTCCTTGGAATAGATGGGGGAATCCTGCAGCGGCATGGAATAGTTGATGATCTTGTTGTCCAGCGCCAGACAGTAGGACGCCACCGGCTTCATGGTAGAACCGGTCTGGTGGGGCAGCGTGGCGCGGTTGGTGCCAAGGTCCACCGTCTTTTCGCCCACACCGCCGCCCACGGCCACAATGTTGCCGTTGTAGTCCAGCACGGCGCAGGAGCCCTGCGTCCGGGTCTTGCGGTAGAAGCAGATATACTCGCCGGTATCGTCCTTGCCGGTCTTGAAGACGTTGTTGGCCTCGTCGGAATAGACCGGCACATCGTCCTTGCCAAAGATGGCCTCGTTCTCGTGGTCCCCCGGGGGATTGACCGGCATCCCCTCCTCGTCGTAGGTGATCTCGGTGCCCAGCGGGATCCAGCTCTCCACTTCCTCATCGATCCACAGCGCGGGGAAGTTTTCGTCATCCTCGTTGTACATCATCTGTTCCACCGCGGTCTGGACCTTGGGGTCCACATTGCTGTAGACGCGCAGGCCGCCGTTGAAGATCATGTCCATGGCCTCGGATTCGCTCAAGCCCTTCTTCTCCATGAAGTCCTTCTTGAGCTGCGCGTACACCGCGTCGGTGTACCAGGAGTTGTTGGAGGTGCGGGTGGAGTTCTCCACGGCGGCCTTGCTCTCCACCAGTCTGACCGTCTCATTCTGGGCGGCCTCGCACTCCTCCGCGGTAATGTAGCCCTGATTGCGCATCAGCGCCAGCACGTGGTTGCGGCGGGCAATGAGGATCTGCGGGTTGGTGTAGGGGTTGTAGCGGGTGGGGTTCTTGGTGATGGAGGCCAGCGTGGCACATTCCGCCAGCGTCAGCTCGCTCACGTCCTTGCCGAAATACTCCTTCGCGCCCGCCTGCATGCCGCAGATGGTGCCTGTCAGGGGCATGGTGTTGAGGTAACCCTCCAGAATGGTTTCCTTGCTGTATTTGTTGCAGATGCCGATGGCACGGAAAATCTCGCGGATTTTCCGCATGGCGTCCTGCTCATCGTCCTTGGTGAGGTTCTTGATGAGCTGCTGTTCAATGGTGGACGCGCCCTGCTTGGAGCCGAGCAGCTTCTGGCCGGTGAACTCGTTGAGGGCCGCCGCCACGGTACGCTTGAAGTTGAATCCCAGCTTGTTGGTGTAGAAGTCCTTGTCCTCCACCGCCACCACGGCATGCTGAAGGTTCTCCGGCATGTCGCCCAGTGCGCACCAGATGCGGTTTTCATCCCGGGTCAGCGAGTCGTATTCCTCGCCGTTGGTGTCCAGAATGATGGAGGTCTGTTTGGATTTCATATTGTCAAGATCCAGCGTCTCGCCGTCGTCCGCCGTGACCTGCACCACATACATGGACAGCAGCACCGCGCCCACACTGCAGGCCATCACGCCCACGCAGAGCAGGCATCCGATCAGCTGCAAAAGGAATTTAACGATGCTGAACCGTTTCTTTTTCGGCTTGGGGGTTCCGGCGGCATTCTGGGGAGTCTTCACGCCGTCGGTGGAGATATGCCGTTGCTGTTTGGGGTCTATGGGGACCGCCTCCTTTGGGATTTTATCACGAAGAGCGGGCACGCAGACGGACAGCCTCCGCGCCGGCACATAATTTCGCATTCTGTTATAAAATGGATTATACCACAAAACAGGGGCAAAAGTACAGCCTTTTCCAAAAAATTCACAGCTTTTGTTTTTTTGTCGGCAGAACGGTCAAAAATGTCTGTAGAGATGGAAGGAGGTGTTGTCCGCATGAAAAATCATCGTCGTGTCTGGCTGGCGGTGCTGGGGGCGCTGGCCGCACTGGGGATCGGCGTCAGTGCCGCGCTGATGCTGGCCCCCTCCCCTGCTCCCGCCGCACCCGCCTATCTTTTGAAGGACAACGGCGGCAAGCTGGCGCTGTACGCGGCGGACGGCGGAGGGCCGCTGGAGGAATACGACATTTACACCCGCCTGCTGCCGGAGCAGGATGTGCTGGCGTTACAGCAGGGCGTGCCGGTGGCAGATGCGGCAGAATTGCAGCGGCGGCTGGAGGATTATGGATATTGAGGCTTGCACGTGGTTTGTTTTTATGGTAGAATGGTGACAGAGTATTTCTCTATCGAAACGAAAGGATGTACCACCATGAGTGAACAGGATATTTTGGCCGCCGTGCAGGATATTTTCCGCGACAACTTTGACGATGACAGCCTTGTCATCACCCGCGACACCTGCGCCGATGACATTGAGGACTGGGACAGCCTGGAGCAGATCAATCTGCTGACCGCCATCGAGAAAAAGTTTAGCATCAAGTTCAAGCTGGCCGATGTGCGCGGCTTGAAGGATGTGGGCGATCTTCTGGATCTGGTAGCCCGGATGGTATAACATGGCGGCGGGGCTTGTCCCCGCCTTTTTGGGAGTTTTTCTATGAATCACTACACATTGGCCGAAATGACCCCCGGCCTGACCGAGCAGTTCACCGTGACGGTGACGCCGGAGATGATGGACGCTTTCTGCAAGCTCACCGGCGACGTCTCCCCCATCCACATGGACGAGGACTACGCCAAAGGCCGCGGCTATCCCGGCCGGGTGGTGTACGGTATGCTGGGCGCCAGCTTTTTCTCCACGCTGGCAGGGGTCTACCTGCCGGGGGAGCACTGCCTGCTCCATGGCGTGGAGTGTAAATTCGCCAAGCCCATCTTCATCGGGGACACGCTGACGGTGTCCGGCACGGTGGTGGGCGTGAGCGAGATTGGCAGCGAGGCGGAGATCAAGGCCGTCATCACCAATCAGGACGGAAAACGGGTGACCCGTGGCGTAATCAAAGCGGGGCTTGCCCGGTAAAAGGAGTTTTGTATGGGATATACCTATTTGATGACCGGCGCCACCAGCGACGTTGGCACCGCGCTGATGCGCCGCCTGCTGACAAATGCGCCGGAGGACACCGTGATTCTGGCGCAGGGCTGCGGTGATGTGGAAAAGCTGGCGGGCCTGTGCGCGGAGTTTCCGGGAAAGATCCGCCCCTTCGATGTGGATCTGAGCGACCCTTACAAGGTGGATACCTTTACACAGGTGCTGGCCACCAGCTGCCCCGCACCCACCCATTTCATTCATCTGCCCGCGCTGCCGGTGGTGAATACCAAGTTCAAAAACTTCGATGAAACGCGGTTTGACAAGGATATGGAGGTGCAGGTCCACAGCGCCGTCAAGCTGTGCAAGGCGGTACTGCCCGCCATGGCCAAGGCGAAATTCGGCCGGGTGCTGTTTATCCAGACCAGCTACACCATCGGTTGCCCGCCCAAGTTCACCGCCGCCTATGTGATGGCGAAAAGCGCGCTGGGCGGCCTTGTGAAAAGTCTGGCGGTGGAGTACGCCCGCTTTGGCGTGACCGTCAACTGCGTGGCCCCCAGCATGATGGAGACCAATTTCCTGAAAGACACCCCCGAACTGGTGGTGAAGGCGGCGGCAGAGGCCAACCCCATGGGCCGCAACGCCACCCCCGCCGATGTGGTGCCCGCCATGGCGTTCCTGTTGTCCGATGAGGCGGGCTACATCACCGGTGTGACGCTGCCCGTCACGGGAGGGTCCGCCATTGTCTGAGCCGGTATTTCGTCTGGCACGCCCCGGAGAGGGGCCTGCCATTACGGCGTTCATCAACAGCCATTTTGACATGCGGCTGCCGCTGCTCAACCGTCCGGAGTTGTATCACTATTACTATGAGAGCCGGGGCGATGCGCCGCAGTTTGCGGTGGCGGAGCAGGACGGTCGGTATCTGAGCGCCGCGGGCTTCATTTTTGCCAGTGACGCCCCCTACCCCGATGTGTGGGTGAGCATCTGGGTGGCCGCCAAAGGCCGCAACGGCGTGGGGCTGGAGCTGATGAGCGCCCTGCCGGAGCTGCTCGGTGCCCGTGTGGTGGCCTGCAACAACATCCGCGCGAACACCTGTGTGCTGTATCAGTTTCTGGGCTGGACCGCTGAGCGGATGGGGCACTACTATCGGCTTGGCAGGCTGGAGAACTTTACACTGGCCGCTCCTGCTGTTCCGGTACGTCTGCCGGCGGCGCGGAACCTCCGTTTGGAAAAAGTGCCCGACACTTTGGTGCTGGACAGCCTCGGAATGCCTGACACGCCCCACACCCCACGCAAGGACCTGTGGTATCTGCGGCGGCGATATTTCGCCTATCCCCATCTGACCTACGATGTGTGGGCGGCCATGGAGCACGGGCGGCTGCTGGCCTATGTGGTGACGCGGACCGTCACTGCCACGGACACCGGCTGCGTACCGGTGGTGCGGCTGGTGGACTTTATCGGCCCTGACGAGGTACTGCCCCGGCTGGGCGGCGCGCTGGACGACCTGCTGCGGGAGACCGGCGCGGAATACATGGACTGCTACAACGCGGGCATCCCTTCTGAACTATGGCAGGCCGCCGGATTCTGCGAGCGGCGCGAGGGGGACGGGACCATCATTCCCAATTACCTGACCCCTCCCCTGCGGAACAACACCGAATACTACTATTTCACCAGTGACCCAGAACAGTTTGTGCTGTTCAAGGCGGACGGTGACCAGGACCGGGCCAATCTGCCCTGCGAATAAACAACGACGCGCCTCCCTTGCGGGAGGCGCGATTTGTGTTAGAAGAAACTGCCCACGGCAGTGATCTGGCTGGGAAGGTCGGCGCGGTACAGCGGATGCTCCGCGAAAAAGCTGTTGATGGTGACGCCGTTGTCCCCCGCCCGGCCGGTGGAATGGATGTACAGACCGTCCCCCAGATACATGGCGATATGACCTGGGAAATAAATCAAATCGCCCTCCCGCATTTCGGAAAGCGGGATCTCATGGATGGGAAAGCCCGGCTGGATGGCAGCGTCCCGGTAAATATTGATGCCGCACAGCATATATGCCATACTGCACAGGCCGCTGCAATCAATGCCCGCGGGGCTTTTGCCGCCCCAGCGGTACTGAGTGCCCGCGTACAGGCGGGCGGTGTCGGTGAGAGCCTGCCGCAGGGCGTAGCCCTGTGCGCAGGGGGACTCCCACAGGGTATCCAGAAAGCTGGCACAGACGTACCCGGTGCAGCCGTCCGGCAGGCGCACCGGCTGCCAGCCGTCGGCGGCAGGACCTGCGATTTCCAGCCGTGCGCCCATGGGCAAGGCTTGCTCCACAAAGGCGCCCTGTACCTTCGGTTCCGCCAGCACATCGGCGCAGTGCTTGTGCAGCACCACCCGCTTATCGGCGGCCTGCCAGCGTTCCACCAGCGCCGGGTCAGTGACCAGCGCCGATTCCGGCACAAGGCCCTCGTAGCGGTAGTGGGTGCGCACCGGCTGCCAGCCGTCCTGCGCGGGGCCGGTCAACTCCACCTCCATGCCGAACAGGACTTCATCCTCCAGACTGGCGGCAGCGGGACTGGATTTAAGCGGGCAGATGGGAATGTTGATGATGGCTTGCATGAAAGCTCCTTCTTCTGGTTCAGCGCTGCAGTTCCCGGCGGTAAACGTCCAGCTCTGGGGCGTTGGCGAGAATGAAATGTCCCGGCTCCACCTCGGTCCACTGGGGCTTGTCCACCTCATAATGGTGGCAGGCCGGGTCATAGACCAGCAGCTTTTTGTTGCGCTCCGCGATGGGGTCCGGCTGGGGAATGGCCGACAGCAACGCCTTGGTATAGGGGTGCAGCGGATGGGCGAACAGCTGTTCGCTCTCGGCCAGCTCCACGATACGGCCCTTGTGGATGACGGCGATGCGGTCACAAATAAAACGCACCACCGACAAGTCGTGGGCAATGAACAGGTAGGTCAGGCCCCGTTCCTTTTGCAGGCGGGCCAGCAGGTTGAGCACCTGCGCACGGATGGAAACATCCAGCGCCGAGATGGGCTCGTCCGCCACGATGAATTTGGGGTCCAGAATCAGCGCACGGGCGATGCCGATGCGCTGGCGCTGACCGCCGGAAAACTCATGGGGAAACCGGCTGGCAAATTCCGGCAAAAGACCCACATCGGACAGCGCCTTGTTCACCATCTCACGGCGCTGTTCCTCGGTGTAGTGCCGCCCCGGCGCGTAGAGGCCTTCCGCCACAATGTAGCCCACCTTGGCCCGCTCGTTGAGGGAATCCATGGGGTCCTGAAAAATCATCTGAACATCGCGGGTGACCTGACGGTCCTCGGCGGGGGTCAACCTGCCGGAGATGCGCTGGCCGTCCAGGCGAATCTCGCCTGCCGCCAGCGGGTTGGCCCGGATGATGGCCCGGCCGATAGTGGTCTTGCCAGAGCCGGATTCCCCCACCAGGCCAAAGGTCTCTCCTTTATAAATGGCAAAGGATACATCGTCCACTGCCACAAAGGGATGCCGTTTTTTGCCGAATTCCACCCGGATGTGATCCACTTCCAGCATTTTTTCACGTTCAGCCATTGGCGCACTCCTCCCCTTTCGTCAGCCCCAGCTGGCGGCCCTTTTCCCGCAGCGCGCGGATATGCTCCGGCGGGTCGATTTTGGGTGCGCGGGGGTCCAGCAGCCATGTGCGCGCCGCGTGGGTGGCCGTCACCGTAAACATCGGCGGGCGTTTGACAAAGTCCATTTTCAGTGCGTGGGGATTGCGCGGCGCAAAGGCATCGCCCCGCACCTCATGGAACAGGTTGGGCGGCGTGCCCTCGATGGAATACAGCGGCTCGCCCTTGACGCCCAGTTGGGGCAGGCTGGACAGCAGCGCCCAGGTGTAGGGGTGGCGGGGGTCGTAGAACACTTCCTCGCAGCGGCCCACCTCCACGATATCGCCCGCATACATAACGGCAATGCGGTCCGCCACATTGGCCACCACGCCCAGATCGTGGGTGATATAAATGGTCGTCAAATCGTATTTTTTCTGCATTTCCTTGATGAGGCCCAAAATCTGCGCCTGAATGGTCACATCCAGCGCGGTGGTGGGTTCATCACAGATGAGGATCTCCGGCTTGCAGGCCATGGCGATGGCAATGACCACCCGCTGACGCATACCGCCGGAAAATTCGTGGGGGTACTGGTTGTACCGGCGCTGGGGATCGCTGATGCCCACCTCGGCCAGAATCTCATACACCGCCTTTTTGGCGGCATCCCCATGGAGGTTCTGGTGCAGCTCCACCGCCTCCCGGATCTGCCAGCCGATGGTTTTCAGCGGGTTCAGGCTGGTCATGGGGTCCTGCAGCACCATGGCAATGCGGTGGCCGCGCAAAGCACGCCATTCCGCGTCCGACTTAAACTGGGCAAGGTCTTTGCCGTCATAGAGGATTTTGCCGCTCTCCACGCAGCCGTTGGCATCGTTGAGGCCCATCAGGCATTTGACAAAGACGCTTTTGCCGGAACCGGACTCCCCCACGATGGCAAGGCTTTCCCCTTTATACACATCCAGAGAGATGCCGCGCAGCGCGTGGAGCACCTGTCCCCGCAGCGTAAATTTGAAGTTCAGATCCTGCACCGACAGGAGGACTTGCTGTTGATCCATTTTTACGTCCTCCTTACACATGGTTCTTGGGGTCGGCGGCGTCCGCGAAGGCGTTGCCCACCACATACAGCGAGATGGTGATGATGGCCAGCACCGCCGTGGGGAACAGCAGCTGATACCGCAGGCTGGGCTGGCTCATGAGCACGCGGCCCGCCTGCACCAGATTGCCCAGCGAGGGAATGTCGGTGGGCAGGCCGATGCCGATGTAGGTGACGAACACCTCGTTGCCGATGGCAGACGGGATGGCCAGCGACATGCGCAGCGCAATGACCGACACCAGATAGGGCAGCAGGTTTTTGGAGACGATGCGCCCCGTGGTGGTGCCAAGGCAGCGGGAGGCCAGATTGTAGTCCCGGTCGCGGATAATGACAATCTGGTTGCGGATGAACCGGGCCATGCCCAGCCAGCCGGTAAGGCACAGCGCGAAAATGATGGTGCCCACGCTGGGCCGCATGATGTAGGAGACCAGAATCAGCACCAGCGTTTGGGGAATGTTATCAAAAATGTTGTAAAGCTCGGTGAAGAAGGTATCCAGCTTGCGCACGTAGCCCCACAGCACCCCGATGAAGGTGCCGAACAGCGCCTCAAAGCATGCCACGGCAAAGCCGATGCCCAGACTTGTGCGTGTGCCCGCCCAGGTGCGCGCCCAAAGGTCCTGACCGATGGAGTTGGTGCCGAACCAGTATTCGTCATCCGGGGCACGGTTGATGATCTGCACGCCGGTGAGAGGGTCGTTGTTGATGGTCTTGGGGTCCCGCTGGCCGGGCAGCAGCGGCTGGATGAAGGTGAAGGCCAGCACCACCACGATGATGCCCAGAAAGAACACCGCCGCCTTGTTTTTGAAGAAGGCCCGCAGCGTGGCTCCCCAGTAGGAATAGTTGGAGTAGCCCGCCCGCTCGGCATTGGAATGGTCAAACTCCGCGGGGGTGAACAGCTCCTCCTCGGAGAGGTTTTCGTAGGCGGCGGCCGGATCCAGCTGCGCTTTCAGCTGGCTGTTCAGGGATTTTTCCAGCGGCGCGGCCTTGGCATCTCGAAAATTCATCATCAGCGCGCACCCTCCTTCCCGGTAAAGCTGATGCGCGGGTCCACCAGCGCCATCATCAAATCACCGAACAAAAGCCCCAGCACCGACACCGCTGCATAGATGAGCACCAGCGCCTGCACCATGGTGTTGTCCTGCAGCTTGATGACCTGGATCAGCAGGCCGCCCATGCCGGGGATGGAGTACAGGCTTTCCACATACAGCGAGCCCATCAGTGTGAACAGGATGGACTGCGGGATGTACTGCACCAGCGGCACGATGGCATTGCGGAACACGTGGCTGCGGCTGATCTTACCCGCGGGCACGCCCTTGGCCCGGGCCAGACGGATGTAGTCCTTGTTGGATTCATCCACCATATAGCGGCGCAGCCACATGGCGTAGTAGGCAATGTTTCCGATGGACAGTGAAAACACCGGCAGCACCCAGGTCATGGGGTTGCGGTCATTGAAAAGCATCGACACGCCGAGAATTTCCGAGCCGTAGAGCTGGATGAGCAGATGGTACACCGCCGAGGGCACCGCCTGCACGATGACGATGAACACGGTGCCGAATTTGTCCCACAGCTTCCAGCGGGTGCGGGTGGAGCGGGCCATCAGGATGCCCAGCGGCAGGCCCACCGCCAGCGAGACCGCCAGACTGATGAGTCCCAGCTTGATGGAGATGGGCGCCTTCTGGGCGATGATTTTGACAATGGGATAGCCCTGCCGGTACCGGTTGGAGACACCCAGATCCCCCTTGAGCAGCTGGCCGAAATAGTGCAGAATCTGCACCGGCAGCGGGTCGTTGAGGCCCATCTTGTTCAGCGAGACCTGAATGGAGGCCTCGGTCATTTTGTCAAAGTTGTTGAAATACCCCTCAATGGGCATCTGGCGGAGCAGCGCAAACACGATGCAGATGACCACGCAGAGCGTGATGGCCGCATGCAGGATGCGCTTGAGCATGTACTTTGCCATGGGGTTCCTCTCTTTTCTCCTTCCATGCGGCCTTGGCGGGTGCTCTGTGTCCGGCACAGGGCATCCGCCAAAACCGCATGGCCGCGCCGGCAACTGCACAGTCACCGGCGCGGCAGCGGTTTGGTTTTGGAGTACGAAGCAGAATTACTGAGCGATGGCCTTGGCGCGCTCTGCTTCCCAGGCGTCAAAGGCGGCGTTGAACTCCTCCATACTCATGGAGGTGTCGTACAGCTTCTGGTACTTGTAACGCTCGCGGGCCACACCGTAGGAGGCAAACTCGCCCTCCAGCGGGTTCAGGTTGGAGATGACATAGCCGTCACCGGCAGAAACGCTGTAGGGAATGATGATGGCATGGTCCAGCAGCATGGCCTCGGCCTCGGCAAAGGCGGCGTAGCGGGCCTCGTCGTCGTCATAGATGGAGGCAGCGCGGGCGACCTGTTCGCTGTACGCGGCAAACAGGGCCTCGGTGTCGGCGTTGCCGCTGATATCCCAGAAGTTGTAGTTGTTGCCCTCACCGAAGGGTTCGCTCCAGGTCTGGGGGTCAGCGTAGTCGGCGCCCCAGTTGCACTTCAGCAGGGCATACTTGCCGCTGCGGCGCACGCTGGACAGGAATCCGGTCTCGGGGCCGGCCTCCACGATGATGTCAATGAAGTCAGCGCCCAGCAGGCCCTCCAGCTGCTGCTCCATAACCTGGCACTCCTTGTCCCAGTTGCTGATGGAGGGGTTGTAGGGCATGAGAACCTTGATGGGGAAGGTGGCGCCGGCGGCGGTCAGCTCCGCCTTGGCGGCGTCGCGGTACTCCACAGCCTTGGCGGCGTCAAAGCTGTCGCCGTCGGTGTAGGGCTTGACGGCGTCATACTGGGTGAAATCCTTGCCGGCGCCCACCGCGAAGTTGGCGGGGGTGACGGTGTTGTTCAACAGCTTTTCGGGGTTGTAGGGGTCGGAGACGGTGAGCGCCTTGACACGATCCAGACCGGCCATGATGGCCTTGCGGAAGTTCTCGTTGTTGACGGCGATCTTCCAGTTGTCCGGCTCGTAGACGGCGTCAAACTGCGGGTCAAAGTTGAAGCAGTAGAAGTAGCTGAAGGAGTTGTCCACGCGGGAGGCATGGATCTTGTCCTTGGTGCTCTCGTCCTTGAGCATGGAATCCAGCAGGTCGGAGGAAACGGACAGGTAGTCCACCTCGCCGGCCTGATACATGCTGGCGGCCACGCTGTTGGCCTCGGCATTGTAGGTCTCGCGGATCTCGTCGATCAGGACGTTGTCCTTGTCCCAGTAGGTGGGGTTCTTGGTGAGCACGCGCTCGTACTGCGGCTCAAAGCTGGACAGGATGTAGGCGCCGTTGTACAGCAGGCTGTCGGCATCCAGACCGAACTGGTCGCCCATCTCCTCCAGGAAGGGGCCGTACACCGGCATGTAGGAGGTGTAGGACAGCACGCTCAGGAAGAACGGGCAGGGCTGATCCAGCGTGTAGACCAGCGTGTAGTCATCCACGGCCTTGACGCCGATGTCCTCGGGCTTGACTTCCTCCACGACCTCGATGGGATCGCCGTCCGCATCGGTGGTCTTGGTGCCGTTCTCGCTCTCCAGCAGGTAGGCGGTGTAGTCATAGTAGGCCTGGGCGTTGTGTACCACAGAGCCGGTGTCGTACATGTACTGGCTGCCGGAATCGTTGACGGCGTCATTGACGTAATGGGCGGTGGCGACCCAGTCGTTGGCGGTGACGTCCGCCACTTCCTCGCCGTTCTTGTCCACCCACTTCACGCCCTTGCGGATGTGGAAGGTCCACTCGGTCATGTCCTCGTTGCTCTCCCAGCTCTCGGCCAGAGAAGGAATGATGTTGCCGTAGCAGTCATATTCCACAAGGCAGTCCACCACGTTGGCGCCGATGGCGTACTCGTTGGTGGAGGAGGTGGTCAGGTAGTTCAGGGTGGTGACTTCGCTGGAATACAGCGTGCGGTAGGCCTTGGTCTCCGCCGCGGCATCACCGCCGGCAGAGGTGCCAGAGGAGGCGCTGCCGCCGCAGGCCGCCATGCTCAGAGCCATCGCCCCGGCCAGACCCAGCGCAAGGATTTTCTTGCTGTTCATCATGGTGTTGGTTCCTTTCTCTCCTTTATTTCAGTTCGTTCCCTCGATCCGGCGCTTACCGGCAGCCAAAAACACAAAAAGCAAACAAAAGCCCACAGCGTTGTGTGCCCTGTTTGCCCTTGTTGTTGCTGACTTATGATAAACGCAGGTCCTTCGCCGGCATCGTTGTCGGCGGATGGATAATAGCATTATACCATATCTTGTGGCTGGTGTCAATTCAAAAATTCCCGCAGCCGGGGCTGCGGGAATCCACAAATCAATTATTGGGGGTGTTTTTCAGGATGACGTCGTGGCTGCCGCCCTCCACAATGGAGGTGGAGGACACCACCGTCAGGCGGGCCTTCTGCTGCAGCTCGGGGATGGACAGCGCACCGCAGTTGCACATGGTGGAGCGCACCTTGTACAGCGTGGTCTGCACGCCGTCCGCCAGAGGTCCGGCGTAGGGCACGTAGCTGTCGACGCCCTCCTCAAAGCTGAGCTTCTGGGCGCCGCCCAGATCGTACCGCTGCCAGTTGCGGGCGCGGTTGGAGCCTTCGCCCCAGTATTCCTTCACGTAGTTGCCTCCCACGCGCAGCTTGTTGGTGGGAGACTCGTCAAAGCGAGCAAAGTAGCGCCCCAGCATGACGAAGTCCGCGCCCATGGCCAGCGCCAGCGTGATGTGGTAGTCGTGGACGATGCCGCCGTCGGAGCAGATGGGGATATAGATGCCGGTCTGCTCGTAGTATTCATCGCGGGCCTTGGCCACCTCGATGACCGCCGTGGCCTGACCGCGGCCGATGCCCTTGGTCTCGCGGGTGATGCAGATGGAACCGCCGCCGATGCCGATCTTCACGAAATCCGCGCCGGCCTTGGCGAGGAACAGGAAGCCGTCGCGGTCCACCACGTTGCCGGCGCCCACCTTCACCTTGTCGCCGTAGTGCTCACGGATCCAGCCGATGGTGCGGCTCTGCCACTCGGAGTAGCCCTCGGAGGAGTCGATGCACAGCACGTCCACACCGGCGTCCACCAGCGCGGGCACGCGCTCGGCGTAGTCGCGGGTGTTGATGCCCGCGCCCACCACGTAGCTCTTGTTTTCGTCCAGCAGCTCGTTCACGTTCTCCTTGTGGGAGTCGTAGTCCTTGCGGAACACCACGTACTGCAGGCGGCCCTCATCGTCCACCAGCGGCAGGGAGTTGATCTTGTTGTCCCAGATGATGTCGTTGCAGTCATGCAGGCTGGTGGAGGCGGGAGCGGTGACCAGCTTGTCCAGCGGGGTCATGAACTCGGTGACCTTCAGGTCGGTGGACATGCGGGAAAGACGGTAGTCACGGGAGGCCACGATGCCCAGCAGCTTGCCGTGGGCGGTGCCGTCATCGGTGATGGCCACGGTGGAATGGCCGGTGCGGGTCTTGAGGTCCAGCACGTCCGCCAGCGTGGCGTCGGGGCCAAGGTTGGAGTCCGAGGTGACAAAGCCCTTCTTGTAGGCCTTGACGCGGCGCACCATGTCCGCCTCGCTCTGGACGGACTGGGAGCCGTAAATAAAGGAGATGCCGCCCTGTTTGGCCAGCGCGATGGCCAGCTTCTCACCGGAGACGGATTGCATGATGGCGGACACCATGGGGATGTTCATCTCCAGAGGGCATTCCTCCTGACCCTTGCGGTATTTCACCAGCGGGGTCTTGAGGCTGACGGCAGTGGGCACGCACTCCGAGGAGGAGTACCCGGGGACCAGCAGATATTCGCCAAAGGTGCGGGACGGTTCCGAAAAGTAGTACGCCATGTTTCGTTTCTCCTTTTTCCTTCATCTGTCATAAGTTTTTGCTATTGGAGAGATTGTACCACATTTGGCGGCAAATGGCAAAATTTTTCGCGTAGAATCTTATTTTTGTTCAGTGAAAGAAAACTGTGAAAGTTGCACCAAAGCCCCCGGTCAAAGTATGACTATGGGCAGTATTCTGCTGTTTCAGCTGCCGCTGTACTCCAGAGTAATGTCCCCGTCGGCCTGCACGGTGACGGTGGGGCGGTCAATCTGGCCGGTTTTCAGGCTCCTGCCAGGGGTCTGCTCTCCGCCATCGCGCAGAACGCCGTTTTTGCTGACGACATACAGGCTGTAATCGCTTTTGTTTCCGGCCAGAATCAGCTGCGCGGCGCCGCCCGCGGCGACTACTTTCAGCTTTTCCTGCGGCGTGACCACGCCGGTGGTCACATGGCCGTCGCTGGTTTTCAGCTCCACATCCTCAGCGGAGATGTTCTGCGTCGTGATGCGGCCGCTGCCGGTCTCCAGCTCCAGTTCCTCCAGCGAAAGGTTGTCCATCACCGAAATATCGCCCTTCTCCAGCGACACCTGCACCTCCGACAGCACCCCGCGGGGAATTTTCACCGTCAGAATCAGCGCACCGCTGCGATCGGTGCTGCCAACGAGCCAGTCGCCATCATCGGTTTGCTGCACCGCGAAGCTCTCATCGGCATTGCGGACACCGATATAGGTGCTGCGGTCATTGATGTCCTCGTTGACCTCCAGAAACACCTTGCCGGAACGCAGCTTGATTCCCAGAGAATCGCCCCGCTTCATGGAGCAGACCATGTTCTGGGCGTAGCCGGTTCCGGTGGCGGGCAGCTCCGTAGACTCCGGGGTGACGGCTGTGGACTGGGCAAGGTTGGCGGCGTCCCCGGTGACGTACTCGGTGATGGCCTCCGTTGTGACCGAAGAAGCGGTTGCCATGTCGGCGCTGCCGCCGATGGGGGCGAAGAACAGTACCAGAACTGCCAGCTGCACCAGAAAGGCGGCGGCAAGCACCACAAGGAACAGCAGCCAGCCCTTGCGGGAGAAGGGTCTGGGCGGCTGTCGGGGCGTTGTGCCGCCGGTGGGATAATTTCGCGGTTCCTCCAGCGGCGGCGGTTCGGGGGCTGCGGGCGGAGTCGGCGGGACTGGCTGGGACGGGGCCACCCCCTCCCCTTCCAGAATTTTGCGGGCGGCCTCCTCCGGGGATTCCAGCCCGGCGGCGGCAGAATCGTCCGCACCCGCCGCGTCAAAAAATTCCTCGTAATAGTTCAGCGCATCCTGCCGTTCCTCGGCGGGCAGCGCCTCCAACAGTTCCTCCAGCCTTGCCAGATAGGCGTATTTTTTCATGGTTGCTCCCCCTTTAAGAATTGGTTGATTTTGTCGGTATAGGCCGCCCATTCCGCCCGGTACTGTGCCAGCTGCGTGCAGCCCGCCCCGGTGGCCCGGTAATACCGGCGGTTGCGGCCGTTGCAGGGGGCGTCGTAAGTGGTGAGCAGGCCATCCTTTTGCAGGCGGCGCAGCACCGGGTAGAGGGTGGACTCAGAAATATCCAGCACCTGCTTGACCTCCTGCGTGATGCGGTAGCCATAGGTTCCCTGTTCCTCGCGGGCCACCACCGCCAGCACGATGGCGTCCAGCAGCGCCGCGCCTGTGGTAAAGCTCATGTGGGCCTCCTTTCCGGATATGGTGTAGGGTTCTATATATTATATATCATATAATATTGTATTTTGCAATAGGTATTCGCAGATTTTTTCCGGAAACACAACGAAAAGCCCTCGCCCGAGGGATGGGCGAGGGTTTTCAAAAAGGAGGAGAAGAACACATGAAAAAGAGGGAATGTCTTTTTTGCTTGCAACTAAATTGTAACTCTTTTGTCATCCGTTGTCAATAGGGATTTGTAAATAAATTGTAACCAGTTGCAACTTTTTCCCATTTATTCCTGTGCGGCCTTCTCCGCCTTGCGTTTCATCCGTTCAATGGCGGCGCTGCGCTGCTTGTTCCAGCGGGCTTCCGTCTCCGGGGTGACAGGCTCGGTGCAGCGGGCAAAGTTCCAGCAAAGGCCGTCCCGGCGGCTGAGCTTGAATCGGGTGAACCACGGCCCGCAGACGGCGCAGCGGCTCATGGTGTAATACCCGGTATTGCCCCGCTTGAGCCACACTTCATCGTGGGCCAGCGGTTTGCCGCAGACCGGGCAGGCCACCCGGCTCAGCGTCGGGTCGTTTTTGTAGGCGTCATGGTCCATCAGGCCGTTAAAAATTTGGATATCCACCGCACCGGAGCTGGGGTTCAGCGCCTCTACCAGCAGCTCGTCATCGGTGGGATAGGCGGCCAGCCCGTCCCACAGCGGCAGCTGGCGGCAAATCTTCACCGTGTACAGCGCGTCATCCAGCGCGTTGTGGAAGGGTTCGTCCTGCGGGATGCCAAGGCGTTCCACCACGCTTTTCAGCGTCATGCCCTCCCCTTCCTGCCGGGGATAGCTTTGCAGGAAAATGCGCTGCAAATCATACCAGCGTGCCGGCCACTGCTCGTCCAGCCCCACCAGAAACAGGTTTTGCTTCAGCACCGGCACATCGTCCATGCCCCACTCGGCCAGCTCGGCGTCGGGACCGGCCCACTCCACAAAGCGGCGCAGTCCCTCCCTCATGGGCAGGCCAGCGTCCAAATCTCCCTGCGACAGCCCCGTGACCTGCGCAATGTGCTTTTGCAGCTTGCGGAAAATGCGGGGTTTCAGGTTGACCTCAAAGGTATCCAGCACATCGCCCCGCTCGTTGATGCGGGCGGCGCCGATCTGGATGATCTCGCCGCGCAGCGTCAGTTCGGCGCCTTGATAACGGAAGGTCCAGGGCTGCCAGCCGATGTTCCATTCCAGGTCAAACACGATGAGATTCACAGCGTCACCTCCCTGCCCAGAATGAACTTCTCCACCGCGATGCCCACGCCGTCATGGTCATTGTCGGCGGTGACAAAATCCGCCACGGCCTTCACCGCCGGGACCGCGTTGGCCATCGCCACGCCCATGCCCGCAAACCGAATCATAGGTTCATCGTTCCAGCCGTCGCCGCAGGCCATCAGGTCGGCGGGGCGAAGGCCAAGGCGCTGGAGCAGCAGCGCCAGCGAGGCGGATTTCTCCACGCCCAGCGGCATGGTCTCGATGAAAAACGGCGCCGAACGGTAAATGGACAGCCGTCCCGCAAACTCCTGCTGCATCAATTCCTCCACGTGGGGCATATCCACCGGGTCGCCCACCAGCAGCAGCTTGTTGATGGGATAGGTCACGTGGGCGGCCAGATCCTCCACCCGGTTCACCGGGATGCGGTTGATGCGGGCCTCCTCCAGCACGTAGGGATTGTCCGGCTCCTCGGTGACGATGCCGTTCTGGTCGTAGGTCAGCGGCACCACGTTCCAATACTTGGCAAACAGGCAGACCTTGGGGATGAGGTCCGCCGGGAAGGCATACTGCACCAGCGTTTCGCCGGTTTTGCAGTCAATGATCTTGCCGCCGTTGTAGCTCAGAATGCAGCCGCCGCGGCTGGCCAGTTCCAGTTCCTCCGCCAGCGGCTGGATGCCCACCGTGGGGCGGCCGCTGGCCAGCACGATGGTGGTGCCTGCATCGGCGGCATCCAGAAGCGCCTGTCTGGTGCGCGGGGTGATCACTTTGTCACTGTTGGTCAGGGTTCCGTCCAGATCCAACGCCAATACTCGATAGGGCATGGTGTCACGTCCTTTTTCTTTTCTTTTTCTCTATTGTACCGCAAAGTGCTTTGCTGCGCAAGGAGAATTTGCAGTTAGCAAAGCGCAACCTATTGACAGGTTTCCCCTTTCCATGATACACTACTTGTTGTTTAAGGGAGTAGTCGGCATCCTGTGGGATGTAGCTCTGCCAACATAATAGGCCCGCATGGCCTTGGCTTAGTTTTAATTGACGAGACTTATCCGCTTTGCTGCCCGGTGTGGGGCGGCGCGGGTGGTCGCGTCTTTTTTTGTTGTTTGAAAGGAGTTCAGCATGGGTTTTTGGGATCTGGTCGTCATTGCGGTGAGTCTGTCCATGGATGCGTTCGCGGTGTCCATCTGCAAGGGGCTTTCGGTCCGCAGGGTCACGCTGAAGCACGCCCTCACCTGCGGCGTGTGGTTTGGCGCGGGGCAGGCGCTGTTTCCGCTGGCCGGATACTTTCTGGGCAGCCGGTTCGGTCAGCTGATGAGCACCATCGGGCCGTGGGTGGCCTTCGTGCTGCTGGCCATCATCGGCGGCAACATGGTGCGGGAGAGCTTTGGCGAGGAAGAAGAACTGGATGACGATTTCAGCGTGAAAGCCATGCTGCCGCTGACGGTGGCGGACAGCATCGACGCATTTGCGGCGGGCGTGGGATTTGCGGCGGTGAATGTGAACATCGTACCCGCGGTGAGCCTCATCGGCATTATCACCTGCGTGCTGTCCGCGGCGGGCGTCAAGGTGGGTGCGCTGTTCGGGAGCAAGTACCGCGCCCCTGCCGAGCGGGCCGGCGGCGTGGTGCTGGTGCTGATGGGTCTGAAAACGCTGCTGTCCGGTCTGGGCATCCTGTAAAGCAGATTTTCCTTTTTGTATAATTTACGTTCTGTATATTTCGGCAGAATATACAGAGCGTTTGTTATTACGATTTGTATTTCCCGTATTTAATACAATTCGTTCGAAAATACAAATAGTTATTTATTTTTGTATCGTAATATTTTGATAAAAAGCCAGCAAAAATCCCTGCCGTGGAGGATTCCACAGCAGGGGTCAATGATTTATTGGTTCAATTATTTCGCGGCCTTCTTGGCGGGAGCCTTCTTGGCAGCGGTCTTTTTGGCAAGAGCCTTCTTGGCGGCAGAAGCCATGGCAGCGGGCTTCTCAGCCTTGACCTCAGGCTTCTTCTCCTCGACCTTCTTCTCCTCAGCCTTCACCTCAACGGCCTTCTCGACCTTCTTGGCGGCGGGCTTCTCGTCCTTCACTTCCGCCTTGGCCTCCACCTTCACCTCGGGCTTGGCCTCCACAACGGGAGCGGCCTCCACGACCTTCTCCTCGGTCTCAGCCTTGGCCTTGGCAGCCTTGGCGGTGGTCTTGGGCTTGCGGGTGACCTCAGCGATGGTCCAGAACTGGTTCTCGCCGCTCACGTCCGCCCAGATCTGCAGGGCGGCGCCGTTCTCGGTGTAGCCGCCGATGGTGTCCAGGCACTTGCCGGCCAGGTTGCTCTTGATCTTGACGCGGCCGTCGTTCATGTTCTCCACGACCCACAGCTGGCTGGAGGCGTTGGCGCCCTCCCACTGATGGACATGGGTGCCGTCATTGACGCCGCCGCGGTCCAGGTCCAGCATCTTGCCGGTGAAACGGTTCTTGATGCGGTAGACGCCCTCACCGGCGCGGACAAAGCCCCACTGCTGCCACTCCTTGTCGGCGTTGTCCCACAGCTGGATCTTGGCGCCGTTGTCCATGTTGTAGTCAGCGACCTCCACGACCTTGCCGTTGGCGGCGCTGATGGTATAGAACTTATCCTCCGCAATCACGGTCTGAGCGATTTTCTTGGTAGCCATTGTATGTTTTCCTCCTGATTCATGTTTCATCATATTGACTATGAAATTGCGTTCTTTTTCTCCCTGTGCCACAAGATATATGTAAGCAACGAGGTATATTATAGCCAATTTCTGGCATTTCGTCAAGTTTTCTGCGATAGAACGGCACTTTGAACAAAAAAGCCGGTGCAGCCGGGGGCCGCACTGGCTTTTTGCATAATTTTTAGATGGTTCTTTTGGTAATTTTGACCAGTGTCTGTACTTTTGTTGCCTTAGCTGTTTTCCGCAAAATTGCCGGTATACAGGCGATAATAGCGGCCTTTCTGGGCGATCAGTTCGTCATGGGTGCCGCGCTCCACAATACGGCCCTGCTCCAGCACCATGATGCAGTCCGAGTTGCGCACCGTGGACAGGCGGTGGGCAATGACAAAGGTGGTGCGGCCGTACATCAGGCCGTCCATGCCCTGCTGCACAAGGCTTTCTGTGCGGGTGTCGATGGAGGAGGTGGCCTCGTCCAGAATCAGCACCGGCGGGTCCGCCACCGCCGCCCGGGCGATGGCCAGCAGCTGGCGCTGGCCCTGGGACAGGTTGGTGCCGTCGCCGGTGAGCATGGTGTTGTAGCCGTCCGGCAGGTGGCGGATGAATCCGTCCGCGTTGGCCAGCTGTGCCGCGGCTTTGCACTCCTCATCGGTGGCGGTCAGGCGTCCGTAGCGGATGTTTTCCATCACGGTGCCGGTGAACAGGTGGGTGTCCTGCAAAACGATGCCCAGCGAGGAGCGCAGCGCGTTCTTCTCGATGGTCTTGATGTCGTGGCCGTCGTAGGTGATGGTGCCCTTCTGGATGTCGTAGAACCGGTTGATGAGGTTGGTGATGGTGGTCTTGCCCGCGCCGGTGGAACCGACAAAGGCGATCTTCTGGCCGGGACGGCCATACAGATTGATGTCATGGAGCACGATCTTTTCGGGGTCATAGCCGAAGTCCACATCATGGAACTCGATGTCCCCTTTCAGCTCGGTGTAGACCGGCTGGCCGTTTTCGTCCATCTGTTTCCACGCCCAGGTGCCGGTGGGCTCGTTCGCCTCGGTCACGCCGTCGTCGGCGGTGTACTTGGCATGGACCAGCGTGATGGTGCCCTCGTTGGTCTCCGGCTGCTCGTCCAGCAGCGCAAAGATGCGCTGGCCGCCCGCCAGTGCCATGATGATGGAGTTGATCTGCATGGAGATCTGGTTGATGGGCATGCTGAAGCTCTTGTTGTAGGTCAGGAAGCTGGCCAGCTTGCCCAGCGTCAGACCGGTGGCGCCGGACAGCGCCAGCACGCCGCCCACCATGGCGCACAGCACATAGGACAGGTTGCCCAGCTGGGCGTTGCAGGGGCCGTTCAGGTTGGAGAACATGTTGGCTCGGTCGGCGCTCTCAAACAGGCGGTCGTTCAGCTCGTTGAATTCCGCGATGGCCTTCTCCTCGTGGCAGAACACCTTGACCACCTTCTGGCCGGTCATCATTTCCTCAATGTAGCCGTTCACCGCGCCCAGATCACCCTGCTGGGCCACAAAGTACTTGCTGGAGTTGGTGGTGAGGTACTTGGTGACCATCAGCATGACGCCCACCATGAAGAAGGTGACCAGCGCCAGCGGCCAGGACAGGGTGATCATCAGCGCCGCGGTGCTGATAACGGTGATGAAGCTGTTGATAAGCTGCGGGATGGACTGGGAGATCATCTGGCGCAGCGTGTCGGTGTCGTTGGTGTACACCGACATGATATCGCCGTGGGCGTGGCTGTCAAAGTAGCGGATGGGCAGCGTCTGCATGTGGGTGAACAGCTCGTCCCGCAGTTTTTTCAAGGTGCCCTGCGTGATGTACGCCATCAGCCGGGCCTGCGTGAAGGACGCCGCCACGCCCAGCGCGTAGAAGCAGGCCACCCGCAGGATGGCCGACAGCAGACCGGAAAAGTCCGTGCTGCCGGAGCCGAGCATGGGCAGAATGTAACCGTCGATGAGGGTCTGCATGAACCATGTGCCCTGCAGATTGCACAGCACGCTGGCAAAAATGCAGAAGACCACAATGGCGCTTTGTACCTTATAATATTTTAAGACGTACCCAAGGATGCGTCCCAGCACCTTGCCGGGGTTCTTGATCTTGGGACGGGGGCCGCGGGGACCGCCGCCGGGGCCGCCTTTGAATTCCTTCACGCGCTCAGCCATTGCTGTCCCCTCCCTTCTCGTCAAAGTCGCCGCTGCCCTTGGTCTGGCTGCGGTAAACCTCCTGATAGATGCTGTTGCTCTCCAGCAGTTCCGCCGGGGTGCCGTAGCCGGCCACCTTGCCGTCATCCAGCACCAGCACATGGTCGGCGTGTTCCACGCTGGAGATGCGCTGGGCAATAATGAACACGGTGGTGCCGGGGATCTTCTCGGCAAAGGCGGCGCGGATCTTGGCGTCGGTGGCGGTGTCCACCGCGGAGGTAGAGTCGTCCAGAATCAGAATTTTGGGCTTTTTCAGCAAAGCGCGGGCGATGCAGAGCCGCTGTTTCTGGCCGCCGGACACGTTGGTGCCGCCCTGCTCGATGTGGGTGTTGAGGCCGTCCGGGAACCGGACAAGGAATTCATCGGCGCAGGCCTGACGGCAGGCTTCCATCAGTTCCTCCTCGGTGGCGTGTTCGTTGCCCCAGCGCAGGTTGTCCGCAATGGTGCCGCTGAACAGCTCGTTCTTTTGCAGCACCATGGCCACGGAGTTGCGCAGGCTCTCCAGATCGTAGCGGCGCACGTCCAGACCGCCCACCTGCACACTGCCGGCGGTCACGTCATACAGGCGGGGCAGCAGCTGCACCAGACTGGATTTGGCGCTGCCGGTGCCGCCGATGATGCCCACCGTTTCGCCGGAGGCAATGTCCAGATTGACATCGGTAAGCACCTGTTCGCCGTCCTTTTTATAGGAAAAGCACACATGGTCGAATTTGACGGAACCGTCCTTCACCTCGGTGACGGGGTTCTCGCCGTTGGTGAGGCTGCTCTGCTCGCTCAGCACCTCGGCCACGCGGCGGGCGCTGGCGGCGGACATGGTCACCATGATGAACACCATGGACAGCATCATCAGGCTCATGAGGATGTTCATGCAGTAGGCCAGCATGCTCATCAGCTCGCCGGTGGTGAAGGCGGTGTTGCCCGAGCTGACGATCATCTGCGCGCCCAGCCAGGAAATAAGCAGGATGCAGGTATAGACGGTGCCCTGCATGAGGGGGTTGTTGAAGGAGAGAATTTTTTCCGCCCGCAGCAGCAGGTTCTGCACGTTGAGGGAGGCCTTGCGGAACTTCTCGCTCTCAAAATCCTCCCGCACATACGCCTTGACCACCCGGATGGCGGAGACGTTCTCCTGCACGGATTCGTTCAGGTCATCGTACTTTTTGAAGGCCGCCGAGAAATACCGGCTGGCCTTGGACATGATGAAGATGAGGCAGCAGGCCAGAATCATCACAGCCACCAGATAGACAGTGGCCAGACGGGCGTTGATGAGGAAGGCCATCGTCATGGCGATGATCATGCTGGCCGGGGCGCGCACGAACATCCGCAGAATCATCTGGTAGGCGTTCTGCAGGTTGGTGACGTCGGTGGTCATGCGGGTGACAAGGCCCGCGGTGGAATACTTGTCGATGTTGGCAAAGCTGAAGGTCTGGATGTTGCGGAACATGGACCGGCGCAGGTTGCGGGCAAAGCCGGTGGAGGCCTTGGCGCCCAGCACACCGCCCATGATGCCGAAGAACAGACCCACCGCCGCCGCCACCACCATGATGCTGCCGATGCGGTAGATGTGGCCGAGGTTGCCTGCGGTGACGCCGTCGTCAATGATGGAGGACATCAGACGGGGAATGATCATCTCCATGATGACCTCTCCGATCATCATGACCGGCGTCAGAATGGACACCAGACGAAAGCCCTCTGTTTCCTTGTACAGGGTTTTGAGCATGGAGTTTTTGTTCATCCTTTCTTTTCGTTGTTCAGTTCCGCGGTCATGTCGTCCACATTCCGGATCAGCTGACCGATGACCTGACAGGTGATTTCCAGCTGCTCGCGGGGGATGCCGCTGCGCAGCCGGGTTTCAAAGTCGCGCACGCAGGTGTGCACCGCCTCGTTGCAGGCAAGCCCCTTGGGCGTGGGAGACAGGCTTTTCAGGCGGGCGTCCTGCTCCACCGCCGTGCGGGTGATAAAGCCGGACTGCTCCAGCCCCTGCAGCATGGCGGTGACGCTGGAACGGTTGATGTGGAACCGGTTTTCCAGATCCCGCTGGTAGACCGGCTCTCCCCGCTGCTGGCAGGCCGCGATGTAGCCCAGCGCCATGCCCCGCAAGCCGGTCAGCTCCGGGCTGACCTGCGCGGCGATGGCGGCGTCCAACGCACAGCGGATGGCAACGGAGGTGCGGTGCAGCACGGCGCCAATGTGCTCCTCCGGGGTGGGAATCTGTTTCGTAGGGGGGCCTCCTTTCCAATCGTTTGGATTCTAACTGTTCAATTTCAAACTGTTTCAATTCAAACAATCTTATTATAGTAAATGGGCCTTCCCCTGTCAAGAGGGAAAGCCCATTTTTGTGACAAAAATTATTCCGGAGCCTTCATGCTCTCCACCATGGAGATTTTTTTCAGCCGAAGACCCATGACCCGGTTGACCACCGTGCCGAACAGCAGCGTCAGCACCAGCGCGTAGACAAAGCTCAGCGACTGGATCTGGCGGCCAAACATGACCGCGTCCACCTCCACCGTGGTGATGATGAACCGATGCAGCCAGATGCCCAGCACCAGCCCCGCCAGCGCCCCGATGAGGGTGAGCGCCGAGCTTTCCCGGCTGACGTAGCGGTAGGTCTCCTTGTCGTGGAAGCCCAGCACCTTGAGGGTGGCGATCTCCTTGACGCGCTCGGCAATGTTGATGTTGGACAGATTGTACAGCACCACAAAGGCCAGCGCCGCCGCGCAGACGATGATGAGCACCACCACCGCGTCGATGGAATCCAGCATGTTGAGCACCGTGGTCATCTGGTCGGTGGTGAAATTGACGGCGGACACCTCTTCCATGGCCAGCAGCGTGCGGGAGATGTCCCCCTGCGCGGGGCCGTCCTCCCGGAACCGGGTGAGGATGACGTTCCAGGACGCGGGGGTGCCAAAGCCCTCCTCATAGGCGGCGGCGCTCAGATACACATAATTGAATACATAATGCTCACAGACGCCGGAAACGGTGAACTCCGCCGAAGTCCCCTCGCTGTTTTCCAGCGTGAGGGTGTCCCCCGCCGAGACGCCCATCTCTTTGGCAAACTTTTCGGTGACCACCACGCCCTGCTCCCCCAGCGGGGTGGCGCTTCCGGACAGCCGCTCATGCAGGTCGGCAAAGTCCGCAAAGGCGTCCAAATCCTGCGGGACCATCAGATAACATTCCAGCCCCGCCGTGCCCGCCTTGGGCTGGGTGGTCTTTTCCATGGAGGCGGCGAGGGAACGGTCAAAATCCGCCCCGTACAGGTAGTCATACGCCGGGCCGGAGGCGGTGTCCTCCGGGTGGGCGATGGCGGTGGTGAGGTCATAATGGTAGATGTTGCCGAACTGGTTGGTGCAGATGGCGTCCAGCGAATCCGAGATGCCAAAGCCGGTGACCAGCAGCGCCGTACAGCCCGACACGCCGATGACGGTCATCCAGAACCGCTTTTTGTAGCGGAACAGGTTGCGGCAGGTGACCTTCCATGTGAAGGGCAGACGCCGCCACAGCGGGGTGATGCGTTCCAACAGGATGCGCTGTCCGGCGCGGGGGGCGCGGGGCAGCATGAGCGCCGCCGGGGCCTCCGCCAGCGAGGCCCGGCAGGCCAGCGCCGTGACGCCCACCGTCAGCCCGGTGAGGGTGCCGCCCGCAAACAGCGCCTTGTCCAACTGCCACGGCGTATACAGCACCGGCACATAGTACATGATGGTGTAGGCCGACCAAATCACCGTGGGGAAGGCGTAAAAGCCCACCGTCAGACCCACCGCGGTGCCCAGAAGCGCAGCGGCCAGCGCGTACAGCAGATATTTGACCATGATCTCGCCGCTGCGGTAGCCCAGCGCCTTGAGGGTGCCGATTTGCAGGCGTTCCTCCTCGATCATGCGGGTCATGGTGGTGGACACCACCAGCGCCGCCACAAGGAAGAAAAACACCGGGAAAATGGTGGTGATGGCCTGCAGTTTGTCCACGTTGGTCTTGAAGGACGCCCAACTCACGTTATGGCTGCGGTCCCATATGTACCATTCGGGGGGCTCCAGCTCCGCCAGTTTGGCCTCGCCGTCCTCGATTTCAGCTCTGGCGTCCGCCAGCTGCTCATTCACCTCGCGCAGCGCGTCCTCGTAGTCCAGTTCGCCGTCCCGCAGCTTTTGCAGGTTCTCGGCAAGGGTCACGCGGGCATCGTCCAGCTCCACACGGGCATCCGCCAGCTTTTGGCGGCCCTCCTCCAGCTGACGCTGGGCGTCTGCCAGATGGACCTTCTTCTCCGCCAGCAGCGCCCAGCCGTCATTGTATTGTTTCCAGCCGTCCTCCAGCTGGGCTTTGGCGTCCGCCAGCTGCTGCTCGCCCGCGGCAAACCGGGCCTCGCCGTCCGCCAGTTCCCGCTCCGCATTGGCGACCAGCGAACCGTCTTTCAGCCCCGCTTCCACTTCGCTTCTGGGCTTGCCCATGGCCTGCGCCGTCTGCTCAATGCCCTTGTCCATCTGCCGCCATGCGGTGAGCAGCATGCGCAGTGTCTGACTCAGCTCCTCACTGTTCATGCCGACCATCGCCTGCAGGATAGCATCCAATACCTCGGGATGTTTCGTGATCTGCTCCCAAATGAACGCGGAAACCGCCCCGGCCTTCGCCTGCGCCTGCTCCGGATCCTCTATCTCAGCAAACTCTCGCAGCCGATCAATGATGAACACATAGGCAGGGTCATTCTGTTCCTCCAGCCAGTCCGCCACCGCTCCGGCAAGCGCCTGCAGTTGGATGGTCTGCTCCAGCGTCGGTGCCTCCCCCGGGCCGGGCAGTCCCATGGCCTGCAAAAAAGCGGTGAGAAGCTCCGTGTCATCCTCCGGCAGCGGATCCGGCAGATGCGCCGAGATATCCGCCAAGAGGGCGTTCAGTTTCTCCGCTGTCACGGCATCTTCTTCGGTCAGCCCCATCCTGTCGTTGATGGTCCCGGCCATGGTTTCCAGTTCCGCCCAGTAGCGGCTGTACCCCTCGGCCAGCTGTTCCAGCTGTGCCAGCTGCTGGCGGCCCTGTTCCAGCTGCCCGCGGGCGGCCTCCAGCTCCGCCGCGCCGGCATCATACTGGGCCTGCCCTTCCTCCAGCTGGCTGCGGGCGCTGTTCAGCTGGTTTTCCGCGTCGCCCAGCGCCGCGATGCCGTCATTGAATTTTTGCAGGTTGTCCTTCAGTTCCCGCAGACCCTTCCAATAGTCCGCCTCGCCCTTGTTGACTTCGTTTTCTCCGTCGGCCAGCTTGCGGCGGCCGTCCTCCAGCTCCGCCCAGGCATCCGCCAGCTCCTGCTCGGCCTCCGCCTTAGCGTCGTTGTATTCCGACCATGCATCGTCAATTTCCTGCTGGCCCTCCTCCTTCAGGCTGTTGTACCGGGCCTGACAGCGCTCGTCCGCGATGGCCTCGATGCCGGCTGTCAACGCGTCCACCGTGGTCTGGTAATCCTGCTCCAGACTGTCCAGCTCCAGCGCGCCCTCGGCGGTCAGATAAATTTCCGTGTACGCCTCGTAGGCAAACGCCTCCGGCGGGATGTAAAAAATCAGCCGGATGGTGCCGTCCCCCACGCTGGCAGGCTCCCGCTCAAAGCTGAAATAGTTGCTGTTGCGCACGATACCCACTACGGTGAACTCCGTCACCGCCAGCTTTTCGTCCAGATCTTCGTTGTCGGCGGTGGCTTTGATGGTGGTGCCGATGGGCCATGTGGGGTTGGTGGCGTTGGCACCGGCCTCCACCACGCACTCGCCGGGGCTTTGGGGCATCCGGCCGTCCTGCAAAATTAGACGGTTGATGCTCTGCTCCCCGGAAACGCTGTGTACCCGGCTGACCACCGCGTCGGTGTCGCCCGCCTTCACCAGCAGGTCGGCGGACCATGCAGGCTCCACCTGCCGCACGCCCGGCACCTTGAACAGGGCTTCCGCATCCGCGTCGGTCAGGCCCAGCGTGGACAGCACCCGGACGTCATAAAAATTGCCGTCGTCCAGATACCGCTCCACCGAATTTTTCATATCCACCGGCGTGCCGGAAAGCCCCGCCAGAAAGCCCACGCCCAGCGCCACAATGCCAAACACCGACAAAAACCGGCTTTTGGTGCTGCGGAAGGTGCGGGCAATGGACTTAAAATAACTCTTTCCCATGGCCGGTTACCATTCGATCTGTTCCACCGGGGTGGGGTCGGGATTGCGGGTCTCATCCACCACGCGGCCGGAATTGATGCGGATGACCCGGTCGGCCATGGCCGCCAGTGCGCTGTTGTGGGTGATGACGATGACGGTGCGGCCCATCTCCCGGCAGGTCTTCTGCAGAATGCTCAGCACCTGCTTGCCGGTCTTGTAATCCAGCGCGCCGGTAGGCTCATCACACAGAAGGATTTTGGGATTTTTTGCCAGCGCCCGGGCAATGGATACCCGCTGCTGCTCGCCGCCGGAAAGCTGCGCCGGGAAGTTGTTTTTCCGCTCCGACAGGCCCATGGAATCCAGCACGGTGTCGGTGTCCAGCGGGTCGCGGCAGATCTCCGCCGCCAGCTCCACATTCTCCCGGGCGGTGAGGTTCTGCACCAGATTGTAAAACTGGAACACAAAACCCACGTCATAGCGCCGGTAATCCGTCAGCCACCTGCGGTCGAAATCGCTGACGCGCTCGCCGTCCAGCAGGATGGTGCCCTCGTCGCAGCTGTCCATGCCGCCCAGCATGTTCAGCACGGTGGTCTTGCCCGCGCCGGAGGGGCCGAGAATGATGCAGAACTCCCCTTTTTCGATGGTGAAGCTCACATGGTCGGCGGCGGCGATGCGGGTCTCGCCCATCTGGTAATATTTGCAAACGCCGTCAAACACCACGAAAGGTTGCTGTTCCAAGTCTGTCCCTCCCTGCCTTACAAAAACATACAGCTATTGTACCATATTCCGACAGAGGATGCCAGAACAAGTTTTGAAAATCTGGTGAATTTTCCGTGAAGGAACAAACGGAACAAAAAGACAAAGACAGCCAAAGGCCCCACACCTTCGGCTGTCTTTGTGAGAATCTGTTACTCGCGGCCAATCTCCACCGCCTGCTCCACAATGCGTGCCACGCGAATGGCATCCTGAGCGGGCAGCTTGCGGATCATGGCAGCTGCTTTCTGTGCAGAGACCGCACTCTCCGCCTGCGAGTTGTCCCCTTCGTACAAGAACAACTCCGCCAAGGAAATCTCCAAGCTATCACAAATTCGTTTCAGCGTGGAGATCGTCGGGCTTTTGACACCACGTTCGATCATACCGATGGAATTGGTGTTCAACCCGCTGGCAAGTGCAACCTGCTCCTGGCTCATGCCGCGGTCATTTCGGAAATGGCGCAGCTTGAGACCTACTTCTCTTGAATACTCCTTTGGGGTGCTCACAGTTGTCCCCCCTCCCCGCAAAAATATTGGTTGAGATTTCCAACAAGGAATCCCAATTTGATTCCATTTTATCTCATTTCTACCGATTTATCGAGAGATTATGAGCGCGAATTATAGAAAAAAAGTATTGAACGCGTGAATTTTTTGCCAAGATTAATATATTAGTTCATGGCATCCCCCTTTTTCAGCTTTCTCAAAGGCTTCCGCACAATGAAAATTCAAACTTTATATCGTTGCTTTTCTACCATGAACCGGCCTGCCGGGCGCCTGTGCGGAACACCCTGTCCCCCGGTTTTTCCGCGTTTTTTCTGTTTCCATTATATCGTATTTCCCTTCTGAAATCAAGCTGATATGTTATTTATTACAAAGCGAAACACTCTCATATTCCTCTTGCAAGAGACACATATTTTTTATATAATAAGGTATACGTGCGTATTTGGGGACACGGAAAAGGCGGCGCCGTGACAGCGCCGCCCTGCGGAACAGTCAGCGCCAGTTGTGGCTGACCATCCGGTCAAGGTCCACCAGCGTTTTCTCCGCACCTTTGGCCAGTTTGTGAACCGTTTTGCGCATCTGGCGTTTATCCTGCGTGGCCGCGTACACCGCCGCCGCGCCCACTGCGGCCCCCATCACCATGCCGGTGGCTGTCGACATCAGTTCCATTGGGTCTGCCTCCTTTCTTTATTCTTTATTTTAGTTTGTCAAACAAATTCGCCTTTATGCGCCTGTTTTTTCTGCCAGATTTATGGTAAAATGCTGGAGAAATGAGATTTACATAAAGGATGAGATACCATGACCCTTTCCCAATGTCCCAAAACGGTGCTGTGCATCCACGACCTGCCCGGCTACGGGCGGGCGGCACTGTCCGTCATTGTGCCGGTTCTGTCCACGCTGGGGATGCAGGCGGTGGCGCTGCCCACGGCGGTGCTGTCCACCCACACCGGCGGTCTGGGCACCCCGGCCAAGCTGTCCAACCCGGGCTACGGCCCTGCCGCGCTGGCCCATTATCAGCGCCTTGGCGTGCGGTTTGACGCCATCTATTCCGGGTATCTGGCGGACCCTTCCCAGGCCCATCTGGTGGAGCAGGCGTTTTCCCTGTGGCCGCAGGCCCTCAAGCTGGTGGATCCGGTGCTGGGGGACGGCGGACAGCTGTACCGCTCCCTTGGGCCGGAGATGGTCAGCGCCATGAAGGGCCTGTGCGCCCGGGCCGACCTGATTTTGCCCAACCTGACCGAGGCGGCGCTGCTGCTGGAGGAACCGATGCCCGCCGACGCCTCCCCACGGACGGCCGAACCGTGGGCCATCCGCCTAACGGAGCTGTGCCCGCGGGTGGTGCTCACCGGCGTGACCTCGGGGCGGTGCATCGGGGCGCTGGGCGCCGAGCGGGGCGGCGGAAGTTTCCTTGTCAAAGCGCCCCTGCAGCCGCGGATGTACCACGGTACCGGGGATATTTTCGGCGCGGTGTTTCTGGGCAGGCTGCTGCGCGGCAATGTACCGCAGGCCGCCGCGCAGGCTGCCGCCGCTTTTGTGGCGGAGTGCATCCGCCTGACCCCGCCGGACGCGGACGAGCGCCTCGGCGTGTGGCTGGAGAGCGCACTGCCCCAGCTGACCATCCGGACAGAACCCTGAGAGACCGCTGCGGGGCGTCGGGGACGCCGCCCCCTACCAGCGTCCTGACAAGTGAGGAACGTGCAACCATGCCCATAATCAATATTGTTCTGGTGGAACCTCAGATTCCCCAGAACACCGGCAACGTGGCCCGCACCTGTGCCGTCACCGGCGCAAGGCTGCATCTGGTGGGGCCGATGGGGTTTGCCGTGGATGACAAAAAATTAAAGCGCGCCGGGCTTGACTACTGGCACCATCTTGATATAACATATTATCAGTCACTGACCGAATTTTTTGAAAAGAATCAGGGCCCTTATTTCTACTTTACCTCCAAGGGACCGCGCCGCCATGTGGACGCGGTCTACCCGGACGGCAGCTATCTTGTGTTCGGGCGGGAGGACGCCGGTCTGCCGGAGGCCCTGCTGGCCGCCCATCCCAAAAGCTGTGTGCGGATGCCCATGCGCAGAGGCGAGCGGTGCCTGAACCTGTCCAACGCGGTGGCGGTGGGCGTGTACGAGGTGCTGCGGCAGTGGGATTTTGCAGACTTGGAGACCCACGGACAACTGACAAACTATGAATGGAGTGAGGATGTACAATGAACAAGATCGGATTTTTGACGGATTCCGGCTCGGATATTCCCGTTGAGCTTGCAGAACGCTACGGCATTGATGTCATCGGGTTCCCCATCCATCTGGACGGCAAGGAGTATTTGGAGCGCCGGGATCTGACCAACCCCCAGTTCTATGAGATGATGCGCGCCTCCTCCAGCGTGCCCACCACCGCTGCCATCACCCAGCTGCAGTGGGTGGAAATTTACAGCCGCTATGTGGACGAGGGCTACACCGATCTGGTGCATGTGGTCATCAACTCGGGCGGTTCCAGCACCCTCAACAATGCCATCAAAGCCACCGAGATGCTGGCTGAGGAGCGTCCCGGCCACACCCTGAAAATTCATCTGGTGGACAGCCATACCTATTCCATGACCTTCGGCTGGTATCTCTGCGAGTGCGCCCGCAAGGTGCAGAACGGCGGCGATCTGGCGCTGTGCCTGGCCGAGCTGGAGCAAAAGCTGGACAAGATGGAGATCTGCCTGGCCGCTTACAGCCTGAAACAGATGAAAAAATCCGGCCGCGTGAGTGCGGCTGCCGCCGTGGTGGGCGATTTGCTGGGCATCCGTCCCATCATCAGCCTGAACAACGGTATTTCCAAGGTGGAAAACAAGGTGCGCGGCGATGCCGCCGTGCAGCCCGCCATGGTGAAGTGGGTCCGTTCCCGCGTGGAGGACGTCAAAACCATGCCGTATATGATTGCGTATACCTCCAGCGAGGAGCGCCGGGATGAGCTGGTCAAGCTGTGCAAAAAGGAATTCGGGCACCCGCCCATGATCGTTTTCCAGCTGGGCGGCGTGGTCAGCGCCAACACCGGCCCCGATGCGGTGGCGATCGTCTATGAGGGCAAGCCCCGGAATCTTGCGGCCTATGAGCCGGAGCTTCCGTAAGGATCCCCAGCTTTGTTTTGCACCGGACTGTCCCCACGGGCAGCCCGGTTTGTTGTGTGTAAAAAATGAGGAAGTTATCATGGAAACCAGTCAATCCCTGACCCTGCGGGAATGTCTCATCGGCCCCAAAGGGTTTTACCGCCGGGTGGCGGTCATTGTTCTGCCTATCATCGTGCAGAACACCCTCTCCAACGTAGTCAGCCTGCTGGACAACGTGATGGTCGGTCAGGTGGGCACCCTGCCCATGAGCGCCGTGGCCATCGTCAACCAGCTGCTCTTCGTGTTTTATCTGTGCATTTTCGGCAGCACCGCCGGTGCGGGCATCTACGGCGCCCAGTTCTACGGGCAGGGCAATCTGGACGGCGTGCGCCAGACCTTCCGCATCAAGCTGGTCATCGGCGCGGTGCTGACCGGCGGCGCGCTGGCGCTGTTTCTGGCCGCCGGGCAGCCCATGATCCTGTCCTACATCGCGGCGGGCACCGCCCCCACCGATGCCGCCGCCACGCTGGGCTTTGCGCTGCAGTATCTGCGGGTGATGCTGCCGGGCCTCATTCCCTTCACCGTCACGCAGGTCTACGCGGGCACGCTGCGGGAATCCGGCCAGACCACGCTACCCATGAAGGCCAGCATCATCGCCATGGCGGTGAACTTTGTGTTCAACGCGCTGCTCATCTTCGGCCTGCTGGGCTTTCCCCGGCTGGGCGTGGTGGGCGCGGGCCTGGCCACCATGCTGTCCCGCTTTGTGGAGATGGGCATTGTGGTGGTCGGCTCCCACCGCAGCGCGGAGCGCTACCCCTATATGCAGGGGCTGTACCGCCCCTTCGTCATTCCGAAGGAGCTGGCCAGACAGGTCATTCCCAAAAGCCTGCCGCTGCTGGTCAATGAGTTTCTGTGGAGCTTCGGACAGGCGGTGCTGCTGCAATGCTACTCGGTGCGGGGCATCGACGTGGTGGCGGCCATGAACATCTGCGTCACCTGCTCCAACCTGTTCTCCACAGTGTTTCTGTCGCTGGGCAACGCCACCGCCGTGGTGGTGGGACAGGAATTGGGCGGCAGCCATCTGACCAACGCCCGCCGTACCGCATGGCGGATGATTTCGCTGAGCGTGGTCAGCTGCGTGTTCACCGGCGGGGCACTGGCGCTGTGTTCCCCGCTCATCCCCCACATCTACAACACCGAACTGGCCATCCGGCTGCTGGCCAGCGAATGCATCTGCGTGTACGCGGTGTGTATGCCGCTGCAGGGCTTTGCCAACTGCTCCTATTTTATCCTGCGCAGCGGCGGCAAGACCTTCATCACCTTCCTGTTCGACAGCTGCTTCACCTGGGTGGTGACGGTGCCCGCCGCTTTCCTGCTGTGCCGTTACACCGGGCTGAACATCGTGACGGTGTATCTGGCGGTGTGCGGGCTGGACTTCATCAAATGCCTGCTGGGCTTTGTGATGGTGAAAAAAGGTATCTGGGTCAAAAATATCGTGGCATAAATTGTCCGCGCCCCCTTGCGGTGGGGCGCGGCTTTTGCTATAATGGAAAACTGTTGAGCAACTTAGGATTTTAGGCTCCGTCCCGGCTTCGGCCGGGGCGCAAACCGGGACAAGGCTGGCGGTCTTGTCTGCGGTCAAAATCTATCCGCCGGAGTATTGTATGAAAAACATGAATCAGTCCGTTTCCCGCCGCGTCAAGGGCGCTGTGTTCGCCGCGCTGTACGTGACGCTTTGTCTGGCGCTGGCGCCGTTCAGCTATGGGGCCGTTCAGGTCCGCGTGGCCGAGGCGCTGTGTCTTCTGCCCATCTTCGGGCGGGAGTACATCACCGCCATCACGCTGGGGTGCTTTCTGGCAAACCTTCTGGGCTCCAGCACCATCGACGTCATCTTCGGCACACTGGCCACCTTTCTGGCCTGCATCGGCACCTATCACCTGCGCCATGTGCGTATCAAGGGGCTTGCCCTTCCCGCCTCGCTGCCGCCGGTGCTCTGCAACGCCGTCATCGTGGGTCTGGAGATCAGCTTTTTTTTCATGGATACGCCCGCCACGCTGCCTGCCGTGCTGATGAACATGCTCACGGTGGGCATCGGTGAGGTCATCAGCTGCACCGTTCTGGGTGTGGCGATGGTGAAGCTCATTGAAGCCAATCCCGCGCTGAAAGAGCGCTTTATGAACTAAGGAGAAGCCATGAAACCCGAACTGATTCTGTGGGACTGGAACGGTACCCTGCTGGACGATGTGGCACTGTGTGTGGACGCGCTCAACCGTCTTCTGGAACGCCACGGCTATGCTCAGCGGTACGATTTGGCGTCCTATCGGGAGATTTTCGGGTTTCCCATTGTGGATTACTACCGCCGGGCGGGCTTTGATTTTGCAAAGGATTCCTTTGAGGATCTGGCCGAGAGCTACATGGCGGACTACATTCCCGCCAGTGCCGCCTGCCCCCTGATGGAGGGCGCCGTGGAGGCATTGGCGGCTTTTCGCGCCGCCGGGGTGCGGCAGGTGGTGCTGTCCGCCAGCCCCGTGACCACCCTGCAGCAGCAGGTGGCGGAGCGGGGCGTGCGGCACTATTTTGACAGGCTGCTGGGTCTGGGCGACATCTACGCCAAAAGCAAGGTGGAGGTGGGGCTGCGGTATCTGGCCGAAAGCGGCTTTGACCGCCGCCGTGCCGTGATGATCGGGGATTCGGTCCATGATTTCGAGGTGGCGCAGGCCCTGGGCGTGCGCTGCGTGCTGCAGGCGGCGGGACACCAGCCCGCTGCCGTACTGCGGGCCACCGGCGCACCGGCGGCGGACAATGTGCGGCAGGCTGCCGCCCTCATCTTAAAGGAGGATGTGTTGTGAGCGATCACGCAAAGGGTGGATTTTTGACCATGTTCGGTGCCAGCTGCTGGGGCATTTCCGGCTGCGTGGGGCAGTACCTGTTCACCCGGCAGGGCATGGATTCCCGCTGGCTGGTGCCCATCCGGCTGCTGCTGGCCGGGCTGGTGCTGTGCGGGTTTTTTCTTGTGAAGGACCGTCATCTGCTGGTGCGGCCATGGAAAGAACGCCGCAACGCCGCAGACCTTGTGATTTACGGCCTGTTCGGCGTGAGCTGCTGCCAGTTTTTGTATTTTCTCACCATCCAGCTGTCCACCGCCGGCGTGGCTACCATTTTGCAGGATGTGTCCCCCGTTCTGATTCTGGGCGTCACCTGTGTGGCGTCGCGGCGGGGTCCCCGGGTGTTTGAGGTGTTCTCGGTGCTGCTGGCGTTGGTGGGGGTGTTTCTGCTCACCACCCACGGCAGCCTCACCGAGTTGGCCGTCTCCCCCGCCGCGCTGCTGTCCGGGCTGGCCAGCGCGGTCTGCGTGGTCATTTATACCATGTGGCCCAAGCGGCTGCAGCGCCAGTTCCCCACGCCGCTTTTGCAGGGCTGGGCCTTCCTGATGGGCGGCACCGTGTTCAGCCTGGTGTTCCGGCCGTGGCAGATGGGCTATGTGCCCAACGCGGCGGGCCTGCTTGGCATCGCGGTGGTGGTGCTGGTGGGCAATGTGCTGGCGTTCTGCTGCTACATGCAGGGCGTCACCTACATCGGCCCCCAGAAGGCCAGCCTGTACAGCTTTGCCGAGCCGGTGGTGGCCGCCCTCATCAGCACCTTTGTGCTGGGCAGCCCCTTCACCCGCTGGGACGCGCTGGGCTTTGGCTGCATCTTCCTGATGCTGGTGCTGCTGAGCCTGCCGGAAAAACAGCCTGCCAAGGCGTAAAATTGAACATTTTTGTAAAAAACACCCGCACGGATTTGACAGCATCCCCCGTGCGGGTGTATTATAGTAGAGTGTATAGCTATGAGTAGCCGCCCGTGCGGCAGAAATACAGGTGTTGAGATATGTCTTTTTTTGAAAAAATCTTTGGCACATTCTCCGACAAAGAGCTGAAAAAAATCAAACCTCTGGCGGACAAGGTGCTGGCGCTGGACAGCCAGATGCAGGCGCTGTCCGATGAGCAGCTGAAAGCCAAGACCGCCGAGTTCAAACAGCGCCTTGCCAACGGCGAGACGCTGGATGACCTGCTGCCCGAAGCCTTCGCCGTCTGCCGCGAGGCGGACTGGCGCGTGCTGGGCCTGAAACCCTATCCCGTTCAGATCATCGGCGGCATCGTGCTGCACCGCGCCTGCATCGCCGAGATGCAGACCGGTGAAGGCAAAACGCTGGTGGCCACCATGCCGGTGTACCTCAACGCCCTCACCGGCGAGGGCGTCCATGTGGTGACGGTCAACGACTATCTGGCCCGCCGCGACAGCGAGTGGATGGGCAAGGTGTACCGGTTCCTCGGCCTGAGCGTGGGTCTGGTGGTCCATGACGTGGAGCCTGCCGAGCGCAAAAAAGCCTATCTGGCGGACGTGACCTACGGCACCAACAACGAGTTCGGCTTTGACTATCTGCGGGACAACATGGTGGTCTACAAGGCCAACATGGTGCAGCGGGGCCATGCCTACGCCATCGTGGACGAGGTGGACTCCATCCTCATCGACGAGGCCCGCACGCCCCTCATCATCTCCGGCAAGGGCGAGGATTCCAGCGTGATGTACAAGCGCGCCGACGACTTCGCCAAGACCCTGAAAAAGAGCGTCATCGTGGAGCTGGACGACAAGCAGGAGACCGAGGACCAGGTGGACGGCGACTACGTGGTGGACGAAAAGCACAAAACCTGCACCCTCACCGAGAGCGGCGTCCGCAAGGCCGAGGAATGGTTTAAGGTGGACAACCTGGCCGACGCCGACAACATGACGCTGCGCCATTACATTGACGGCGCCATCAAGGCCCGGGGCGTGATGCACCGGGACACCGACTACATCGTCAAGGACGGCGAGGTCATCATTGTGGATGAGTTCACCGGCCGTCTGATGTACGGACGCCGCTACAACGACGGCCTGCATCAGGCCATCGAGGCCAAGGAGGGCGTGACCGTCGCCGCCGAGAGCAAGACGCTGGCCTCCATCACCTTCCAGAACTACTTCCGCATGTACAAAAAACTCTGCGGCATGACCGGCACCGCCTCCACCGAGGCGGACGAGTTCAGCGAAATTTACGGTCTGCAGATCGTCAGCGTGCCCACCAACAAGCCCCGCGCCCGGCAGGACCTGCCGGACAGCGTGTACAAGACCGTCAACGGCAAGTACAAGGCGGTCATCGATCAGGTGGCGGAGTGCCACGCCAAGGGCCAGCCTGTGCTGGTGGGCACTGTCAGCGTGGAAAAGAGTGAGACGCTGTCCAAAATGCTGAAAAAGCGCGGCATCGAGCACAACGTGCTGAACGCCAAGCAGCATGACCGCGAGGCGGAGATCGTGGCGCAGGCCGGCAAAAAGGGCGCCGTGACCATCGCCACCAACATGGCGGGCCGCGGCACCGACATCATGCTGGGCGGCAACGTGCCCTACATGGCCAAGGCGGAGCTGCGCAAAGAGCTGACCCGGTCGCTGACCAAAGACCTGGACGCGGTGAAGGACGAATACGAGCACGCCAAGGCCCGCGCCAAGGCGCAGGGCACCGAACTGCCCACCCCGCCGGAGGTGTCCATTGACGCCAAGCTGGAGCTACTGATGACGGAATGTGACGGCCACGCCGACACGCAGGACGCCGAGGTGCTGGCCGCCCGCCGGCGCTTCGAGGAGCTGTGCGCCAAGTACGAGCCGGAGGTCAAAAAAGAGGCTGAGGAAGTGCGCGCCTCGGGCGGTCTGTTCATCATCGGCACCGAGCGCCATGAGAGCCGCCGCATCGACAACCAGCTGCGCGGCCGTGCCGGCCGTCAGGGCGACCCCGGCGCGTCCCGGTTCTTCCTCTCTCTGGAGGACGACCTGATGCGTATTTTCGGCGGTGAGCGGGTGCAGAGCCTCATGGACAGTCTGGGCCTCGAGGAGGACATGCCCATCGAGAACAAGCTCATTACCAACACCATCGAGAGCGCCCAGAAAAAGCTGGAGGCCTCCAACTTCGCCATCCGCAAACAGGTTCTGCAGTATGACGATGTGATGAACCAGCAGCGCGAGATCATCTACAAGCAGCGCCAGACCGTGCTGGACGGCGAGGACATCTCCGACAAGCTGCATGAGATGATGCGCCAGTCCATTGACGACGCCTGCCAGAACTTCCTCAACGGCGACAGCGCCGATGACTGGGATTTTGCCGCACTGCGCCGCCATTATATGAACTGGCTGTGCCTGCCCACCGACTTCCACTATACCACCGACCAGCTCAACGACCTGAAACGGGAGGACATCGCCGACCTGCTGTACAAGCGGGGCATGGACATCCTCACCGCCAAGGAGCAGCGCTACGGCGCGGCCATGATGCGCGAACTGGAGCGCATCTGCCTGCTGCGCAACGTGGACTCCCAGTGGATGGAGCACATCGACAACATGGACCAGCTCAAGCAGGGCATGGGCCTGCGCGGTTATGGCCAGCACGACCCGGTGGTGGAATACCGCATCGAGGGCTTTGCCATGTTCGATGAGATGGTGGCCACCATCCGCGAGGGCGCGGTGCGGATGCTGCTGACCATTGAGGTGCGCCAGCAGGCCGCCGAGCCCAAGCGGGAGCAGGTCGCCAAGCCCACCGGCGAAGGGGCCGCCCCCAAGCCCGGCGCCAAGGGCAGCGCTCCGGTGCGGGTGCAGAAGATTGGCCGCAACGACCCCTGTCCCTGCGGCAGCGGTCTGAAGTGGAAAAAATGCACCTGCAAGGAATACCATCCGGATTTGTAAGAAAAAATAAACGCAGGGGTTTTGCCCCTGCGTCAGCGTGTCGAAAAACCTCAATTCGCGTTTGTAGGGGGCGGCGTCCTCGACGCCCCGTGATGCGTTACCAAACAAGAAACATCGTTGTAAGGCCACCTTTTGCGGGCGGGACATGTCCCGCCCCTACGGATGATGGCAAGGTTTCTCGTGATGATTGGACTTTTTTGACAGTCTGACGCAGAGGTTTTGCCCCTGCGTTTTTGTGAGGTAGTTCTATGAAAGCAAGAATCATACAAGACCCCCGCTGCGCGCTGGTGTGGCGGGCAGAGCCTTCCGCCGTCATGGAAGTGACCGCAAAGCAACACGGCTGCGCCCTGCGGGTGGTGACCGACGCCGACCTGACCGCCACGGTGGGCGACCTGTGCGCGGGCAAGGTCTCCCCTACCCTGCCCGATGGCGTGACGCCGCCGGACGATACCCCGGCGCTCATCGTCAGCGGCCTGCGCCACGACAACGGGGAACTGAGCCAGTTTCTGGACGCGGTCAAGGCCTGCGGGATGCAGTTCCCGCTGCGGGCCATGGTGACCCCCACCAGCAAGGGCTGGACGCTGGGGGCTTTGCTGGAGGAACTGCACCGGGAGCATGAGGCCATGGGAGGCCGCCGATGAAACGTCTGTGGGCGCTGATGCTGGCCTGTGCCATGGCGCTGGGGCTTTCCGGCTGCCAGCCAAAGCTCCAGCGTTACACCGCCAGCTGGTTTGATGTGTTCGACACCGTGACCATCGTGCAGGGCTACGCCGCCAGCCAGCAGGAATGGGACCGCCAGGCGGAGGCCCTCCATCAGGATCTTCTGCGCTATCATCAGTTGTTTGACATCTACAATCACTATGATGGGGTCGTCAACCTGTATGACGTGAACGGGGCCGCCGGGCAGTCGCCCGTGACGGTGGAGCCTGCGCTGATGGAATTTTTGCAGTTTGCCGTGGAGATGGACGGCCGCACCAACGGGGCCTGCAACGTGGCCGCCGGCGCGGTGCTGCGTCTGTGGCATGACGCCCGCGAGCTGGAAACGCCGGTTCCGCCCGAGGATGCCGCCTTGCAGGCCGCCGCACAGCACATGGACATTGCCGATCTGCTGCTGGATGCCGACACCTGCACCGTGGCCTTCGCTGACCCGGAGCTGCGTCTGGATGTGGGAGCCATCGGCAAGGGCTACGCCACCGAGATGGCCGCCCGGGCCGCCCGGGAGCGGGGGCTGACCAGCGCTCTGCTCAATGTGGGCGGCAACGTGCGGGCCATCGGGGCCAAGCCGGACGGCAGCCACTGGACCGCCGGGGTGGAGAATCCCCGCGGCAGCGACCCGGCCTATCTGGCCGCGGTGGAACTGCGGGACGGGGAAAGTCTTGTCATCAGCGGGGATTATCTGCGGTATTTTGAGTATGAGGGGGTGCGGTATCACCACCTCATTGACCTGACCACCCTGCAGCCCGCCCGGTACGCCGTCAGCGTGGCGGTACACACCGCGCAGGGCAGCGGCGTGGCGGACGCCCTTTCCACCGGCATTTTCTGCCAGCCGGAGGCGGACGGCCTTGCCCTCATCGACCGGGAACCCCAGACCGAGGCTATGTGGATTCACGAATCCGGTGAGATCACTGCCTCCGCCGGGTTCGCCGCACAAAAGTAAAGGAACCAATTTCTGCCGGAGGCATACCTCCGGCAGATTTTCTTTACAGCTCCGTCAGGCGGCTGAATACCGCCTCACAGCGCAGAATATCCTCGATGGCCACCCATTCATCAGGCTTGTGGGCCAGTTCCAGATTGCCCGGGCCGTAGGACATGCAACTGTGCCCGTGGAGCGTTCCCGCAACGACCGCGGTATCGGTGTAGCCGGGGAAGCAGCCCACCACCGCCTGCCTGCCGGTGGTCTCCTGTACGCTTTGGCGCAGCGCCGCCAGCAGCGGCGAGGCATCGTCCCGTTCAATGGCAGGGCGGTCGCCGGTGATGGCGAAGCTGCCATGCACCCCCGGCACCGCCTGTTCGGCCCGCCGGATGGCGTCTGTCAGCAGCGCGGCGGCACGGGCGGTGTCGGTGGGCGGCACCAGACGCAGATCCACCCACAGTTTGCAGCGGTCCGGCACCACATAGGGGCGGTAGCCGCCCTCGATCTGCCCGAAGGTCACGGTGGACACGCCCAGCTCCTCATGGGCCGGCGCATTTTGGACGGCCCGGCGCAGCTCGCACACCACCTCCGCCATGGCCGCGATGGCATCTGCCCCCTTCCATGGCGTGCTGGCGTGGGCGGTGGTGCCCTCCATGGTGACCTCAAACCAGGTGCGGCCCTTGTGGGCCACCTGAATCTGCCCGTTGGTCGGCTCCGCATCCAGCACCCAGTCCCGCGCTGTGACCCAGCCATCCCGGATGACGGCCTCCGCCCCGCGCATGAAGTCCTCCTCATCCACCGTCCCGATGAACTTCAGCGTCCGCGCCCGGGGCGTCTGCGCCGCCTTTGCAAACGCGGAAAGGCAGCAGGCCAGCCCGGATTTCATATCGCATGCTCCCCGGCCATAAATACGGCCCTCCCGCTTCACGGCGGCGAAGGGCGGCAGCGTCCAGCCCTCCCCCACCACCACAGTGTCCATGTGGCAGATGAACACCAGCGCAGGCAGCGAAGGGTCGGTGCCCGGCATCTCGGCCATCAGGTTGGCCCGCCCCGGCAGCACTTCGCTGCGGCGGAGCGTCACGCCGGGCAGTGCCGCCAGCCAGCCCTGCACAAAGTCCGCCAGTGCCCCCTCATACTGACCGGGGTCGGTGCTGTCGATCTGCACCAGTTTTTTCGTCAATTCTACGGCAGTGGAAGTCATGAGATGCCCCTTTCCTGACAATTAGTTTTTATCCATACTTTTTGTTTTTTCAGTATAGCAGGCTTTCTCCCGTTATGCAAGACCAAACCATCAAAATGCCGGGCATAAAAACGCAGATTCAACAGATTTTTCTTGCAAACTGCGTTGGGCTGTATTATACTGAAACCAACAGATTGTTTTATAAAGGAGCGATGCATCATGCCCAGACCCAAAGGCAGCAAGAATAAGGCAAAAAAAGCGGCCGCCGGAACGGACTTTCAGGCGCTGATCGCCGAAAAGCAGGCTGAAAAAGAGACCCTTGCGGCGGAGATCGCCGCCCTTCAGGAGAATATCGCCGCCCTGAAGGAGGACCTCAAAACCAAAAATGCCGCGCTGAAGGCGGCCGAGAAGGCAGCCGCCAAGCTGGAACAGCAGCAGGCTGCGCAGGAGGCCGCCCGCGCCGAGGAGGCCAAAAAAGCGGAACTGAACGAAACGCTGCAAAAACTCATGGCCAGCGGCATGAGCGCCGCCGAAATTCTGGAAAAGCTGCAATAACGAAAATGCCGCCCCAAAAGGGCGGCGTTTTTTATTCCTGTTTGCTCAGCAGGATGCGGTCATTGTCCAGCGCGTGGCCGGCGTTCTGGGCGAAGCGGTCCAGCAGGCCGTCCACCGTCATGTGGGCGCGTTCCTCCCCGCCGACGTCCAGCACAATGCGGCCGCTGTCCATCATCAGGGTGCGGTTGCCCAGCGTCAGCGCATCGTGCATGTTGTGGGTGATCATCAGGCAGGTGATATGATTCTCCGACACGATCTGCCGGGTAAGCTCCAGCACCTTGTCGGCGGTGGCCGGGTCCAGCGCGGCGGTGTGCTCGTCCAGCAGCAGCAGCTTGGGGGTGACCAGCGTGGCCATGAGCAGCGTCAACGCCTGACGCTGGCCGCCGGACAACAGCCCCACCGGCTGTTTCATCCGGTTTTCCAGCCCCAGCCCCAGCTGGGCCAGACGTTCCGCAAACAGCGCCCGGTCCGCTTTGGAGATGCGGGAAAAGGGCGAGGTCTGCCGGGAAGCCCGCAAAAACGCCAGCGCCAGATTTTCCTCGATGGTCATGTTGGGCGCGGTGCCCTTCAGCGGGTCCTGAAACATCCGGCCGATGGTCTTGGAGCGCTTGAAATCCGGCAGCAGCGTGATGTCCCTGCCGTCCAGTACGATGGTGCCGGTATCTGGCAGAAAGCTGCCCGCGATGGCATTGAACAGCGTGGATTTGCCCGCGCCGTTGGAGCCGACGATGGTGGCGAAGTCCCCCGCCTCCAGATGCAGGCTCACATTCTGGAGCGCCACCTTTTCATTGACGGTGCCCGGGTTGAAGGTCTTGCCCACATTTTTCAGATCAAGCATGGCCTTTGCCCCCTTTCATGGCGCTGGCGCGGCGGCGTTTGAAATCGTAATTTGCCTTGATGGTGGGCGCGGCGATGGCCAGCGCCACAATGCAGGCGGAGATGAGCTTGAGGCACTCTGACGGAACGTTGGCCCGCAGCGCGATGGCGATGATGAACCGGTAAATGACGCTGCCGATGACCGCCGCCACCGCCTTGCGCCACAGGCCGCCCCGCCCGAACAGGCTTTCGCCGATGATGAGGGAGGCCAGACCGATGACCACCATGCCGGTGCCCAGATTGATGTCGGCGGATTTCTGATACTGCGCCAGCACTGCGCCGGACAGCGCCGTCATGGAGTTGGACACGCACAGGCCCACCGTGATGGTGAACGCCGTGTTGATGGAGCTGGCGCGCACCATGTCCGGGTTGTCGCCGGTGGCGCGGATGGACAGGCCCAGCCGGGTGCCCAGAAACAGGATGAGCAGCGCGCACACCACGGTGGTTACGCCCGCGCACAGCACCAGCTTGTAGGGGGCTTTTTCGCCCATCACATCACGCAGCATCGTGAAAATCGTGGTAGTTTTGAGCATAGGCACGTTGGAGGAGAACCCCATCACCGCCAGATTGACGGTGTACAGCCCGGTGTTGGTGATGATGCCCGCCAGAATGGAGGGCACACCGAACCGGGTTTGCAGGGCAGCCGTGATGAACCCCGCCGCAGCTCCTGCCAGCATGGCCATGGGCAGGCCCAGGATCGGGTGCCCCGCCACGGCGGCGGTGGCGGACATGGCACAGCCCAGCACAAAGGCGCCATCGGTGGTCATATCGGCCACATTCAGAACACGGAAACTCAAAAACAGCGCCATAGCCACCAGAGCGTAGATGAAACCCAGCTCCAGAGCATTGAACACAACGGCGGTGGTCAGCATAACAAACTTCTCCTTTGACAGCGAAAAGGCAGAGGCGGACGGCCCGCCCCTGTCCGTTTTTTGAGGAATTACCCGGCGGTGGCGACCTCCACCACGGTGTTGGCCATGGTGCTGAACACAGAGTAGTCAATGTTCAGCGCGGCGGCGGTCTCGGTGTTGACGGTGATGATGCCGCCGTCCATCACGTGGAACTCCGGCACCTCCCCGGTGGCGAGGATATCCACCAGCATATCGGCGGTGTAGGTGCCCAGCTCAGTGTAGTTGACGCCGCAGGTGGCAAAGGCGCCCTCGTTGACGAAGGAGTCCGCGCCGGTGTAGAAGGGTACGCCCGCGGCGGTGAGCTGCTCGGACACGGCGGCAGCGGCGGCCATGACCACGTTATCGGTGGGGGTAAAGACGGCGTCCACCTGGTCGGACAGGGCGGCTACCGCGGACAGGATCTCATCGTTGGTGTTGCCGGTCTTTTCCACATAGGCGATGCCCTTTTCGTCCAGATACGCCTTGGCTTCCGCGATGGGGGTGGCGGAGTTGGTCTCGGAGTTGGAGTAGAGCAGGCCCACCGTCTGGATGTCGGGGTTGACGGCCAGCATCATTTCCAGAATGAAGGGGGTGTTCAGCGCATCGGAGGTGCCGGTGACCAGCGGCAGGTCGGTGAGACCGGCGGCCTCCGGGTCAGAGATGGCGGCGTACACCACCGGCATATTCAGCCCCTCGGTGGCGGTGACCATGGTCTGGGCGGCCAGTGTGGCGATGGGCACCACCGCGTTAAAGCCGCCGTCCGCCACCTGGGTGCCGATCTGGTTCAGCGTGCTGGCGTCATTCTGGCCGTTGTACTCGGTGTATTCCACGGTGAAGCCGTCAGCGGCGGCGCGGGCCTCCAGCTGGGCCTCCACGGCGGTGCGGATCTCATCCAGCGAGGAGTGGTCCAGCTGCTGGACAATGGCGATCTTGTAGTGCTGCGCGTCGGCGGCTTCGGCGGAGGAGGCAGCCTCCCCGGAGGAGGACGCGGCGGAGGAAACAGCGGCGGTGGAACCGCAGGCGGCCAGAGACAGGGTCATAGCGGCGGCGGACAGGACGGCGATGAGCTTTTTCATAAATAATACCTCTTTCTGTGTTTGTCTGGATGGTGGGGTGTGGACGATTCAGCGCCGCCATCGCCATCGCCGGTAAAGCTGTGGACGTACTTTCATGAAGATTCCCCTTTTCGATAAAATAGAAACTGCCCCTGCACAGGACAATTCCCTGTGCAGGGGCAGATAACATGTTATCTGTGGTGCCACCCTGCTTGCCATGCTAAAAAGGTACAACATGACCGCTCTGCGGAGAGCCAACACTCCCCTGCCCTGTAACGGAGGCTTCCGTCAACGGATACTCTGCCCGTGCATTTCCCCGTGCCCTCAACGAACCATTTGTCTGCGCCGCTCTCCACCCCGTTTCCAGCATCGGGGGCTCTCTGTGGGTGCGCTTGCAGTTTTACTTTCGTTTCATCGGTTTAAAGCATTTATACCACATTCCCCGTGGTTTGTCAACCCTTTTCGGCAAAAAGTTTTTGGCGGACTCTCTTCACGCCCATGCGCAGGCTGCAGGAATAGTACACGAAGGCCAGCCCCGCGAACACCGTGGGGGCCAGACTGCGCCAGGTGAACCAGCCGTGCTGGATGGAGTGGGTGCGCAGCACCGCCAGCCAGACCGGCGCCATGAGGGCGGTCAGGCCCAGCGGCAAAGTGCGCAGCAGCGCGGTTTTGCTGCGCAGACACACCACAAACGCCACCGCTGCCAGCACCAGCAGCGCCACGGCGGGCCAGAACAGTCCCCTGTCCGCCAGCGCCGAATACACGATGCGGAAAATGTTGCCCCAGGTCAGCTCCCAGCCGTGCCATGTGTCGGCGGCGGTGCGGACGCCCGCCTGATGCAGCGCGTCCCCGATGATGTCCTGCCCGGTGAGCAGGCTGGCCAGCACCCACTTGGAGGCCCAGCACAGCGCGTAGCCGCCGCCCCAGCACAGACTGCCCGCCGCCACGGCAGCGCACTGGCGCGTTCCCGCCCGCAGATGCTGGGGCGGCAGCAGCAGCCAGCAGGCCACGGGCAGGCCCAGCGTGAGGATGGGAGTGACCAGCAGGTCGCAGAACGCGGTGGCGGCGCCCAGCACGATGAGCGCCACGCACACATCATCCGACCGGCGGGGGGCCGCCAGCACCCAGACACAGCCCGCATAGGCGATGGCAAAGGTGGTGAAATACTGGATCTGATGGGGCACGAACCAGACGCTCACCGCCAGCTGGCTGATCAGAAACCACAGGGCGGTCCGGGCGTTGCAGCGCCGGTACAAAAGCCACAGCGTTTGGGCAAAAAGCAGCGTCAGAACGACATATTGAAAGACCCGCACCCCCGCGTAGGGCACCCCCAGCGCCAGCAGCGGGCGCAGCCAGATGAGGTAGCCGTGCCAGTAGCGGGCGTAGGAAAACGGGGTGAGCGCGGGCGCATCGGTACGCTGCGCGCCGGTGGACAAATCTTTTTCGAGGTACCAGCACAGATCCTCCTGCATGGTCTCGAAATTGTCCACGTTGTAGGTGGTGTTGGTCATCATGGCAGTGAGCGGGTCGGTCTCGTCAGCGGCAGCCGCCTCAAACAGCATGATGGTGTCGGTGTAATTGTCCATCTGGAACAGCTTGAAGCCGAAAAATTCCGGGTACAGCCCCTCCTGCCGCAGCGTCTCCACCGAGCGGTAGACGCTCTGCCGCACCGGGGCGCCGGGCAGCGCATAGGCGCCCAGCAGCAGCAGAAACAGCGCCGCCAGCGTGACAAAGAACGCCAGTGCCGCACGCCGGGGAAATTGTTTCAGGTTGGTCTGTTCCATGGTCGGTTCCGCCGTTTCATTCAGTCTTGTTCTATTATACGGCAAAACCCGGCCGTGTGCAACCCCTGCCCGCGTCCGCCTGACGGGACACCGACAGCACAATGCCCATCTCCCCCAGCAGCATCATCAGGCTGGTGCCGCCGGAGGAGAAAAAGGGCAGGCTGATGCCGGTGTTGGGGATGGTGTTGGTGACCACAGCAATGTTCAGCACCGCCTGCAGTACCACCTGCACCACGAACCCTACCACCAGCAGCGCACCGAATTTGTCCCGGGCGCGCAGGGCGATGGACATGCCCCGCAGCAGCAGAAGCAGAAACAGCACCACCACCAGCGCCGCGCCCACAAAGCCCAGTTCCTCGCAGAGGATGGAGAAAATGAAATCATTCTGCGGCTCCGGCACGTAGAGATATTTCTGGCGGCTGTTGCCCAGCCCCAGCCCGGCCAGCCCGCCGGAGGCGATGGCGTACAGGCTCTGGATGGTCTGGTGGCCCTCCCCCAGCGGGTCGACAAAAGGGTCCCGCCAGGAGGCCAGCCGGTCGGTGGCATAGGGCACCAGCTCGGGCAGCAGCACCACCGCCGCGGCGATGGCCGTCAGCCCCAGCGCCCCCACGATGCCGAACCATTTCAGCCCGGTGCCGCCCACAAACATCAGCACCGCGCCGATGGACAAAATCAGCAGCGTGCCGGACAGGTGCGGCTCCAGCAGCATCAGCACCGTCACCACGCCCAGAATCAGCCCGAAGGGCAGTACCCCGGTGGCAAAGGTCTTCATGCGGTCATGGTTCAGCGAGATGATGTGGGAGAACACCAGCACCACCGCGAATTTGGCGATCTCGCTGGGCTGGAGGGTGCCAAGGCCGGGCAGCACGATCCAGCGCTTGCAGCCGTTGTACTCCGGCATGAACAGCACCACCGCCAGCAGCGCCAGCGACAGCCCCATGACAGGCCACGCCAGCTTGTGCCAGAGGTGGTAATCCACCCGGCTGGCGGCGTACATGGCAGCCACCCCCAGCGCCGCAAACAGCAGCTGGGGGCGGATGTAGGTGAAGGCGTCGCCCCGGCGGTACAGCGCCACCGCGTACCCGGCGCTGTACAGCATGATAAGACCGTAGCACAGCAGGGACAGCAGAATGATGAGAAAGGTCACATCAAAGCAGGGCTGGCGCTCCAGAAACCGTTTTTTGCGCATACAAAATCCCCCCCCGGTTAGTGTATGCCGGGAGGGGACCGTTTTATTCCGCTTTCAAATCGCGACCCATGAGGGCAGCGAGGGCATCGCGGGCGGCGAGGGTGCCGTCCAGAATCGCGCCAACACTCTCCACAATAGGCATCTCCACCTTGTACTTCTTTGCCAGACGGCGGGCGGCGGGCAGAGCGTTCATGCCCTCCACCACCTGCCCCACCTCGGCTCTGGCCTCGTCGGCGGTGCGGCCGCGGCCCAGCAGCATGCCGGCGTGCAGGTTGCGGCTGTGCATACTGGTGCAGGTGACGATGAGGTCGCCCATGCCGGACAGCCCCGCAAAGGTGGATGCCTGACAGCCCATGGCCTCGCCCAGACGGGCCAGCTCGGCGTTGCCGCGGGTGATGAGCGCCGCCTTGGCGTTGTCGCCGTAGCCAAGGCCCAGCCCGATGCCCACCGCCAGCGCAATGACGTTTTTCACCGCGCCGCCCAGCTCCACGCCCTTGCGGTCGGTGTTGGTGTACACCCGGAAGGTGGGGCTGTTGAAAATTTTCTGCACAGCGCCGGCCGCTGCTATATCGGTGCTGGCCGCCACGATGAGGGTGGGCATGTCCCGGGCCACCTCCTCGGCGTGGGTGGGGCCGGACAGCGCCACCACGCGGGCGTGCTTGCCGACCTTCTGCACCTCGTCCTCAATGACCTCCGACATGGTGGCCAGCGTCTTTTCCTCCACGCCCTTGGCCACGTCCACGATGATCTGTCCCTCCGGCAGGCATTTGGCGGCCTTTTTGGCGGTGGCACGCACAAACGGCGACGGCACCGCAAACACCAGCAGATCCCGGGTTTTGCAGGCCTCGGCCATGTCGGCGGTGTAGTGCATGGAGGATGGCAGCTCCATGCCCGGCAGATTCTTGTGGCGGCGGGTGGTGCGCAACTCCTTGAGCTCCTCCGGCAGAGCGCTCCAGACCGTGACGTCGTGGCCGTTGACGGCCAGCAGGCGGGCCAGCGCGATGCCCCAGGTGCCCGCGCCAAATACAGTGATGGTTGCCATAAATTTGTTCCTCGTTTCGGTGATAGTAAGGGATGTTTACCGCCAGAAGCGGCGCAGCAGGCCTCGGTGCTGTTTGGGCGGAGGCGGGTCCGGCAGCTCCAGCACGATGCGCCCGCAGGCGTTGAGGATGCGGGTGGAGCCGTACTGCTGTTCCCGGGGGATGGCGCTGCCATAGCTGAGATGGACATGCCCGTGGAGCATCAGCGGCGGATGGTACTGGTCCAGCAGCTCATGGAACACCGTGAAGCCACGGTGAGGCAGGTCGCTCAGATCGCCGTAGCCGTGCAGCGGCGCATGGGTCACCAGCACATCCAGACCGCCGGCACGCTCGATTTTGCCCCGCAGGCGGCGGATGCGTTTGCGCATCTCCGCCTCGGTGAACTGCCACGCGCCGTTGCGGTACCGCACCGAGCCGCCCAGCCCGGCAATGCGCACCCCTTTGTGGATGTACACCTCGTCATCGATACACAGCGCCCCGCCGGGCGGGTTCTGGTCATAGCTTTCATCGTGGTTTCCGTGGACGTAGATCAGCGGCACGTGGGCCATGGTGGCTAAAAAGGTCAGGTACTGCACGTGCATGTCCCCGCATCCGATGATGAGGTCGATGCCGTCCAGCTTTTCGGGACTGAAATAGTCCCAAAGGTACTTGTCCTCCTCGTCTGCAATGACCAGCGCTCTCATAGCACTGCCTCCTTCTCGGCGGCCAGCCGGTCACGGTGCAGCCCCTGCATGCGGTACATGGGCTGCGCCTCGGGGATAAGCTCTTCGTATTCCGGGATGCGGCCCTCCACCGCGTCGCACAGCCAGTCCATATGGATGATCTGCTCCGGCTCAAAGCCGTGCAGGCCCTCATTTTTCAGCGTGCCGTCCTGCGCCACGATGCGGCAGGCAAAGGGATCCACCGCACCGGAGGTCAGACCGCCCCGCAGAATGTCCGCCAGATGGCGCACATCATGGGGCAGTTCCCGGCTCATCAGCACGTCCAGCACGCCGCTGTTCATGCCCCACCAGTAGTTGACTACCCGCCCGTCGGTGCCGGATTTGTCCCGGCTCCAGCCGCCGTCCAGCACGGTGCGCACCACATTCTCGTAGAACTGGCCCCAGTGCCAGAAGGGGGACGCCAAATCCCGCAGAATGCCGCCGGGCAGCACCTGGAAGGTGCCGAACTCCCGCTGGGAGCGGCTGGGATGGGGCGCATCCCGGCCGGACACCACCGTGATGCCCTTTTGCAGAAATTCCGTCAGCGGGTCGCCGGGCAGGCAGGTCCATTTCAGCACCACCCTGACCCGGGGATTCACCATCCGCGCACCCAGCGCAAAGGCGTTGATGTTGGCGGGCACGCCGAAGTTGGGGTAATCCGCCACAAAGCCCACCCGGTCGTTTTTGGCCATGGCGCCCGCGATGGCGCCGGTGATGAACTTGGCCTCATACACGCGGGTGTAGTAGGTGCGGATGGAGGCGTAGGGCATGTCCATGGAGCAGTTGAGGATGTGCACCTCCGGATGCTTCACGGCGGCCCGCAGGCTGGCCCCCACCAGCTTGGGACTGGTGGTGAACACCATGTTGGCGCCCTCCGCGATGGCCTGCTCCAGCAGTGCATCATCGTTTTTGCCCTGCTCGGCATTGAAATAGGCGGCGGTGGTCACCTGACCCGGGAAGGCGCTGTCCAGCTGGGTGCGGCCAAACTCATGCTGGCTGGTCCAGGTGGAGGTTTCCGGCGTGCGCTCATTCACAAAGGCCACCTTGAGCTTCTGGGGCTTTTTGGGCAGAACCCGGTCCAGCAGGGTGGTCTTCTGGGCGGCGGGCGCCGCCGGGGCGGAGCTGACCGTGATGGGCGCGGGGTTTTCCATGGCCAGCACATCGTCCCACACGCCGTCCAGCCGTTTGGCCAGCCCGGCGGGGGTGTCTTTTTTCAGCTCCTCCAGCGGATACAGCTTCATCAGCAGGAGCAGCACATCGTCGGCGGTGGTTTTCATGTGCGCGCCGCCGTGGGCCTGATAGGCCTTCGCCACCCAGTTGTGCAGCGAAAGAATGTCCGCCCGGTCATCGTCATCCCATTTTTCGCCGGGAGCCTTGCCCAGCAGCGTCTGCAATTTGGCGTAGCTGCCGGGGCGGGTGAATTGCAGCGTGTACAGCCCGGTGAGGGGGAACGCCTCCATAAACTCGTAATACTGGCGCACCACCGGCAGATCCACCCAGCGGGGCACGATGCGGGTCACGTGGGCGGCGATGGAATCCGCCCCGAAGGATTTCAGCACGCTGACCCGCTTGTTGCCCTCCTGCACGTAAAACAGACCCATGTACTCAAAGCAGCGGATGGGGTCATGGATGCCGTCCTCCAGATGGGCCAGACACAGGCTGATCCATTTGGTGGCAAACTCGGTGTCCTGCGGCAGCAGCGGCATAAAGTTGCTGGCAAAGGCCGCGGTGCGTCCCGCCGTCTTGGTGCCCACCACCAGATGCAGCGGCACCTCCATCACCCCCAGCGGGATCTGCTGTTCCACGTTGGTATTCTGTAAAATGTCGTCCAGAACCGGCAGATAGGGCGACTGGCCGGAAAGTGTTTTTTCCCGGTAGTTCTGCCGGCCCCGTTTCTGGGCTTTCTGATAATACTCAAGCGCCTCTGTGCGGTTCATCGCAAAGCCTCCCTTTCGCTTGCTGTTTCTATTGTACCATAGATTCATGGAATATACAAAACTTTCTTTGTATTTTTGTGAAAAAACACAGCAGGCCTCCCCTCCCTTGACAAATCCGCCAAAATGTGTATACTGGTTTTGGACATAAAAACAGGGGCGCCGTAAGGCTGAGATTTGCGAGAGCGAAGTACCCTTAACCTGATCCGGGTAATGCCGGCGGAGGGAGTTTTGACCGACAAAGTCTGAACGCTTTGCGCCTGCTCATCATTGTGCAGGCGCTTGTTTTTATGTACTTTTGTAAAGAGGAGTTTTGTCCCATGAAAACCAATTCCAAGTCCCGCCTGCTGGTGGAGGGCGCGCTGATGATCGCGCTGGCCACCGTACTGTCCTACATCAAGGTGTTTGAGCTGCCGCAGGGCGGCTCCATCACGCTGGAAATGATCCCGCTGGTGCTGATGGGCCTGCGCAACGGCACCAAGTGGGGATGCTTCACCGGCTTTGTCCACGGCGTGCTGCAAATGATGATGGGCTTTGAAAACGTGCTGTACTGCGCCACCCTGCCCGCCCAGATCGGCTGCATCCTGCTGGACTATGTACTGGCCTTCACCGTGCTGGGTCTGGCCCCGCTGGTGGCTGAGCGTTTCTCCAACAAGACGGCCGGCGTGGCCGTGGGCGCCGCGGTGTGCGGCGTGCTGCGCTTTGTGTGCAGCTTCCTGTCCGGCTGGCTGCTGTGGGGCTCCTGGGCGCCGGAGGGCATGTCCGCCCCCGTGTGGAGTCTGGTGTACAACGGCTCCTACATGCTGCCCAACACCATCCTCATGGTGGTCGTCTGCCTGCTGCTGTACAAGGCCGCTCCCAAGCTGTTCCAGAAGTGATCTCCGGTTTTCGGCGCCGGCCGCTTGTGCGGCCGGCATTTTCTGTGCTATCATGGTACAAGGAGGTGTCCGCAATGAACCACGAGCAACTGATGGCCCGCCTGAACGAACTGGCGGAGCCGGAGTACGCCGCCTTTTCCTCGGCGCTGATCCCCGGCTGCCGGCCCATGCTGGGGGTGCGCATCCCGGCGCTGCGCAGGCTGGCCAAAGAACTGGCCCGCACCCCGGAGGAATCGCTGGCCATGCTGACCGGCGCCACCTTCGAGGAAGGCATGCTGCGGGGGCTGGTGTGCGCCTGCGCCAAAGGGGACGCCGCCGCCCGCAAAGCGCGGCTGACGGCGCTGCTGCCCCACATCGACAACTGGAGCATCTGCGATTCCACCGCCGCCACCTGCAAGTTTATGGCAAAGGAACCGGAGGTCTGGCTGCCGTGGCTCCGGGAGCTGGCCCGCTCGGAGGCGGAGTTCACCGCCCGGTTTGGTCTTGTCTGCCTGCTGGACCACTTCACCGCCGACCCGGAACACCGGCGGATGGTGCTTTCGGTCTGCGGGGAGGTCTCCTGCCCCGCCCCCTACGCCCGGCTGGCGGTGGCCTGGGCGGTGAGCGCGGCGGCCGCCAAAGAGCCAGCGCTGGGGCTTGTCTGGCTGCGGCAGGACACGCTGGACGACGCCACCCACAACAAGGCCGTACAGAAAACCTGCGAGAGCCTGCGCCTTACGCCGGCGCAAAAAGCAGCTTTCCGGGCACTAAAGCGCAAGCCTTAGAAGAGAACGCCGGCTTTTTCGATTTCTTCTCGAATTTCCGCAGAAATTTATGCAATTTCACTTTATTTTTTCTCCTGTCTGTGCTACAATATAGGCAATACGCAAAGGACGGTGAAAAAATCTTTCGCCGCACCTGAACAGGAGGTTTTTCCATTATGAAAATCATTCGCGCAAAGGACTACTATGACATGTCCCGCAAGGCCGCCAACATCATCTCGGCGCAGGTCATCATGAAACCCAACTGCGTGCTGGGTCTGGCCACCGGCGGCACCCCCGTGGGCATCTACAAGCAGCTGGTGGAGTGGTACAACAAGGATGACATCGACTTCTCTGAAGTCACCACCGTCAACCTGGACGAGTACCGCGGCCTGCCCCGGGAGCATCCTGAGAGCTACTGGAGCTTCATGCACCGCAACCTGTTCGATCTGGTGAACATCCGTCCCGAGCGCATCAACCTGCCGGACGGTACCAATCTGGACGCCGCCGCCGAGTGCGCCCGCTATGACTACGTGATCCAGCGCGTGGGCGGCATCGACCTGCAGCTGCTGGGCATCGGCCATGACGGCCACATCGGTTTCAACGAGCCGGGCTCCGCCTTTGAACTGGGCACCCACTGCGTCGACCTGACCGAGGAGACCATCGAGGCCAACAAGCGGTTCTTTGCCAGCAAGGAGGAAGTGCCCCGTCAGGCCTACACCATGGGCATCAAGACCATCATGCAGGCCCGCAAGGTGCTGCTGGTCGCCAACGGCGCGGGCAAGGCGGAGATCATCAAGCGCGCCTTCTTCGGCCCCGTCACCCCCGAGGTGCCCGCCTCCATCCTGCAGATGCACCCCGACTGCACCATCGTTCTGGACGCCGAGGCTGCCAGCCTGATCTGAGGGCAACAGCCATGAATTGTGCGGTATTGCCCTGAGGAAAAATTTTTTAAAACGCCGTTTCCGGCATTGCATCCGGCAAATCATTCGTATATAATAGGAAGAAAAGAATCCAAACGTGAAAAGGGGGTTGTTGCCATGGCAATTTCAGAACCAACTGCTGTATTCTCGCTCCGCGATGAGAAAGATATGGAGATCAAGCAGACCATGCAGCAGGTTTACCGCGCACTGGAAGAAAAGGGCTATAACCCCATCAACCAGATCGTGGGCTACATTCTGTCGGAGGATCCCACCTACATCACCACCTACAAGAACGCCCGTGCGCTCATCCGCCGCATTGACCGGGATGATCTGCTGCAGGCTCTGGTGCGGGATTACATCCGGAACTGACCTATCACAAAAATCCGGCGTCCCATGGGGGGCGCCGGATTTTGTGTTATGATTTGGTTTTGTCAAGGGGCGCGGTTCGGTAAAACAGCACCGACAGAAGGGTGCCCACCGTCCATCCCACAGGCCAGGAAAGCCAGATGCCGGTGGAACCCCACCAGCCGGAAAACAGGATGGACAGTCCCACACGCAAAATCAGGTCGGAGAAGGTGTCCACCATGAACCGGCCCATCAGACCGCTGCCGCGCAGCACGCCGTCCGCCACCAGTTTCACACACAGTACCATGTAAAAAGGCGCTACAATGCGTAAAAATTGCATACCTGCCGCCATAGCCTCCCCATGGGCATCCGCCAAAAACAGCCGCAGCAGTATCTGGCCGCCAAAGAACCAGCACAGCGCCAGCGGCAAAATCAGCATCCATGTCATGCGCAGGCCTGCCGCAAAGCCCTGCCGCACACGCTCCGGCTTGCCTGCGCCAAGATTCTGCGCCGTGTAATTGGAAACACCGTTGCCCAGCGTGGTCAGCGAGGTGATGACCAGATTGTTCAGTTTGACCGCCGCCGCGTACCCCGCCATGACGCTGGCGCCAAAGCTGTTGATGACGCCCTGAATGATGATGTTGCCCACCGACACAAAGCACTGCTGTAAGGTGCTGGGAATGGCAATGACAGCGAACTTGCCCAGCAGACGCAGTGAAAACAGTGCGGGGCGGGTCGCTGTCCGGATGGCCTGCAGCCGCCGCAGCACCACCCACAGTGCCAGCACACAGCTGACGCCCTGACACAGGAACGTGGCCCATGCCACGCCCGCGACCCCCATACGGAACGCTGTCACAAAAAGGATGTCCACCGCAATGTTGGCCATGGAGGACACTGCCAGAAACCGAAACGGAGTTTTGGAGTCTCCGAAGGCGGAGAAGATGCCGGTGGAAAGGTTATAAAAAAACAGGAACGGCAGACCCAGCACATAGATGTCCAGATACAGGGCGCTGTCCCCCATCAGTTCCGTTGGGGTGTTGATCAGCCCCAGCAGCCAGCGGCCGCCCAGCAGCCCCACCGCCATCAGAAGCAGGCAGATACCGCCGGAGGCCAGCATGGAGGTGGTCACGGCGGTTTTCATCTCGGCGTATTCCTTTGCGCCGAACAGCCGGGAGACCATGACCGAGCAGCCGATGTTGCACCCGAAAGCAAAGGCAATGAAAATCAGCGTAATTTCGTAGGAATTTCCCACTGCGGCCAGCGCGTTTTCCCCGATGAACCGTCCCGCAACCAAACTATCCGCCAGATTGTACAGCTGTTGAAAAATGATGCTGCCGAACAGCGGCAGGCAGAACTGCCACAGCACAGTGCCCGGTTTTCCCACCGTCAGATCATGATTCATAACGTTTCCCCTCTCCCGCAGAAAAGCACACGGATCGCGCCCGTGTGCTTTGTTTTCTTTACTTGTGTTCCTCCAGCCAGCGGGCGGCGGCATACACATAGGCCGCCGAACCACGGAACAGCACAGAATCGTCAAATTTGGCCTTGGGGTTGTGCTGGGTGTAGCAGTAGCCCTCCTTGGCATTGCCGGTGGACAGCAGCATCCCCACGGTGGGAACCTTGTGGCTGACAAAGGCGAAATCCTCGCTGCCGCCGCCCGGCTTGCCGCCGGTGAGCTTGGCCATGTCCAGCGCGGCCGGGCCAAGCAGCTCGGTCATATAGCGCAGCGTGTCGGCGGACAAGGCGTCATCGTTGACCATGCAGGGGCAGAAATCGTAAAATTCCGTCTCCACCTCGCAGCGCATGGCCGCGCCCACGCCTTTGGCGATCTCCGTCATGCGGGTCTTGATTTGTGCGTTGATTTTCCCGTCCGGGTCCACCGTGCGGATGGTGCCCCACATCTCGGCGGTGTCGGGAATGACATTGGAGGTTTTGCCGCCTTCAAAACGGCCGGTGGTGAACACGCCAAAGCCATGGGGGTCCAGCTCGCGGGAGTTAATCTCCTGCAATGCCAGATGGATGTGGGCGGCGGCGGTGATGGGGTCGATGCAGACGGCGGGCATGGAGCCGTGGCCGCCGCGGCCCTTCACCAGAATGTGGTACTGCTCGCAGGAGGCCATGGACACGCCGCCTCCCTGCACCAGCACCATGCCGGCGGGCATGGGCAGGCCGGGCACCACATGGATCATCAGGGCGGCGTCCACCGTGGGATTCTCCAGCACGCCGGCGCGGATCATGTCCTCCGACCCCTGGAAAATTTCCTCCGCCGGCTGGAACATCAGCTTGACGGTGCCCTGCAATTCCTCCTCATGCGCCTTCAGCAGCTTCGCCGCGCCCAGCATCATGGCCGCGTGCATATCATGCCCGCAGCCGTGCATCTTGCCCGGTATCTCGCTCTTGTAGTCCACGTCCGCCTCTTCCTCGATGGGCAGCGCGTCCATGTCGCCGCGGATGAGGATGGTCTTGCCGGGATGCTTCCCTCCCGCCAGCGCCACCAGTCCGCATTTTCCGCAGTCCTGCGGCTGATACCCCATCTCCTCCAGCTTTTGGCGCACCAAAGCCTTGGTGTACACCAGATCAAAGCCAAGCTCGGGATGGCGGTGCAGATCGCGGCGGACAGCCTGCAGCTCGGGCTGCAGCGCGGCCGCCTCCTTGAGTATCATGTTGGAATCCATCAATAAGACCTCCCATCGAACATGGAAAGGCGCGAGGCTTCGCCTGCGCGCCGGTATGCGGTGTTACCTATTATCTCTCATTATAGTAAAACACATACGGATTGTCAAGAAAAGGGACAGCCCGGCCAACAAGACCTCGCTGTCCCTGTGGAGCTGGCGACAGGAATCGAACCCGCAACCTGCTGATTACAAATCAGCTGCACTGCCAGTTGTGCTACACCAGCATATTCCGCCATGGGGCATCCCACAGCGAAAGTATTATACCATACTCAACCAAGGTTTGTCAATGCAGTCTGTAAGGCACAGAAATCCTGCAGCGTGAGCTGCTCCGGGCGCAGGCGGGCGTCCAGTCCGGTGGCCTGCAGCGCCGCGAGCACCTGCGCTTTGGGCAGGGACAGGCCATTGGCGATGGCGTTGGCCGCCGTTTTGCGCCGCTGGGAGAAGGCCGCACGAATCAGCCGGAAATACCCCGCCTCATCGCCGCCCGGCACCTGCACCGGGGGCTGGGGATGCAGCGTCAGCTGAATGACCGCGCTGGTGACCTTGGGGGCCGGGTAAAAGCTGCCCGGCTGCACCGTAAACAGTAGCTTTGGTTGGGCGTAGTAGGCCACCGCGTAGCTGATGGCCCCTGCCTCCCGGGTGCCGGGGGCGGCGCAGAGCCGCTGGGCGGCCTCCTTCTGCACCATCACGGTGATGTTGCAAATAGGAAGGCGCTCCTCCAGCAGCCGCATCAGGATGGGACTGGTGATATAATAGGGCAGATTGGCACACACCGCCACCGGCCGGTCTCCGAATTCCTCCGCCAGCAGACCGCGCAGGTCCACCTTGAGCACATCCTCCAGTACCAGCTTGAAGTTGGGATAGTCCGCCATGGTCTCGGCCAGCAACGGCGGCAGACGCTTGTCCACCTCCACCGCCACCACCTTGTCCGCCCGCTGGCAAAGCTGTTCCGTCAGCACCCCGATGCCGGGGCCGATCTCCAGCGCGCCCCAGCCGGGGCCGATGCCGCTGGCCTCGGCAATGCGGGGGCAGATGCCCGGATTGATGATGAAATTCTGTCCGAAGCCCTTGGACAGAGCAAAATCATACCGGGCGCACAGGTCGCGGATGGTGGCAAGTTCCGTCAGCTTTGGCATATCATTGCCCCTGTCCCGCCTGCGCGGCAGCAGCCGTCACCGCTTTCTGGATCTGCGGGTCGCTGTCCACCGTAAAGGCGTAGTAGTTGGTCTGTTCGTCGGCGGAAAGCGCTGCCTCCACATCGGGGGTCAGGCCGCTGTCGTTCCAGTTCCAGCCCTCATTGTCCCGCAGAATGGCAATGGTGATATACGCCGCGCTGCCGTCCGAAAAGCTCTGCGCATCGCTGAGCACCACGCCCTTGCCCGCAGTGGTGGTTCCCACCAGCACTGCGCCGCCCATTTTGCGCAGCGCGTTGGCGAACAGCTCGGCGCCGCCGGCGGTGCTGCCGTTCACAAGGCAGACCAGCGGCAGTTCCAGCTCGCTGTCATCCGAGACGCGCAGGTCAGTGAGGTTGCCGTCCTTATCTTCGCTCTGGGCGATGAGGCCCGCAGGCACGCAGTAATCCGCCGCGACCAGCGCCGCATTGAGGTTTTCGCCGCTGTTGTCCCGCAGGTCAAACACAAAGCTGGTGGCTCCCTGCCCTTTCAGGCTGTCCACCGTGGCCTTGAACTCGGTGGCGGTGCCGGTCGTAAAGGCGCTGACCTTTACATAGGCACAGTTGTCCCGCACCATCTGGCCGTACACCGTGGGGATGGTGTAGCTGGAGTGGATGATTTCCAGTTTTTGCTCCTGTTTATCAGGGCCAAGGTAGGTGACCGCCACGCTGGTGCCCTCCTCCCCCAGCAGCGCGGAGGTGATGGCGGCCGTGTCGGTCATGGTGCGGGTGCTCTGCTCCCCCACCGCGGTGATGAAACCGCCCACCTGCATGCCCACCTCGCTGGCGGGAGAATTGTCATACACGCGGATGATGCGGCCATAGCCGGAGGAGGCGTCGTTGACGATCTCCACGCCGATGCCCATCAGCTTGCCGGAGGCCACATTGACCCGCTCGGCGTACGCCTTGGCGGAATAATACCGGGCGTATTTATCGCTGATGCCCAGCATATAACCGGAGGCGATGGTATCGTTCAGCGTGTCATCATTGATGGAAAAATACTCATTAGAACGCACAAAGCGGTCGATTTCCGACAGCTTGTTGTACTGCCGTTCCCTGCTTTTGACGCTGGATACGGTGTTGTTGAACATGTTCATGGAGATGGCCATGGTGATGGAGAAGGTCAGTGCCATGGCGATGAGGGTGACGGTGGCCGCCACCGCGATGCTGACTTTTTTGCTCATACCGTGCCCCCTTACATCATCGCCAGCGCCACAGAGGCCACAAGCCCCGCCACCATCAGAGCGGCAATGGCAAAGCATACGATGCGCACAAGGAGTTTCTGTTTCTCTTGATGTTTCATGAGGTACCTCTTTTAATGGGGAATGTAGTTGGCCGCATTGGTCAGCACACCGTTGATCTTCATTTCCAGATGCAGATGGTTGCCGGTGGAATTGCCGGTGGAGCCCACATAGCCGATGATGGTGCCCTTGGTGACGGGCTGCCCGGAGCTGACCGACGGCCACTGGATCATATGGGCATAGAGAGTGGAATAGGTGTTGCCGTCATCGTCCTTGCCGTGGTAGATCTGGACGTAGTTGCCGTAGCTCCAGTGGTTGGCGGCGGTGGTGACAATGCCGTCCGCCACCGCGTAGATGGGCGTGTTGGCGGGGGCCGCAAAGTCGGTGCCGCGGTGGCCGCCTGCACCGAACACACAGGAAATATACTTGTAGGTGGACAGCGCCGGGCCAAAATTCAGCGAGCATTTGATGGCGGCGTCGCCGTATTTGCGCACCTGCTCGTTCAGGTAGGCGTCCAGTGCGGCGGCGGCGGCATCCAGCTGCTTGCGGGCCTCGGCGGCCTCCACTTCCAGCGCGGCCTCCTCCGCCTCGGCGGCAGAGATTTTTTCATTCTGCGCCTGCATGCTGGCCACCAGTTCGCCGCGCTTGCTCTCCAGCTGGCTGTTCTGGTTTTCCAGCTCGTTCTGGGCCTCCTCCAGCTCCGCTTTGGCGGTCTCCAGCGCCTCCTTCTGTTGGTTCAGCTCGATGCGCTGGTTCTCCAGTTCCTCGCACATCTGCGTGTCCTTGGTGGAGATCTGCTCCAGCGTGGAGGAAAAGGTCAGCAGCTGGTACAGGCTGGTGGCCTGGGACAGCAGCGCCACCGCGCCGCCGTTGTCCAGCCGCTGCATGGCGCGCATACGTTCCTGAAAGCCGGCGAACCGTTCGTCGTATTCCGCCTGCTTTTGCTCGATCTGCTGCTGTTTTTCCTGAATCTCCGTCTCCTTGTTGGAGATCTGCTCCTTGATGGCGGTGATCTGCTCATAGAGGATGGTGATCTGGCTCTTGATGACGGCCTCCTGCTGGGCATACTGCTGTTTCAGCTCGGCGGCGGCAGCCTGATTGGCCTGCGCCGCCTTGATGCCCGCGTTGATCTCGTTGAGCTTGTTCTGGGCCTCCTCCTTGGCCTGCTGCAGTTCCTGCTGTCTGTCATCCGCCCGGGCGGGGGTCGCCTTGGCAAAGGACACGGACAGCGTCAGCAGCAGCGCCAGCAGCAGCGAGCCGATGCGCCGCAGACGGATGGATGTTGCGTGTTTCATACCTTACACCTTCAGATGCTTGCGGATGCTGGTGGCGGTGCCGATGCCGCACAGCACAAAGCCCAGCGCGGCAAAGCCGATGACCAGATAATACCACACGTCCTGCAGCGGCACCAGTGTGCCGCCGAACAGCTGGGAAATGTTGGTGGGGTTCTCCTCATACCAGCGGGTCAGCGCGTAGTAGGCGCCGCAGATGATGCCGGAGGCCAGCGCCGCCGACACCAGACCGGAGGTGACGCCCTCCACAAAGAAGGGGAACCGGATGAAACCGTTGGTGGCGCCCACCAGTTTCATAATGTTGATCTCCTTGCGGCGGTTGAACACGGTGATTTTAATGGTGTTGTTGATGACCACCATGCTGACCAGCGCCAGCACCGCCACGATGCCATAGCAGGCATAGTTGATGGCGGTTTGCAGCGTGACGAACAGCCGGGACATCTCCACCGGGGCCACCACGTCCTCCACCCCGCCGATGGTACGCAGCTGGGCGGCGATATCCGAGATATGGTTGGGGTCGTCCACCACCACCACATAGTTGGGGTTGAAGGGGTTGTCGTCCTCAAAGGCCTCCCGCAGGTTGGTGTAGTCTTTGAGCATGTCGGCGTAGCGGTCCAGCACCTCCTGCGGGGAAACGTAGCTGACCTCCACCACACCGGCGGTGGAGCGGATGGCTGCGTCGGCGGCGGCCAGCTGTTCCTCGGAGGCGCCCAGATCCATGTACACGATGGTCTGGTTCTGGTCTCCGATGTAGGCCACCATGGCATCGATGTTGGCGCCCAGCAGGAACGCCGCGCCGATGAGCAGCATGCAGACGGTCAGCACGCCCATGGAGGCCAGCGTCATGAGCCGGTTGGCTTTCAGATTGTGCAGGCCCTGCCCTACCAAATATGTAAAACTGGAAAATCGCATGGTTGTACCCTCTTACACGAATTCTTCATCCTCATAGCCGCGTTCCGCCGCAAGCTGGGCGTATTCCTCGGCCACAAGGGGGTCGGCGGTGTCGGACTTGACGAGGCCGTGCGCCAGCGTGATGATCCGGTTGTGATACTTGGCCGCCAGCTTGTGAACCAGCTGGTGCTCATGAGTGACCACCACCACCGTGATGCCCACCTTGTTGATGGCCTCGAACAGCTGCATGATGTCCATGCTCATTTCGGGGTCCAGGTTGCCGGTAGGCTCGTCCGCAATGATGAACTTGGGGCCATGCACCAGCGCCCGGGCCACCGCCACGCGCTGCTGCTCGCCGCCGGAAAGCTCGTCCGGCAGGCGGTCCATCTTGTCCTCCAGCCCCACAAGGGACAGGGCAAAGGGCACGCGGGACTTGATGTGCTTGGTGGAAATGTTGGTGACGCGCATGGCAAACGCCACATTTTCATACACCGTCATGGTGGGGATGAGGCGGAAGTCCTGAAACACCACGCCCATCTCCCGGCGCAGGAACGGTACCTTTTTGCGCTTGATCTTATTCAGGTTCTGCCCGTTGATGGTGATGGTGCCGCCGGTGGCCCGCTCCTCCATCTGCATCAGCTTGATGAAGGTGGATTTGCCCGCGCCGGAATGGCCCAGCACCCAGACAAACTCGCCCTCATCGATATGCAGACTGATGTCCTCCAGCGCCACATTCTCGGAATTATGTGTTTCATACGTTTTGGAAACGTGTTCAAAATCGATCATTACTTTGCTCCTGTTATGTTACACGGCCCTGTACGCTGCCAAACCGCGCATAGTGGTACATATAATAACTTACCATACAACAGCCCGTCCGTCAAGTTTTTTTGGCTGGCACACAACAGGAAAAACGGCGCAGACCCGCAGGTTTGCGCCGTTTGTGAAAGCTTTGTTAAAAATTGGATGCCGTCTGCGCTCAGTACCGGGCCGGATTGGCGGAGAGGTACTTTTTGACCATCAGCGCCACCTTGAAGATGATGGCATCATCGAAATTGCGCAGGTCAAGCCCGGTAAGCTTGCGGATTTTTTCCAGACGGTAGACCAGCGTGTTGCGGTGGACGAACAGACCGCGGCTAGTCTCGGACACGTTCAGGTTGTTCTCAAAGAACCGCTGGATGGTGAACAGTGTCTCCTGATCGAGGGAATCGATGCTCTCCTGCTTGAACACCTCCCGGAGGAAGGCCTCGCAGAGGGTGGTGGGCAGCTGGTAAATGAGGCGGGCAATGCCCAGATGATCGTAGGAGATGACCTGCTGCTCGGTGTCAAAGACCTTGCCCACCTCCATGGCGATCTGGGCTTCCTTGAAGCTGGAGGCCAAGTCCTTGATGTTGCCGATGGGCGTGCCGATGCCCACCACGGCCTTGATGTAATGCTCGCCCTGCAGGGTATCCACAATGGAGGCGGCCAGCTTTTCCATATCCCGGGTGCTGTTGTCCGGCTTGATTTCCTTGACAAGGACGGTGTCGGTCTCGGAGATGTTGAACACAAAGTCCTTCTGCTTGTCGGGGAACAGGCTGGACACCACATCGTAGGCGGAGATGTCGGTGCCGGAGGTGACACGGATGAGCAGCACCACACGCTGCACATCCGACACAAAATGCAGTTCCCGGGCTTTGGCGTAGATGTCGCCGGGGAGGATGTTGTCCAGTACCACGTTTTTGATGAAGTTGGTTTTGTCAAACTTCTCGTCGTGGTACTGCTTGATGCTTTGCAGGCTGATGGACAGCATGGCCGCAAACTGCTCGGACACACTGTCGGTGCCCTCCACAAAGGCGGCGTAGTCGTTGTGCTTGGCGTTGGAGAACTGATGATAGGCGTAGCCGTCACGGATGAAGGCATCCCCCGCCGTCAGCCGGGCCGCGGCAAAGCCGTCCCGCATTTCCCCGATCTGGCCCAGCTCTGAGCAGGAAATGACGGTGCCGGTGTCATCCACAACACCCACCACACGATCAAGTGCATCCTTCATTTGATAGACCACATTCTGGAATACCCTGTTCGCCATTGGTAGCCTCTCCTCTTTTTCTATCGTTTACGGGCCTGCCGTTCCGTTTTGTGAAAACCGCCGACCGTAACATTGCCATAATTCAACCCAAGGTATATGTATATTTTACACAATTCGCTTGGCTTTTGCAACATATTTTAACGAAAAAAACAATATTTTCTTGGTTATTTTTGAAGTTTGCGCAAAAAAAGCCCCTTTTGGGGGGCTTTGTGCCAGAAATTTGTTGGTCAAAATGACGGAAAGTGCCAAAACCACTCATTTGGTCTTTCCGGCCTTTTGCTGTTCCTCCAGTGCGCCGGTGCCGCCCTCCACCACGCCCTTGCGGTGGAACACGTAACCAAACGTGCCGAAAAAGATCTTCATATCGCCCAAAAAGGTGATGTTGGCGGCGTACTCGCCGTCATAGCGGGCCTTCACATCGATGGGCAGCTCGTCCCGGCCGTTGACCTGCGCCAGACCCGTCAGGCCGGGACGCACATCGTTGGCGTGAACCCTGTCCCTCGCCTCGATGAGATCATACTGGTTGTACAGCGCCGGGCGCGGGCCGATGATGGCCATCTCCCCCACCAGAATGTTGTAGATCTGGGGCAGCTCGTCCAGGCTGGTCTTGCGCAGAAACGCACCGCTTTTGGTAATGTAGCTGTCGGCGTTTTTCAGAAGATGGGTGGGCACATCATGGGGGGTGTCGCCCCGCATGGTGCGGAATTTCAAAATGTTGAAATGGGTCTTGTGCGCGCCCACCCGGCGCTGACGGAAAAATACCGGCCCCGGGGAGTCCAGCTTGATCCAGACGGCGATGGCCAGCATGACGGGCGCCAGCACGATGCAGGCCGCCAGAGACAGCACAAAATCCAGCAGCCGTTTACAATAACGTTGGTACATTGGCTCAGCCCTCCTTGCCTGCCATGGCCGCCTGCACATCCTCTTTGGACAGGATGGCGGTGTTGCCGGTGGCGGCCTCCACGGTGTGATCCTCGTTCACCTTGCGGTTGGGGTGGTAGCTGCCCACCATTTTTTGCAGCTGCTCCACCACCTTTTCATCGTTATGCTCGGCACAGCGCTGCAATTCCTGCAGGTTGGTGTAAAAGGCGGCCAAATCGATGGTCATGGGCGGCGCAATGAAAATCTTGTTGTGGGCAGTCTGCTGCATCTTGTCCTGCTCGGCGTCCATCAGCAGCTCCTCATACAGCTTTTCGCCGGGACGCAGGCCGGTGACCTTGATCTTCATGTCCACCCCCGGCTCATAGCCGTAAAAGCGGATCAGGCGGGAGGCAAGGTCCATGATGCGCACCGGCTGGCCCATGTCCAGCACGTAGATGCTGCCGCCCTTGGCAAGGCCGCCCGCCTGCAGCACCAGCTGGGCCGCCTCGGTGATGGTCATAAAATAGCGCACGATGTCCGGGTGGGTGATGGTGACGGGGCCGCCGCGCTTGATCTGCTCCTCAAACAGCGGGATGACGCTGCCGTGGCTGCCCAGCACGTTGCCGAACCGCACCGCCACACAGGTCATGGAAGTGTGCATCGAGAAGGTCTGAATGAGCATTTCACACAGGCGCTTGGTGCAGCCCATCACGTTGGTGGGGTTGACCGCCTTGTCGGTGGACAGCTGCACGAACCGCTCCACGCCATGCTCGGCGGCGCTGGCCAGCAGGTTTTTGGTGCCGAACACGTTGTTTTTGACCGCTTCCGCCGGGCTGACCTCCATCAGCGGCACATGCTTGTGGGCGGCCGCATGGAACACTACGGTGGGATGGTAGGTCTCAAAAACCTCGTCCAGACGCTTTTTCTCCCGGATGGAGCCGATGAGCGTGATGACGGGCGCTTTGGCGCCGTATTTGCTGCGCAGCTCGGTCTCCAGCTCATAGGCGCAGTTTTCGTAGATGTCAAAAATGAGCAGCCGCTTGGGCTGGTAGCGCATGATCTGGCGGCACAGCTCGCTGCCGATGGAGCCGCCGCCGCCGGTGACCAGCACCACCTTGTCATGGATATACTCCGAGATCTGGGCGTCATTGAGCTGGATCTCATCCCGGGAGAGGAAGTCCGCGGTGTTCAGCTCCCGGATGCCCGCCCCCAGCGGGTTGCCGGATTCGTCGATGGCCTGCGGATCGCTGAGCATCCGCACCCGGCAGTGGGTGGCATTGCACAGGTTGATGACCTCCTGCAGGCGGTCGCCTTTCAGGGTGGTGATGGCAATGACGATCTCCATGATGTGGTACTTGCGCACCAGCTCGGGAATGTCCGAGATGGTGCCGCGCACCGGCACGCCCTGCACGCGCAGGTTTTTCTTGGTCAGGTCATCGTCCACGATGCACACCGGGCGGCCAAAGCTCTGGTTTTTGCTCTTGCACAGGTTGACCGCCCACGCGCCCGCATTGCCGGCGCCCACGATGAGCAGCGGGGTGTCATTGCCCTGCCCCTGCCCGGCGGCGGATTCCCGCAGCGTTTGCAGCAGCCGCCAGAAAAACCGCACCCCGGCGATGGCCGCCGTGTTGAGCAGCGCACCGATGATGAGCACCGTGCCGCTGATGGGGCGGCTGCGGTAGATGAGGTCAAACAGCATGATGAGACCGGTGGACAGCCCTGACAGACACAGCAGCCGGGCAAGGTCCCGCATGCCGGCGTACTTCCACATGATCTCATACAGGCCGCCGAACCAGAACACGATGAGGTAGATGGGCAGCACGTACCGCAGCATGGGCAGCATGGCGGAGATGGTGGCGGCGCGCTTGTAGGCGTCGCCGCCGTCAAACCGCAGCATGATGGCCAGCCAGTAGCATAGCACGATCAGACCGCAGTCCAGCGCCATCAGCGCCAGCTTGCGGGGAAGGCCCTTCAACAGTTGGTTGGTTTCAAATTTCATGATACACATCCGGCTCAGGAAACAAGAAGCATCCGATACTTCTCAATTTCCCACATTTCATCGTAATTATTCCACCGTCACGCTCTTGGCCAGATTGCGGGGTTTATCCACATCCAGGCCCTTGGCGCAGCTGACGTAGTAGGCCAGCAGCTGCAGCGGGATCACCGACAGGCTGGTGGCAAAGTGGGGGTCGGTCTTGGGCACGTACACCGTGAAGCCCGCCGTATCCTCAATATTGTAGTTGCCGTAGGTGGTCAGCCCCATGAGGAACGCGCCGCGGCTCTTGGCCTCCACCAGATTGGAAACGGTCTTTTCGTACAGGTCAGGCTGGGTGAGCACGCCCACCACCAGCATATCCTTTTCAATGAGGGAAATGGGCCCGTGCTTCATCTCCCCCGCGGCGAAGGCCTCGGAGTGGATGTAGCTGATCTCCTTGAATTTCAGGCTGCCCTCCAGCGCCACGGCGTAATCCAGACCCCGGCCAATGAAAAACACGTCCCGGGCGCTGGCATATTTGCTGGCAAACCACTGGATGCGCTCCTTGTCGGACAGCGTTTTCTCGATCTTGTCCGGCAGCGCCTGCAATTCATTCACAAGGCTGTCGTACTGGCCCTCCGCCAGCGTACCGCGCACTCTGGCGAACTCCACCGCCAGCAGATAGCAGGCCGCCAGCTGGGTGCTGTACGCCTTGGTGGTGGCCACGGCAATTTCCGGCCCCGCCCAGGTGTACAGCGTGGCGTCCGCCTCCCGGGCGATGCTGGAGCCGACCACGTTCACCACGCCGATGGTGCGCACGCCGTGCTCCTTGCAGGCGCGCAGCGCGGCCAGCGTGTCGGCGGTCTCACCGCTCTGGCTGATGATGACCGCCAGAGAATCCGGTTCCAGCACCGGGTCACGGTAGCGGAATTCGCTGGCCACATCCACCTCCACGGGGATGCGGGCCAGACTTTCAAACACATAGCGGGCCGCCACGCCCACATGGTAGGCGGAACCGCAGCCGATGATATACAGGCGGCGCACCTTGCGGATGGCCTCCTCATCCAGCGACAGCTCGGACAGGTCGATGCAGCCGTCCTTGATGCGGGGAGACAGGGTATCCCGCACGGCGGCGGGCTGCTCGTGGATCTCCTTCATCATGAAATGCTCGTAGCCGCCCTTTTCCGCGGCCTCGGCATCCCATTCGATGGTGGCGGCCTCCCGCTGCACCGGCTCCCGGTCCACGTTGAAGAACTCGATGGAATCCGGCGTCATGCGGGCAATTTCCAGATTGTCGATATAGTAAACGGTGCGGGTGTACTTGAGCAGCGCCGGCACATCCGATGCGATGATGGCGCCGTCCCCGGTTCTGCCCACAATGAGGGGGCTGTCCTTGCGCACCGCGTAGAGGGTGCCGGGCTGGTCGGCAAACAGCACGCCCAGCGCGTAGGAACCGCGCACATGCAGCATCATGCGGGCGATGGCGTCCAACGCATCCCCCGCCGAGACGCCGGTGTAGTAGTAGTCCAGCAGCTGGGCCACCACCTCGGTGTCCGTCTGGGAAACGAAGGAGAAGCCCCGTTTGATGAGGCGGTCTTTCAGTTCCTGATAGTTTTCGATGATGCCGTTGTGCACCACCGCGATCTTTTCATCCCGGGAATAATGCGGATGGGCGTTGAGGACGCTGGGTTCGCCGTGGGTGGCCCAGCGGGTGTGGCCGATGCCGCAGCTGCCGGGCACGGCGCTGCCGCCGTCCGTCATCTCGCTAAGAACCTTGAGCCGCCCCTTGGCCTTGACCACCTCGATCTTGCCGTTTTTTTCCTGCACGGCGATGCCGGCGGAGTCATACCCGCGATATTCCAGTTTGGACAGACCGTCCAGCAGAATGGGCGCAGCCTGCGCCGCCCCGGTAAAGCCTACGATGCCACACATACAAATCCCTCCCGATCCTCTGATGTATTCTATTCAAAATCAAACGAAAGTTTTCTGAAATAAAACGGGCAGCCGTCAAGGGCAACGGCTGCCCGCCGTGCGCATTCCCTTTTTCCTGTTTCTTACACCACGAACAAGAGTCTCGCGCACATTTAGAATACCATATTTTGCCCTGATGGGCAATACTTTTTGAAATTTTGCAAAATTTTACAAGGACTTTTCCCTATTTTTCTTAAGAATCTTAGGCATTCTCCGCTTCGACCCGCCTTGCCACCACCACATACCGGCCGTTGGCGGTGGAATACTCACAGGTGGACAGCGTCAGCAGCTGGTCGCCGTACCGGGGGACGATGTCGGTTTTCACATCGCTGCGGCGGCGGACCTCGGCCACATACTCGTCGAATTTGGTCTGGCTCACGTCCAGATATTCGTTGTACAAAAAGCTCTGGTCGGTCTCCACATCGATGGCGAAGGCGGCGAACACCTCGTACTCCGCATCCCCGTACAGCGTGTCAAAGGTGATGACGGGGTGATGGGCATACCAGCTTTCCTTTTTATATTCCGTCAGGCAGCCGAAAATGGTACCGGTTTTCATATTGTGGCCGTATACCACCAGATTGTCGGATTGGCCGCCGGCGTCCATTTTGCAGTTTTCGTCCAGATAGGGCACGCCGTAATCGCTGTAATTGCCCTCAAAATCGTGCTTTAAGTAAAAATCCTCCCGGGTGGGCGAGTACATGACCGGGTAATCCAGACTGGTACCGTCAATACGGATCCAGCCGATGAATTCCGCGTTCCTGGCTTTCAGCGCGGCAAACTTGGCAGCATTGGATTCCATCGGCTCCTCCTCCGGGGCCGGCTCGGCGGGGGCGGTGGTGTCGATCAGGGCCGCCAAATCGGAAAACTGTGTTTCCGTTTTGCGATCCTCCAGAAACCGTTTCACCAGCATCCCACCGCTCACCAGAAAGATGGCTGCGAACACCACCATCGCCGCGGTGTACAGGCGGTCACTGCGGCGGCGTCTGGCTTTGGCGCTCTGCCGGGCCTCAAAATCCGCGTCGTGGTCCTGATCGTAAAACCCGGTCGGCTCGCCGTACAGCGGCGCCGCGGGAGCCGGTTCCTTCCGGCGGCGGTGCATTCTGGCCATGATTCCCCTTCCTTTCACAGTTTCCGTTCCATTTCCTACACTATAACACGTTTTGTGGTTCGATTGCAAGGGAATGCTGTCGTTTGCCCCCATGAAAAAGAGAGGGCCGCTGCGCACAGCGGTCCCCCTCCCGCGGCATCACTCGCGGATCTCGATGCCCAGCTTGTATTTCAGGTTGCCAAGGATCTTCTTGACAAAGCGGTCGATGTCAGCGGGCTCCAGCGCCTTGTCGGCGGGCTGGAAGTACAGCCGGAAGGCCATGCTCTTTTTGCCTGCGCCCAGCTTTTCGCCCCGGTACACATCGAACAGCTCCACCTTATGCACCTGCGGGCAGGCATGGCGGATGGCGTCCACGATGGCGCCGCAGGTCATCCCCTCGTCCACCACCAGCGCCAGATCGCGCTCCACCGTGGCAAACGGGGACAGCGGACGGTAGCACAGCTTGCAGCAGGCATGGCGCATCAGGGCGGCGTAGTCCACTTCGCCCAGCAGAATGTTCAGGTTGGTGCGGCTGTCCTTGGGCAGCTTCAGCTCGGCGGTCACATCGTTGGCAAGGCGGCCGAAAACGCCCACCCGCTCGCCGTCACACACCAGATACGCCGACTGGCCGGGATGCAGCCAGGGTACATCGGCGGCGCGCTCCACCTCGAAGGTGATGCCGAACGCTTCGCCCACGCCCTCCAGCGCGCCCTTGAGGGTGAAGAAATCCTCGTCGGGGCCGAAGGCCACAAAGCCCAGATGGGGGCGCTCCTCCGGCAGTTCGGTGACAGGGAGCTGCCGGGGCAGGTAGATGTTGGACAGCTCGAACAGGCGGCCCGCCGCATTGCCATTGCGCAGGTTGCCCACGGCGCTGTTCAGCAGCGAGGGCGCCAACAGCGGCCGCATGATGGTGAGATGGGAGGACAGCGGATTGAGCAGCCGGATGACCTTGCGCTCCGGCGCATCGGGGGCGATGTGCAGCATGTCCAGATCGGCGTCCGCATAGAAGGCCAGCGTCATGGCCTCGTAGAAACCCTGGGCGCACATGGCCTTTTTCAGCCGGGCGGTGCGCTGCTGCTCCGCCGCCAGGCCGCCGGTGGTGACCTGCGCCGCCTTCAAGAAGGTGGGCTTGATGTGGTCGTAGCCGTATTCCCGGATGACCTCCTCGGCCAGATCCGGCTCGCCGATCTCGATGTCCTCCCGCCAGCGGGGAGCCACCACCTGCATGGTGTCGCCGTCCTCCATCAGCTCCACCTCAAAAGCAAGGCGGCGCAGGATGGACAGCACCTCGTTCTGAGGCACCTCGATGCCCAGAATGGCGTTGATGCGGCTGATTTTGGCGGTGAACCGCTTGCCCTCCCGGGAGGCCCCGGCGGAGCAGTCAAAGTGGGTGGCAGTCACCTCGCCGCAGCCCAACTCCTGAATCAGGTGCAGGGCGCGGGCCATGCCCAGCTCGGTGGTGTACTCGCTGATGCCCTTCTCGTAGTGGCTGGAGGCATCGGTGTTCTGACCAAGGCTGCGGGCGGTTTTGCGGATGTTGTCCCGGGCGAACTTGGCGGATTCAAACAGCAGCTGGGTGGTGGTGTCCTTGATCTCGGAGTTCAGACCGCCCATGATGCCCGCCAGCGCCACCGGCTTGTGGCCGTCGCAGATGACCAGATTGTCGGGGGTCAGCGTGAATTCCTTGCCGTCCAGCGTGGTGATGCCCTCGCCCTCAGCGGCGCGGCGCACAATGATCTGGTGGCTTTCCAGCGTATCCATGTCAAAGGCGTGCATGGGCTGGCCGATCTCCAGCATCACGTAGTTGGTGATGTCCACCACGTTGGAGATGCTGCGCAGGCCGCACAGCGCCAGCTGACGGCGCATCCAGCGGGGCGAGGTGCCCGGCGTGATGTTGCGCACATAATGACCCAGATAGCGGGGGCACAGGTCGGGGGCCTCCACCGTGATGCTCAGCTTTTCGTCCACGTAATCGCTGACGGTGTAGTCGGTGGCGGGCATGGTCAGAGGCTTGCCCAGCGCCGCCGCCACCTCCCGGGCGATGCCCAGAACGCTCTGGCAGTCCGCCCGGTTGGCGGTGATGGAGATGTCAAAAATGGAATCGTCCAGCCCCACCACCTGCTGGATGGGGGTGCCGGGCACAGTGTCCTTGGGCAGGTCCAGCAGGCCGTAGACCTCCGCGCCGGGGTACAGGTCCTCATTGAGGCCCAGCTCCTCGCCGGAGCAGAGCATGCCGTTGGACTCCACGCCCATCAGGGGCTTGGCCTTGATCTTGATGCCGCCGGGCAGTGTGGAGCCGTCCAGCGCCGCCGCGGTGTGCATGCCGGCGTAGACGTTGGGCGCGCCGGTGGAAATCTGGATATCATGGCCGTAGTCGCCGCAGTCCACCTTGCAGATGTGCAGATGGGTGCCCTCCTGGGGCACGCAGTCGGTCACAACGCCCACCACGACCTTGTGGATGTCGGCGCCCAGATCGATGCGCTCCTCCACCTCAAAGCCGCAGTCAAACAGTTTATCTTCCAGCTCCTGGGCAGTCACGTCGATGTCCACGTACTGCTTGAGCCAGCTGAATGGTACTTTCATGGATTTGCCTCCCCTTCCTCAGTCCTTGAACTGCTCCAAAAAGCGCAGGTCGTTCTCAAACATCAGGCCGATGTTGTTGATGCCGTATTTCAGCATGGCGATGCGCTCGATGCCGATGCCGAAGGCAAAGCCGGAGTACTCCTGCGGGTCGATGCCGCAGTTTTTCAGCACGTTCTGATGCACCACGCCCGCGCCCAGCACCTCGATCCAGCCGGTGCCCTTGCACAGCGAACAGCCCTTGCCGCCGCAGGCAAAGCAGGAGACGTCCACCTCCACGCTTGGCTCGGTGAAGGGGAAATAGGAGGGGCGCAGACGGGTCTTGACCTCGGGGCCGAACAGCGCCTGCACGAACTTGTCCAGCATGCCCTGCAAATCGCACAGCGTGATGTTTTTGTCCACCACAAGGCCCTCCATCTGATGGAACATGGGCGAGTGGGTGGCGTCGGAGTCCGAGCGGAACACCCGGCCCGGCACCAGCACCTTGATGGGGGGCTTTTCCCTGTCCATCACGCGGATCTGGCCGCCGCTGGTCTGGGTGCGCAGCACGATGTCCTCCGCCACATAGAAGGTGTCCTGCATGTCGCGGGCGGGATGGTTTTTGGGCACGTTCAGGCGGGTGAAGTTGTGGTCGTCGTCCTCGATCTCGGGGCCTTCGTAAATCTCAAAGCCCATGCCGGCGAACACATCGATGATCTCGTTTTTCACCAGCGTGATGGGATGCAGCCCGCCGCAGTGATGCCGCTTGGCAGGCAGGGTGATGTCCACCGTCTCGGCCTCGTTGCGGGCGGCCAGCGCCGCCTGCTCCACCTGCTCGGACAGGGCCTTGTACTGCCCCTCCGCCCAGGTCTTGAACTCGTTGATGGTCTTGCCTACGGCGGGACGGTCCTCCTTGGGCACGTCACGCAGGTTTTTGGTCAGCCCCGCCACCGAGCCGTTTTTGCTCAGGTACTTCTGCCAGAAGGCGGAAAGCTGGTCCTTGTTCTGCACGCCGGCCATGTCGGCCTCCAACGCGGCGCGCAGCTCCTTGATTTTTTCTTCCATACTTGCACCTCTTACTTGTCGGGACAGAAACAAAAAGCCCCGTCCCCGGAATTGACTCAGGGACGGGACTGAAAAAGTCTCGCGGTACCACCCGTGTTCCGCGCAGAAGCGCGGCACTCGTTTTGTGCCGGTAACGGGGCTGCCGTTCTGCGCTACTGGGAAAGCCGTTCACACAGACCGCTCGGGAGGGAACTTCGCTGCCTTGCGTTCCGGAGGGGCTTTCAGCCGGCGGCCCCTCTCTCTGCATCCACGTGCGGGCAGGTACTTTTCTCCGTCAATGCGTTTTACACGGGTACATTATAATTCTTTCGGCAGGAAATGTCAAGCGCCTCAGTTGTCCCGGTTGCGGCCCAGAATCCGGACGATATACAGGAAAATGTTGATGAAGTCCAGATACAGGTTCAGCGCGCCGAAGATAGACGCCTTTTGCAGCATGGCCGCATCGCCGCCGAAATAGGCGTAATGATGCTTGAGCATCTGGGTGTCGTAGGCGGTCATGCCCATGAACAGCAGCACCGACAAACCGCAGTAGACCACGTCGAGAAAGCCGAAGCTGATGCCGAACAGCAGGCCGAACAGCCCGCCCACCAGCGCGGTGACGATGAGAGCCACAAGACCGCCCATCAGCTTGGGCGCCCAGCCCAGCAGATCGCGCTGGGTGTTGGCCCCGTACACTGCCATGACGCCGAAGTACACCGCGCCCACCAGGAAGGCAAGGATCAGCGTGCTCAGGTCATAGGCGATGAAATAGACGCTCAGGTTGATGCCGTTGAGCACCGCATACACAAAGAACATGGCGGTGGCGGTGGACGGCTGCAATTTTGTGATGCGGGCGCTGAGCACCAGCACCAGAATCAGCTCCGCGATGGTGAGCGCAAACACCAGACCGGTGTTGAACAGCATGACAAAGGCGCCGGTGGACACGGTGCCCACCGCGGCGGCGAAGGTCACCAGCAGGCCCGCAAACATCCAGCCGAAGGTCTTGGCCACAAACTGGTTTAAGGTGCCGAAGGGACTTTCGGCATAGGAAATGTTTTCATAACGATTGAACATAGTTGCAATCCCCTCTCCTTTCGAGTATCATTAGTATACAGGATTTTCTTGATAAAATTATCACCGAATTGTAAATCTGTTATGAACACTATCGCACATTGAGGGTCAAATGTCAAGATTTGGATTGTATATACACATCCCCTACTGCCCGGCCAAATGCCGCTACTGCGATTTTTATTCCGCGCCGGGCCGCCGGGCGGTGCCGCAGGCCTATGTGGACGCGCTGCTGCGGGAGCTGGCAGACTGTCCCCGGCGGCCGGACACCGTGTATTTCGGCGGCGGTACGCCGGGGCTGCTCTCCCCTGCACAGGTGGGGCAGCTACTGGCGGCGGCAGACCCGCTGCCGGGGGCGGAGATCACGCTGGAGACCAACCCGGACGTGGTGACGCCGGAGCGGCTGGCGGGGTTCCGGCAAGCCGGGGTGAACCGGCTGAGTCTGGGCGTGCAGAGCGCCCGGGACGACCAGCTGCGCCGCCTTGGCCGCACCCACACCGCCGCCGGAGCCGCCGCCGCACTGCGCACCGCCCGGCAGGCCGGATTCACCGAGCTGTGCGGGGACATCATGCTGGCGCTGCCCCATTACACCCGGGAGGAATTTGACGAAACGCTGTCACTTTTGCAGGACGGGGGCTGCACCCACATCTCGGCGTATCTGCTCAAGATCGAGCCGGGGACGGCCTTTGAACGGTTCCCGCCGGACGGCCTGCCCGACAGCGACGCGGCGGCGGACTTTTACCTGTACGCCTGCCGGCGTCTGGAGGAGGAGGGCTACCGGCAATACGAAATCTCCAACTTTGCCCTGCCGGGGCACGAGGGACGGCACAACCTGCTGTATTGGAACTGTGAGGACTATCTGGGTCTTGGCCCGGCGGCCCACAGCTGCGTGGGCGGTGTGCGCCGGTTCTGGCCCAGTGACACCGCCGGGTTTGTGGCGGGCACGCTGCGGGAGCAGGCGGAGGGCGTCTGTGACGCGGAGGATTTTCTGTTGATGCAGCTGCGGCTGACCAGCGGCCTGCGGCTGCGGGAATATTATGACCGGGGCGGGGCGGTGTTTGACCGGCGCAGACTGGCCTTTATCCGGCAATGTGTGTCCCACGGCTACGCCCGGTTTGACGGCGAGGTGCTGGCCCTGACCCCCGCCGGGATGGTGGTGCAAAACGCCATTCTGCAGGAGCTGCTGTAACGCACAAAACGCACCGCAAAACGCGGTGCGTTGTTATTTTTATAAGTGCAGCACCGGCCAGCCCAGCAGGGCGGCGGCGCGGGGGTCGTGGGTGACCAGAAGGGCGTCCCGTCCCGACGTCAGGCGGACGGTGGCCGCGGCGGCCTGTTCCACCAGCGTTTCATCCATGCCGGTGAAAGGCTCGTCCAGCAGCAGCGTGTCGGCGTTCCGGCAGAGCAGCGCCCGCAGCAGCGCGGCACGCCGGCGCTGACCGCCGGAAAGCGCCGCCGCCGGGCGGTGCAGATCCTCCGGGGAGAAGCCCAGCGCCTCCAGTTCCCGCACAGCGGCGGCAGCGTCCGCCCCGGTCAGCGCAATGTTGCCGGGCGCGGTGAGCTGGGGGCACAGACGGTCCTCCTGAAAGACCGCCGCCACCCGGCCCATCCCCTGCACCGTTCCTGCATCGGCAGTCTCCAGCCCCATGAGGATGCGCAGCAAGGTGGTTTTTCCGCATCCGCTGGGGCCCATCAGCACCGCCGGGCCGTTCACCGTCAGGGTGAGGCCCCGCAAAACCTGCGTTTCACCGAAGGATTTATACAAAGAGCGGGCAGTGATCACGCCGTCACCTCCCCACACAGCCGGGACTTGGCCGCCCGCAGCCCCCTCGCCGCCAGATGGGACAGCAGCGCCGAGGCCACCACGATGACCAGCGTCCACGCGAACACCTCCGGCGTGGCAAGGGTGATTTTGGCTCGGTAGAGCGCATCCCCCACCGACCAGTCCGGCAGGCCGATGACCTCCGCCGAAACGCCGCTTTTCCAGCACATGCCCATGGCGGCGATGCAGCTTTCCGACAGCGCCGGGAACACCCCCGGCAGCCAGATGACCCGCAGCGTTTTGGACAGCGGCAGGCGGTACACCCTCGCCATCTCCAACAGCTGGCGGTCGGTGTCCGCAATGCCCGTCAGTGTGCCCGCGTAGATGACGGGCAGCACATGGGTAAAGCTGACGACCACACTCAGATTGGCGCTGCGCACCCACAGCAGCGCCAGAATGACAAAGCTGGCTACCGGCATGGCGCGGATGAGCTGCATGACAGGCTCCACCAGCGCCCGGGCGGCCCGCCAGCGGCTGGACAGTGCGCCCAGCGCCACGCCGGTCACCACCGCCAGAACAAACCCCAGCAGGATACGCCCCGCTGTAAACAGCACCCGCCGCCAGAATCCGGCGGTGGGCAGCAGCGCTGCCAGCGCCCCGAGGGTCTGCCCCGGGGTGGCCAGAAACAGCCCGCCATGACCCAGCGCCATGGCCGCCAGATGCCAGACGATCAGCCAGAACGCAAGCGCGGCCAGCTTAGTCCGCACGATAGAAGTCCTCGCCGGGCAGCGCGCCGCCCACCGAGGCGGGATCGGCGTCATACAGCACCTGCAGATAGGCAGTCAGGTCGGTCTTCATCTCGTCGCCGGTCTCAAACACAATGTTGCAGCTGGGCAGCGCCTTCTCGGCCAGCGCCGCCTTGGCCACCACGCCGTACTGCTCGCACAGCGCGGCGGTGCCGGACAGGTCGGCGGTCACGCTCTCCACGCTGGCGGCGTAGTCCGTCATCAACTGAGCCATCACGTCCGGGTTGGCCTCGGCAAATTCCTTGCGCACCACCGTCACGCCGGTGACAAGGCGGCTGCCCGCCACCTTCTGCCATTCCTCGTTCATGTCCAGCGCCACGCGCACTCCGCCCTCGCTCTGGGCCACCACGCTGGTGACAAAAGGCTGGGGCAGCATCGCCACGATGGTGCGGCTGTCGGCGGAGGGAGCGGTCAGACGGGCCGCCACCTCGGTGGCCTCGCTGAGATACTCAATGGTCACATCCTTGTCCGGGTCGATGCCGTTCTGGCTCAGCACGTAGCGCAGCACATACTCCGGCGTGGTGCCCTTGCCGGTGGTGACGATGGTGGCGCCCTTCAGGTCCTCCACGGACTGGATGTTGTTCCCCAGCTCCACCACATACAGCACGCCCAGCGTGTTGATGCAGGCCACCTCCAGCGCGCCGTTGGTCTTTTGGTACAGCGTGGCCGCCAGATTGGCGGGAATGGCGGCGGCGTCCAGCTCGCCCTTGACCAGCAGCGGAACGATCTCATCCGCCGCGCCGTACATGGTGAACGCATAGTCCTGGGCGGTCTGTCCCGCCTCGGCCTGGGCAATCAGGTTCACAAGACCCATAGTGGTGGGGCCTTTCAGACCCGCGATGCGGATGCCGGCGGACTCCGCCGCGGTCTCGGTGGTCTCGGTGCTCTCGGCGGGCGCCTCGGTGGCTGCCGGTTCAGAGACAGCCTCCACGGACGATGCGGCTGCCGTACTGCCGCAGGCGGCCAGACTGGCAGCCATGGCCAGCGCCAGAACAGCGGAAAGAACTTTTTTGAATTTCATACAAATTCCTCCAAAAACATTTGCTTTTGCGGCAACACTATACTATAATAAAAAGGAAATGTCTGTTGCAGCGGCAACGCGGAAAGGAGACCGGTGTGGAACTTCGGCCCTATTATGCGGTTTTGCGCGACACCAGCCTGCTGCGCGGGCTGACAGACCCGGAGCTGGACGCTCTGCTGCCCACGCTGTCGCCCCGCCTGCGCTCCTACCGGAAAGGCGAGTTCCTGCTGCTGGCCGGATATGCCGCCAGCGAGATCGGGCTGATCCTCACAGGGCGCATCACGGCCGCCAAGACACTGCCGGACGGCAGCACCGTCACGGTGACCCACATGGGGCCGGGTGGGCTGTTCGGGGATGTGCTGGCGGGCGCGGGCACCAAAAGCCCGGTGAATGTGGCCGCTGCGGAGGACTGCACCGTGCTGTACCTGCCCCGGGAACGGCTGCTTAGCCCCGGCGATGCGCCGCCGGCCCTGCAATGGCGGGTGCTGCGCAATCTGGTGGAAACCATCAGCCAGAAATATTTCTCGCTGGACCGCCGTCTGGAACTGCTCATGTGCCGCAGTCTGCGGGTGCGCATCTCGCTGTGGCTGCTGGACGAGGCCGCCCGGCAGGGCAGCGATACCTTCACCATCCCGCTGACACGCGCCGCGCTGGCGGAATATCTGGGCTGCGACCGCAGCGCCCTGTCCCGGGAGCTGGGACGGATGCAGCGGGACGGACTGGTGGAAACCTGGCACGGCAGCTTCAAAATTCTTGACAAAACGGGCCTGCAGGGCAGCGCCCGGGAGGCAACCTTATGAATGACCGTCAGAATCCTGTTCTGTATATCGTCATCCCCTGCTACAACGAGCAGGAGGTGCTGCCCATCACGGCACCGTTGTTTTTGAAAAAAATCACCGATCTGGCCGCCGCGGGCAAGATCAGCAGCGACAGCCGGGTGCTGTTCGTCAACGATGGCTCCAAAGATACCACCTGGGACATCATCCGGGGGCTGGCCAACGCAGACGAGCATTATCTGGGCATCTGCCAGAGCCGCAACCGGGGCCACCAGAACGCCGTGCTGGCCGGTTTGATGGAGGCGAAAGACCGCTGCGACATCACCATCTCCATCGACTGCGACGGGCAGGATGACATCAACGCCATGGACGGCATGGTGGACGCATACCGGGACGGCTGCGATGTGGTGTACGGCGTGCGCAGCAAGCGGGATACCGACACCTTTTTCAAGCGGTTCACCGCCGAGAGCTTTTATAAGCTGCTCAATGCCATGGGCGCGGAGGTGGTGTTCAACCACGCGGATTACCGCCTGATGAGCGCCCGGGTGCTGCAGGAGTTCTCCAATTTCAAGGAAGTAAACCTGTTTTTGCGGGGCATGGTGCCGCTGGTGGGGTTCAAGTCCACCAGCGTGACCTACGAGCGCCATGAGCGCATCGCCGGCGAAAGCCACTACCCCCTATCCAAAATGCTGGCACTGGCCTTTGACGGCATCACCAGCCTGTCCGTCAAGCCCATCCGCATGATCACCGGGTTCGGCGTGTTTGTGGCGTTCATCAGCTTTCTTGGCGTGGTGTGGGCGGTCATTCAGGCGCTTCTGGGGCATACGGTGTCTGGCTGGGCCTCCATGACCAGCATCATCTGCTTTGTCAGCGGCGTACAGCTGATCTGTCTGGGCGTCATCGGGGAATACATCGGCAAAATCTATATGGAGACCAAGGCCCGGCCCCGGTATATCATCAGCGAGCGCACCTGGGAGGAGACAACATGAGCCGACAAGTCTGGAAAGGCTCCACCCTGCTCAACCCGGAGCCGCCCGTGTTGGTAAGCTGCGGAACGCTGGAAAAGCCCAACCTCATCACGGTGGGCTGGTGCGGCACCATCTGCACCCAGCCTTCCATGGTGTCCATCAGCGTGCGGCCGGAGCGGTTCAGCCATCATCTGATCAGGGAAAGCGGCGAGTTCGTCATCAATCTGCCCACCGAGAGCCTTGTGCGGGCGGTGGACTGGTGCGGCGTGAAAAGCGGCCGCGATGTGGACAAATTCGCCGCCATGCACCTGACGGCGGAGCCTGCCGCCAAAGTGGGCACCGCCCTGCTGGCGGAAAGCCCCGTGAATCTGGAATGTAAGGTGACGCAGGTCATCCCGCTGGGCAGTCACGACCTGTTTCTGGCGGAGGTGGTGGCCGTGGACGTGGACGAGCGGCTGCTGGATGAAAACGGAAAGCTGTGTCTGGGCAAGGCAAAGCTCATCGTCTATTCCCACGGGGATTATCTGGCGCTGGGCCGCAAGCTGGGCAGCTTTGGGTACAGCGTGCGAAAGAAAAAGCGGAAATAGCAAAGAAAACCTCCCGGCATCGCAGGATGCCGGGAGATTTTTTCAGCGGTTGATGATCCCGATGGCAACAACGACCACCAGCGCGATGACGCACAGGGCAATGAACCGGTCCACGTACTTCACCGGAACATTCCGGAAGTTCTCATAGAAGTTCTCGAAAGCGTTCAGGTCCTTGGGGTCCCGGCGGGCACGCTTGCCTGTCACCGGGTCGCGCTCCGGAATGGGCGATTGCTCCGTTTCGGGGGTATTGTTCTGCTCGTCCATGGGCATTACTTCTTGGCGAGGTACTTGCGCAGGTCAAGGGCAACGGCCACGATGATGACGAGGCCCTGAGCAATGTAGGTGTAAGCGGGATCCACGCCCATGAACTGGAGGCAGATCTTCAGCACTTCAAACACCAGAACGCCCACCAGAACGCCGGGCACGGTGCCGACGCCGCCGTTGGCGGAAACGCCGCCGATGGTGCAGGCCGCGATGGCTTCCAGCTCATAGCCGAGGCCGGTGGCAGTGGAGGCGCCGCCAGCCTTGGCGCCGACCAGGAAACCGCCCAGCGCGTACATCAGGGACGCCAGAATGTAGATGCGGATGAGGGTGGCGGGCACGTTGACGCCGGCCACGGTGGCAGCGCTCTCGTTGCCGCCGATGGCGTACATGTACTTGCCGTGACGGGTCTTGTTGTACAGGAACCAGAAGAACAGGCCGACGCCCAGCGCGAAGAACAGCAGGAAGGGCAGGAAGTCATTGTTGAACAGCTTGCCGGAGGCCACGTTCAGGTAGCTCTTCTTGTAGCCGCCCATGGGCTGGTTGTTGGTGATGAGGGAGCACAGGCCGTAGACGATGGTCTGCATGCCCAGCGTGGCGATGAAGGGAGGAACCTTCAGGAAGGCGATGATGACGCCGTTGATGGCGCCGAAGACCGCCATGATGGCCATGACGATGAGCAGAGCCAGAGGCCACGGAATGTCCGGCAGCCAGGGCAGCATACGGGCGGAGTAATCCACGCTCTGCAGCAGCATGGCGGAAAGGCAGGCAGCCAGACCGACCTGACGGCCGGCGGAAAGGTCAGTGCCCTTGGTGATAAGGCATCCCGACACGCCGCAGGCGATGATGAAACGGGGCGCCATGTTGACGATCAGGTTGGACAGGTTGCGGGTGGTAAAGAAGTTCTGGGTGGTCATGCCCACGAACAGCGCCAGCACCGCGATCAGAATGATGATGGCGTTGTTGGACGCAAATTTTTTGAGATCAAATTTCTTTGCCATGGATGTTTTCCTCCTTATTCAAACTGGGTGGCCAACGCCATGATGTTCTCCTGATTGGCCTTGTCGCCATCGATGAAACCGGTGACCCGGCCGTCGCACATGACCATGATGCGGTCAGACATGCCGATCAACTCGCTCATTTCGGAGGAAATCATGATGATGCTCTTGCCCTGTTTGGCCAATTCCGCGATGATGCAGTAAATTTCGTACTTGGCGCCCACGTCGATGCCGCGGGTCGGCTCGTCCAGAATGAACACATCGGGGTCGTTGGCCAGCCAGCGGCTGATAAGGACCTTCTGCTGGTTGCCGCCGGAAAGGGTCTGGATCTGCGTTTTGGAGGACGGCGTCTTGATGGACAGCTTGGCAACGTTGTCCTGCACCAGCTTTTCGATTTTGCCATCGTCCAGCATGATGCCGCCGATCAGGTACTGATCCAGCGAGGCGATGGAAACGTTGTCCGCGATGGACAGAACGCCCAGAATACCGGTGGCGCGGCGATCCTCGGTGAGCATGGCGATACCGGATTTGATGGCGTCCCGGGGCTGGTCGATCTTCAGCTCCTGCCCCTTGTAGGTGATGGTGCCCTTGGTGTGGGCACGCAGGCCGAACAGGCCTTCCATCAGTTCGGTGCGCTGTGCGCCCACCAGACCGGCCACGCCCAGAATCTCGCCCTTGCGGACGTTGAAGGTGGCGTTGCGGAAGCTCTTGGGATTGATGGAGGTGAAGTCCTTGACTTCAAACACCACCTCGCCGGGGACGTTCTCCCGCGGCGGATACAGGTTGGACAGCTCACGGCCCACCATCTTGGTGATGATGAAGTCGGTGGTCAGCCCCTTGGCCTGCCAGGTACCAATGTACTGGCCGTCGCGCATGATGGTAACTTCGTCGCTGATACGAAGAATTTCGTCCATTTTATGGCTGATGTACACGATGGAGACGCCCTTGGCGCGCAGCTCATCCACGATGGTGAACAACGCCTCCACCTCCGCCGCGGTCAGCGAGGAGGTAGGCTCGTCCAGAATCAGCACCTTGCAGTCCGCCGAGACCGCCTTGGCGATCTCCACCAGCTGCATCTGGGAAACGCTCAGCGACCCCAGCTTGGCCTTGGGGTCAAAGTTCAGATGCACTTCCTTGAGCACCTTGGCCGCGTCCGCGTACATCTTTTCGTGGTCGATCACCGTAACGGGACCGAACTGTTTGGTGGGATAGCGTCCCACGTAAATGTTCTCGCCGATGCTGCGCTCCGGGATGGGCTGCAATTCCTGATGCACCATGGCAATGCCCCGGTTCAGCGCATCCAGCGGGCCTTTGATCTCGACTTTTTCACCCTCGTAAATGACTTCGCCTTCATCCATGTGATAGATGCCGAACATACATTTCATCAGGGTGGATTTGCCCGCGCCATTCTCGCCCATGAGCGCATGGACGGTGCCGGGCCGCAGCTGCAGCTGCGCGTGGTCCAGTGCCTTAACGCCAGGGAAGGTCTTGACAACGCCACGCATTTCCAAACGATATTCCGACAATTCGCTTGCCCCCTTCTCTCAAAGTAAAGGGGTGCGGGTGCCTGTGCACCCGCACCCCGGTCAGACCGATTCCGGGGGATTATTTGAACTCAGCAACGTTGTCAGGAGTGACCTTGACGTAGTCAACGTACACACTCTGCTCGCCGGCAGCGAAGGTCTTGCCGCCCAGCAGCTCTTCCATGCACTCGACAGCCTGAGAGGCCTGGCCCTTGGCGTCGTTCAGAACGGTGCCGGTCATGTTGCCGGCCTCGACTTCGTTCAGAGCAGCGTCCAGAGCGTCAACGCCGACCAGATAGATGTCGCTGTTGACGGTGCGGCCCGCAGCCTGGATGGCCTGCAGAGCGCCGATGGCCATGTCGTCATTGTTGCAGAAGACGACTTCGATCTGATCACCGAACTTGGCGAGGTCGTTCTGAGCGATCTCCTGGCCCTTGTTGCGGTCCCAGTCGCCGCGCTGGAGGTCCAGCTGCTCGACTTCGACGCCGGCGTCGGTCAGAGCCTTGACGGAGTACTCGGTACGCAGCTGCGCGTCGATGTTCTCGGGGTCGCCCTGGATCATGATGTAGGAAACCTTGCCGTCACCGTTGATGTCGCCCTTGTTCTCGGTGTCGAGGATCAGCTCGCCCTGCATGGTGCCGGACTGAGCGGCGTCGCAGCCAACGTAAACCAGCTTCTCGTAAGCGGACATCTGATCGGCGGTGGGCTCACGGTTGATGAGGACGGTGGGAACGTCCGCGTCCTTGACGGTGCTGATGATCTGGTCAGCAGCGGAGGTCATGACGGGGTTGATGATGAGCGCGTCAACGCCCTGGGTGATGAAGGTGTTGATCTGCTCGTTCTGCTTGTTCTGGTCGTTGTTGCCGTCCACGACGGTGACCTCGTAGCCCTTGCCCTCGAGGATCTCCTGCAGGGCATTGCGGTAGGTGGTCATGAACGCGTCGTCAAACTTGTAGATGCAGACGCCGATCTTGCCGCCGGCGGCGGTGGACTCGGCAACGCTCTCCGCGGCGCTCTCAGCGGCGGAGCTGGCAGCCTCAGAAGAGGCGGCGGGGGCGCTGGATGCGGTGGAACCGCCGCAGGCCGCCAGAGACAGCGCCATGCAGCCGGCAACAGCCAGAGCTAACAATTTTTTCATAGTGTTTTCCTCCAAATCTTTCCCGCCGCAGGGGTGCGGCGGTATTTTTTTTCGCACCCGTGTAGAGGCCGGATGCTTTGTTCGTTTATTATGTTACTGGAAAATTCACCAAAAAACAAGGTGAAATTTCACCGAAAAATGGGGGTATTTTTTTATGACTCTCAACGATTTGACCACATGGAATCCTCTATTTTTGTGCAACAAGTCCAAAATTTGTAACATTTTGGTACAAAATCAGTGTTTTTCTCTCCGCTGCGCCCGGCTTGGGGCATCTTGTTTATTCAAAGGCGAACAGCGCCTTCTGACCGTCGATGGTGAACATGTTTTCCCGGGTGATGATGCGGGTGGCGGTGTCCACCGTGCGCAGCATGGAGCCGCCCTGCCCGGTGAGCAGGCGGTAGGCGCTCTCCACCCCCAGATACCCCATGGCGTAGGTGTTCTGCACGATGAGGGCATCCACCAGCCCGGTCTGCAGGCCGTCCACCGTCTCCACGTTGGAGTCAAAGCCCACCAGCGCCACGGCATCCGCCCGGCCCGATGCGTCCAGCGCACGGGCCGCGCCCACGCTGGTCGGCTCGTTGAAGGCGATGAGCACATTGATCTCCGGGTGGGCGTTCAGCATGGCCAGCGTGTCCTGCATGGCGGCGCCCGCCTCGGAAACCGTATTGATGCACGCCGCCACCTGTGCGCGGCCGCTGTCCGCCAGCGCCTCCCGGGCGCCCTGCTCCCGCAGCTGGCCGTTGGCGGAATTGACGTCATAGTTCACGAACCCCACCGTCAGCCGGCCGGGCGTGCCGTCCAGCGCCGCCTGTGCCGCCATGCGCCCCGCCGCCAGATTGTCGGTGCCGATGTAGGTCTCCACCGCGTCGGAGTCTACACCCGAGTCAATGACCACGATGCGCACCCCTCTGCGGGCGGCCTCGTTGATGGCGGCGGCGTTGGCCTCAAAGTCGATGGCGGAAAACACCAGCGCCTCCGCGCCGTCCTCCACCGCCTGCGCGATCATGGCGTTCTGGGTCTCGTAGTCCTCCTCGGTCTCGGGGCCGGTGATGCTCAGGTCCAGATTGTACTCTGCCCCGGCGGCCTCCGCCCCGGCAAACACCGCCGCCCAGAACTCGGTGGAGGTGGATTTCGCCACGATGGCAACATTGTGCCGCTGGGCGGGCGCTGCCGCGCAGCCGCCCAGCATCAGAAGCGCCAGCAGAGCCGCCGCCAGCTTACTTTGTCTCATAGCTGCCCTCCTTCACTCTGGGCATCCGCACCGTGACAGTGGTGCCCTCGTCAGGCACGCTGTCGATGGTCAGGCCGTAACCCTCCCCAAAATAGATGCGCAGCCGGTCATTCACGTTCTTGATGCCGATGCCGGTGCGGTCTCCCGGCTCCCGCCGGAAGATGGCCCGCACCTGCTCCGGTTCCATGCCCACGCCGTTGTCCGTCACCTTGAACAGGATATCCTCGCCGTCCTGCAGCACCTCCACCTCGATGTGCCCCTCGTCCACCAGCAGGTCCAGCCCGTGGGTAATGGCGTTCTCGATGATCGGCTGCAGCGTGATTTTATTGCATAGGTACTCCGTGCAGGCGGGGTCCACCTGAAAATGGTAGGTAAACTGGTTTTTGTACCGGTATTTCTGAATTTGCAGATAGCTTTCGGCGTGTTCAATCTCCCGGGCAATGGGAATCAGCTCGTGGCCCTTGCTGATGCTGATGCGGAACAGCCGGGCCAGCGCGTGAACCATCTGCACCGCGTCGGCGTTTTTGCCCCGCTCGCACATCCAAGCGATGGAATCCAGCGTGTTGTAGAGAAAATGCGGGTTGATCTGGGCCTGCAGCGCTTTCAGCTCGGTCTTGCGCAGGTTGATCTCCTCCTCCCGCACGGTGGCCATCAGCTGCTGGATGCGCACCACCATATGCCCGAAGGAGGCGGACAGCTCCCCCACCTCCCGGGTGCCGTTCACCTCCTGATAGGTGAACTGGTCAGCGTCCTGTTCAAAGCGCTCCATCTCCCCCGCCAGATTTTGCAGCGGGCGGGTGACGATGCGCGCCAGCAGGGCCGCCGCCAGCAGAGCCGCCGCCAGCACCGCCAGCACGATGACAATGGACATCTTCGCCAGCTGCGCCACGTTGCGGTTGACCTGCTCGTCCACGTAGCTGACGCCCACCACCCGCCACGGGCTGCCCTCCACGGCCTGAATGCTGTAAATGACGCCGTTTTCCTCAAAGGTATCGTTTTCGGCGGCGGCCAGACGGGCGGTGTCCTCGCTTTTCAGCCCCGCGTAAATCAGCTGTTGCTGGGGATGATAGACCAGATTGCCCTGCTGATCCAGCAGAAAGCAGTAGCCGTGCTGGCCAATGCCCACGTTGGCAATGGTCTTGGAGATGCTGGAAAAGCTCAGATCCAGCGCCACAAAGCAGGCGCCGTCCGGCGCGTCGATGCGGTCGATCATGGTGACGACCCAGGGATACCAGCCCTCAAAAATGGTGGCCACGTGGGGCGCGGTAACGATGCGCTCCCCCATGGACTCCATCCGTTCCGTGTCAAAGGACAGGTTGGTGATGATGTTTTCCCGCGGGGTGTGCCCGGCGCTCCAGCAATGCAGCAGCTCGCCTTCGGCATTGTAGGTGGTGACGGCGGCGATCTCGGGGCGTATTTTCAGAAACGCCTCCAAAAAATCGTCCCGCTGGCGGGCCGGCTCGTCCATGGCGTCGGCCAGCAGCGCCATGGCGTCATCCATCTGCTGCACGTAGTTGCCCACCGTGTCCGCCACCTGACTGACCGCCTGCGCGCTGCTGGTGCGGGCGGTCTGGACGGTGGCGGTGCGATACCGGTTGATGAACAGCGCCACTGCGGCCACCAGCGCCCCCGCCGTGATGACGGTGATGGCGCACAGCAGCAGCCCTGTCAGGCGTGGACGTTTCATTGGCTGTCCCCCGCTTTCTGGCGGCGCAGCGCGTTGGGGGACGCGCCGCAGTATTTTTTGAAGCAATAGCTGAAATAATGCTGGTCGGAGTAGCCGCAGCGGCGGGCGATCTCCTGAATCTTCAGGTCGGTTCCCAGCAGCAGCTCCCGGGCGGCCTCCATCCGCTTGCGAATGAGGATGTTGATGAAGGTCTCGCCGGTTTCCTTTTTGATGCAGGCGCTCAGATGGTTGGGGCTGACCTCCAGCTGGGTGCCCAGCGATACCAGCGACAGCGTCTCGTCGGAGTACTGCTCGTCAATGACCGCCAGCGCCCGCTGACACAGCGTGGTGCCGCCCTTGCGCAGGTCGGTGATAAAGCTGACGCCGCCCTCCCCTTCCTCGGCGGCGTGGAGCGCCTCGGCGGCTTTGCGCCAGCACTGGTTCAGTTCCGACAGCTGCCCCACCGGCCGGCTGATGCCCACACAGCAGCGCAGACCCAGAGCGCGGTCTGCCAGCTGGCAGAATTCGTCTGCCAGAATGTGCAGGTACTCCTCAAAATCCGAGGGGTTGCCCATGAGCAGCGCCACCAGACTGCCCGCCGCATAAAACGCGTAATAGCGCAGATATTTTCCCGAAAGTTGTTCCAGCATCCGCAGCTGGGCCGGCTCGGTGACGTTGGCGCCCTCCTTGGTATACAGGCTGGCCGCCAGCACCACGTACCGGGGCACATCATCCAGCCCCCGCAGCAGGCCGCACCCGGCCGCCGCCTGCCTCAGCTTGTCCTCCGGCTGGGGGTCCTCCCCCGCCAGCAGCAGCGGGATCACAAAGGCCGCCTTGTCGCCGGAGGCATTGTCCCGGCGGCGGAAACGGTCATACTGATTGTCGATCTTCTCGTGGATGACCTTCAGTTCGGCGGCAAGGCCGTCCATGGTCAGCGGCTTGAGCATGTAGCTGATGATGTTGTACTGGATGGCCTGCTTGGCGTACTCAAAATCATCAAAGCCGCTGAGAAAGGCGATGTTCATGGCGGGGCGGATCTCCCGCACCTGCCGGGCCAGCTCGATGCCCGAAATAAAGGGCATCCGGATATCGGTGAGCAGCAGGTCCGGCTCCAGCTGCTCCACCAGCTGCAATGCGTCCAGCCCGTTGCTGGCGCTGCCCACCAGACGAAAGCCCAGCGCCTCCCACGGGATCATGGTGCAGACAGCCTCCCGCAGCTCGGTCTCGTCATCCGCCACCACCACAGTGTAAAAGGTTTTTTCCGGCATACCGTTGTCCTCCATGGCCTTTATAGATGGAACTATTATAGCGTGCCGCGGCGGTTTTTGCAAACTTTCCCGCTATATTTGGATTCTATGGTTGACAAACGGGGGATTTTCCAGTATAATCTAAGTGTGATAAAAATTTAACAGGAGGACCCCGCCATGCATTTGAACCCCAATATCGACATCAATGAATTTCTGAAGGTGGTTTCCACCTGCAAGGGTGATGTGCTGTTTGAGACCCCCGAGGGCGACCAGATGAACCTGAAAAGCGAGCTCTGCCGCTTTGTGTTCGCGTCCGGCGCCAACGTTCACCGCACGCTGTCCGCCGAGATCAACTGCAAGAACCCGGAGGATGTGGCCGTTCTGAAAGACTTTTTGCAGGACTGATTTCCCTGCGCCAACAGAGCCGGGG